>NZ_CP046072.1:0-690789 GCF_017357825.1 Sulfurimonas aquatica
AGTTATTCACATATCTTTAACCCTAATTTATGCAATATGTTTGTACTATTCACATATATATTAATTAACAAGGTTTTATGTGAATATAGGTCAAAAAGTTTTAGAATCATTAAAAGAAGAGATCAGTGAATTAGAATACAAAAGATATATCAAGCATCTGCACTATGATGAAAAAAAATCTACTTCTGATTTAGCAATATTTTATGCACCCAATGCGCTTGTAGTAAACTGGATAAAAAATAAATACACAGAAAAAATTTCTCACCTATTTGAGGTTAAGTCAGATTTAAAAGTAAAAGTACAAATAACGCTAAAAAATAAAATTGAAAAAAAATCTTCTAAAAAAAGCATTGAAGTAAAAAAAGGAAGCACTCTTTTAAATCCATCTCATTCGTTTAACAACTTTATGGTTGGTGGCTCCAACCAGTTTGCTTATGCTGCTGTAAAGAGTGTAAGTGAAAGTGCTGGGAAGATTTATAACCCACTTTTTATCTATGGTGGTGTTGGACTTGGAAAAACTCACCTTATGCAGGCTGCAGGAAATGTCTTTTTGCAAGAAGGCAAAATAGTTATATATACTTCAGTAGAGCAATTTTTAAATGATTTTACACGCAGTATTAGAAATAATACCATGGAGCGTTTTCGTGAAAAATATCGTAAATGCGATGTTCTATTAATAGATGATATTCAGTTTTTAAGTAATAAAGAGGGTATTCAAGAGGAATTTTTTCATACCTTCGAAGCACTTAAAGGTGATGGAAAACAGATTATATTTACAGCAGATAAACATCCAAAAAAGATAGCAGGACTTGAAGCACGTCTTCAAAGTCGTTTTGAATGGGGGCTTGTTGCTGATATTCAACCACCTGAGCTTGAGACAAAAATAGCCATTATAGAAAAAAAATGTGAAATCAATAAAGTAAAACTCTCAAAAGAGATTGTTAATTATATTGCAACTGTTATAGAGAGTAATGTGCGTGAGATAGAAGGCATTCTTTCAAAACTACATGCCTATTCACAACTTATGAATATAGATATAGATTTAGAGTTTACTAAAAACGTTTTAAAAGATCAACTCCATGAAAAACGAACAAATCTTTCAATGGACACTATTACAGAACTCGTAGCAAAAGACTTAAATATAAAACCAAGTGAAATCCGCTCTAAAGGGCGTAGCAAAAACATAGTTTACGCTAGAAGAGTTTCCATCTATATATGTAGAGAACTAACACAAAACACAATGCCACAACTTGCTAAGTACTTTGGTATGAAAGATCATACTGCAATTAGTCATACTATTAAAAAAATAAATGATTTAATACAAGATGATGAAGATTTTAAAGTAAAAATAGAAGAACTAAGTAACAAAATAACATCCCTCTCTTAAACTTTATACCTGAAATCTATTAAAAAAAGATATAATTCTAAAAGTGAATAAGCGTGAATGAAACTCTAAGCATTCATCACGCTGTAAATGTACAAGTAGTAGGGCTTTGAATATCCTTTTCACGTATTCACTACCCCCTACTACTACATACTAAAATTATAATAATTATATAGGGAATTTCATATGATAATAACTATTTCTAAATCAATTATAGAAAATATACTCATTCATGCAGGACCTTTTTTAGAAAAAAAAGATACTTCACAAATAACTTCACATATTTATATAAATGCTTCAAATTCAACTCTAACTATAAAAGCTACTGACTATGAAATAGGATTTTTAGTTACAACACAAAATGTAAATATAGAAAAAGAGGGTAGCATTACCGCTAATGGTAAAAAGTTTTTAGATATTGTTAGAATACTTAAAGATGGTAATATAAACTTAGAAGTAAAAAATGATATGCTTCATATCTCTCAAGCTCATTCAAACTTTAAATTACCTACATTCTCATTTAATGACTTTCCAGAATTCCCTTCTTATGAAGGTAAAGCACGAATATCAATAGAATCACATACTCTAATAGAATCTCTTAAGAAAATAACGCCAGCCATAGATACAAATAACCCTAAATTTGAATTAAATGGCGCATTAATAGATATAAAAACTGATAGTATTAATTTTGCATCTACAGATACAAGAAGATTAGCAATTGTAACTATCAATAATGAAAGTGAAAATGAACTCTCAATAATCATTCCTAAAAAAGCAATAATTGAAATACAAAAACTCTTTTTTGATAATATTGAACTTTATTATGATGATACAAATTTAATTATACATTCAGAACAATATACTTTTTTTACAAAACTAATAAATGGAAAGTTTCCTGAATATTCAAGAATTATTCCTAAAGAGATTAAAAATTCACTAATTCTGCCAAAAGCTTTAATGATAGACTCTATAAAACAGATAACTACTATTTCTACAGACGTTAAAATTACGTTTTTAAATGAGTTGATCACATTTGAGAGTTTAAGTGATGATAACATTGAAGCAAAAACAGAAATAAGCCACTCCACAGGTTTTAATGAGCCTTTTTCAATTGCTATAAACTCAAAATATTTATTAGATTTTTTAAACTCTATAAACTCTTCAGAATTTAATATCGGACTAAATGAAGGTAATTTACCTTTTATATTAAACGATGAAAACTTCAAAACAGTTGTAATGCCTATCGTTATTTAATTAACGATAGCTTACAAAATCCCCTATAAAACAAACTTTTAGATTAATTTAGATAAAATAACTTCAATTATGCCAATTAAGGCTACTTACGGAGATGTTAATGGAAAATTATGGTGCTAGTAATATTAAAGTTCTTAAAGGACTTGAAGCTGTAAGAAAACGCCCTGGTATGTATATTGGTGATACAGGTCACCGTGGATTACACCACCTTGTATATGAGGTTATAGATAACTCAATAGATGAAGCTATGGCTGGTCATTGTGATACTATCAATGTAACGCTTACAAAAAATGGCACGTGTAAAGTTTCTGATAATGGTCGTGGTATACCAACGGATATGCACCCAACGGAAGGTATGAGTGCCGCTACAGTTGTTTTAACTGTACTTCATGCAGGTGGAAAGTTCGATAAAGATACTTATAAAGTCTCTGGTGGTCTTCATGGTGTTGGTGTTTCTGTTGTAAATGCACTCTCATCTGATCTTAAAATGACTATTCATAGAGAAAAAGAGATATTTGAGCAAGACTTTAAAAAAGGTATACCTCAAGAACCTCTAGCTGTAATAGGTAATACTCGTAAAACTGGAACAACTATAGAATTCTCTCCAGATCCTAGTATATTTACTGAAACAGTAAATTTTGAATTTGATTATTTAGCTCGCCGTTTTAAAGAGTTAGCATACTTAAATCCATTTATTAGCATCGTTTTTAAAGATGAGAGAACAGATGTAACAGAAACATATCACTTCGAAGGTGGTATAGAGCAATATGTACAAGACTTAAATAAAAAAACACTTGTTGCACAGGCTTATTCATTTAGTGGAAAAATTGAAGATATTGAGTTTGATGTTGCTCTTATGTACAATGATTCATATGAAGAAAAGGTTGCGTCATTTGTTAATAACATTCGTACGCCAAATGGTGGTACGCATGAAGCTGGATTTCGCGCAGCGTTAACGCGTGTAATTTCTACATATAACACAAATAATTCTTCAGCAAAAGAAAAAGACGTAAAAATTTCTGGTGATGATACAGGTGAAGGGCTTATTGCAATAGTATCTGCTCGTGTTCCCGAGCCTCAGTTTGAAGGTCAAACAAAAGGAAAACTTGGAAATACTTATGTAAAACCACTTATTCAAAAATCAACTTATGAAATTCTTTCAAAGTATTTTGAAGAAAATCCTATTGAAGCAAAAGCTATAGTTTCTAAAGCACTAATGGCTGCTCGTGGGCGTGAAGCTGCTAAAAAAGCTCGTGAATTAACTCGTAGAAAAGATTCTATGAGCGTTGGAACGCTTCCTGGTAAATTAGCAGATTGTCAAAGTAAAGACGCATCTATCTGTGAACTTTATTTAGTGGAAGGGGATTCTGCAGGTGGTTCGGCAAAAATGGGTAGAGATCGTGTTTTCCAAGCGATATTGCCATTAAAAGGTAAGATTTTAAATGTTGAAAAAGCTAGACTAGAGAAAATTTTAAAATCTGATGAAATTACAAATATGATTACAGCTATGGGCTGTGGAATTGGTGAAGAGTATAATGAAGAGAAGCTACGTTATCACAAGCTTGTAATCATGACGGATGCGGATGTAGATGGTTCTCACATTCAAACGCTACTTTTAACATTCTTCTTTAGACATTTCCGTGATGTAGTTGAAAAAGGATACTTATATCTTGCTCAACCACCTCTTTTTAGATATAAAAAAGGTAAAAAAGAGATTTATTTTAAAGACCAACGCGAAATGAACGACTTTTTAATTGGCAATGGTATTGAATCTTTAGAGAATCAAACATTGGGTCATAACGACCTTGTATCTTACTTTAAAATGGTTGATCATTATGCTGGTTCACTTGAAGCGCTTGACAGAAGATACGCACTTGTAAACCTTATCCGCCACTTCGTAGAAAATCCAGACTTGATTAGTCTTGGTGCAAAAGATTTATATGTTAAAGTTGAAGAATTTTTAAATAGTATCGAAAATAACGTACTAACTAAGACAATCAATGAAGAGGCAAATGAGATTCATATTTTTGTTCAAACAAAAGGTGGAATGGAAGAGCTTCTTATTAATGATGATCTTTTCAGTGCTCCTCACTTTACAGAAGCTAATTATGTATTTAAAAAGATTCAAGAGTGGGAACTAACATTTGAAGAAGATATTTTAGTAGAGCTTGAAAATATTAAAGATTATGCGAAAAAAGGTGCTTATATTCAGCGTTACAAAGGTCTTGGTGAGATGAATCCTGATCAACTTTGGGAAACAACAATGACTCCTGAAAATCGTGTATTACTCCAAGTAACTATAGAAGATGCTGAAGTTGCATCTGATGCATTTACTCTCTTTATGGGAGATGAAGTTGAACCTCGTCGTAACTATATAGAGACTCATGCTAAAGATGTTAAACACCTGGATGTTTAACAGCTATTAATGCTATTACCACAAACTAAAGAGAGGGAGTACCGTTTTAGACTAGCTCTAAGAATGGGACTTCCTATCTTTGCTCTCATTATTGCCCTTGTATCTCACACTCTTGTAGGTAACTATGATACTCTAGAAAGCTCGTTCTATGTTGAATCTATTCTGCTTCTTGTCTTTAGCATCTATTTTATTTTATTTCTTATATATCGTGGTTATGATGTAAAAATAACAGATGATGTGACTAAAACTTTTACACGTGAATATCTTTATAAACATATTAAAAAAAAGCTAAAACTTCAGGGTGATTACACATTAATACTTGTAAGTATTGATAACTTAAATGATATAAATAGGCTTTATGGAATCAACAATGGAGATAAGGTTTTAGAAGAGATATCTCTTTGGATAGCTAATTATCTCAAAAGCCAAAAAATTGAAAACTTCCCTCTTGGACATATTAAAGGGGGAGATTTTATTTTAGGACTAGAGGGACTTAAAAGTGAGTTTACAACTATTTTAGACCTTATGTGTTTAAAATCTAGTGAGTTAAAAGTAGAAAATATAGAGATAAAAATCTCTGGCTCAATCATAGATACTGAGTACTCTAGAGATTTAAACTATTTGGTTGAAAATCTTTTTATATCCCAAGAAGAGAATAGAAACTCAAAAAATACTCAAGCATATGAGCATATAAATCCAAATGAATTAGAACTACTTGTGATTGATGCACTTAAAAATAGAAGCCTTACTATTATGAAACAAGATGTTTTTAAAAATAAGTCTGTAGCTTTTTCAGAGTGTTTTATAAAGCTAAAGGCCAAAAACTCAAAGCTTTTATATCCAAAGAGTTATCTAAAAGTTATAAATAAACTAGGTTTAAATATAGAATATGATTTGATGATATTAGAGCAAGTTTTACTTTTTGCTAGGCATTCACAGACTCCCTATGCTCTTTCGATCTCTCCAACATCATTAAGAAATGAAAAATTTATTGCTAAAACGAAAGAGCTTTTAGAAGAGTCCTATCAAAAAGTTATTTTTATTTTAAGTGAGCAAGAGTATTGTTCACATATTAGTAGATATAATAGCATTCTAAAATCTCTTCAAAAAAGTGGAGTTTTAATTGCTATTGATAGATTAGGAGCAATTCATACAAGTTTTTTATATTTAAGGGAGCTTGATGTTGATATAGTTAGATTTGATAGTTATTACTCAAGTAAAGAGAAATTAAAAGAGAATGAAAATATTATTGATGGCTTTAACCTGATGGCACATGAAAAAGGGATAAAGAGCTGGATAAAAAATATAGAAGAAGATGAAAGTTTTGAACTTGTAAATAAAATGAATATAGACTATAAGCAAGGAAAATATCTCTCATCTTTACAAGAAATTTATGCAAGTTAATAGGAGAATTATAAATGAAGTATGGTGAAAAAATAGTAAATGAGTTTGATGTAGAAAAAGATTTAGAGATATGGCCCAATGAGCATAAACGCGACTATCTAATAAAGATGACTCTACCAGAATTTTCTTGTCTTTGTCCTAGAAGTGGATATCCAGATTTTGCTACTATATATTTAGAGTATACACCTGATGAGTGGGTAGTTGAACTAAAGGCTATAAAACTTTATATAAACTCTTTTCGTAATAAACATGTATCTCATGAGAACTCTGCAAATGAGATTTATGAGCTTTTAGAGAGAAAGCTAAAACCAAAGTACATGAAAGTTGTAGCTGATTACAACCCAAGAGGAAATGTTCATACTGTTATAGAGATCGATAGTTCAAAAATGAGCTCATAAGGAGCAGGTATGTTTGGTAAAATATTATCCAAAAAGAAAAAAGAAGAGGCTAATCCAGTTAGAGAGAAAGTCTCAAAAATGACTATAACAGAGATGAAATCGTATGTTAGAGCACCTGATGTAGAAGAAGAAGATATCTATGAGGTTATGCGAAAATTGACTTTAGAAGATAAGAGTACGAAGCAGCT
Source organism: Sulfurimonas aquatica (assembly GCF_017357825.1). Taxonomy (NCBI): domain Bacteria; kingdom Pseudomonadati; phylum Campylobacterota; class Epsilonproteobacteria; order Campylobacterales; family Sulfurimonadaceae; genus Sulfurimonas; species Sulfurimonas aquatica. The sequence goes on from NZ_CP046072.1 coordinate 7,045, forward strand.
ATACATTAAAAGTGATGACATGGATTCTAAAAAGAAAAAAGCTTTTGATCTTGTCTTACAGATATCTGGTAATGCTAAAGTTTCAGTCGACTCAATAGAGTTGACACAAAAGTTTTTAGAAGTCTATGCAGATATTCTAAAAGATTATGACACAAAACATAAGGATATCTATATATCAAGAATAACAGACTCTATTGATGTCTCTTTAGGAATATTAGAGACACTTACTCAATTAAAGTCAAAAATGGATCTTTTAAAGCAGTAAATCTAACTCTTTTTTTAACCAAGCTTTAGCCTCTTTATAGATGATAAACTTACCTTTTATTTGGGCATCATAGGCAAGAGCTAGGATTTGAGAAAACTTTATAGATGGCTTTAATCCAAGTTCAAGTAAATCTCTCCCTTTTAATAAAGGCTCCGCTTCTTTATTTAAAACACCAAGCTTAGATGCTTTTTCATATATCTCTTTAGACTTTTTTCTGTTTTTACTTAACTCGATAGCCTGTTGAAAGATTAAAAAAAGTTCTATATCTACTTTAGTTGCTAAAAGATAGATATCGTAATCTGTTTTTTGTTCATCAAGAGAGATGTTTTTATGTTTTAGCAAAGGAAATACTGACTCAAACAGTTTTACCTCATTTGTTAATCTTGATAAAAATATTTTTGAATCTCTCTCATTAAAGTAATAGCAAAGTACAGATAACATAAGAGTTATGTTTGTTTTGTTATTATTGATGGTAAATCTTTTTAGGTGGTCTATAGAGTTAAGAGTAGATAAAAATTCATCTTGAGAAAGCAAAGCAAACTCTCTGAAATAAGAAAATCCTCCCATCTCTTTAAGTAGTAAAAATCCTTTTGATGGTTTAGTAGACTTAAAAAAAAGTTTTTTTATTTCATCAAAAACTCTCTCTTTTGGAAGTTCATCTAAGAGAGACTCATTTATCATCGCTCTGCATTTCATTAAAAGCATATCATCTATTTTTAGGTTAAATCTAGAGCTAAACTGAATAGCTCTTAAGACTCGTAGTGGATCATCAGCAAACTTTATAATGTCTACTGCTTTTAATATTTTTAGTTTTAAGTCTTCTCTACCATTAAAAGGGTCTAATATTTTTCTCTCTTGTACATCGTAGCCAATAGCATTTATAGTAAAGTCACGCCTGCTTGTTGCAGTTTTAAAGTCTAAGTGGTTTTCTACTAAAACATTAAAACCTTTGTGTCCTGAGGATATTTTACTTTCACTTCGAGGTAGAGAGAAGTCTATATCTAAATCCTTCAAAGTGAGTTTACACACCCCAAAACTTTTACCTACACTGTTAACCCTGCCAAACTCTTGTAGGATGTTTTCTAAATTTTCAAAGTTTTTTACGCCATAAAGTTCAATATCTATATCTTTAGAGTCAATATTTAAGATTTTATCTCGTACATAACCACCAATAATTATGGGTTTTATGCTAAATTTCTTTAGTTTATCAAAGATTTTTTCTAAATTATTTGGATAATCAATCATAGTTCACTTTTTTTAAAGATAAATATTTTGTTTTTAGAAAATAATAATATTTCTATTTTTCTTTGAATAATAAAAGATTATGCTTTTATTATAATGCTTAAGAGTGTGTAATTACAATTTTAACATCTAAGTATATCACTTATTTTACAAGTCTCTTATATTTATTTGGGTATAATCGCGAAAATAATTGAGATGCTCTGTTTTTAAGTAGAACACTCTTCTAGAAAATCTTTCCCAAAAAGGAAACCCTAATGCAAAAAATTAGAAACATCGCCGTAATCGCTCACGTTGACCACGGTAAAACTACACTCGTTGATGGACTGCTAGAACAGTCTGGTACATTTGGTTCACATGAAGCACATGATGAAAGAGCTATGGATAGCAATGACTTAGAAAAAGAACGTGGAATTACGATTCTTTCTAAAAATACAGCTATTCGCTATAAAGACTATAAGATTAACATTATTGATACTCCGGGTCACGCTGACTTCGGTGGTGAAGTTGAACGTGTTCTTAAAATGGTTGATGGTGTTTTAATTCTAGTTGATGCTTATGAGGGTGTTATGCCTCAAACTAAGTTTGTTTGTAAAAAAATGTTAGCACTTGGTAAAATGCCAATCGTTGTAATTAATAAAATTGATAAACCTTCTGCTGATTGTGACCGTGTTGCTGATGAGATGTTTGACCTTTTTGCAGATATGGGTGCTACAGATGAGCAACAAGATTTCCCAATCATTTATGCTGCTGCACGTGATGGTATAGCAAAACTTGATATGGATGATCCTGATGGAAACTTTGAGTGTATATTTGAGACTATTTTAAGTCACATACCTGAACCAGAAGGTTCTCCTGATAATCCACTTCAATCACAAGTATTTACACTTGATTATGATAACTATGTTGGAAAAATCGGTATTTCTCGTATTTTCAATGGTACTGTAAATAAGGGTGATAACATCATGCTTGCAAAAGCTGATGGTGAATTTGTTAAAGGTAAGATTACTAAACTTATTGGTTTTCATGGTCTTAACCGTATGGAAATTGAGCAAGCTGAAGCTGGTGATATCGTTGCATTTGCTGGTATGGAGACTGTTGACGTTGGAGATACTGTTTGTGATCCAGTTAATCCAGTTGCACTTGACCCAATGCATGTTGAAGAGCCAACACTAACAGTTGTTTTTGCAGTTAATGATTCTCCACTAGCTGGTAAAGAGGGTAAACACGTAACTTCAAACAAACTTCGTGAGCGTTTAGAGTTTGAGATGAACACTAACGTTGCTATGAGACTTGAAGTTGTTGGTGAGGGTAAATTTAAAGTTTCAGGTCGTGGTGAGCTTCAGATTACTGTTCTTGCTGAAAATATGCGTCGTGAAAACTTTGAGTTTTCTATCTCTCGTCCTGAGGTTATCAAAAAAGAGATTGAAGGTGTTAAGTGTGAGCCATTTGAGCATTTAGTTATTGATGTTCCTGAAGAATTATCTGGTGGTGTTATTGAGCGTCTTGGTAAGCGTAAGGCTGAGATGAAGTCAATGCTACCAATGGGTTCAGGTTTCCAAAGAATCGAGTTTGAAATTCCTGCTCGTGCACTTATCGGTTTCCGTGGTCAGTTTTTAACTGATACTAAAGGCGAGGGTGTAATGAATCACTCTTTCTTAGAGTTCCGTCCATTTAGTGGAACAGTTGAATCACGTTCATATGGTGCACTTATCTCTATGACTCCAGGTTCAACTCTCGCATTCTCACTATTTGGTATTCAAGATCGTGGTGTTCTTTTCATCGGTGTTCAGACTGAAGTATACGAAGGTATGATTATTGGTGAGCACTCTCGTCAAAATGACCTTGTAGTTAACCCTATTAAAGGTAAAGCACAGTCAAATGTACGTTCATCAGGTGCTGATGAAGCTATTAAACTTATTCCACCTCGTGATATGTCACTAGAGCGTGCTCTAGAGTGGATTGAAGATGATGAAATTCTTGAGGTTACACCTAAGTCTATTCGTATCCGTAAAAAATTCTTAACAGAAGCAGAACGTAAACGTAACTCTCGTAAGTAGTCGTTACTTCTTACATGTCACACAATGTGACATGTAAGTCTAAGGGTTTAAAGATTTAAACTCTTAGTTTTGGCACTGACCTTTTCCTTGACCCCTAGCATTAGCACTATTTTTCCCTTGACCTTTTCCTTTCATGCTTTTAGTATTATTACAATTACCTCTACCACAATCTGGACTTGATGTAGATATATTAGATACTAACCAGTTTGCAACTATGTCTAGTTCAGCTTCAGTGATATTTTCTTTTTGAGAGGGCATAACGCCAAATCTTCTTACACTTCTACATACTGCTTTATCTGCTGTGGGGTTCATTGTAAATGATTTTATATGAGAGAGAAGCTCTTCATCACTTTTCATAGCTTCTCTTAGATGAAATATAACACCTTGTATTGGCGGAGCAAGCATAGTGGACATATCATCCGGTCTTTGCATGGTATGACAGAGGGCACATTTGTTTGTAAATAGCTCTTCACCTGAAGATGCCAAGAGTTGAGTATATGTTAATGAAAGAGAGAGAGTTAAAAGTAGGCTTGATAGTTTCATGGTAATAAATCCTTATTTTATATATAGTAGATTATACTTACTTTGTGTTAGGCTAATATTAACTCTAGATGCTCGCATGACCCTTCACAAAGAGCTTCATAAGTGCTCCAGTGAGAGTAAGGTTCATAATCATAGCAACTATAACAGTTACTCCTGTTATTAGTCCAAAGTTATATAGGTTAGTCATACTAGCAAACATAAAAACCAAAAATCCTGAGCTTAAAACAATGGAGGTGATGAAAATTGCTCTACCTGTAGAGTGTAGGGTCAATCTTATAGCTTCATCCACATCGTTGTGTAGAATATAGTAGCGTTTAAAATTATGCATATAGTGAATGGTGTCATCAACTACCATACCTATGGCTATTGCACCGATTAGGATTGTAAACATATCTAGAGGTAACTCATAAACATACATGAATGCTATACCAAACATAATTGGTGTTAGGTTTGGTATCATGCTCAGTAATCCAAGTTTTAAATTTCCTATTAGCACAACCATAAGAACTGCTATAACTACAAACGCAATAAGATAACTCTCTAATGAACTCTCAATTGACTTGGTGATAGTAGTGGCGAGTATAGGGAGTATCCCAGTTATACCAACAGTGGCTTTATCTTTAAACTCACTCTCAAGTAGATTCGTTAGTTTATCTATCATATCTAGATACTCAATAGCATCAACCCATGGTGCTTTTATGGAGAGTCTTGTTTTGCTAAACTGTGAGTCGACTATCTGCTCTAAATCATCACTTCCGCTATTTTCAAAGAGCAGAAACTCTTGTGCTATGAGCTCTCTATTTTGTGGAATGGTGTAAAATTCGGGCCTATTTTCATTTAACGCCATGTTTATTTCACGAAGAACATCATTGATAGAGACTATTTTACCTATAAAGTAGTTCTCCCCTTTGTAGGTATATATCTCTTTTGTTACTCTCTCAATGGAATTTAAAAACTCAGGATTATAAACACCATTTTCTTTGCCAGTATCTAAAACAACTTCGATTGTGATAGAGCCTCTTAACTCTTTGTCTATAGTCTCAGTATTTATACGAACCTGATTATCTTCTTTAAACCATTCTAGAGGGTTATGTGAAAATCTCATCTGTATGGCAAAAACTAAAGAGACAACAATGATAACTACAGCAGCACCAATGATACTTTTGTAGTAATTTATAGAGAAGTTAGCGATTTTTATCATAAAGGAGTCTAAAAAACTATCGCTATCTTGAGACTTGTGTTTCATTGGAGTCAGTGAGAGCATTAAGGGAATAAAAACAAGTGTAAGGATAAGAGCTAAAGTGACACCAAGGGCTGAAAATATTCCAAGACTTGCTACTGGTGCAATATCTGAGATGCTAAATGAGAGAAGAGATGCAGCTGTGGTAAACGAGGTCATAACTACGGCTAATCCAGAGTGGCCAATAGCATAAGCGATGGAATAGTTTTTATCTCCTGTTTCATCATACTTATGATAAAAAATCGAGAGTATGTGTATACTATCACCAATGGCAACTGCCAAAAGTAAGGAGGGCAGAATCTGTGTCATAGATGTTATAGGATATCCCAGCAGAGCCATACTCCCTATAGTAGCTACAAGCGTGAGAATAACAACAAGAAGGGGAACAATAATGCCACTGACTCTAACAAAGGTAATAAAGAGCAAAATAGAGATAGTTAAAACTACATAGAGGATAAATTTAGACATATCACTCATGAGGGTTGATTGTAGGTTTTTGGTAACTATGGGTGAGCCAGCATTATATATTTTAAAGTTATCGTCTTCGTACTTCTTTAAAATCTCCTCCAAAACAAGTATGAGTTCATTGCTCTCATTTGCTGTAATGAACTCTAGTTTTACGTCACTACTTGAATCCTCAAAACCCTCACTTAGTGGATCAAAATTATCGGCTCCGAGTGATGAGTATGTATTTGTGGTTATCATTATGGTTGTAAAGGTAGCATCTGCATTTAAATAGAGGTCTTTGTAAATAGCATTACTTTGAGCAAACTCTTTTATGGCGTTTAGTTTTTCCTGCTTAGTAGGTATGCCATCGACAAAGAGGTCTTCGACTATAAGTGCACTCTCGTTACCAACTGTCTTTCTAGCATTTTGGAGTGAATCTACCTCTTTTATGTAGGGTAAATTATCTTTAATCTCCTTGTGGAGTTTGAAGAGTTTTTCTAAAAACTTTTTATCAAAAATATCCTCTGTTTTTATGGCGACTATTATCTTCTCATCGCGACCAAATTGATTACGAAAGTCATTATAGAGGAGTATTTTTGGGTCATCTTTATATAAAAACCCCTCTGTCGATGTGTCAAAAGTAATATTTGGTATATTTGATGCGAGAGTAAAAATCATTAAGAGAGTTAAAAAAAGTGTTTTAAGTCTATGTTTGATTATAAAGTAAGAGAAACTCTCAAATTTTTTTTCTACCTGTAGGCGCCAGTTTGATTGCATAATAAATCCTTGATCGAATTTTCTTATAGATTGTAGTCAGTTTATGTTAAGTGATTGTTAAATTATACTTAGTCTAAAAGTTCAAGCATCTCTATGGCTTCTTCTACACCTTCGTTGGAGGCTTTTGTAAACCAATATTTTGCTTTTGTTATATCTATGACTGTTGTATCGCTTCCCTTGTAAAATAGCCAGCCAAGCATAAGCATAGCATCTTTGTCACCATTGTTTGCTGACTTTTCATACCAGTGAGATGCCTTTTGTAGATCTTTTTCACCAAGCTTACCATTTTTATATGCAGTTGCTAGTAAAAAAGCGGCAGAGTTATCTCCTGCGTTTGCTAAGTTTTCTAACTCAAGTAAAACACTCTTGTTAGTGTGGAGTTTGTTACTCTCATATAACTCAAGTGCCTGTTCAATGACTAGCGGAACACAGAGCAGAAGGGTAGTGACAAAAAGAGAGAGAAAGAGTCTACTTAGTTTCATAGTTGTACACCAAGTTTAAAAGTAACATAGTTCTATCTTCACTCAAAAGATCTCTATCATCCACATCCATATAAACTACACCACCGCTAATTGAGAACTCTCTATTAAGCTCATAGCCCCCATAGAGATCTATCTCCCTAGAGAAGAGCTTATTAGCATCTGTTTGAAATATATCATTATAGATACTACTTCCTACTACAGTTTCGAGATAGAATTTACTAGCATTATATCTATATTTAAAAAAACTATTTTTAGCACTGCTTCTATCTACTTGATTACCAAGGTAGAAATTGCCAAAGATATAGCTTCCCATACTAAGCATTGTATAGAGTCCATTCTCTCCTGTAAGGGATGCTCCAAGGGCCATATAGTGGTTTTTGTAAAGGTACTCAATAGAGGCATCAAGAAATGATTCATGATAAGCATATGAAGATGAGTCGTCTCCAACAAGACTTGTGTAGCCAAGATTAAAACCAAAGTTTTTATAAATATATGCGAGGTTAGCACCCGACATTGTAAATGAGTTCTCGATACAGTAACTATAAAGATGAAGCTGTAAATTTCTATCTTCTATAGAAAATATACTACCAAACATCCCCTCAAGTGAGCTAGAGTCTGTTTGTAGTTTTGTTTGTGCATAGTAGTTATAATAAAGCTGTTCATAGTTGTAGGCCCAAAAAGTTTGTAAGCTATAGATGCCATATGTATACATAAATATAGCTCCGTCCATAGAGCCAGATATCCAGTCATAGTTTATATCATTTTTGCCAAGAGTTATAGTGAAGTTTTTATTTTGGTAGTTAAGAGAAGCTTCGCTGATCATAGCACGGTTAAGTTCCTTAGACGTTTGGCGTAGAGTTAGATTTGAAGTTGAGTCATAGTTGTCTTCATAAAAAATGTAGTTGGCTTTAGCACCTAAAAGAGTATAAAAGTTTTCATTAAAATCGTAGGCTATACTTAAGTGTGAGTAGAGAGAGCTGTTTGTTTGTGAGTCTGTAGAGTTGTTTTTGGGTAGTATAGTTTCTGCTTCAGCATGCGCGATAGTGTTAAGCCATACAGTATAGTCTTGTGCTAAAAGATGGATCTGTAGAAGTAAAACTATAAGAAGCTTATTCATTCCAAGTTACTCCCATCTTAGTGATTACCTCTTCCTGGTGGCCTAGCATCGATGGAGATATTAGGACTTATCCTCTCTTGAAATGTATCTAGTTTCATTTTAGCCTTAGCTTGATACTCTCCAGTGCTATGATTTGTAGGAGAATTCTCTAATAAACGAGTTCTATTTTGAGCCTTAAAAAAAGTGTCATGATTCATAGTTGTTGATTTTTTATACTTTAATCTTCTGTTTTGTTTGTTAGTGATAGTTCTTTGTGTATGAAGCTCTTTAAACTCAGCTAGAGTTGCATAGCGTTCACTCTGACGCAAAGACTCCATGCTCAGAGCAAAAACATTTGTAGCGAGTAAAAAAAATGAGATAAAAGTTAATGTTTTCATAGGAGTATTATACTTAGTTAAAATGTAGTTAGTGTGTAATGCTAGATATATCAAAACTAAACGTAGTTCCATTACCCAACTGCGAGTTTATGTTTATCTTTACTTTATGCATTATAGCTATTTGGTAAACTAAAAAGAGACCCAGACCTAGGCCATCTACTTTTGTAGACTCTCTATAGTATTTCTCAAAAACCATTTTAGGATTTTTTATTCCCTCTCCTCTGTCAACTACCTTGAGCTCATTTCCTCTAAGCTCTATGGTGACGTTCTGATCTTGTTTGGAGTATTTTATGGCGTTTATTACTACATTGTCTATCATTCTAAGTAGAGCAATTTCATCTGCATTTACAGATATCCTCTCCCCTATAACATTCACATTTATGTTAGTTTTAAGATCATTCCAATAGCCTTGGCGTTCTTGGAGTTTAGAAAAAAGGTCAAACTTCTTTTTTTGTAGTTCATAGTGGTGGATTTTCAGTGTAAAAAGAAGTTGTTCTTCAAGGTTTTCTATATGCTCGCTTGCTTGGATGATGCGTCTATTTTTAGCGATGAGTTTTTCATCATCAAGTCGGCGTGCTATTGACTGGGCATTGAGTTTTACTATACTAAGTGGAGTATTGATGTCGTGGACTATTCCATTTATAAAACTATCCATTCTCTCTACCGAGTCACGAACAGGCTTGAGTGAAATCCTAGCAAGGATAAAACCTGCTCCAAGTGTAAAGATAAGTGTTAAGAGCGATGTATAAAGAAGAGTCTCTGTTGTTTTACTCATATCTGGTCGGGAGCTTTGCATCTCACAAATTTCTTCATTTTGAAGTAGAGAGTTGATGCGTTTGCACTCATTAAACGCCAACATTACTTCAACTCTTTTCTCTTTAAATAGGCGTTGGCGTTCTTGGAAATAGTATAAAGATGCAAGAGCTATAAACATAAGCATAAAAACTGATGTATAGATAAGAAAAAAGCGTATAAAACTTCCCCTCTCATAAGACTTTAAAGCGATAACCAACTCCTTTTACATTTTCAATCTCTGCATAACCCTCTATGTGGCGTTTAATATTTTTTATATAGGTTCTAAAGGTAGCTATAGTTATAGGGTTGTCGCTATAAAGTATGTTAATGATATCTTGAGCAGAATTAATTTGATGTAAATTAACGCAGAGATACTCAAGTATGGAGAACTCTTTAACAGGAATGTTTATGGCGTTATCATCGCAAATGATAGTTTTATTTACGGAATCTATGGCAAATCTATTTGAGAGTTGAAGTGCAGTTGTTTTTGGGAGTTTAGACTCTATACGTAGCAGGAGTTCATCTAAGTCAAAAGGCTTTTTGATATAGTCATCAGCACCGGCTTTGAAGCCTTTTTTCATGTCGTTTATCTGGTTGAGAGAGGTTAAAAAGAGAGCGGGAGTTTTGTCGCCGCTCTCTCGTAGTGACTCTAAGAGTTCAAAGCCATCTATATCTCCCTCTACATTTACATCAAAAAGGTAGAGGTCAAACTTTTCATCATAAGAGAGTTCACTTGCATCATCTGAGCTGCTCACCCAAGATACCTCATAAGAGATATCTTCAAGCTCTTCAATAACACTTTGTGCTAAGTTTTTATCATCTTCCATAAAGAGTATTTTCATTCTATAAACACCTAGGGCTATTTGAAGATAATGATAACCAAAGCAAGCTTAATGGTTATTGTTTACCTTTTCGTAATCTTTTAGCAGTCTCGCCTTCAGTAGCATTACTCTCAGCCACTGGATAATCTTCAGTAGTTTTTGCATACTCAGAGCCTAAAATGCCACATCCTTCAGCTACACCAAGGTTGATAAGTGCTCCATTATAAGACCAGTAGTGAGAGTAGCTTCCATTTAGAAGTACATTAAATGCTGCAACTACATCTGCTGAGTTATTTGCAGTGGCTGTTTGTATGTCTGCTCTTAAGTCATTCACATCTACTACTTCTATTATGCATCCTACCTCTAGAGCACTCTGCATATCTGTCTGCCCTTTTGTATAAAGGTCATCATAAAGGTTTTGAATTACAGGGAGACTATAGGTTCCAGGAGCAAAACTACGAAGTTCTTCTTCACTATAATTAACACTATAGTCTACAAGGTTGGTGATGTTAAGATCATAACGCTCTACAAGCGACTCAACTATATCTATATGTTTAGCTTCACTTCTTGTTGCGATATTTATAAATGATTTTTGTTCTGGATACAGAGCAAAAAGTGCATTGTACATATCATAAGCTAAACGCTCCTCGTTCCACATATATGCAAGAGTATACTTTGTAGCCTCATCTAATGTTGACTCTGGATAAGCACTCAGGTTAAAATCATTTCCACCATTTTGCATATCTTGATTTGCTTCGCGTTGACCCATCTCAAACGAGAGTTCACTTTCTAGAACTACCATATCCTCATCGTCATAGATATCATCATCAAGTGCTGAACTCTCATTTGCATCAGATATTTTATTATGGATGTTATCAATAGTAAGTGCAAGCGTATAGCCTGTAAAACCATTTGTTTGGAGTTTTTGTAACTCTGAGTGAAAGTCTTTGAGTTTATCCTCATCTAGTGGCTCTAATCTTTGTCTATTGCGGTCCAATGCATTAAGCATAAGTATTTCCATATTTGCACCATTCGTAGAAGCTTGCGCATACTCGGCATAGACATCAGCATCACTATCTTTCTCTTCTATATATGCTGAGATATACTCTAACTCCATAGCTATTTTTAAGATATTTTCATTGCCAAGATCAACAGGATTAGAGTCTAAATCTTCAACGCTTACTCCAAGTGTAGAAGCAATTTGCAGCTTTATCTCTGCTAATGTTTGAGTAGAGTTTTGAAGTTTGTAATTGTGTACAAGTGTTGTTAGTGGCGTTATATTTTGAGTAGTTGCATCTGTCTCTATAAGAGCAGAGAACTTACCCATAAATTTTTTCTTAGTTGCCTTGTCAAAGCCCTCAGTAACTATTATTGCCTTGTCTAAATCTTCTGTAGGTATATTTAACGTGTAAAGTCCATTCTCATCAGTGTATGTAAGGAGTTCACCTTCATCATATGTACCATTACTGTTTGCATCTACAAATACCTTTGCATTTACTAGTTCTGGGTCAACTGCATAACCTGTTATTGTGTCTGTGTTTGTACTATCAAGTGCACTTTGAGCACTACTACCACAACCACTGAGACTTATGATAGCTACTAAACTTAGACTCGCTAATGTTAAATTTTTCATCTTTAAAACCTTCTGTTTTTATTTATAAACGAAGTATAGGAAAGATGAATGTGGTTAGTGTGTAGTGAAAAGATTATAATCTAGTATTGAAATCATTTTTATTATGGGAGCTATTTATCTATTCCCACAATAGTTGTGGGAATAGATAAAAAAGAAGGTACTTAGATATTAGTTAAGTTCTTGGTCATCTACTTTGAACTTTTGGAAGTATTTACTAACAATAGTTCCAGCTGGCATACTTTCAATTTCTGAGAAGATGACATAACTAATAACACCATGGATAATGAGAGTAATAATAAGCCCCTCAAAGATACCAACTTTAAATACCAAGCCTGCACAAACAGTTGCAAGTAGTACGGCATAAGGTCCAAACGCAGCAATGTGTAACAAGCCTAAGAACATTTTGATACCAACAAACGACATAATGATTGCCAATGCGAAGTAAGGTAAGTAATGTAAATATTGAGAGTTAAATACAAAAAACGTTATGAGTATACCGATTACTAATACCGATAGTTTTGTATATGCACCCGCAAGATGATTTGTCGAGGATTTTGCCAAACCATCAAGGTTTGTCATACCACCAAAGAAACTTGCACCCATGTTTGATACCCAGATGGACAATAAGGAGTTATTTGAATTAGATGGACGCTCTAATGGGTCGATTTTTTCAATTGCCGCATTACTCATTACCTGCTCAATTACATCAACAACAGCTAGCATTAATGAGAAGAAGATCGCATAGGCCCATAAATATAGAGAATCGAAATTAGGTATAGGTAACGCCAGGGTGAAATTCACATCTTCTACCGTTAGCATCTTCACATCGATAAATAGAGAAGCTACGATACCATACACGATTAAAGTAAAATATGGCAATGCTGGTTTTGTATCTTTAAATTTTTTAAACAAAAGAAGAAAAAGAATTGTTCCAACCACAGAAAGTGCGATGATTTGAATGCGAGCGTCACTCCAAAATGCTTCATCAGTGGCAGCGCCAGCTGGCAGCATCCAAAGAAAAGGCAAGAATTTCAGAGCAATTTTTAAACCGATACCAGCCAATAATCCTTCAACTAAGTAAGAGGGAACAGCCATTAAAAGATAGCGTTGCCAGTTAAACTTCCATATAACAGCTTGAAATGTTGCCGTCATAAAAATAATAAAGGCCATGTTCTCCATCCCAAAGGTTGCAATTCCCATCGCAAGAATTGGGGCTAAGCCCGCTGCAATTCCTGGAGCTCCAATATAATTACCTGGACGAAAGATAGCAAATATGAATGCTATAAAAGAAGCAAATGCAACTGTTGCAAGTCCTACTTGAATTGGATAATCTGACATCATGGCAATACCAATGGATAATGGGATTGCCATTGTCGCGGTAATTACACCAGCTTGAAGGTCACGACTAGCATATTTTGCAATAAATGCTGCAGAACCGTGGTCTATGTTCTGGTCTTGCTCAGTATTTTCATTTTTCATAGTTCAGTATACCTTTGTAATGTTATTATTATTTTTTAGTGAAATAGTATATAGAATATTACTTATAAAATCAAAAAAAAAGAGATAAAAAGATTTTTAATACAAAAGAGTTACTATATGAAAACATTTTTTTTTGTATTATTGACTAATTATCTCCAAAATTTCTCTCACCCCTTGTATAACTCCCCTACAACTTCGACTTTTCTCTTCAAGTTTCTAAGTGGCGATTTACACTAATTTATATTTTAGAAAGATTTGTTATTATTTCTTACTTACAACTAAATGGATAATATCATGCAAAACTGGTACGAAAAAACAAGAGCTAAAACAGAATATATTTATCAAGAAATCATTATGCACGACTTCGTTAGTGAACTTATGCAAGCAACTTTAGACAAAGACACTTTTGGTTTTTACGTTAATCAAGATTCGCTTTACTTGAGTGAGTATAAAAAAGCGTTAGTTGGCGTGGGAAGCAAGTGCCATCGAGCGGAAGATACGCAGTTCTTTTATGAGTCTGCTACGGGCATCATACAAGTTGAAGACGCTCTGCACAAAGAGTTTTTAGAGGAGCAGTATAAAAATACTACTCCCTCTCCTACGTGTGAACTCTACAACTCATACCTCGCGCGTATAGTAAATAATGAATCTGTAGAGATTGGAGCAGCAGCAGTACTTCCATGTTTTACCATCTATAAGGAAGTGGGTGACTTTATATTGGCAAACCAAGAAAACAGAGACTCCAACCCTTACCAAGCATGGATAGCTACATATGCAAGTGATGAGTTTGCGCAGGCCGTTAAGCAAGCAATAAACATTGTCGATACATATGCGTTAACAGCTTCGCCTGAGAGTCTTGCTAAAATGGAAGAGGTATTTATAAAAACATCCAAATTAGAGTGGATGTTTTGGGACTCCGCATATAAGCAAGAGCAATGGAAGATATGAGAGTAAAAGAAGATAGTTAATGAGTATTTACGCTTTACAATCGCCAGCAGGTGGATTTTTAGATGAAGAGCTAGAACACTTTAATAAAGTCTTTGATGATTGGTGCGTTCAGTTTGACAACTTTGAAGACGCAAGTCTCATCGCTCAGAGTTTAGAAGAGAGAACAAGCGTTAACATTGTTGAAATTACGCCTCTGAGTTATCCAAAGTATTTTTTTCATACTCTTCAAGGTGATATCCATGCAACGCGCCAAGTAAATGGAAAAATTATTTGTATAGTTGAGCCATTTATGGGCTCTAACTTTCGCCTTGCAATATGTGACATAGAAACAAAGTATGTCAGATTAACGAATACACGTTATAAAAATGTCCTAAGTGTCGAAGGTGCTTTTGCACATTACGAAGAGTGATTTAGTAATATATTATTTATTTAATATTTTCAATAAACGTAAATATATAATCTTCAACTTGTGGCAGAATCATTGTTCCATGACCATTGCCTGAGACAATAAGAGCAGTTCCTAAAATAGACTTTTGAGTATAAAGAAGAGTTCTTTCTTTAGCACCGAGAGGATCATTTTTAGAAGCTATAAAAAGCTCCTTTGTCATAGAAGTAGAGAGTGCCATGTTTGTCTCTTCTTTAAGCGATGCCTGTCTTCCCGTAGATATTGCAACTAACGCTTTGGCGTCATACTCATTAAGAAGAGAGATGATACTACCAGCGCCTAAAGAGGAGCCAAACAGATAGAGGTTTTCCATATCAAGAGACTCGTCATCACTTATGTACTCTAACCAATTAGTAAGGTCTTGAGGGATATTTTTAAAAGTAACTTTTTTATCACTTTGAGTATGTGCTACTTTAATCTCTGAAAACTTAGTAGCGGTTACAACCTCATTTTTTTTGTTATTTTGATATATAGACTTACCATGTCCTCTAAGGTCAACAAGTAGAGTTGCATAGCCTTTATCGTTAAACTTTTTAGCGATGTTATTCCATGAGGAGTGGTCTGAGCCAAACTGATGCGCAAAAAGTATGATGGGAGTTTTACTTTTTGAAGTTTGGGGCTTATCTAAATACCCATAGAGTTTAAAACCATCTTCTGAGGTAATAGTTAGTTCAGAAGCAAAACTTGAGAGGCTCAAAAGTAAAAGTAGGGCAAATTTTTTCATACTAAATCCTATTAATTTTAGGTAATGGTACTAGAGAAGTGTAAAATTAGTGTTAAAGAGCTTTGAAAACTACAGAACCTAGGAGAAAAATCTAATAGCTCTTTTTTCAAGCCAATACTCTGGTTTGAAAATACTCCCGCCAACAAATCCAACATGCCCGCCATTTTGACTTACTTCAAGCGTAATGAAGGGAGAGAGTTCATTCTCGTTTGGGATTACATCGCTACTCATAAAGGGGTCATCAAGAGCATGAATAATGAGTGTTGGCGTTTGAATGTTTTTTAAAAACTGTCTTGAGCTACACTTGGTGTAATAATCCTCAGCAGATTTAAATCCATGAACCGGAGCAGTATATGCTCCATCAAAATCCCAGAAGGTTTTAAGTTTTACAATATCTTCGCGTTTAAGATTGATATGAGAGAACATATCGTGTTTATCGTACTTTTTATCTAGAGACTTGTTTAAATCTCCCACTAATCTTTTTTGGTAGATTTTAGAAAAGCCCTCATTAATAAAGTTTGCACAAGTATCTAGTTGCATAGGAGCCGAGATGGCAACGGCTTTTTTTATTAGAGAGTTTTTTGCCATCTCTCCAAGGAGTTTTAAGAGCATATTTGCGCCCAGAGAGAAGCCTACTGCATAGACGTCCGAGAGAGGATTTCTTTTTCTAAGGGATTGTATAAACTCTAAGGCATCTCCACTCTCTCCACTGTGGTAAGAGCGGGGCAAAAGATTTGCTTTTGTACCGCAGCCTCTAAAGTGCATTAGTACGGTGTTAAGTCCTGCAGAGTTAAGCGCATGGATCATTCCCAGTATATATGAAGATCGGTATGAGCCGGTGAGGCCATGAAAAAGTACGACGGTTGGCATTTGTTTCTCTTTTTTATCCGCATAACTCCAAAAGCACTCAAGAAAATCACCATCGCTTAAAACAAACTCTTCCACTTCAAAATCAATGGGAACGTTTTTTCTAAAAAATGATGCATAAACCGTCTGTAAATGTCTATTTTTTAGACCAAAACCAGCACTAAATTTTTCATACATTTTAACCATCCTAAAACATTATTATAGCTTATTATATTTTTATATATAGATGGCTATAATCATGAACTTACAAAATATGGAGCCACTAAAATGGATAGAAAAAAGATATATAATCCTGATTCGACTGAGAGTGTAAATGATAGAAAAGTATTTGGTGGCGATCCAACAGGAATCTTTGAACTTAACAACATTAAGTATCAGTGGGCATACAATCTTTGGGAGATGATGTTAAATAACACATGGTTTCCAAAAGAGGTAGATATGACTCGTGACGTGAATGACTATAAGCTTCTTACTGACGCTGAAAAGACGGCTTATGATAAAGCGCTTTCACAACTTATTTTTATGGACTCACTCCAAACAAATAATATCATTGATAACATCAATCCTTACATCACTTCTCCAGAGATAAATCTTATCTTGGTACGTCAATCTTTTGAAGAGGCTCTGCACTCACAATCATATGCGGTTATGGTTGATAGTATCTCAACAAATTCGGCTGAGATTTATGACCTTTGGCGTAGAGATATGATGCTTAAGGGTAAAAATGACGCCATAGCAAGAGTTTATATAGAGCTTATGGATAACCCTACCGATACAAACTTTGTAAAAGCGTGTTTTGCAAACCAAATTTTAGAGGGTATCTACTTCTACAGCGGATTTACTTATCTCTATACGCTTGCTCGTTCAGGTAAGATGCTAGGAAGCGCACAGATGATTCGTTTTATTCAACGCGATGAGGTAACACACCTTGTACTTTTCCAAAACCTTATCAATACACTTAAAAAAGAGAGAGCGGATCTTTTTACGGATGAACTAAAAGCTGACGTTATTGAGATGTTTAAAGAGGCCGTTCAACTTGAGACTGAATGGGGAAAATATATAACGCAAGGACAGATTTTAGGTCTTACTGATGATATTGTTGAGCAGTATATTCAGTACTTAGCTGACGATAGACTTCGCGCTGTTGGTTTTGAGAAGATTTACAACGTATCTAATCCTATTAAATGGGTAGATGACTTTGCAAAGTTCAACGACCAAAAAACAAACTTCTTTGAAGCGACGGTAACAAACTACTCTAAAGGGAGTCTTTCATTTGATGATGACTTCTAAAGTAGATGAGCATACTCTGTGCTCATTGCTTTTTAAAACCACTTCTGACTATAACGCTAACCTACAAACGCTACTAACGCTCATAAACAAAACGCCAAAAAACTCTTTTATTGTTGCTCCTGAAGTCTGTTTAAGCGGTTTTGATTACGCAAACATTGAAGATGCTGTGGCATTTAGTAAAGAAGCTACTCTAGAGATATTAAAAGCTTCAACAGAGAAGATAGTTATTTTAACCATGCTTGAAAAACATGAGGGACAAATCTTTAACACGGCAAAGATTTTTTTTAATGAAGAAGTTGTATATGAACGATCAAAAGCAAGACTCTTTAAACTTGGAGACGAGCATAAATATATGGCTGAAGGCTCAGATGAAAACTTTGAAATAGTGGAAGTAAATGGAATAAAGATTGCAATATTTATCTGTTTTGAGCTGCGTTTTAAAGAGTTATGGAAAAAGGCTGAGGGAGCGGACGTGATAGCTACACCATCATGGTGGGGTGTTCCAAGAGCTGAGCATTTTAAAGCGCTAACGCAAACGCTTGCCATCATGAACCAGTGTTATGTAATAGCAAGTGATTCACTTAATGAAGAGTGCTCAAAAATGAGCGCAATAATTACTCCAAATGGTGAAGTCACTTACAATGGGAATAAGCCTTGCTTAGAGCAGGTATATAAGAAAAAAGAGATATCTTTAATGCGAAGATATATTGACGTAGGGATAAAATAGTTTGGACAGAATAACAGCAACAAAAACAGCCCGCTTAGCAGATGAGTGTGATGCAAGATTTAAACTTAGCGACGACGTTAAAAATGCCATCGCCTCTACAAACAGAGAAGAGTTTGTACCAGCTGGCTTTAGACATAGCGCATATAAGCTCGATGCCCTACCTATAGGCTCTTCACAATACATAAGCTCACCACTAACAGTCGCTAAAATGAGTGAGTACCTTGAGTCAAAAGGCGCTGATAGAGTCCTTGAAGTTGGCTGTGGAAGTGGTTATCAAGCAGCAGTTCTTTCACATCTTTTTCGTGGTGTTTTTACTATTGAGCGGATTGAACCACTGATGTTAGAGGCTAAAAAGAGGTTTAGAAGTCTTGGGCTGAGTAACATTCACACGAGAACGGATGATGGACAAAATGGGTGGATATCTTATGCACCTTATGACAGAATACTCTTCTCAGCAACGGCTAAAGAGATTCCCCAAAAACTTTTTGAGCAACTCAGCGATGGTGGAATTTTAGTAGCTCCCATGCAAAAAGGCTCTAAGCAGATTATTACTAAGTTTATAAAAAATGGAACTACTATAGAGAGAGTCGAGCTAGAGGCTTGTGATTTTGTTCCCATCTTGGATGGTGTGCAGAAGTAAACTGAGGAGTTATTATGAAGCTAGTTTTATTATTGCTCTTTTTGCTATTGTCACTTCAAGCAGAAACGAAAGGCTTTAAAAAAGAGGTTTATGGTGCTGTTAATAGTGATATTGAGCAAAATAATGACGAGCTCTTTAGTACCCTAAGTTGGATTGAAGATACCCAAACGAAAAAAACAATTTTCCAGCACTCCCATTCTGTTTTTAACATCAAGTCTCACCATGAAAATTATTTACTTCCCCTAAGCGCTAGAATAAACGGAAACTACGATGATTCAACTAAGATTCGTGATACATATAACATGGAAGTAGAGTTTCAAGTGAGTGTAAAGTATAGTTTTTTCCCGAATCTTTTAGGTCTTGGAGAACTCTATAGCGTTGCTTATACTCAGCACTCTTTTTGGCAATACTATGTTGGCGATGCTTTTTTTAGGACGAGTGATTATAATCCAGAGTTTTTTGTAACGCTCCCACTCAAGACAGAGTATGCAAAAGCTATTCGTTTAGCATATGCGCATAAATCAAATGGTCTAGGAGTTCCGCATGAAAGAGCATGGAACTATGTAACTCTAAGTACTTATTTTCAGTATAGATCAATTTTTGCAGAGCTTGCTCTTTGGACTAGGGTTTCAGACAACTATGACTACAATCCAGCGCTAGTAGACACAATGGGAAGAGGGCATCTTAAGTTTTTATTTCCTTATAAAAAGCATCTTCTTACAACGCTCTTTAGAGATAACTTTAAAGATAGGGGCGCTATTGACATACGTTATAGTTATCCTCTTTTTGGAGAGAGTCTTTTCCTTTATGTAAAAGGTTTTATGGGCTATGGTGAGAGTATGAGCTCTTATGCTGGAAATAGTGATTATGCAGGGCAAACCCCACAAGAAGATGACTATGTAGAAAAGATAGCTATAGGATTTAGTTTATCACGCTGAGAAAAGAGTCTTAACGACTCTTTTTCTTCCCTATCTCTGCACGTGGAACAAACTCTAAAACAGTGGCATTAATGCAAAAGCGTTTTCTTCCATCTTCTCTATCAAAAACGTGACCAAGGTGCGCGCCACTTTTTTTAGCGACAATCTCTACTCGCTTCATGCCAAAGCTATTGTCCTCTTTTTGCACGGTATTGCCATTTACCGCCTTATAAAAACTTAACCATCCCGTTCCAGAGTCAAAACGATCTCTTGTATCAAAAAGAACGTCTCCTGAGAGTTTATCTACAAAAACGCCATCGGGAGTATCTTTAAAGATGTCATACTGTTTACAAAATCTATAGTCGGTTCCCTTGTCAAACGCCACTTTATAGCTCTCAGAGTTTTTGCCGAGTTTAAAGTCGCCTAGCGTTTTGTAAAACTTTTCACTCTCCATATATCCACGATGAGCCATAATCTCTTTGCCATCTTCTATAAAAAGAATGGTAGGAGTGGCAAAGAGCGCCGTGCTAATGTCAAAGCCCTCTAACGAGCTCATAGTGACGGTTCTAAGAGGGATGGTCCCTTTATAAAGACTGCTCACTTCTTCGTCAAACTTCTCACAATAGGGACAATACCCCTCTGCTTCAATGACTAGAATCTCTTTTGAACCCAGTGGTATAACTTTTTCCTGAACTGCTTGCGTCTCTTTTTCAAACTTTACGCCAGTGGCGTGGTTTGGACAGTATCCAAAAGGATTTTTTGTAAGATAGTCTTGATGATAAGTCTCGGCTGTGTAAAACTTCTCAAGTGGTTTTATCTCTGTAACAATTTTTGAGTAACCACTCTTGGTTAAAAGCTTTTGATACTCATCTTTTGTGTTTTGCGCTATCTTCGCTTGGTTTTGGTTTGTATAGTAGATAGCACTTCTGTAGTTGTTACCGATGTCATTGCCTTGGCCATTTACCTGCGTTGGGTCATGAATCTCCCAAAAAGATTTTATCAGGGTTTTTGCATCTGTTTTTGCCATGTCAAACTTTACTAAAACAGCTTCGGTATGGTTTACTTCGCCATTATCAAGTTTGAGGCGACGTTTTTCCAACACAGACTCATAGTCGGGGTTCTTATAGCTTCCCCCACTATATCCAGACTTTACTTCCACCACACCAGGCAGTGATTCAAAATGTTTCTCAACGCCCCAAAAACAACCTGCTGCAAAAACTATTTCCGCTATCATCATAAATCCTTTGAAGTTATTATAGCGCTAAGTATGCTAACAATATTTTTTTAATTATATATTTAGTATAATCTTTTCAATATAAGGCACAGAGTAGAATAGGCGGTAAGACATATGGAAGAAATGTACGGAATAAAATATAGCAGACCTGAGGTAGTACTCTTACAAGACACTGGAATAGGCGTAGCGGAGAGCGCTGCTCGAACTTGCTATGACTCTTTTGAAAACAGTGAAAACGACGTTGTTAAAAGCATTGAGCATCAGATGCCAGATGATATAATGCGCGACGAGTTAAACGCCATTGAAGATTCGGCACTGCTTGACGACTTGGCATGGACCTATTTTCACCACTCTATTTTAGAGCATGCCAACCTAAGCTTTTTAGTTCGTGGAACGTCTCGTGGAGTTCTTCAAGAGCATGCTCGTCATCGTCTTCAAGCTATCTCAGTGAGAAGCACGCGCTACACTATGAGCTCACTAATAAATGCTTTTGTGGCTTCAAAACATGGCGGAGATAGAGAGTTTTTTATAGATAAGGTTATGGCATTCGATATGTTGGTAACTGCCGATGAAGCCTATAATCGCGTTGAGATTGGCGGGATGTATGACAAGTTAGATTTCCAGTTTTCCAAGGTAGAAGATTTTTATGAGATCTCTGTTGCAAAAAGCTCACTTCCTTTTTTAGATGAGTTTGACAATGAGCCTCAAAAGCTCTTTGAAGCGCTTCAAGGTGGAAAGAAAAAGCGTAACGTTGGCGACGCTTTTAAACACATAGTAAGTGATAACGTAAAAGTAGACATGGTTGTTACGTTTAACCTTAGAAGTCTTAAAAACTACTTCGCGCTTAGAGATAGTGGTGCGGCATACTTTCAGATACGTTGGTTAGCGCAAGAGATGATGAAAGTTACTCCCGCTAAGTATTTAGACCTTATTATTAAGAAAAAATAGGAAAATTATGTATAAAATTTTACTCCCGATAGCACTACTTTTAAGTGGCTGTTCATACTTTACTTTTAACGCGACTATGTGTGACCAGATAGCATCCGAGCCAGGTTCAATTATGCCAAAAGAGTGTCAAGAGTACTCAGAAGAAAAAGCGGATAAAGCCTTTCATAAAGATACCCCTAAGCATGAATCTAAAGAGGATATTATCAAATTTTCTCAAGACGTAGAGGAGAACCATAGATGAGTTTGGAAGTTAGAAGCGGTGGTGTTTGTGAATTATGTGGAAGTAGTGAAGGGCTGAGCGCTTTTGAAGTTGCTCCAAGTGATGCTAGTGATGAGCAGTCTGTATATATCTGTTCAACTTGTAAATCTCAGATAGAAAATCCTGATACTCTTGATGAGTCTCACTTCAACTGTCTTAACGACTCTATGTGGAGTGAAACACCTGCTGTTGCGGTTCTCTCATATAGACTACTTGGTGCTTTAGGTCGTCAAGACTTGGTAGACATGATGTATATGGAAGATGATATAAAAGCTTGGGCAGATGCGCAAAGCATCGGTGGTGGGGATGATGCTCTTGTTTATAAAGACGCAAATGGAGTGACTCTTGCTGCTGGTGATACAGTGGTTATCACAAAAGATTTAGATGTAAAAGGGACTGGTTTTGTAGCTAAACGCGGAACGGCAGTACGAAACATTGGCCTTGTTCCAAACGATGCTGAGCACATAGAAGGTAGAGTCAATGGCGTTAAGATTCATATCCTTACTAAATATCTTAAAAAATCTTAGGTTTTAGCAGTTGAATCCTACTGATAGATTTCATAAAATAGATAAAGATTTTCGCAATCCCTATGCAAGAGATAGAGATAGAATCATCCACTCGGGAAGTTTTAGAAAACTTGAGTATAAAACGCAGGTTTTTTTAAACCACGAGGGAGATTTTTTTCGTACTCGTCTCACTCACTCCATAGAAGTTTCACAAATCGCTCGCTCTATCACTTCTCAACTAGGCCTTAACGAATCACTTGGAGAAGCTATAGCGTTAGCGCATGATTTAGGACACACTCCTTTTGGTCATGTTGGCGGAGATACACTTGATGAGTGCTTAAAGGCGGATGGTTTTAAAAATGGTTTTGAGCATAATTTTCAAAGCTTTCGGGTGGTTTCAGGACTTGAGAAACGCTACAAAGCTTTTGATGGACTTAACCTTACTTTCGCTACTCTAGAGGGGATTTTAAAACACTCTTATCCATACAAGAAGTCTTTTTTCCCTAGCATCATTCATGAGCAGTTTAACCTTGACGCGCATCCATCTTTTGAAGCGATGGTGGTAGACCGTGCCGATGAGATAGCATACATAAGCCACGATATAGACGATGGCGTTAACTCTGGTCTGATATCTTTTGAGGATTTAAAACAGAGTGAGTTAGCGTTAGAGATACTTGACAAAGTAGCGGCAGAAGGTGTTGGAGAGGAAAATGACGAGATGTTTCGTTATCGTTTTAGCTCACACCTTATAAATCATTTGGTCTACTCTCTTTTAGAGTACTCAGCGCCAAAACTCAAAGATGCAGCTATCTTAACGCCAATAGGTTTTGACGCAGCGCTTGAGACTAAGATAAAAAAACTTAAAAAACTTCTGTTTGAGAAGATGTATCACCATAAAAACATAGTGCGTAAGATGTATGCTGGAAAGCAGGCTATCAAAGGTCTCTATAGCGGTTTGATGGATGAGCAGAATATGCTTCCAGAGTTTTACTACTTGCAGCTAGATAAACGCAGTAAACATCGTGTTATAGCGGACTATATAGCAAGTATGAGTGATAGATATGCTCTAAATTTTTATAATGAAATGTACGGAAAGATTTAATAACACAAGATGCAGATAAAAAAAGCCTCATCCACAGAAGATATAGCAAGTGTTGAGGCCTTAGCTCACGAGATCTGGAATGAATACTATCCCTCTTTAATAACTCAAGAACAAGTTGATTATATGCTTGATAAATTTCAAACTTCAAGTGCCATAACAAAACAGATTGAAGAGGGGTATCTCTATTTTTTGTTTATTCAAAACAAGAAACCTTTTGGATATATGTCCATCCAAAAACAAACTAACAGCTTCTTTCTCAGTAAGTTATATATCCAAAAATCTTTTCGAAGAAATGGTTTCACAAAAAAAGCACTCAAGTTTTTAAAAGAGTTAGCACTTAAGCAGAGAGTTACAAGTCTCTATCTTACTGTTAACATAGGTAATGATATAGCTATAAAGAGTTATGAAGCATTATCATTTAAAAAGAGTGGGAGTATAGTGCAAGATATTGGCAATGGTTTTGTTATGGACGATTTTAGGTATGAGTTAGAGTTTTAAAGTTACTTTTTATTGCTGAGTAAGTTTTTCTAGAGCTTCTTCTTGCTTTCTAATTCTTTCATTTGATAGTTCATTGGGTGAAGGTAGCTTTTCACTTTGAATCTCTTTTGCTGCGCTAAGAGTGTTTGATATTATGTCTTTGTCAATTCCCGTACTTTCGCTTAGAGAATTAATCATCTCATTTGTTTTGTCTGGCATAAAATAATTGGCAATGTAAAATCCAGCAATACCTATAAAAAGTATCTTAATAATAAAACCCATTTGAAATCCTCTATATTAATAGAAAAGTAGTCTAGCATAAATTGTTAAATTTTTTGTGAAATAGTATGAAGGTTTTGTAAAAGTTAGTTAAAGAAGATAAACGCAGCCCGAAGGCTAACGCTTACAGGCGTGATTCATAACGTCTCATCATATAAAGACGCTTAAGCATCTTTTTACGAGAAGCAATTTTGAATTTCTTACGTTTTTCAGTTTCCGTTTCGTGGAAACGGCGAGCACGAGCTTCAGTAACGATTAAGTTACGGTCAGTCTGCTTTTTGAAACGTCTATAAGAAGCGTCAAAATTATCATCATGGCGTAGTACGATACCAGGCATATCACATCACCCACTTTCATTTAATTTTTTTCGAGTTGAAATTATAGCCTAATAAAGAACTTATTACAATGGGGAACAAACCAAAGTGGCTTAATAAAACTCTGAAGAGGAATTTTATTCATATTAATACAACTGGGTAGTGTTATGCTGTAAAAGTATAAATTTTAATGCAAATATGAAAAAATATAGGTAGAATATAAGAAACAGTTATTTTATAAGGGGATAAGAATGAAGAAAATATGTTTTTTAATACTTGCCTTCGTACAGTTTATCTCTGCTAATGACTACACCTATAAGATAAGTTCAGGCTTTTTAGAACCTGAGGTAAATCTTGTAGGAGAGGTGATAAAAGAGGGCTTTTCAAGAGCAGGAGAAAAGCTTGAGTTTCAAATCCTTCCTAATCAACGCTCACTTATAAATGCAAACTCTGGCATTAATGACGGTGATGGTTCTCGAATATGGGAAATAGCTAATTTTTATCCAAACCTTGTAAGAGTAAGTGTTCCTACTCACTCTATAGACCTGATGATACTAAGTAAGAAAAAGATTTTTATAAAAAAACTCTCAGATTTAAAATTTTATCATGTGGGTGTAATTAGGGGAATGAAGATAGCAGAAAAAATAGCATCGGAAAATACTCCGCTCTCGCTTACTATGTCTACTAATTATATTAACCTTATGAAGATGCTTGGTGATGGGAGACTTGATTTTATTATTATAAATAAAATTGCTCTATATACACTTATATCAGGTTACAAAGATGAGGCTTTCTACATGCATAAAAAGCCTCTCATGTCTCGTCTTCTCTATATGCATCTGCATAAAAAACATGCAGCGATGATACCTAAGTTCGAAAAAGCCTTTACTAGTATGCATGAAGATGGAACATTCAAGAGAATTCAGATGGATTTTGTGAAAAAAATGAGTGCAGGTAATACGAATTTTCTAAAAGTAATAGAGTATGATTAAAGGACTGCTAGATAAACTCTTTTATAAACAGAGAGTATCTTTAAAACTTCTTATTCTTACTATACTATTTAGTGCACTCATTACACTGATTATTACATTAATACAACTCTATATCGAGTATAGACACGGATACAAGAGCATACACTCTCAAGTAGAACTGGTTGAGTCAAGCTATTTAGCAAGTTTGAGTCAAAGTGCATGGGTTTATGATACTCAGCAGCTAGCTTTGCAGCTAGAAGGCATTGTAAACCTTACAGATATAAAATATGCTTCGGTTACTTTGGGTGATGGAGACTTTTTTGAAATGGGTGAAGAGGTACAGAAAAATTTTATAGAAAAAAGACATAAAATTCTCTTTAATTATGATAATAACCAGATAGAACTGGGAGAGTTAAGAGTTTTAGCTGACCTAAATGAACTCTATAGCTATCTGCTTGATAGGGTCACAGTTATCTTGTTAGCGCAAGGGATTAAAACTTTCCTTACATCTTTTTTTATTCTTTTTATATTCCAAAGATTAGTAACACGTCATATTCAAGAAGCAGTTAGGTATATGCAAGAGTTTAATGTAAATATATACAGAGAACCACTACTGCTGACAAGAGTTTCAAGTCACACAAAAAAAGATGAGCTTGATGAACTACAAGACTCTATAAACATCATGAACCAAGAGATTTATGAGGGGTATGAAAAGATCTCTTCAGAACTTGAAAAACGCATAATGGTAGAAAACTCGCTAAAAGTACACGAAGAGAAGCTTGAGCATCTTTATACGACAGACTCTCTTACTGGGCTGGGCAACAGAGTTAAACTACTTTTAGATATTGAAGAGATTTATATGCCTGGGGTAGCAATTATTGATATAAATAATTTTAAAGAGATAAATGACTTTTATGGAAGTAATATAGGTGATAAGGTAATCATAGATCTAGCAAAAAGAGTTGTTGAATACTTAGAAGAGAGTAACTTTGAGGTATATAGACTCCATGCAGATCAGTTAGCACTTCTTTCACATGGAAATGAAACTGCTGAAGTCTTAGAATCGAAAATAAAAGATCTTATAAGTAGCGTAACCAAAGAGAGTATGCTTTTTGATCATTATGAGATTATCATTGGGCTTAGCGTTGGTTTTGCGGTTGAAGAAAAAGACTCCTACATAGATGCTGATATAGCACTACTAATAGCAAAAAAAGAGCATAAAAACTTTGTAAGATATACTAGTGAATTTAACATAGAAAAAGAGTACGAATCAAATCTAAAATGGACAAGAGAGCTTAAGAATGCACTTGAAGATGATAGGGTAGTTGCCTATTTCCAACCAATATATAATCAAAAAACTCACAAAATAGAGAAGTTCGAGGCACTTGTGAGAATGATAAGTACTGATGGTAAGATAATCTCTCCATTTATGTTCTTGGGCGTAGCCATCAAAGCGCAACTCTACTTCCGTATAACGATGATTATGATAGACAAGGTGATAGAAGCGGTTCTTGAGCATGATTATGAGTTTTCTCTAAACTTCACGCTTGAGGATATTTTACATAAGGACGTGAGTACGTACTTTATAAATAGACTTGAAGAGACAGGCATAGGTAAAAGGATTGTTTTAGAGCTTGTTGAAACGCAAAACATAGAAAACTATGAAGAGGTTAACAACTTTATAAAAGAGATAAAGTCTTTAGGCTGTCAACTTGCAATAGACGACTTTGGAACTGGTTATTCAAACTTTGAGTATCTTCTAAAACTAAACGCAGACTATATTAAGATAGATGGTTCTTTAATCAAAAATATCGATAAAGATCCAAACGTAAGACTAATAACGGAAAATATTGTTGCATTTGCAAAGATAGCGAAGATGAAAACTATAGCTGAGTTTGTTTATAGCGAGGAAGTCAGAAGTGTTCTTGATGAAATTGATGCTGATTATCTACAGGGCTATCATATCAGCGAGCCTGTGGCTTATGAGGAGATCTCTAAGTTTAAGTAAATATAAGGGGTGGTTTATGAGGGGCTTTATTATAGCACTGTTGTCACTGTTGACACTCGATGCTTTAGCGAACGATGATGTTAATGGCTCTAAGGTTGATTGGGGAGACTTTGAGGGTAGAATAAGACTTTATCATATATTTGAACCAGCATATATAAAAAGCGGTCGCTCAAAAGACTACGGGATTGACGCAAGCACAATCGGCGGGCACCTTAGATATAAATCTCCAACATATAAAAATATTGGCGCGACTGCAGCTCTGTATACGGCAAGCGGAACAGGTCTAAACAATCTAAATGATAATGATACCATCATAGGTGCAGGGCGTTTTTTCTCAAAAGATTACTCTACAAAAGTTGTTTTAGGCGAGTTAAATCTACACTACAAAGACAAAACTCACCATGCTCGAGTAGGGCACTTCAAACTTGACACTCCGCTTACAAATGCCATCTATACTTATATGCCAAATATGTTCGAGGCCTTTTTGTATGAAAATAGCTCTTTAGAAGATACAACTATAAGCATAGCTCAAGTAGAGAAGATGGCCTATGGAACTCGTGCTCCGGTTGAATTTGGTTTGATAGGAGAGGTAACAAGAACAGGCGGAACGACGCAAAATGCTCTGGACACTAGAGGTCTTTTTCAAGACATAGAGAAACAGACAGTTGCTGACAATGCGGCTGAGACAAATGGTCTAACAACATTAGGCATTGTAAACAAATCCATTAAAAACACAACTATCAGAGCTTGGGACTTTTTTGCACACGACATAATCAATATGTTCTATCTCGATGGGACGTACAAAAGTAAAGAGTATGCATTCTCTTTAGCGGCGCAGTACTTAAGAGTGGATAGCGTAGGAAAAGGCTTAGCGGATAAGTGGCTGGACTCTTCAAGCGCTTCTATGGTAGGTTTAAAAGGGACATATAAGTATAAAAAAGCATTTTTTGCTCTTGCTTATAACCACTCGGGTGATTCAAGAATCTTAAACCCTTGGAGTGGAGACCCGGCTTATACCTCTTCGTTTTTTTCAAAAAACGCTTATCGAGCAAATGTTAACGCTTATAGAGTTGATTTTAAGTATGATATTTTTGATAACTTGAAACTTATCACATTCTATGCGAACTATGGCAAGTCAACTACTAAAGGTTCTTTTGCTCCTGCAAGACCTTTTGAAGCGATAAATGATCCTAGAGGAGAGGCTATGGAAGAGGCACTTCTTTTATCATACAAGCCTATGAAAGGAGTGCATATTTTGGGTGGGTTAGTCTATAAAACAAGCGAGTACTACTACCAAAACCAACAGGTTGAAATCTTAGACGTAGATTTGTTGGTAACCTATAATTTTTAAATCATCTTCTTTGAAGCAAACATAGAAGATAATCCGCATTATTAAGGATAAAAAACATGGATTATCTATTACTCTTTTTTAACTCTCTTTTGGACCTAAGTAATGCTATGGCCCCATACATACTCTTCGGTCTTATATTTGCAGGTATTTTACACGAGTTAGTCCCAGACACTATCGTCTCAAAGCACCTAGGCAAAAGCTCTATCCTCTCTGTTATAAAAGCAACCCTCTTTGGCATACCCCTTCCCGTATGCTCATGTGGCGTTGTTCCTCTTGCAACAAGCATAAAAAAGAGTGGAGCGAGCAATGGTTCTACCTTGGCGTTTTTAATCTCAACGCCAATAACTGGAGTTGATTCCATACTTGCAACTTATGGAATGTTTGGTTGGGCATTTACTATCTACAGAGTTATAAGCTCTATGATTATCTCCATCATCGCAGGAGTTCTTGCTAACTTTTATGGGGATGAAACGCTAGAAAAAGAAGAAGTCAAACCTGCGTTTAGCGTTCAGCCTCCTCTGAAGCCATCTGCCGTTATGAACTTCTCAGCCGCTAAAACTTCTCAAACGCCACAAGAGGAGCAGAGTGCAAGTTGTTGTTCATCTTCATCATCTTGTAGCGATGAGAGTAGTAAAAAGTTTTCACTCACTAAGGCCTTGCGTTATGCTTTTGGCACGCTACTCAAAGATATAGCGTCGCCTCTGCTTTTAGGTCTTGTTCTTGGCGCTCTTATAACGACAGCCGTGCCAGACAACCTTAGCGAGATACTTATAGAGTACAGTTGGCTCTCTTATCTTATAGTTATAATCATCGCCGTTCCTATGTACATTTGCGCTACTGCTTCTTTGCCAATAGCAGCTGGACTCATGCTTGCAGGAGTGTCTCCTGGAGCTGCATTTGTCTTTTTAACGGCGGGTCCCGCTACAAATACGGTGACCATAGGAGTGGTTAAAAAGATGCTAGGAACTCGTACGCTTTATGTCTATCTTGGAACTATCGTTTTAGGCTCTATCGCTTTTGGTTTTGGACTTGACTATATGCTTAGAGACGTGAGTGTAAGTGATATGGTTCACCTTCACGAAGAAGCGGGTTTTATAGAGTGGGGCTCCTCTTTAGTGCTTTGGGTTTTAGTGCTTTACTATATACTCAAGCCCTATTTTAAGAAAAAAGATGAAACGCCAACTGCAAGCTGTTGTTCAAGTAACTCTTAATGCATATGGATTTAACGCAAGGGACTATTAAAGAGCATATAGTAAAACTCGCCATTCCTTCCGTAGTTGGCTACTTCTTTCACACTCTTTTTAATGTCACAGATACCTACTTTGCAGGGCTAATATCTACAGAAGCACTCTCCGCTCTCTCTTTGTCGGCTTCTGTGTTTTTTATGATTTTAGCCATTGGCATAGGGATGAGTGAGGCTTTGAGCTCTTTAGTTGGAAATGCTTTAGGTGAAAAAGATATAAAAAAAGCACAGCATACTACGCTTAACGGCCTGCTTTTTGCACTACTGCTTTCCATATTTTTAAGCGTAGTTGGCATTTTGACTCTTCCTCTTTTAGTTGAAGCTCTTGGTGATCCTTCTTATGCAAAAGAGACATATGAGTATATTCACATTATCATCTATGGGATTATCTTTTTCATAGCCTCTTTCTTTTTAAATGCCCTTTTAAACGCCACGGGAGATACAAAGTCTTTTAGAAACGTACTTATATTTACGGCTATTTTAAACATCTTTCTTGATTATGTTTTTATACACTACTTTAACCTTGGCGTTAAGGGTATAGCGTTAGCTACCATACTCGCTGAGGTTATCACTATGCTTTATCTCTTTTACAAGGTAAGAAAGAGTGTTTTATGGAGTGGATTTTTAGCATTAGAATATGATTTTACACTTATAAAAAGATTACTAAAAAATGGTTTCCCACCAAGTGTAAACATGTTTATGATGGCGTTTGGTATGTATATCATTACCTATTTTGTTGCACCCTTTGGAAAAGAGGCTGTTGCCGCGTTTGGTATAGGTATGAGAATAGAGCAGCTTTTTCTTATGCCGGTAGTAGGGCTTAATGTCGCAACTTTAGCCATAGTCGCACAAAACAACGGTGCTAAAACATACGAGCGAATAGAGCCAACAATGAAGATGGCTATAAAGTATGGATGGATTATCTCTACCTTAGGTGTGACGTCATTTTTACTCTTTGGGGAGTTCTTCGCCTCTTTGATGACTACTGATGCTTTAGTGATAGAACAAACTGCGCTTTATCTTCGGGTGGCAGGCCTTGCTTCTTATGGCTTTGTGATTATTTTTATCTACATTGCGATGCTCCAAGGCATAGAAAAACCAGCAGTTATCTTACCTGTGAGCATATACAGACAAGTGGCTGCACCCATCCTTCTTTTATCACTTTTGAGTTACTATGACTTCTCATTAGTCTGGGTGTGGATAGCTCTAAATGCCATCATATTCTCCTCTGCGATTTTCTTGTGGCTTTATGGAGAGAAAAAGTTAAAACTACTAGCTTAATCTCCTTGGTTACACTCTTGTAATCTGAAGAAACCCACTTGCTACCTCCGTGAAACAATCTTGTAATCTTTAAACTCTAGAATTCGCCAAGCCAAAAATTATGGCATATATTTATGGAGTTTACTAATGAAAAAAAGAACAATGATAAGTTTTGTAACTGCTACAGCTTTACTATTTACCCTCAGCGCTTGTGGAACAGATACACAAGATGGTGCTGTTGGAGAAACTGGCTTAGTTGGTACAAGTGGGAGTGATGGTGTGGATGGAGCAGATGGTGCGGATGGGACAAATGGTGTTGATGCAACGGCATACAGCATGTCGTTTACTAGCATAGCCGTTCCTACGACTGATGCTGACAAACGTGTGAACAATGCTTCAAAATCTGTAACAATTAATGGTACAGAAAAATCAATAGACTTTCATACCCTGCTGCGTTCAGGTGATGCCTCTCCTGATGCTAATGGAGAACACTTTGCACTTGTAAAAGATGCTGCGGGTAATGCACTTACTCAAGCAGATAATGTTGCTAACTCTAAGTATGGAGGGAGTGAGCCTTGGTACTGTGGACAATCTAGTGGACTTGATTATACTTCACTCATCACTTATGGTTCAAAACTTTTTGCCATTACAGCGCTAGAGTGTAGAATCGGTGGTGCATATATTACTGAGTTAAATCAAGATGCACAAAATGGAGAGTTATCAGTTGTTTCGACAAAGAGTGTTGATTTCTCAGATGTAAATGGTACGTACATTAACTGTGCGGGTATGACTACTCCATGGAATTCACACCTAGGTAGTGAAGAGTATGAACCAAATATGCGAACTGTTGATGAGACAGATTCTAAGACTATAAGTATCGCAAAATACAATGGCTATACTCCAACTGCTACAAATGCTAAGTACATCGGTTATCACATGGGTTGGATTCCAGAGATAAAAGTGACAAGTGATGCAGGTGCTACAAATGTAGTAAAACATTATGCAATGGGCCGTGCAGCACATGAGTTAGCATATGTGATGCCAGATAAAAAGACAGTTTACCTGAGTGATGATGGTACAAATGGTGGATTTTACATGTTTGTTGCCGATGTTGAGGAGGATTTAAGTGCTGGTAATTTATATGCCGCAAAATGGATTCAAGAGTCATCTGAAAATGGCGGAAGTGCGACTATTAACTGGGTTGCTATGGGTCACTTGAGCAATGCTGAAGTTAAAACAATGCTAGATGCTAAAACTGAGTTTAGCGATATCTTTGATTATGAAGCTGTAGATGTAAATGGTTCATGTACTACTGCTGGGTATAAGCCTGTAAACACATCTGCTGGAGCTGAATGTCTTTTACTCAAGTCAGGAAAAGAAAAAGCTGCTGCTAGTTTAGAAAAACGCCGTTATGCAGCATATCTTGGTGCAACTACAGAGTTTGCAAAAGAAGAGGGAATCACATACAACTCTGATGATAAAAAACTCTATATGGCTATCAGTAATATTTACAAAGGTATGGAAGATAACAAGTACAAAGGCATAGCGGAGACTAAGTATGACATCGCTAGTAATAATGACATTCGCCTTGACTATAGTAAATGTGGAGCTGTTTATGCACTTGATGTTGAAAATGGCAAACGCGATACTCAAGGCGGCACAATTGATAGTGACTATGTAATAGGAAATATGTACTCAGAAGTAACGGGTGCAGATGCGACTTATACAGGAGACCTTGCGTTTAATCAGTGTAGCGTTAATGGTATCTCTTATCCTGATAACGTAACATACTTAGATAAGTATGGCATTCTAATAATCGGTGAAGATACTGGCTATCATGAAAATGATATGATTTGGGCTTACAATGTAAAAACAAAAGATATGAAACGTGTATTTACATCTCTGTATGGAGCTGAGACTACATCTCCATTTTGGCATAAAAACATCAATGGTTTTGGTTATATGACGACGGTTGTACAACATCCATTTGGTGAAGATAACACAGACAAAAAACTTGTTGATTCTGATCTTAACTCTTACATGGGTTATATGGGACCATTTCCAGCTTTAGACTAAATCTCTAAACTATCTCTTTTTTTGAGAGATAGCTTCTATCCTTTAAACCTCTTGTAGATATAATACATACATGATTGCACAAGACTCCATAGAAGCCCTAAAGGCACGACTTGACATTGTTGACGTTGTTGGTAGCTATGTTGAGTTAAAAAAAGCAGGTGGTAACTACAAAGCACCTTGTCCTTTTCACGATGAAAAATCCCCCTCATTTGTTGTAAGTCCACAGAAGCAGATATATCACTGTTTCGGCTGCGGCGCCGGCGGAGATAGCGTTAAGTTTGTTATGGAGTATGAGAAACTTAACTATCCAGAAGCCTTAGAAAAACTTGCCGACTCTTACAACTTTACGCTCTCTTATACAGATAACAAAAACAACAAACCCCGCTCACAAGTTATGGACGCTTTAAACGAGTGGTACAAAAACCTACTCAACCAAAAACGAGAAGCACTCGCATACATACAAGAACGCGGAATATACGAGAGTAGCGTTGAGAAGTTTGGCATAGGCTATGCACCTGATTCAAACGCGACTATTAACTATGTAAAATCTCAGATGTTTACTAT
Source organism: Sulfurimonas aquatica (assembly GCF_017357825.1). NCBI lineage: Bacteria > Pseudomonadati > Campylobacterota > Epsilonproteobacteria > Campylobacterales > Sulfurimonadaceae > Sulfurimonas > Sulfurimonas aquatica. Next base: position 41,470 of record NZ_CP046072.1, read on the forward strand.
GAATGAAGCCGTTGAAATGGGTGTGATTGGTTATGATGGTGGGCGAAATTTTGCACGCTTTATAGAGCGTATAACCTTTCCTATTCGCTCGGCAAATGGAAGTTTGGTTGGTTTTGGTGGAAGGACTATTACTGGACATCAAGCAAAGTACGTAAACTCTCCAGAGACTCCATTTTTTAACAAGTCGCGTTTACTTTATGCTTATCACTTAGCAAAGCAGTCGCTTCATAAAAAAGGTGAGATTATTATCACTGAGGGTTACTTAGACGTTATCATGCTTCATCAAGCGGGTTTTGATAACGCAGTGGCAACTTTAGGAACGGCTCTAACAGTTGAGCATCTCCCACTTCTTAGAAAAGGTGAGCCAAAAGTTGTGATGGCATATGATGGAGATAAAGCTGGTCGTGCTGCGGCTCTTAAAGCCTCTAAGCTTTTAAGTGCGAGTGGATTTCGTGGTGGCGTTGTTGTTTTTGAAGGTGGACTTGACCCTGCAGACATGGTAAAAGATGGAAGAGTCGAAGAGCTTGCAAATATGTTTCGCTCTCCTAAGTCTTTTATAGAGTTTGTTTTAGATGAACTACTCTCTTTGTATGATCTAAGAGATCCAAAGGCAAAAGAGAGCTGTATGGGAGAAGGCGTGGCATATCTTAAAACTCTCTCGCCACTGCTTCAAGAGGAGTACAGGACTTACCTTGCTTCGCGTTTAGGCGGACTTGGCGTTTCGCCATCGCTTGTTAAGCTAACGTCTAATGACAACTCCCAGCAAAATAGGCCACTTGTTCAAAATAACTCACATAAAGATATGTGGGAGCTTTCACTCATAAAAACGGTTTTAGAAAAACCACACTTTATAAACCAGATACTAGATGTTCTAGACCCGTCATTGTTACTTTTTCATTCACGTGAATTCTCTTTAGCAATAGCTGGGAAGAGTGATTCTCCTGAACTTATGGCCATCATGGTAGATGAGAGTATAACTGGACTCAAAGATGAAGATAGTCTCAATGCAGAACTTATAACCTTTCTGACTCGTTACTACGAACGTGAACTTAGGAAGGTAAATCTTGCGCAAAATATCTCTTTTGAGGAAAAAGCATTTTATATTCGTAAGTTTCGTGGTAAAATAGGAAAACTTAAACGCGGCGAACTTGTTGGCTTCAACGATTAAAGATTAGGAAAAATTTATGAAAATAGTATTACTTGTATTTATCTCTTTTGTTATGGCATATGCTCAAACGCCATTTGTGCTTACTGCATTTAAAAGTGCATACCCTGTGGTAGAAATAAACACAGATAAGGTACCACAAGAGTATAAAACAAACATTACTAAGTTACTTGCTAATACTACAAAAGAGTTGGGCATTAATACTGCAGGTTACTCATCAAGACCTATCGCTCTTACAATTTCTCGCATCGCTATAGGTGAGAAGTTAGTTCTAAAAGTGGCACTTATCGTTGGTGAAGAGGTTAAACGCAGTGATGATAATGAAGAGGTGTTTGCTATAACTTATGTAAAAGATGATATCTTTGAAGTTGAAAGTCTAAGAGGAGATGTGATGGATAGTGTTGAGTATCTTCTAGAAGATTTTAAAGAACAGTATAAAGAGGATAACACAAAATGAGATATATCTTTTTAGTAACACTCCTTTGTAGTTTTATGTTTGCGCAGTCCTATCAAGAGTTTGCAAAACAGTACGGATATGAAACTGACTATAAAGTAGCTCTGCAAAAGGCAAAACAGGCCAAAAAAGATGTTTTAATGGTGCAGGTTTCAAACTACTGTCCATGGTGTAGAAAGTTAGAAAAAAAGATACTCTCTCGAGAAAATATAAATGAAGTTATACATAAAAAGTATATTCCACTCATAGTAAACCGCGAAGAAAAAAACTTACCAAAGCAGTTTAACACACCGATAATCCCCGTGACATACATTATAGATTATGAAGATGACACTGCTTTTCTTAGCCTCCCTGGATATAAAGATAAGGACGAATTCTTCTCTTTTGTAGAGTAGGTTTTGGTAGAGAAAGTTACAGCTCACACATTTAACTTCCATGAATTAGTCAAGTTTTTTATTATTACATAAGATTTTGCTATACTTGACTTAACACTAATGAAAAGGTTCATTCATGGCAGGAATACATTTTACATTTGACAATTTCAAGCAACTTATGCGTTTAAATATGGGTATATCAGATAGATTGGATGAGAATCGTGCAGAGAGCTTTACTCTTTTGTATTGTGATTTTGAGGGGATAGCCCCTGAGATTATTGATAGTTCATTAGAAGAGATACTAAGAACGTCCGACTCCATTGTAAACCATGGAACAGACTACTTTTTTGTACTTCCATATACGGACAAATATGGAGCGGACATAGTTAAGAAAATGTTTGATGAGTTTTTTGCTAAGTATTTGAATGCTTTTTTACTCTCTTATCCAGCTGATGGAGAGACACCTGAAGAGATACTTGGAGCTATGCAAGATAGTGTAAGTACCTTTTTAAAAAAAGATCTGCACTGTCTAGATAGGTTCGCAAAAGTAATCTAATAATCTTTTTTTACAAACTTGTAATATTTTGAATTTTTATAAAAAAGTATCGCATTTTCAATTTTGCGTTCTTTAGATACTTTTTTATCACACACCCATCTACACTTCACCTCTGAATTTTCAGCTATTTTTTGATGAGTCTTACAAAGCATGATATTTTTAGGGACATAAGCAATAAGCATTGATGCTGCAAGTAGTAATAGTGCTATTTTCATACTCTCTAAATCGGCAACTTTTTAAATAGGTTTAGTTCATTTGTGGATAGATTAAAACCTAAGCTGAAAACCAACTTGCATGTTATGGATAAGGTTGAAACTTATACTTGATGATGTGTCTGTGAGTTCTATGAGTTGATTTATATAGATAGCTTGGTAAGCACTATAAATGGAAAAATTATCTCCTATATCGTAGGAGATACCAGCTTGTACACCTAAGAGCATAGATATTGATGGTTCACTTGCTTCATACTGTGTTAGCTTGAGTGAACTGACTCCTCCAAGAAGCCCTGCATAGAGTCCTAAATCTTCTGTAGCATATAGCTTGTAGTTAAGAGATCCATATGCATTGCTCATTGCTATATCAGTAGTTGAGGTGTCTAAATAGCTTAGAGATGAGAAAATATTATCGTTAAAGTAGTAACCAGCCTCAAGAGCGAAGCTCATACCACTGTTTACATACTGGCTTGCCGTTTGATCATCTGTTGATCCATTAATGCTTGAGAGTCCAAAACCTGCTGCTATGAACATACTGTTTTTATCCCTATCTGCTGTACTTTGAGTACTTGTTGTCTCTTTCTCTTGGCTTTTGATGTTTTTGGTATTTTCATCTTTGCTCTGTTGTTTTACAACTCTAGCAGAAGGGAAGTAGCGTTTAGCTCTTTTAAGAGCTAGGTTAGCAGATGAAGTAGAGTTGTATTTACCTGAATACACGACATAACCTGAAGAAGACTTCTGTACAAACATCTTTATCTTTAAAGAGTCTAGTTTGGACTTTATGGACTTTAAGGCACTCTTCTTAGAAGTTTTTGTAATGATGAGCTGCGATGTAGCGGCAAATACAGGTAGACTCAAAAGAGAGATAAGCAGTAGTAGTTTTAGTAGTTTCACGATTTTTCCTTATAATATATCAGCATAGGAGTAAACTTTTGTAGCTGTTATTTCATTTGAATTTTCAGAGTTTAGTTCATATCTATAACACTTATGAAGGCCATCAATATCTTTTGGAGTCATGAGATAGATAGTTTTGTCTATGTTATTCACCCAAGCCTTATTAAATACAAAGTAATAGTCTGTTTCAAAAAATACTACATTTGATTCTGTTTTTGTATTTTGAAGATCTGGGTAAAAAAGTTTTACTTCAGAATTGTTTATATTTATGGCATCTTTATACTCTGATCTTATAGATATTCCATTGCTCAAGTCATCACTCTTTTGAAGTGCTAAGTTGTCATTTGTAAGTATGTTATAGTTTGTCTCTTTGCAAGCTTTATTATCCAAAATTGCATCGGTAGTGTCAAAGTCAGATTGAGTGATAGTATCATTTGTGATTTCCATGCTTACAACTGTTATCTCAGTGATATCTGAAGAGTTCACAAGCTTTTGGTTTGCCTCTGTCTGCTTGTTTAGTATGGATTCTTGGAGTCTGTTGAGGTTTGCTATATCAAGAGATGTGTCTTGTGCAAGTGTATTAAGTGTTGTCTGAAGCTCTTGTATCTGTGCTACAACATATATCTTTTCATTTTGAGGAATACTCATATCTAAGTTAATCTCAGAAGCTATAAGTATGTTGTTTATGTTTAGGTTCTGCTGTATCATCTCATCTTTTATGAACTCCTCTAGTGAGAAGTCAGTAGGTTTTGTGAAACTTGGGTTTTCATTTTTTTCTATAGCTGTTTCTATCATCAGTTTTGTGTGCTGAATCTCTTGAGACTTTGCAAAGAGCTTTATGTCTTTCATGGGGTCTTGATCTATTTGTGCTGCAGTTACTTCAAGAAGAGAGGAGATAGTAACCACTGCGTCATGGAGTGTTAAAATATCTATGTTTTGAGAGTTTAAAACAGACATAGCAACAAGATCAGTCATAGGAGAAACAACTACACTTGGATTATTACTTAAAGTAGAGGAGTTAAGAACTCTTTTAAGTTCTCCCTTGTGATCTAAGTTTGTAGAGGTGTCTATACCTCCAAAAGAGATAAGAGAGATTATTGAGTCCTCTTCAAGGCTAATGGCTTTAAAGCTAAAATTTCCATTTGAGTCTGTAGTGGTAGATGGCTCACTGCTACTACAAAGAGCATCATTGTTTGTATCTATACATACGGTTGCCCCACTGATATATCCATCAACCACAATGCCATTTATATTTGTAGTATGTACTGAAGTAGTATTTGAATCAGTCGCTTTGTAGTTAGATGCACCACATGCATTTAAGAGTAAAAGAAGTAGGAAAGTAAGTATAGTTTTCATAATATTATGCAATGCTATTTCCTTACTATATAATGTATTCATGTATGTTTTTGATTAAAAAGCATAAATTATTCCATAAAAGTTAAATAATAAAAAATAATAGTCGATATGTGGATGTATGTTATAAATTTTTGGAGAATCTATGAAGTTTTTTGTTGTTTTTATTTTATTTTTATCACTTCTTTTTTCTGCAGATAACTACATACTTGTAACAAAAGCTACAAAAAAAGCACATCTAAATAGCATCTACTCCAAACTTAAAAGAGTTGGGGAAAAGATGCTCTATATTAAAAATAGTAGAAGCTATATAATATATACAGGACCATATGGCAATGCCCTCTCAAGCAAGAAAGCACTCTCAAGAATAAGATACTATTTTCCTCATGCAAAAATCTCTATGAGAAAACAAGAACAGAAGTCAGATGTACTACAGCAAAAAGTAAAAAATAAAAAGACAGATAGTGAAAACAGCAGCCAGCTTTTTTATACAAATAATCATAAGTCTGGAAGCTTCATAAAGTTTGGTACTGGATTTAGTTCGGCAGTATCTACTCACAGCATAGAGAGTGGAACAGTAAAGATAAATGAACCAAATAGTAATGGTATAAGCTATACACTTGGTGCAGGATATAATTTTAAAAACGGTTTTTTTATCTCTACTAACTATATGCACCTTAACACTGATGATATAGCATTTGATAATATTTATGCTTCTCTAAACTATAAGTTTGAAAATATCAAAAAATTTACTCCCTACTTTGGTCTGATGAGTGGTTACAGTAGACTAGGATGGAGTGTAGGGCCTATAGATTCCGTTGATCCAGTCTCAAACAATAACAGTGATTCTCTTTTTTTTGGAACGCTGGCTGGAGTTTTATATGAAAGTACAGAAAACTTCTCTTATTTTATAAACTACGATTGTCTTTTTATGCAACATACTACAAACATAGATAACTCTACTGCTACAAGTATAAATATTTCTTCTTTAAAACACAACACACTACACTCCCTAAAATTGGGAATCCAATATAATTTTTAATAATATTTCGAAAAAATTTAAAGTTTTTTCATCATCTGTCGATTTTTACTTTAGAACATGGAACAAATTATGCTCATCCAAAGGACGGGCTAGCATGTTTTGTTATAAAAGGGGTGTGTCGTAGGTAATTTTTACCAAAGACATTAATTAACATATTTGCTAAGACAATATAGTTTTCATTTTTTCGTAAATGGTAATTGTATTGTCTTAGGTATGTGAAATATTTTCAAGGATGGAAAATGAAAAGATTAATTATTACATTAATAAGTGCACTAGCTCTGAGCTTAGCATTTACGGGATGTGGCGGTAGTGCTGGTAGCAGTAGTTCTGCTGCGGATACATCTGTTAACACAGTCAATGAAGTTGCAACAGTTAGTAATAGTAGAACATTAAACACAGAGGGAATCAGAGGTTTAAGTAGTTTACCACCTGTTCCAAATCCTCCAATCGACTAAAATAGGTTGTAGGGTTGTATAGTAAAGTTCTAGTATTTATGTCTTTAATATTTGTGTTTAGTTCTTGTGGTGTATCAACAGAGTCTAACACAATTAAAGAGACTATTGTAGTTGTTGAGAACAACACAACAGATACAACTGACGACACTACTGAAGGTGAAAACTTAGGTGTCGATACAAATACAACAAATAGCACAGGCGGAGTTACGGTTATAGATCCTTCAAGTTCAGGATTTGATAAAACTGGAGCATCATATGATGCAAATTCTTGTAACATTGTGGGCGATTACAAAGCTATTTCAGATACTAGTTTTGATCCACTTTCTACGGTTGACCCCGTCAACGGTATTGAGATAAATTCAGATTTGGGCTATACATCTGATCTGCAGGGAACGACTGTTGCGATTTATTATCCAACTCTGACAAAAGTTCTGGTTGGACAATTTGTAAATGTCTATACGGACAAAAAGTACAGATTTGGCTTTGATAAAGCATGGCTGAGTAATGTTAATAAGACAGTATATGTAAGAACACCAAGTATTGATGGATTGGATTACTCCTGTTATAGGTTTACTCTTACTTCTCTTACTCCAGGTGCAATCACAAGTACTAAAGTATATCGATAAGATTTTAAAAATAAGGATTTTCAAATGATGAATTATAAAAAAAGTTTAATGAGTTTAGCTGCTACATTAGCTCTCTCTTCAACAGCAGTAAGTGCAAACTACATTACGTTAAATAATGCTAATGCTAATACGCCTAATGCCCCTTGGGTTCTCTTTGGTGTTACGGGTCTAAAAGCTAACGGTGCTGGTTCTGGCAGTACGGCAGGAGTATTTAGTATAACTGATAATACTGCGAATAAGAAAACTGATTCAGGTTCTGATGAGCTTTTCACGGAAGGTTTTTTTGCAGGAACTGGAGAGAGTTTAGCGAAAATTAAGGCGATTGCTGTTCCAACTGTGGAAGTGAGAGTTGATACAACTAGTCTCACTTTTAATAACACTGAACCGGTACACACTATGTACGTAACAATGGAAGCTGGGGATTCTCCATCTTTTGCTATTACCTATAGAGCGTCTATGGAAGGTCAAAAAATGCAGTACAGTATTCTACCAGATGGTTCTAGCGCCCATGAGATCACATTAAGCTCTTCAGGTACCTATAGCAATCCTGGTGTTGGGGCTTTGATAGAAACTGTTCCAGGTCTTGAGAGCGGGACGCTTAATAAGATAGCAGATGTAGTAGATTACGATTTATCGAATAATCCTACAACTGCTTCATACTATGACAAAACAGATAACCAGCAAGTTGCAGCTGCAAGTGAATACATAAGATTATATAATTATGATACTGCGAACACTAGATGGAATCTATACGATTCTAGAAATAGTGAAGCGACAAACGACTTTCTAACACTTACAAAAGGTAAGGGTTACTGGGGGCAGATGAATTTAGAACTTTCAGATAGACAAGCCGGTCTGGTTCTTGGAAGTTCGTCAATATCTGCTGATGAGTATACTGCCGCAGGCATAACTGAGGGCTGGAATCTCCTCGCATTTAGTGATGAAACTTCAACGATTAGAAAAGCTTCTACTGGATTGAAAGTAACACTAACAGGTGCTGCTACTATACAAATTTGGGACTCTTCAGGTAATCATATGGTAGAAGCCGCTTTTGTGGGAGCTACATTAGCTAATACTCGATCAGGATGTTTAGCAATCAATCAAGCAATTAAAGATGCGAAGATAGCTGGTGATTTTCCTGAGACATTTGACCTTAAAGCTTTTAGCTCTATTGCAGGAAGTATTGTTCTGATGTCAAACCAGCGCTTTGTAATTGCAGAAAAAACAGGTACTACAGCAATAAATGCTGTAACAACTTTAGCTAATCAAGTCCCATATAATGTAGATGTATCAGACTTAACACAAACAACATCTGTTGCCGTTACGGATTTAGGTACTGGTGTTGGAGCTAAGACAGCAGTTATGTCTAAATATGGTGAGTACGCGATGGTAATAGAGCCACTTACTGAAGCCGGTGTTGTCGCTGCCGCTAATGCTACTCCTAATAAAGTTAAAATACATTTCCAAAACGCTGCCGATGATGCAACGGATGCTACACCGATTGAAACTAGTGGTGCCCTTGGCGATGTAGTTACTCAAGTAGAAGCGATTGCAACTGGCGGTTCAACGTATAAAGCGGTAGTGATAGATACTAATTATGACAGCGCAAGTGCTGTAGATAAGGTTCTTGTGGCTTCAACTAAGCCTTTCTTTATTAGAGATCATACTTTTACAAGAGTTTTTGATTATACAGATGTCAATGCTAATTCAAAAGTTAGAGTTACAGGTGCTGGCGCAGATTTAGAAACTGATGTAAATGGGGCTCAAGATTTAGGTACTTTTGCTGGAGCACTTGATACGGCAGTAAATAATGTGAATGTTTCATTTGTAGGTACTACCACTGATTCTACGGGTAAAATAGTTATGTTTACATCCGTGGCTGATGCAAGTAAATTTGATGTTACTGAAAATATAGAGACTTTACCATATACGGATCAACTAGCAGATGGCACGACGACTGACAACTTAGCTAAAGGTGCCGTTAAAGGTGTTTGGTCTTTAGATAGTTTAGCAACTGGAACTATGAACAATGTTATTACACATCAAGTTGTTGCCGCTGAATTTCCAGATAATGCCGCAGATAAGATTACGCTTGTACTTAGAAATAGTTATGGAGCAGATTATACTCATCCTGAATACACGGTTAGTGGTATTCCAGCAGATGATGCGGCATGGGCGGCAGAATTAAAAACATTGATTGAATCAGCATTAACAGCGGCAAATTTATCAGCAGTTGTTACAAGTGTAGGTGATGGAACAGATGTTGATATTACTATCACAAGTACGGAAGTAGCTGATATCGCTTGGAGTTGGGAAGCTGGTAATGGAGCGACTGATGAAGAAGCAGTTACTTTTGCTGGTGCAACTCCTGTTGATAATATAGAAAGTGGTTTACTCGTAGTTCCAACTGCAGATTTAGTGGAAGACTTGAAATTTAATGCAGTGTTTACACCAAATTATGTATCTTTTGGACCTCTTTATACTATTATGGATGCTGGTTATGCTTTAAAAGCTTTGGTAACTGGTACGACGAATATCTCATCAGGAGCTGTAGAGTGGGAGAGTATAGATTTAACTAGAAAACCTTCTGAGTGGCTAGACTCTCAAGACTATAGTCTTTTCAAAACTAAAGAGACTTCTGGCTACTGGGCATACCTTGAAGCAGCGACTGAAGAGACATTAAGTATTACAACTGCATCGTTTAACCCAACGTATACGACGCACTTTAACGCGAACGGTACTACATATAACAATGTAGCTGGTCAAATTTATCTTGAAGTTGCTGGATTGCCTCAGTTTGGAGACTCAAACTATGATAATTCATCAGTTATTAAAGCTTTAGTAAATGGTAATGCGATTGAGCTTAGTAGTAAAAGCACAAACAACGTTTATTCTGGAGACTTAAGTTCTTATGAGGTGGCTAACCTCACAGCCGGCTCTAAGTATCCAGTTTATGCAAATATTGCTAATGGACTTGGTTCAAATCTACTTAATGCAGATACTGGATTGATTGTTGACCTTATAAAACCAGCTGCTCCTACTGTAAGTATCGGTGATGGAGTAAGTGTGGCATTTTCGTCAACAAGTACGGATGTTGCTGGGTACTATGTATTTGATGGCAAAGTACCTGATTATAACACTCTAAGTGGCTCAAATCTAAAAGCAACTTTAAGTGTTACTGATGCAGCGGCTTATCCATTGTGTTCAAAGTTAGATCGACTTACAACGTCTAGTGAAGATGCTTATGCTCTTAATGTATTTGCTGTTGATGGATCGGGTACTTTAGGTACAGGTAATGCATCTGATGTTACTACGAAAAATTACATTCCAATACTAAAATCAGCTGTTAAAGTATCTGATGCAGCTAACACGGATAGTGAACCTACTACTTATGGTACGGTTTATGGTGATGATTGTGTTGCAACGGGACCTCAGGTTATTGATTATGGTTTATCTATTACTTCAGAGACTGATTTACAGACAGTTGCGATAGCTTATGAGCCTGAAAATGGAGCAGACCTTGCAAGTCCAATTGATGTATTTGTAAGAGGTGCTGTATCATTGGCAAGAATAACTTACTCTGATGTGTATGAAGGTTCGGTTGTATACATTAAGATAGATGAAGTTGTGTATTCTTATACTCTACCAACAGCTGCGAATGCAGTACCTTTTACTTCAGCTAATCCAGCTGTTCTAACTGATACTGCCGTAGCTACTAAACGTTCTGATCAAAATTTTTAATCCTTCTATAGGATTATAAAAAGCTTAGGTTTAGATTCTCTTTTTTAGGTTATAATTTTCCTAAAAAGGGATTTAAATGAAACGACTAACTCTTTTGGTGCTTTTCCTTGGCACCGTCTTAAATGCTGACTGCGAAAACCTTCTCCTTCTTGGTTTACAAAATAAAACTCTCAAAAGTATACAATCTGACAACACCATCATTTGGAGCTTACGAGATAAAAAATGGCATGCCTCAGAACCTTTAGCTTCTAAAACACTTCAAGATATAAAATGCGATAAGAATGCTTATGCTCTAGTAAACGAGAATGCTCTTAAGAACACGAGTAAACTTCATCCAAAGGATAGCTACGAACTTACAAAAGGTTGGAATCGTCTTACAAGCCCCAAAAATGGTATCGACACAGTTGAGACTTTTTCTGAGTTAAAAGAGGTGAAGTTTGTTTATGTCTATGACAAACTATCAGCTGCATGGGCCGGCTTTTCAGCAGATGACAAGATACTCCAAGAGATACGAAACACGAGAATCTTGGATCTCAAGTATATAGAACCCAACATTAGCTTTTACGTTTATGTTTCAAAACGAGTTAAAGTAAATATCGAAAATACCGATGTATCTAAGATATGTAAAGATAAAATAGCTTCAGGGTTTGAGACTTTACTCTCTTCAGGGATAAATGAGAATCTCATTTTTAACAAAGAAAAAAGTGTAGGTTTGAAGTCGCGTTATATGTCTCACTATAGAAGAGGAGTGTATAGCGACTCGAGGGTCTTGCTAATATACCCGAAGATAAGAGCAGCTTCAAAAAAGTTGCTTAAGTATGGGCCAGGCTCCCCACGAGTAATACTCAACTACGCTAAAGAGTACGAAGATAGAGAGTTTTATGTTTTTGACTACTTTGAGAAAAGCTGTTACAAGGGCAAATACCCTTCTATGAAGATGCCTCCAGTTCCGACTCTAAGAAAGTTAAAAGAGGAATAGTTTGTGCTACTTCATTCCTAAAAAGGAGAACATGTGTTTAAGTTTATTATTTTATCTATACTATTTATAGCACAACTCCAGGCAAATACACTTTGCAATACCAATTTAAATGGGATGATACACACTTTTAATGCAGCAGATAAGTTGGCATATGAAAAAAAATATGTCAGAGCGATAGCTGAACTTAAAAATAGTAATGAAAGCTCCTATAAGGCACTTGAGTATTGTGAGGCAGAAGAGAAATTTGATTTTCGCATGGTTTATGCCTACATTGTAGAGAGTGAAAATAGAATTTATAAACTCCAAGAACTACTTATAGTAGATTAGGATGATCAAGCTAACATCACTTTACATATTGATTTTATCAGTTTTTACTGGATGCGGTAATATAGAACAAACCAAATCAAATATAGACACTAACGGTAGCATTGAGACAAACGCTACCGTAGCATCAACCGTTACAGGAAGATTTTTAGATGATTATGTTCAAGGACTTTCTTATCTATGCTCCTCTTCTAGTGACATAAACCTAACAAACGGCTCTGGAGAATTTACTTGCCTAGAAGATGATAATGTAACTCTTTCTTTGGGTTCTTATAGCTTTAGTCCTTTTATGATTCAAAACGCAACTCTAACTCCATATACTCTTTTTACAAAGGATGTTAAGGCCTCTTTAAATCTAGCAAGGCTAATACAGTCCATCGATTCGGATAATCTCACCACAAATGGAATTATTGTTTTAGATAAAACAAAAGAAGCGCTCATACCAAATGATATTAACTTCAGTAGTCCTAATTTTGAAGCAGATATAGAGGCCGCTCTTTCTATAACTCTCGTAAGTGCCAACAGCGCGCAAACTAATATGAACGCAGCAATTGTAACGGCTGGATTAAGCGTGCCTGCAGAGTTTAGCGTAGTGCCCTTAGCAAAAATAGTTACAGACCTTAACGCGACTACAAATGGAGTGGTTAAACTTGATGGAAGTAGCTCTATAGCTTCGAGCTATTTATGGCGTTTGGTAGAGCCCCTACCATTGGGCAGTACGACTTCGATCATAAATCCTACAGCGCAAAACGCAAGTTTTTTAGCAGACGTAAATGGAACATATATAGTTGAACTCGTTGTAAACGAGGGTGATTTAAATAGTATCTCGCAGAGAGTTGAGATAGTTGTTAGCAATGATATGACTTCAGCTCTAAACTCAGCGCCAGTAATAAGCCCAACTCTAAATGACGTTTTGGAAGTGTATGAGAATACTCTGATGGTAGTTGACGTAAATGCTAGTGACGTAGATGGAGATACTCTAAGTTACTTTATCTCAGGTAGCGATAGCGGTAGTTTTTATATGGATGTGAAAACAGGTGTTTTGAGATTTAAAGTAAAACCAAATTATGAGTTAAAAAACTCATACCGCGTCACGGTGCTAGTGGATGATGGAAACAGCGTAAATTCACAAGCAAGCAAAGATATAAATATAAACGTTAAGAACATTGTCGAAGTTCCCTCATTGGCAAATACAAGTTTAAACATTGATGAAAACGCTTCCATTGGAGCTCTTGCTGGAAGTGTGACTATTTTAGATCAAGGTGATTCAAACATAAGCTCACTAACTCTTTATGGAGAAGGCGGTGAAAGTTTTAAGATAGATAGTTCTGGCAACATTAAAACCGCTACCGCTTTAGATTATGAGACAAAAGTTTCTTACACTCTTTTTGCTTATGCGACAAGTAGCACTGGAAAAAGCGCAACGGTAAGCGTAAATATAAAAATAAATAACAGTACCGATACTAAACCAACTATAGTAAACACTGCGCTTACTATTCTTGAAGATGCAAAAAGCGAAGCGCTTGTGGGCTCGTTGACTATTTCAGATTATGGAGATACTAGCATAAGCGACATATCTTTCAGCTCTCCATCGAGTGAATTTACTATAGATACAAATGGGACTATTAGAGTGAGCAGTAGCGCCGTACTAGATTATGAAACTACCCAAGAGTACAACCTGACGGTAAGGGCGATAAATAGCGCGGGAAGTAGTAACGGCGCAATAATTACTATATATATAAATAATGTTATTGACGAAGTTGCAGTCCTTGTAGATTCAAATGCAAACATAGATGAAAATGCAATGGCTGGCACATATGTTGGGGACATAAACATAACATATATGGGTGATAGTAATATTACTTCCATAGCTTTAAGTGGCAGTGGAAGTGAAAACTTTCAAGCTGCGGTGGATGGAAGAGTGAGCTTAAAGTCCGGCGCGTCATTAGACTATGAAAAAGTAAATAGTTATGAGCTTATAGCGGTTGCGACAAATATGAAAGGCAAAAGCAATTCGGCACTATTTAAAATAGCTCTTAATGATATACCAGAAGTTGCTATCTTAAATGATTTTGTAGGCTCAATAAAAGAGAATAAAATTACTGGAGCGACAATTGGAACTATGGAGATACTCTATGGAGGAGATACTTCAATTACGGAGATAAAGTTAAGCGGCAGTGGAAATGAAAATTTTATAGTTAATGCTACTGGTTTGATGAGTTTAAATGCAGGCTCTACTCTCGATTATGAGACTACAAAGGTTTACAACCTAAAAGCAGTTGCGACTAATACGGCGGGAAATAGTGCAGAGGTAGATGTAACTATTTCAGTAGAAGATTATGCTTTTAGACCTTTTCAGATAGCAAAACTCCAAGCAAGCGACGCAGAAAAAAATGACAACTTTGGAACTACTGTCGCAGTGAGTGGCGAGTATGTAGTTGTTGGAGCGCCATACGAAGACGCGGATGGAATAAGTAACGCCGGAAGCGCTTATGTTTACAAAAAAGATGAAAATGGCTCATTAGGGCAAGTACAAAAACTCCAAGCCACAACGCCTTCGGCAGATGATAACTTCGGAAGGTCCGTAGCCATAAGCGAAAACTTTATAGTTGTTGGAGCACCAAATGAAGATACGACAGCAACTAACGCTGGTAGTGTTTATCTCTACGAGAGACTCTCAAATGGCACTATTTCGTTTATATCTCAGTACCAGGCCTCAAATGCTAGTGCGAGTTCAAATTTCGGCTCATCTTTAGCTATGGATGGCAGTTACTTTGTCGTAGGCGCTCCAAAAGAGGACACTTTGAGTGAAAACTCGGGAACGGCTTATCTGTTTCAGATATCTGGCTCGGTAGCGACTCAAAGAGCTATCCTAAGAGCAAATTCCCCAGCCTTTAAGGATAACTTTGGCTCATCCGTAGCTATAGATGGGGATTATGTGGTTGTAGGAGCGCATCTAAGCGACACAATTGCAAGCGATGATGGAAGCGTATATGTTTTTAAAATAGCAAGTAACTCCACCGTAGGAACTCCTAAAAAGATAACAGCATCGGATAGGGAAGATAGTGACTACTTTGGCTCAGCTGTGAGTGTAAGTGGTTCTTACATACTAGTGGGTGCTCCTAGTGAAGACTCACAAGGCTCAAACGCAGGAAGTGCATACCTTTACAAGATACAAAGTGATGAGAGCATTAGTGAGCTTGAAAAAGTACAAATAGCAGACATAGAATCGGGCGATTACTTTGGAAATAGTGTGGCTTTAAATGGTCAATACTTTGTAGTTGGTGCTTATAAACAAGACTCTTTAGCGAGGGAAAGCGGAAGCGCATATGTTTATGAGATAAACAGTGGCGACTCTGTGAGTCAGCGCTTTAAACTAAAAGCAAACGATAAAGAAGCAGATGATATGTTCGCTTCTTCTTTAGCGTTTAGTGGAGATTATATAGCTGTTGGAGCACTTGGAGAAGATACTATTGCCTCTAATGCAGGAAGTGTTTATCTCTTTGATACAGAAGCCGTAGATAGAATCTATCTTTACAATAGCAATAGTGTGAATATTTATGAAGATGAGGAGCAAAAAAGGGTACTCTTTAGTGTAGACGCACTTAGTCCAAATGGTTCTCTTTTTTACTCTCTTGGCGGAGATGACTTTGATAGTTTTGAGAGAAATGGTACAGATATCTCAAATCTAATCAAATTTGATTACGAAATGCCACTTGATGTAGGAGCAAACAATAGTTACTCTGTCACGGTAGGTTTAAGTGATACTCTTGGAAATAGCGCTTCATTAAGTAGAGTTGTAAATGTAAATGATCTCTATTACTTAGAGTTAGCACAACAGTTAGCTTCTGATCCAAGTTTAGATGATAGATATGGCGAATCAGTCTCTATAAGCGGCGATATCATAGTAGTAGGCGCACCTTATGATGACGATACGGCAACGGATGCGGGAAGCATTTACATATATAGAAAAAACAGTGATAAATCTCTCTCTTTTGTTGATAAGATTCAAGCTGCTACTCCAGAAAATGGAGCATACTTTGGAACATCAGTCTCTATAGATGGGGCATACATAGCAGTAGGAACTCTCAAAGAAAAAGCATATCTTTTTAAGATAAATAGCTCTTATGTTGTAAGCCCTATCGCTTCACCAACTATAAGTGATGGAACTTTAGGCGATATGTTCGGAGCTAAAGTGGCTCTATCTGGAAATTATTTAACGCTGAGTGCTCATGAACAAAACTCAAGTACTGGTAGTGTGTATGTTTATAAAATTATAAATGATACAAATACATCTCTCATAGGTAAAATTTCAGCAAGTAATAGTGCTAGCGGTGATAAGTTTGGCTCAACTATCTCTATTGATGGTAGCTATATTCTTGTAGGTGCAGCAGAGAAAAATACGCAAAGCGGAAGCGCATACCTCTTTAAAATTCAAAGTGATACTCTTGTAACAGAGTTAGCGAGTATTGTCTCAAGTGACATAGCACTTGGTGATAGATTCGCTTCAAGTGTGAGCATAAGTGGTAGTTATATTGCAATTGGTGCTAGTCATAGTGATGCAACAGCCTTAGATTCTGGTTCAGCATATATCTTTAAAATAGCAAGCGATGATAGTGTGAGCGAACTCCAAAAGCTTGAGTTTGCATCAGCTTCACCTAATCAGCATTTTGGAGTATCTATATCTATAGATAGTGATCACATAGTCGTAGGCGAGTCTTCAACAGAAGAGAGCAAAAATGTGTATGTTTACAAAATTAATAGTGATACAAACATAACGCAAGTAGAAACGATTAGTGCAAAAAATAGTAGTGTTAGTAGCAATTATGGTGTATCAGTTGATATAGATGCAGATAATATTGTTGTTGGGGCAAATAAAGAGAGCAGTACCATTGTAGATGCTGGGGCAATCTATCTCTATGAAAAAGATTAAACTTTAATCTATCTTAGTCAATAATTATGTTAAAATCATTCAAAATGAAAATTTAGGATGAGAATATGGTTCTGTTACGACTTTTATTATTAGTTTTTATAAGTTTTCCACTTTTAGGAGAAGAAAATAGTGAATCAAAAAGTATAGAAGCAAAAGTTGAGTTTGGTATTTATCTGCCTAAAGCTGGTGGAAGTATTTCAAATTTAAAAAGTACGGCATACTTTAAAGACGACCTTGGCTATACAGGCTCACAAGCTTCATACCTTGCATTTTCTCTTGTAACAAAATACGATTATGTGCCTTGCTTTAAACTATCCTATTTTAATATGAACGATAATCAAGATGCTACTCTAGCTTCTCCTGCAACATTTGTAAGTATTCCTTATGCCTCTGGTGTGGGAACGGTCATAGATTACCAAGTTTTAAATACCGTAATATATTATGACTTAAAAAGTAAAGGTAACTATGTAACATTTTTTGGCTCACCGTTTTATACAGGTGATTTGGAGTTTGATGTAGGTGTAAATATTAAAACAATTACATGGAAGTATAAGGTAAGAGATTTAACTGATAGCTCTAATAGTTCTGCATTTATAAATGTTAATGAACTCGTTTTTGCTCCATCTATAGGAGTGAAGTATTATTTATATGATTTTATAGCTTATGCTGGTGCAAGTGCACTTTCATTTAGCACGGCAAAATCAACATCCTATGAAGCAGAACTGGATTATCGTGTAGTAGGCGGACTTTACCTAAGCATAGGGTATATGTATAATCAGTTTGAAGCACTTGATAAACTAGATACGGTAGATTTTTCTATGTCTGGATACAAAGCAAGCTTTAAATATGCATTTTAGATTTTAATAAAAAAAGAGGAAAACGAATGAAATATATATTAGCGTTTATGATTCTACTAAGTCTCAGTATATCAAGCTATGCAAAAGATGGTTACCCAGATGAAGAGTATATACAAGAGTATGTAGAAGAGGACTCTAAAAAAGAGATGAGCGATGACCTGGGTTCTATGGTTACTATTTCAGTTACAGGACAGGGTGTTGCCCCATCATTTGCAACTTCTCCTGCTCAGGCTTATGCACTTGCCAAGCGTGCTGCTATGGCAGATGCATATAGACTCTTAGCAGAGCAGATTAAGGGTGTTAAGATAGAAGGTAAAGATACTATTAAAAACATGGCTATTAAAAGCTCTGTAGTAAATACTCGCGTTGCCGCTATGATAAAAAACGCTAAAGTTGTTGAGACTACATTTAAAGATAGCATGTGTGAAGTTGAAATGGAAGTTACAATAAATAAGGCTGACTTTTAGTTAAAAATATATAATGGAATAGTTCTTGCTCTAAAATATAAAAACCCATGCTTTTTTTGGGTAATTATAGTAGGAGTAAAAGATGATTTCATTAGATGTAAAAACAAAACCTTCCTCCCCTTTATCATTGGGTGTACCCACTCTAGATGCTAAAGAAAATTCCCTCTCCTTTTCAGAACTTTTAAAAGGTATCTCTTTAAAAGATGATGATAAAGCTATTCAGGCTGGTCCTGTCTTCCTAGCTTTTGAAGATGCTAAAGAGTCAACTCAAGCCACTCAAGAAAAGCCTACTCTTGGGACTCTTTTATCTTTACTTAAAGGTGATGGCACTATAGCAGAAGAGATAAAATCAATGCCACAAAAGAGTATAGAAGCTTCAAAGAAAGATACTCTTGACATCCCTTTAAAAGAGTTAAAAATCCTTGTGGGTGATGCTAAAGAGTACTTAAAAACTAAAATACTAGAGAGTTCTGATTTTAAAAAGTTTGAGGCTAAAGAGTTGCCAAAGACACTTAAAGGGCTTGTGAGCTTAGCTGAAAAGTTTGGATTGGATCTTAGTAAAATAACTCTTGAAGAAATTAAACAGACTCCAAGTAAACTAGCAACAGAGTCTTTAGTTTTAAAAGATACTAAGGCACCAGCTATAACTCTTCCAAAAAGTAAGCTAGATGTCACAAAACTAGATATCAAAGATGAACCTATAGTTTTAAAAAAAGAAACACCATTAGAGAGTTTTTTAAAAGAGAAAAATAAAGCAGAAGCTCCAGTAAAACAAGAAGCTAAGGCAGAAGCAAAAGTGCAAACGCCAACTCTGCAAGAAGCTCCAGTAAAACAAGAGGCTAAAGCAGAAGTAAAAGTTCAAACACCAACTCTGCAAGAAGCTCCAGTAAAACAAGAAGCTAAGGCAGAAGCAAAAGTGCAAACGCCAACTCTGCAAAAAGCTCCAGTAAAACAAGAGGCTAAAGCAGAAGTAAAAGTTCAAACACCAACTCTACAAGAAGCTCCAGTAAAACAAGAAACTAAGGCAGAAGTAAAAGTTCAAATACCAACTCCAAAAGAAGCTCCAGTAAAACAAGAACTTAAAGAGCAAATAAAAGTTCAAACACCAATCCAGCAAGCGACAAAACATGAATTACATTCACAAGTCGTAGCTCCGAAGCTTACAACACAAGAGATAGTTACAAATAGACAGCCTAAAGTAGAAGAAAAATCAGCTAAGAGTAGAGCAGATGAAACGCTTAAACTGCTCCTTCGAGGAGAGAAGTCTTCCCTAAGCATAAATGCGAATATCACAGCAGACTTCTCAGTAGCTACAGCGAAGGTGATCGCACCAAGTGCTACAACAGAATTAAGTAAAAATCTTGCTTCACTTTTAAGTTCAGACACATCAAATAGTGAGAGTAGCTCTAAGGTTGATGGATTAAACATTCCAAAGGCAGATAGCTTTGAAGTAAAACTACAAGAATCAAAACAGATGATTAAATACCTTTCATCTGATGTTAAGAGTGCTATAGAAGATTATAAGTCACCATTTACAAGAATAAAAATTCAACTAAACCCGCAAAGATTAGGGGAAATTGATTTAACCGTAGTGCAACGTGGAAAAAACCTACATGTAAACCTTAGCTCAAACAATGCAGCAATTAACACACTCGCACTTAATGTAAATGATCTGCGTACTCAATTAAATAATAGTGGAATAAATAATGCTTCATTAAACTTTAATAACAACTCACAAAGCTCTGAATCAGGTTTCTCTGGATCTCAACAGCAAAGTTCTGGCCAACAAAGCCAAGCTCGAGATGAATATAGAAGTTTTCAAAAACTTGATGAGGAAGAGACTAGCCAAGAGATATTAAGCTCTTTAGAGATAGTCGTTCCTCGCTACATATAAAGGATAAGTCATGGCAATTACAGCAACAAATGAGTATCAACCAATAGATTATACAAATGCAAGAGCAGCAGTAGATGCAACAGATAAAAGTATATTATCTAAAGATGATTTTATGAAGCTTCTTTTAGTTGAACTACAAAACCAAGACCCTACTGAGCCTATGGATAGCGAAAAGATTTTATCGCAGACTTCTCAACTAGCAACTCTTGAAGCATCAGATAACACGACTAAAGCCTTAGAAGAGTTGTCAAAGTCATTAGGTAGTTCACAACAGTTCTCGAATGTAGCGGCTATTGGTAGAATGGCTGACTTAGGAAGTAGTGCTATCTCTTTTGATGATACCCAAGGTGCGAGTACTTTTGAACTTTACTTTCAAGCACCTGCAAGTTCAGGAGAGGTTGAGATTAGAGACTTTGAAGATAAGTTAGTAGCGACTCTTGAAGTATCTGAGGGAATGAACGGCTTAGAGCAGTTTACATGGAATGGTTTAGACTCAGCAGGCAATGCAGTTGAGAATGGACTCTATAATGTAACAGCGAAATATCAAGATGCAGACCAAAAAGAACTTACAACAAAGGTTGGAGCATATCCAATAGAGTCAGTAAGATTTGAAGATGGAAAAACACTTGTTAAAGTTGCTTCTAGTTATGTTCCTTTAGAGAATATTGTAGAAGTTTACTAAAAGAGGAGTCGATTATGATGACTCAAGCATTTTATACAGGACTAAGTGGCCTTAGAAATATGTCCACTGGTATAGATATTGTCTCCGACAACATGTCTAACAACAGTACAGTTGGATACCGTGGTTATGGAGTAGAGTTTTCTAACCTTTTTGAAGAGGCCGTAAATCAGGTTGCAACTTCAAGTAGTGTAGATAGTTCTATCGGTGTTGGAGTTAAAGTAAACGCAACTCCAATGTTAGAAAAAAATGGAGAACTACTCTTATCAGATAGAAGTACTGACCTTGCAATAGATGGGGATGGCTGGTTTGGTATAGAAGGTGGAGCAGATACCATTTATACAAGAGCAGGTAGTTTTACTTTTGATGCAAATAATGATCTTGTAACAGAAGATGGCTTTCATGTACTTGGAACGATGGCTAATAATATACAAGACAATACTTTAACAGAAGTTATTAATACTATGTCCCTTGGAAATGTGGCAACACAAGAGGGTCTACGGTTTCCTAAAACACTTTCATACCCTCCCCAGCCAACATTAAATAGTTCATTTTATGGCAATATAGGTATTTCAGATGAGTTTCCTAGTACTATTAGTGCTACTGTAATTGATGCTCAAAATAATAGAAATGAGTTAAAACTTACTTTCACTAAAGCAGTTGATCAAAATCAACTAGGTACAAGATGGGATGTTCAAGCCGTTACTCAAAGGCTAGATGGTTTAGTCACTTATGATACACAAAATGGTACAGTTGAGTTTGACTCCTCTGGAGCTCTTGTCTCTTCTAGCTTAACCTCAATTGATAATAATGGAACAGCTGTAAATATGGACTTAGGTAGTGAGTTTAGTGGTGTAGTATCGAGTAATGTGCCACAAACAACTGGTTCAAGTTCATCTGATGGACTCATAGGCGGCGATTTATTAGGCTACTCTATAAATATAAACTCTGAAGTTATTGCTACATTCTCTAATGGAGAGCAGAGTAGCGTTGGAAAGATTGCAGTTTATCATTTTCAAAATGACCAGGGATTAGAGCGAATTAGTGGAAGTAGATTTCAGGAGAGCTCAAACAGTGGAGTTGCACTATTTTCAACTGATGGAAATGGAAACAATATATTGGGTGCAACAGTACATAACTTTAAACTTGAAAGCTCAAACTATAATAATACAGCAGGCTTAACTGAACTTATTATACTTCAAAGATCGTATGATGCAAACTCTAAATCGATAACTACAGCTGATCAAATGATGCAAAAAGCCCTTGACATGGATGCCTAAGTAGGTTTATTAAAACTGGAACACTAAGTGCTATATATCTTTTACTAACTCTATCTTTTTTAGATAGACCGATAAAGGATTTAAAATGTTAAAGTCACTTTTTGCCGGTGTATCCGGACTCCAATCACACCAAGTTGCGATGGATGTTGAATCAAACAATATTGCCAATGTGAATACTACAGGCTATAAATATTCTCGTGCAAACTTTTCAGATTTACTAGCTCAAACCAAATCAATTGCTACAGCTCCACAAGGTGAACTTGGTGGACGAAATGCAGTTCAAGTTGGACTTGGATCTCAGGTAAGCTCTATGACTAGAATCTACTCTCAAGGATCTGTCCAAAATACTGATAAAAATACCGATGTAGCTATTCAAGGTGATGGTTTCTTTATAGTCTCACCGGATGGTGGTAATACTTATAAGTATACACGTGCAGGAGATTTTAAATTTGATTCTGGCGGAAATTTTGTTGACAATGGTGGATTTATCGTTCAGGGATGGTCAAGAGACGATGAAACAGGAGTTGTAGATACAAGTGCTCCAATTTCAAATATAAACATACCACCAGGACTAACAACACCTGCAAATCCAACTGAAGATCTCGTACTAAAAGCAAACCTAAACTCTGGACCTGTTGTTGAGAGTTTTGCTCCAGCTTATGAGGTTGCAACTACTTCAACGGGTGATGCTGTAGATACCAATGGACGAGTAATATCTTCAGGGGATATGGGTGTTATGTATAACGAGAGTGGAGAAGCTCTCTCTTTGCAAGACTCACAGGGAGTTTGGGCTTCTTTTAAAGCAGCAACTCTTCCTCAAGGTGCAGCAGTAGCAGCCGGTGCAGTAGCACTAGATACGACATTTACTCTTGATGATGGAAGTACAGTAAATGTTACTTCAGCTGCAGGACCAGCAACAAATACAGCTCTAAACAATGCGAATGCTTTCATGGCAGCCATAAATGCAAAGAGTGCAGTAACAGGTGTGGTTGCATCTGTATCTACTTTAGGTGAATTAACACTTAGAAATGAAAACTCTAATGTAACAGCAGCACATAATATTAACTTTACTGACAATACAGGGACATCAGGAATAGCTTCAGGAAGTAGTGTCACTGCGTATCAGTATCAGTATAGTCCAACATCTGCAGTTTATACAGAAAATGCTAATAAAACATTTACAACAATCGCTGATCTTAGAGCTGCACTTCAAGCACAAGCAAGAGCTGATGGTGGTGCTGCAAATGGCATCGAGGTAATCGTAAATGAGCAAGGAAAACTTGAAATAAGTAATACTGGGACAAATGCGACAGATGATTATGATGTTAACTTCAGAGTAACTGCTATTAGTACAGCTGCAATTACAGAAAACACTAGATTTACTAGCAACATGTTAGCTTTAAATACTGTTATTCCAGCAGGAAGTGCAGGTAAAGCATATTCTCAAGCTTTTAACACGGCAACGCATTCTGCAAGTATTGATGTATTTGATTCTTTAGGCTCAAAGCATACAGTTAGAATGGAGTTTAGAAAAACTTCTGTTGATAGTGCGACAGGTAGTACATGGGATATGGTGGTAAGTGTGCCAGCTCCAGCTCAGATTGATACTATCGCTCCTTTAGACGAAAAAACGGGAAGTGTAAAGTTTAATAGTGATGGCTCACTTGCTACTTTTAACCCACCAAATATCTCTTTTACAGGAAATAATGGTTCGTCTCCAGATCAGCAGATTAATTTACGATTTGGTACTACTAATGCTTTTGATGGAATGACTAGTTTTGATTCACCATCAGCTACATCTGGAATTTCTCAGGATGGTTTTACTGGTGGAGATATCGTTGGTATCAGAATTGATCAAAGTGGCGCTCTTATTGGTTCATTCTCAAACGGTAGATCTTTTGCGCTCGCTCAAATTGGTATGGCTAAGTTTACAAATAACGAAGGTCTCGCTACCGAGGGTGGAAACGTATATGCGCAAACGGCCAACTCGGGAGATCCTATCATCGGTACAGCGGCAACGGCGGGACGTGGGTTTATCCAATCTTCCGCACTTGAAGCTTCCAACGTGGATCTTTCAACCGCTCTAACGCAGCTAATAATCATTCAACGTGGTTATCAAGCTAATGGTAAAACGATTACTACGTCCGACCAATTACTTCAAACTCTAATTGGACTGAAAAACTAGTTTAATCCTAATTTGATATAATTTCTTCTTTAGTCGCCTCATGCAGCGCAAGCGAGTAAAAGGGATACATTCCTTTTACGGACTATTAAATAAAAGAAGGAATTATACTCATGCAATTCTCCGCTCCCCTCAAATCAAACTCAAAAAAAGTAATGTTGCTAGGTTCTGGCGAACTTGGAAAAGAAGTAGCTATCGAAGCTCAGCGTTTAGGCCTTGAAGTTATCGCAGTTGATAGATACCAAAACGCGCCTGCGCATCATGTGGCACACCGCTCTTACGTTGTAAATATGCAAGACAAAGACGCTCTTTTAGAGATAATCTACCGTGAAAAACCTGATTATATACTTCCAGAAATAGAGGCAATAAGTATCGACGCTCTTTTTGCAGCTGAAGATAAGGGTTACAACGTAATTCCAAACGCAAATGCGGTAAGTAAAACTATGAACCGTAAAAACATACGTACGTTTGCGGCGGAAGTTCTAGGTCTTAAAACTGGTCCTTATGAGTTTGTTACTACTGAAGAGGAGCTTGAAAAAGCATCTGCTAGAATGGAATACCCTTGTGTTATAAAACCCGTTATGAGCTCATCTGGACATGGTCAGAGTATCTGTAAGAGCGCTGACGCAGTTGGAGAGTCATGGGAGATTGCAAAAGAGGCGCGTGGAGACGCAAGTGAGCTTATCGTTGAAGCCTTTATAGACTTTGATTATGAGATAACTTTACTTACTGCTCGCAATGGCAGTGAGACAGTATTTTGTGAGCCTATAGGACACGAACAACGCGATGGCGACTATGTCTTTTCATGGCAACCGATGCAGATGAGTGAAGAGGCTAAGAAAAAAGCTCAAGATATGGCTAAGACTATAACTGATGGGTTAGGTGGCCGTGGAATTTTTGGCGTAGAGATGTTTGTAAAGGGTGACGAGGTTTACTTTTCAGAAGTCTCTCCTCGTCCACACGATACAGGCATGGTTACACTTATTACACAATCTCAAAGCGAGTTCGCTCTTCATCTTCGCGCTGTTCTTGGACTGCCTCTTGGGTTTACTTTTTATGGCGGTGGCGCTTCCGCTGCGTATAAAACGCAGATGAAACATAGTAACGCCCCGGTTATCAAGGTTGATGACTCACTCTTTTGTGAGAACTCGTTTATAAGAGTCTTCTCTAAACCAGAAGCGCATGCAGGTCGCCGTTTGGCAGTTGCTCTTGTTTATGATGAAGTTGAAGCTGCTCTAGAGAAGGCTCGTGAACTTATCGAAAAAATCGAGGATAATTAAGATGCAAATAACTCTTTTAGATACTCTTACGTTTGGAAGCACTGACTTAAAAGGCTTTAATGATTTAGGCAACGTCACGTCGTATGAGACTACTTCATCTGATTTAACGCAAGAGAGAATAACAAACGCTGAGGTTGTAGTTACTAACAAAGTTCTCATTACAAAAGAGCATATGCAAAAAACCCCATCGCTTAAGCTAATCTGCGTTGCGGCGACTGGGATGAATAACGTAGACCTTGAAGCCGCTAAAGAGTTAAATATAGAGGTTAAAAACGTAGCAGGATACTCGACTGATTCAGTAATCCAGCATACGTTTTCTATGCTCTTTTATCTTTTGGGTCACTCAAGATATTATGATGAAGTTGTAAAAGACGGTACGTACTCTAGAAGTCCCATCTTTACAGACGTGTCTCAACCTTTCTTTGAAGTGAAAGGTAAAAAATGGGGTATCATCGGTTTAGGCGAAATAGGCCGTGGCGTGGCAAATATAGCTAAAGCGTTTGGCGCTGAAGTTTTTTACTACTCTACAAGCGGAGTAAATCGTACTGAGGATTTTCAAAGAACAAATCTTGACGAGTTGCTAAAAACCTGTGACATCATCTCTATTCACGCTCCATTAAATGACAAAACTAATAACCTTTTAGATTATGAACAGTTGTTAACTTGTAAAGATGGAGCTACAGTTTTAAACCTAGGGCGCGGTGGTATCATCAATGAAGAGGCAATTGCTAAGATTATAGATGAGAAAAATATCTTCTTTGGCTTGGATGTTTTAACGAAAGAGCCTATGAGAGAAAATCATCCACTACTAAGCGTTAAAAATAGAGATAGCCTCTACATAACGCCACATATAGCTTGGACTTCAGTTGAGGCTAGAGATAAACTTATAGCTAGCGTTATAGAAAATATAAAGAGCTCTTTTTAAGAGCTAATGCTAGAACTTACTCTTTTTGTAACTGCGTTTCTAGCAGCTACAATCCTCCCTTTTTCCTCTGAAGCCGCTTTTTTAGTAGCACTCTCAAACGATATGCCGACTCTTAATGCCATACTTAGTGCTTCATCCGGAAATATCTTAGCGATTATCTTTAACTACTATCTAGGCTACTTTTTATATGAAAAGACAAAAACAAAACTCCTAAAATCTAAGATTGGAAATCGCTCTTATGCTCTAGGGCATAAGTATGGGTACTTTGCGCTACTTCTATCTTGGTTACCGATAGTGGGCGATCCACTCACTCTAGTAGCAGGTCTTGTTAGACTGAAGTTTGTTTGGTTTGTTATTATAGCCGGAGTGTTAAGAGTCGCTAGATACTATTTTTTAACTCTTATGATATAATCCAAATAGAAAAATTAACAATACTGAGTAAAGAATGAATTATAAAAGTGATGTATTAATTATTGGAGCTGGTGGGGCTGGTTTAACTGCGGCTCTGCATGCTAAAGAGAGTGGAGCAAGTGTAAGAGTTCTCACTAAAGAGTATCCAACGAGAAGTCAAACCTGTATGGCACAAGGTGGTATGAACGCAGCACTAGCAAATGTAAGTGAGGATAGTGTTGAAGCCCATATTGCTAACACACTTAAATCTGCTCATGGCGAGGCTGATGAAGAGGCAGTTAGGTTTATGTGTAGTGAAGCTATAAACGCAGTGGAGTGGTTAGACTCTATAGGCGTATGTTTCTCCCGCACGGCTGATTCAAAGATAGCGCAAAGAACACTCGGTGGTGCTTCTGCACCAAGAGCCTGTTATGCACAAGACTATACGGGTCTTAAGATACTTCATACTATCTATGACAGATGTCTCTCCCAAGATATTGAGATACTCAATGAGAAGTATCTGCTTGATATTTTAAAAGATGAGAGTGGAGTAGTAAAGGGCGCTAAAGTTCTAGATATTAGAAGTGGTGATATAGAGATATATGAAGCAAGCGCCGTTATCCTCGCGAGTGGTGGATATAGCCGAATATATGATAAAAACTCGACTAACTCCACTGCTTCAACAGGTGATGGCATAGCCGCTGCAAGTCGCGCTGGAGCAAAACTTATAGATATGGAGTTTGTACAGTTTCATCCTACAGCTCTGAAAAACTCATCTATACTTATAAGTGAGAGCGCTCGTGGCGAAGGTGGGTATCTACTTAACTCAAAGGGAAAGCGTTTTACTAACGAGTTAGCGCCTCGAGACGTAGTGAGTCGCGCTATAAATGACGAGATTAACAAGGGTGAAGAGATATTTTTAGATATTCGGCACCTTGGAGAAGAACTTATAAACGAAGGACTTCCTCAAGAGAGAAAACTAGCAAAACTCTATGAAAACGTAGACCCGGTACATGAACTTATTCCCGTGCGTCCAGTTGCTCATTATACTATGGGCGGCATTGAAGTAGATAACAAGTCTAAAACATCTTTAGATGGTCTTTACGCTTGTGGAGAGTGTGCCAACCATAGAGTTCACGGCGCAAATCGTCTCGGTGGAAACTCACTCTTAGAGATAGTGGTTTTTGGAAAAGAAGCGGGACTAAATGCCGCAAAATACGCACTTGAAACAAAAAATGCACAGAGTGAGTTAGTTTTAGAAGACGGTTTTTTTGAAGAGATAAAAGAGTGTAAAAATGAGATAGACTTTTATGCTAAACGCGAGCATGTAGGAAATATGTTTTATAAAGACGTTGGCATAGTAAGAACGCAAGAGCAGTTAAAATCGGCCTTGTTAGAAGTCAAAGAGTTGCAAGCAAGTCTAAATCTGATGGGAGTGAGTGATAAGTCCAAAGTTTATAACACAAACCTTGTTGAGTTTATAGAGTTTAAAAACATGTTGGAAGTTTGTGAGCAGGTTGTGAGTAGCGCAATTAAACGCGAGGTGAGCTGTGGTGCTCACTACATAGTATAGAGTTGGGAATAAGATGAAGATAAGTATAAAAAGAGAAGATAATATTATAAAATATGAGCTTGATTTAAAAGATATCACACTCTTAGAAGCACTCAATTATATAAAAAGCAATCTAGATAATACTCTGGCGTTTAGCAGCGGCTGTAGAAGTAGCGTATGTGGCTCTTGCTCTATGCGCGTAAATGAGAGAGAAGAGCTTGCGTGTAACTATAAAGTTCAGGATGGCGATAGTATTGAGCCTCTTAAAAATATGAGTGTTATTAGAGATTTAGTTGTTGATATGGATAGCGCTTATAAGACAAACTTCAAAGCAAAGGCATGGCTCAATAAGCTCACCCAGGGAGTAAGCCTAAACCATGATGACGAAAAACGAAATGAAGTTCAGAGTGATTGCATACTCTGTAGCGCATGCTATTCCGCTTGTCCTGTATATGCTGTAAATGGAGAGTTCCTAGGGCCATTTGCCCTCACTCGCGTTTGGAAATACGTAAGTGATAAACGCGAGAGTGATGAGAAGAGTAAAATAGACAATGTTCAGAGTAATGGTGTTTGGGATTGTACTCTGTGTAACGAGTGTACTCTAGTCTGTCCTCAAGATATCTCAAGTAAAGCGGACATAGAAAAACTACGCGCAAAATCAGCGGGATATGGTTACATGGACCCTAGTTTTGGTAGCTTTGGTGGCGGATTTGGCTTTGATGGAAGCCCAAGTTTTTAGATAGATGGGGCTTTTGGTGGAGCACTCTGCACATCACTAACAATTGGTTGTGGAGGGTTTTTGGAACTTTGCACACCATCCGCATCCTGCGTTATATTTTCTGTGCATCCAAGCAAAAAAAGTGTTAGAACTGTTAGTATCACTATTTTCATTTTGTAACTCCTAAGTTTTTAGAGATAATGTTTGAGCCTTTAAAGAGAGCTCCGTAACTAGAACTATCTAGATCAAAAAGTAAACCCCTCCCAACGTCTCCCCAGTTAGAGTTATCTGAGTCAATGGCAGTAATTGCTTTTATACTCATACCGTCTATCTGGTAGATACCAAAATGTTCACTATAACTTGATGAGTAGTTTCTGTAGGGCACTCCAAACATCAGGTCACTTGCTCTGTATGTGAAGGCTTTATGGTTATGTTCTGCTTCACTATAGCTATATCTGTCCCCGATTTGGATTTTATCTGCAAGTTTTGGATTTGTAAAATCACTTACGTCAAAGAGTTGAAACTGTAACTCTTGAGCAATGCCACTCTCATCTGCATTACGGCCAATGCTTAAGACTCTATTTTCATCTACAACATGAAGGTAGCTTGAAAATCCAGGGATAGAGAGCTCTCCAACTGTTTGTGGATTAGTAGGATCGCTTAGGTCTATGGTATAGAGAGGATCCGTTTGCCTAAACGTTACAACATAGCCACGATCTCCCATAAAACGAACGGCACGGATGGTCTCTCCCTCTTTGCCAAGACCTGTAAGCGTTGCTTGCATTTGAAGCTCTTTATCTACGTCTTTTAGAGTGTAAATGGAGTTGGTAGTCTCTCCACCTCCCCACCATGCCCAACCAGAAGTGGTAGCAACTCTAAGGTACTCATCTTTTTCACTCATGCTAAACTGGTTAAGCATTCTTCCTTCAACCAATCCACGACTTTTATAGGATAGGTTCTCATCTAAAGAGAAGTGGTAAATCATCTGCTGTTCTTTGTAGTTAGTAAAGTCATAGTAGAGCGGGTACTCATTTGAGACAAGGTAGATGGATGAAGTTGAAACATACTGAGTTGTGCTGTTTCCTAAAAATGAACTTGTATTGTTATAAACGCCGCTATCGATGTTAAAGCTACTTATGGAGGTAATATTTGCTCTTTGGTTAAGTTTTATAGGGGCATAAAACTTCAGAGGATTTATAAGTTCTGACGTTACTCCATTTGAGGTTATCTTTGGCGTTAGTTTTTCGCTTGTTATAGTTGGGTTTTCATAATCATATCTATACTCGTCTATTTTGTTGTAACTATAGACTAAGAAGGGAGAAAATGAAGAGATGAGATAAAAGTTGTTATCTATGAGTCTACTATCAACATAGTAGCCTTCAACATTATGAGTCGCAGTTAAGGAGATGCTGTTGATATCTGAAATATCATAAATATCTATGTTAAATGAAGAGCTATATTGTGATGGCATTGCGATAGAGTATGAATAGTAATTATAGTTATTTGCATTTGAGACTACGACAAGTCTGGAGTTTTGAAGATACATGGAGGTAATGTATTTGTCTGTATAGTCTATTGAATTAATTGGGGTG
Source organism: Sulfurimonas aquatica (assembly GCF_017357825.1). Taxonomy (NCBI): domain Bacteria; kingdom Pseudomonadati; phylum Campylobacterota; class Epsilonproteobacteria; order Campylobacterales; family Sulfurimonadaceae; genus Sulfurimonas; species Sulfurimonas aquatica. Next base: position 72,394 of record NZ_CP046072.1, read on the forward strand.
TAAATCTGCCGCGCAATATTTGTAAAGCTCGTGATTATAATTTTATGATTTGAATTATCCACACTAAAAATATGTACTCCATCATGCTTTAAAATATCTCCCTCATCTACACCACTCTCCTGAAGATTCGTACTTGTAGTGTCTTTGGCTGTTTCATCACTTGTACTTGGTGTTGCAACATTGTTTAAAACTGCTGTGTCGGTAGTTTCAAGGAGGGCAAAACTGTAGGAGTAGTACTCATTCATACGAACCATCTTTCTAATGTAAGAGAGCATAGACTCCTCTGAGTTAAAAGTGCTTAACTCTGATGATTTTGTATTTATATCTATATTTACGTTTGACTCACTCTTAACCCAAAGCCCTTCGCCTAGAGTTATACTCTCTATAGAGGGAAAGTTCAAGTCATTTTTGTTTGTTTGCCAGTCACTTCCTTGAGAGAATTTCCAAACTAATGCATCCCCAAAAAGTTTATCGCTTATGATGCTTTTTTGAGGTAGGGCAACGAGATTCCAGCCAGTTAGAAGTTCAATACTGCTATTTTTTGGACTCTGTAAATTCTGCTCAGGCTCATACTCTAAACTCCAGTTTTCTTTTGAGAGAATCAGCATAGCTTGATAAGGTTTGAGTGAAGTGAGTTGCTTATAGCTAGCAACTATCTGAGTATTTTTTTGGACTTCTGGTGAGTAACCCATCCAGCTCTGAGTATTTGCATCAAAGCCCCAGACTATGTCAACATTTTCATTATTAAGCAGTTGTTCAACATCCAGAGTTGTAGGTACACCTATGAGTTGCCACCCTTTTTGAATACGTAGAGTTTCACTCGCTTGTAGTAGGTAAAAGAGCATGGTGAGTAGAGTTAGTAAACGCATGAGTAGACTCCTGTGTTTAGATGATATTACATAAGTATAGCATATTAGACTATAGTACTCATAACCCATTTATAACATTGTTATGAAATATGTTATAATAATTTAAATAAGATAAAGGCGGACTCATGGCAAAAGAGCACTCATTTGATATTACAGCAAAAATAGATATGCAAAACTTTAAAAATGCGATAAATCTAGTCGATAGAGAAGTGGCAAACAGATATGACTTTAAAGGGACTACATATGAAGTGAACTTTAAAGAAAAAGAGAAGGTTTTAGTTTTAGTGGCGTCATCAGATAACAAGCTTGACGCACTCAAAGATGTAGTAATAGCAAAGTTTTTAAAACAAGAGCTCTCTTCAAAAGTTTTAGAAGAGTTAAGAGTTGAAGACTCAAGCGGTGGTAATAGAAAAGCTACTTTTAAAGTAGTCGATTACATAGAGTCAAAAGAGGCTAAAAAAATAACTGCTGAGATAAAAAAGATGAAGTTAAAAGTAACTGCAAACATAGAAGGCGATAGCATCCGCGTTAAGGGAGCTAAACTTGATGATTTGCAAAAAGTTATGAAGATGGTTAGAGAAGAAGAGTGGGATGCGCCACTAGTTTTTGAAAATATGAGATAAGGGTTCTATTATGAGTAAAATGAGTGTAAGTGATGCGGCAGAGCATTTTGGTGTTTCAAAAGAGGCTATACATAATCGTATAAGACGAGGTTCACTAAAAGTAGTGGTAGAAGACGGCATAAAAATGGTAATAATTGACCCTTTGGCTCAATCTTCTAAGTCAAGAGTATCATCAGCTACTCAAAAATCAAGCACAACAAATGATAGATACTATAAACTTCTAGCAGAGCAAAACGAGAAGCTCCAATCTCGCATAGCGTTTTTAGAAGATGAGACGCGAACGCTTAGAGATCAAAAAGAGTTGATGCTTATAGAAGAACGAAAGAAAATAGAACAGATATATAAAGATAAAGACGAACAGTTAAAAAACATACTTAGTAGTATCTCTTCGCAGTTTATGTTACCTAACGCAAAAGAAGAAGAGCTTGAAGTTGAAGCACTTGAAGTGGAAATAGAACCTAACGATGAAGTAGAAGATGATGTTAGTTATGTTATATCTCTAAAAAAGTATCTAAACTCTACAAAACTCTCAGATAAAAAGAGAGAGAAGATACAAAAGAGATTTGCTAAACATGCGCAAAAAGATAAGAGAATTACAACTATAGGTAAAAAGTATTATATAGATACTTCAAAGTATGACTATAGTGACTTAATAAGATAAGAATCTTATAAGTCATCCATTTTTAAAGTAAGACCCTTCAGATGAGATATAGGGTAGGCATAAGCTATCCCATCTCCCTCCCCAGCTAAATCTAAATCATACATCAATTTTTGAATAATTTTATCAACATTTTTTGTAGGGGTAATAAACATCATATTTGAATCGGTTGAGTCAGAGTGTAGTCTATTATAAAAGTTATCCATCTCTTCTAGACCCATTCCATGAGCTTGCATAATGGTAACGCCATGAGCCCCTGCCTCTTTAGCTGAGAGGAGTGCTTGTTCTTCTTTATCGTGAGGAATTATGACATGTACAGATGAGAATGCCATCTCATAAGAGTGGTGTTTGTTTGTCCCATGTACATGAACTGTTGCTAAGCCCATATTGCTTGCATCTTCAAGTGCATAACGAAGCTCACTAAGATGAATAGCCTCCATCTCTTGCTTACCTTTCACTCCCATTCTCTCAGTCATGAGTCCATACGCCATAACAGTAATCATAGGAAAAAGCGATGCAAAGGCGATAAGTCCAAAACCATCTATAAGTGGGTCACGTCCAGGTATGTTTGTAGCAAGTCCAAGACCAAGAGCGGCAACAAGAGGAACGGTAACAGTAGAGGTCGTAACGCCACCACTATCATAAGCTATTGGAACGATGTACTTTGGAGCCATAAATGTTAATACGATAACGAACATATAGCCTGCCATGATGTAATAAACTATCTCTCCACCGTTTACAATTCTAAAAGCACCTAAAGAGATACCGATGGCAACGCCAAGTGCTACAAACAGACGAAGCACAAAGTCATTTACCTTGCCATCACTAATCTCTTTTGCTTTTCGAGCAATCGCAGTGAGTGAGGGTTCAGCCATAGTTGTTGAAAATCCAATAGTAAAGGCAAAAGTGTAGATAATAATATCACTATCATTTTGAGTAAGTTGCAGAGCCATAGTCTCACCAAGAGAGAAAAGACCCATCTCAAGACCAATGATGAACGCATCAAGACCAACAATAACAAGAGTAAAGCCTATGATTACCTCTTTTAGATTATCTATAGGTTTTTTAAGAATCACATACTGGAAAAAGAGAATTACACCAAGAATTGGAATAACGTCAGTTGCAACACTTACTAGACCTTTAAGAAGTGCAAGTGCACTAAAGTCAAAGGCAGCAGCAGTCTCTGGAGTATGTGCAGCTAGAGGTATAACTACCTGAGAAGCCTCTATAAACTCATATACATAAATACCATAAAACTGAACGAAAATCATAGGTGTAAGTGAAGCAAACGCGATAAGACCAAAACCATCTAAAACAGGGTTTCTCCCCTTTATACTAGATGCTAAGCCAATACCAAGGGCTGCTACTAGAGGAACGGTCACGGTAGAAGTTGTAACGCCACCAAGGTCGTAAGCAAGTCCAACTATCTCTTGTGGTGCAAAGGCAGTAGCCGCTACAACCATGATATACCCAGTGATGATATAGTAGTGGATAGGATGACCCTTTATAATCCTCCAAACACCAAGAACGATGGCAAAACCAACAGAGAAGGCAACAACCATTCTAAGAGTAAACGCATCTATTCTTCCAGCACTTATCCCAGCAGCCTTATCAGCAATAACTAAAAGAGCTGGTTCAGCGATAGTAGTACCAAAACCAATCATAAAGGCAAAAATTACTATCCAGCCAGTGGAGCCCTTATGTGCAAAATCTGAGGCTAACCCTTCTCCAACAGGAAAGATTCCAACTTCAAGACCAAGAAGAAAAACAGCAAGACCAACACCAACGATAGCAAGACCAATTGTGGTGCTTAACCAGTTCTCTGGAACAACTTGTATGATAGCAAGCTGAAAAAATATAATTACTAAAATGATGGGAAGTAGGTCCCGAAAGGACTCTTTTAGGAGTTGCAAAAATGACGATATACTTAGCATTAATTACCTCTAATTATTTTTATTATAAAATAATAGCAAATATATGCAAAAAGTAACTTTATAAGTAGAATTGGATTATATTAAATTTATTTGGATAGAATATCATCTCTAAATATGGTCGAGTGTCCGAGTGGCCGATGGTGCAACCTTGGAAAGGTTGTGTAGGAGCAATTCTACCGAGAGTTCGAATCTCTCCTCGACCACCACTTTTAGATTTTTAACTTCAAGCAAAAAACTTTTCCCTTTAAAATTATGACTTTATACACTACTTAATTAAAATAATGAGAAATTTTAGATAAGATTAATTTATAATTTTTTTAAGATGGACAATTACATTGAAATATCTTGTAACTCTACTTTTATTTACACTAACACTCTTTGCTTCTGAGCCTGCTTACCTCTACGAGGATAAAAACAGCAGCGTTACCATCGATTATGTCAAAGAGAATGCTGACGTTATTTTTAAATCTACTGATGATTTGAGTAAAGGTTTTAGCAATTCAGCTTGGTGGCTAAAAATTGATATAGAAAATCCTACTGATGAGAAGGTAGATAAGCATTTAATATTTGAATTTCAGTTACTTCAAAAGATCGAAGCCTATATAATAGATGGTAAAAATATTTCTACATATATATCAGGAAGAAATCTCCAAAAAAATCAAAATAATCTTCATGCAGGTTTTAATGAAATCGAATTTACAATGCAAGCACATAGTAAAAAAAGGGTATTTGTAAGGATAAAGAGTGACCACATTATCCATCTTCAATACAAGCTATTAGATACAAAAGCCGCATTTGAATATTTTCAAAACTGGAGTATTACTACAACCCTCCTCTTTAGTGCTCTATTTTTCTTATTTGTTTACAATTTTGCTAATTTAATCTGGTTTAAACAGAAAATTTATTGGTACTACATAGTGTATGTCTTTGGTGGAATAATATCTTTGTTAGCAGCTAATAACTTATTTACAACACTGTTTAACTTTGGTATAGATGATATTAAGTTTTATGTATTTGGTGGCATGCTTTTTTATTTAGGACTAGCATTTTTCTTATACGAACTCTTAAGAGATAGTATGCCCGCACTTGATGTGAAGTTACATTATATGATTGTAGCGATTATGTCTGTACTCACAATTGTGGCTATATTTGATAGCGGTTTGGCAAATAAGATGTTTTTATATGGTGCGGGACTTGTTGTTACTGTACTGTTTACCTGTATAATTATTAATGCTTTAAATAGGCAACACCCATTGGCAAGATATATCCTCACAGGGTGGTTAATATTATCATTCTTTCTTACTTTCTTTCTTTTAAGTATGCTAGGAATTGTAGGTATCGAGTATCGTTACTTTTATGTTTATGGGCAGATAATTGAAGGTTTTATCTTTTCTATTATTATTACTTACCAGTATCGTTTTTTACAGGTTCAAAAAAAACAAGAACAAGAAGAGATAAAGTTAGCGCAGATGGGAGAGCTCATATCTATGATTGCCCATCAATGGAGACAACCTCTGAGCTCTATCTCTGCAATTGCAAGTACACTTACCCTTGATATCTCTATGGATAACTATAAAAAAGAGTTTTTTTCACAGAGATTAGAAGATATCAATAGACTAACGCAGCATCTCTCATCCACAATTGATGACTTTAGAAACTTCTTTAAGCCTAATAAAGAGTCGATAGAAACAAGCTTAGAGCATGTTGTTGCAAAAAGCTTAGATATTACACAAGAGTTGTTATCAAATTCAAACATAGAAATCACTACTGAGTTTAACGATAGCATAAATGTGAATGTATATGAGAGCGAGTTGATGCAGGTTCTTTTAAATATTTTAAGTAACGCACATGACAATTTTATAGAAAAAAAGATACAAAACCCATCTCTTAAAATAAGTACAAAAGATAACGCCATAATCATATGTGATAATGGTGGTGGAATCCCTGAGGATATAATAAGTAAGATATTTGAACCCTACTTCTCAACAAAAAATGAAAAGAATGGAACAGGCTTAGGTCTCTATATGTCAAAGTTAATTATAGAAGAGCATCACAATGGTAAACTATCTGTATATAACAAGAATGGCGGTGCGTGTTTCGAAATTATAGTGGGCTAGTTAGATTAAACTCTTAGGTAATTTTTACTTAGAAATTAAATTTATAGCTTCACTAATGTGGTCGATGTCTTTTTTGGAGTAGTTCATCAGAGTTGAGACTTCATTTGAGAGTTCACTCTGCTCATGGACTGATGAAGAAATAGATTCAGAGATTATAGTCATATTGGCGATGATTTTTGAGATACTTGCAATAGCTTCGATAGCTAACTCGGCTGATTCTTGAACCGAGACAATACTTTGAGACACCTCTTGCGTCGCAGCTGCAGTTTGTAGAGAAAGAGCTTTTACTTCAGATGCGACTACAGCAAAGCCTTTACCAGCTTCACCTGCTCGTGCCGCTTCAATAGAAGCATTGAGTGAAAGTAAATTAGTTCTTTGAGCGATAGATGATATGGATTTGACAACTCCACCAATTGCTTTGGATTGTCTTCCAAGTTCAGACATAAGTTGAGTAGTGCTTTGTGATTTAGTTTGTGCTTCTTTAGTGATATTATTACTTAGTTCAGTAGCTTCAGAGATCTTATGGAGTGAGTGAATCATGGCACTCATATTGTCACTAACCCTTTCTAAGTTAGAAGAGGATTGATTAAGATTCTTAGCAGAGTCTTCTACTGCTAAAATCATCTCTTTATTTTTAGTGATATCTAGAGCAAACTTGACTACCTTAAAGGGCCTACCTTGTAGGTCTAAAATAGGGTTGTATGTAGCTTGAATCCAAACTGTTTTACCATTTTTATCTAGGCGTTTGTACTCGCCCGTGTCAAACTTTCCTTGGTTAAGTTGTTGCCAAAATATTTGATACTCTTGAGAATTTTTATAAGATTTTTCACAAAACATACTATGATGCTTGCCAACTACTTCACTCCTTGAGTAACTAAATGTTTTTAAAAAGTTCTCGTTAACATCTAGGACGATGCCCTTTAAGTCAAACTCGATGACGGCTTGTGACTTTGAAATAGCATTCAACTGACTCTCGTAATTAGAGCTTTTTAATTTTTGAGAAGTAATATCTTGAGCAAATTTAATAATCTTCACGACATTTCCGTACTCATCTGTAACAGGAGTATAAGAGGCTTTTAACCAAACGATATCACCCTCTTTGGTGATGCGTTTAAACTCGCTTGTTTGAGAGTATCCTGCAGCTAAATCTTTCCAAAAATCTCTATACTCACGAGTTCTAGCATAATCAGGAGTACAAAACATACGATGGTGTTTGGATTTTATCTCTCTAAAAGTGTAGCCCATTACATCTAAGAAAAGTGAGTTGGCCTGTAAAATGTAACCTTTAGTATCAAATTCAATAACGGCATAATTGGTATTTAAAGCTGTTAATAAATCCTTGTCGTCATTCATATGAGTACCCCTAAGTCCTTTATATATGTTAAATATCGAAGTAAAACCGTGCTTGCTAATATGATATTATTTTTTATTTTAGCATAAAAGATACTCTTTAGATTTTTAGTTTGATGAAAGTAACTCATTTGTTTTAAAAAACAATTTAGTTTATATTTAAGTAAACTCAGTAACATATTAATAATACATAGAGATAAAGAGGAGTGAAAAATTGAAAAAGATCTTAATCATTCTTATAGCTTTTCTGTTTATAGCTTGTGAGCAAAAGGAGCAAAAGCCCTTAGTCCTCTCTGTAGATAGATGGATAGGCGCTTCTCCAATTTACTATGCGCATAAAAAAGGGTGGCTCAAAGATATTGGGATTGAGATGATTTTGGCACCCTCAATTGCCGATAATCTACATTTATATAGATTAAAAGTCTCAGACATTGTAACGGGAACACAGCATGAGTTTTTTAAATTAAAGAAAGACTCTCTTGATATAAAACCATTTTTAATTTATGATAGATCCTATGGTGGTGATGTTATCATGGCAAACAGAACTTTAAAAGAGTTTCAAAACTCATCACAAATGATTCATGTCTATTTAGAACTTGGAACCATAAATGAAGAGATGCTTAACTTTTGGAAACTCTATAATGAGATAGCCGATGAGCGTCTTATCCTCCATAACGCTACTCAAGACGAGATATCAAATCAGATAGTAAGAGAAAATCAAGAGCCACTACTTCTTATCACATACAACCCACATAATATAGCTCTTAAAAAGAGTGGATTTTACCAGATTGCAGACTCTATGGACGATAGATACTTAGTGCTTGACTCTCTGTTTACGTCGGATAAGGTTTATAAGGAGAGGGGCGAAGATCTAAAAAATTTAAAAACTGTTTTACTTAAAGCTACTATGGCTTATGAAAAAGATGCAAAAGAGTACTATGAAACCATAAAAGGGTATATCAGCAATCCGAGTTATGAAGAGTTTAAAGATATGCAAAAAAATATACGCTGGTTACTAGATAGCAAAAAAAGCGACTCAATATACAAAGCAATGGAGTCTATGAGTTTTCCTCATAAAGATCTACTGTAGTGAATTTAAATAAATTAAAAACCTTATCTACGTCTATCTTTATATCGTTTTTAATAATTTCTATCATCCCCTTAAGTATAGTCTCTTGGATTTCATATAGCGATTCTGTAAAAAATATAGAGCAATTAAAAAAAAATAAGCTAGAAAACAGAGCCGCCCAAAACGTCGACTTTATAACAAGCCTTTTTAAAAATACAAAAGAAAACTTACTCTCATGGGCAGGGTATGAGGGTACTCAAGAGTTTATGCAAAAGCTTAATAGTGAAGTTTTTCAAAGTAAACTAACAGCTAAAGAGTTTGTTTTAAGCGATAAGTATAAGAGTATGAAACAGATCAAAGAGAATACGCTAAAGCAACTCAATGAAAGTTATGACTATATATATGATACCTTTTTAATAGACACTGCAGGAAACATCCTATACACAGTCAAAAGAGAGAGCGATCTTGGGGAAAACTTAAGTACGGGGATTTACTCTAGTACGCTTTTTGCACAGGTATTTCGGGCTTCAAGAAGGGATAAAAAAACATACTTTTCCGATATTGAGCGTTACACACCGAGTGGTGGAGATATAGCTGGCTTTATCTGTACACCTATGATAACTAACGCAGGGAAGGTTATTGGCTACATAGCTGTGCAGATAGATCTGGCCTCTATGTTTAACAGGTTTCGTAACATAAAAGATGAAGAGAGTGGGATAAAACACTACCTAGTTGGTTCAGACTCTCTCTTGCGTACAAGTTTAAACAATCATGATGAAGTTTTAAAACGAGCTATAAATACAGAGCAGTTTTGGTTATGGTATAACAAGTACGGCATTGAAAAAAACAAAAATCCAAAGATGAAAGAAGAGCTTCTCTCCTACATGGGCCCAGATGGGACAAAGGTTTTGGGTCTATATTATCCAATCAGTATACTTGGGAAAAACTGGGTTCACATTAGTGAGATTGATGCAAGTCTGTTTTATAAAGATTCTCATGAGTTGATGAAAAACATTTTAGGACTTATGATACTTACTGTTTTGCTTATTGTTGTGTTGTCTTTATGGATAGCTAAACGCATAACGTCTCCCATAGCCTATCTAAACAACCAAGCACACAGATATATAAAGGGTGAAAAGTCTGTTAGTCTACTACTTAACTCTAAAGATGAGATTGGACAGCTTTCAGATACTTTTCACACCATGATGAAGCAACAACAAGAGCATGAGAAGGAGCTTGAAAGATTACTTGAGAGTTTAAAATTTCAAAAGTTTGCTCTAGATGTACATGCTATAGTTGCTATAACAAACACACAGGGCGATATTCTCTATGCTAACAAACAGTTTGAAGAGATTAGCGGTTATACTCAAAATGAACTTCTTGGAGCAAACCATAGAATTCTCAACTCTGGACACCATCCATTAAGCTTTTGGAAAGAGATGTATGAAGAGATTAAAAATGGAAATATTTGGCATGGCGTTGTTAAAAACAGAGCTAAAGATGGAAGTTACTATTGGGTAGATACAACGGTTCTTCCATTTATGGGAAGTAATTCTAAAGTAGAGCAGTATATTGCCATTAGGACAGATATAACGCACCAAAAAGAGATAGAAAAAAATATTTTAGAGAACGCAAACTTACAAAACGCCATGTTTGATAATGCTGGAATAAGCATCATTATTACAGATACACAAGGATTAATCCAATCCTTTAACAAAGAAGCGGAAAATCTACTTGGTTACAAAGCAGAGGAGCTTGTAGGTAAAGAAACTCTCGCTATTTTTCATAAGGTGAACGAGATTGTCTCCATGTCAAAACAACTCTCTAAATGCTTTGGAGTAGAGATAGAACCCGGTTTTGGTGTTTTTGTAGAAGAAGCAAACAGAGGGCTTGCTAGCATACATGAGTGGACATATGTACATAAAGATAGTAGTGAGTTTCCTGTTACCATAGCTGTCACAGCTTTTTATGGAGAGAGTAATGCCATACTTGGTTATGTGGGGATGGTTCACGATATAAGACTCTTTAAAGAGGCACAACAGAAGATTATAGATGCTAAAGATGCAGCAGAGTCGTCAGAGAGAGCCAAGTCGGAGTTTTTAGCGTCTATGAGTCATGAACTTCGAACTCCTCTAACAGCTATTTTAGGCTTTACGAATATACTGGAGTCTAAAGTCACAGATGAGACCCATCTCTCTTATGCTAAGCATATCGCTTCAAGTTCTCAGCAGCTGCTTACCTTAGTAAATGACATCTTAGATATCTCAAAAATTCAAAGTGGAAAATTTAGAATCTCTCCATATAGTTTTCATGCTCACTCAGAGTTTACAAAGCTATCGCTAGGACTAGAATCTTTAGTAGAGAAGAAAAAGTTGCACTTTGAAAAAGATTTCGATGAGAGTATAAAGTTAGTTCTTTATGGAGACCTCACAAGAATAAATCAGGTTATAACCAACTTACTCTCAAACGCGATCAAGTTTACACCTCAAAAGGGCAGTATTGGCTTAGCTATTCATTACTCCGATGGCAAATTAATAGTAGAAGTCAGAGATACCGGCATAGGTATGAATGAAGACGCCCTAAGTAGAATCTTTAAGCCTTTTGAGCAAGCGGATGGAAGCACAACAAGAAAGTATGGAGGAAGCGGTCTTGGCTTGACCATCGTACAAAAAATAATAGAGTTAATGGATGGCAGATTAGAGACTAAGAGTAAAGAGGGAGAAGGAACAACTTTCAAAGTAACACTTCCCATCCCTTTAAGTGATGAAGAGATAGAAGAAGATAGTACTGAAGAAGGGAATCAAAACAGTAAATTTCAAGGAAACATCCTCGTAGCGGAGGACAATAAAACAAATCAGATTTTAATACGGCTACTTCTAGAGGAGAGAGGTCTCTGCTGCGATTTTGCAGATAATGGGCAAATTGTAGTAGAGATGTATGATCCTCGGAAGTATGATTTACTTTTTATGGATGAGAATATGACACTAATGAATGGTACAGAGGCATTTAAAATTATTAAAAACAGATATAAAGATAAGTGCGGTCCTATTGTTGCACTGACTGCAAATGCAATCTCTGGGGATAGAGAGAAGTTTATAAGTATTGGGATGGATGATTATATCTCTAAGCCTATAGATGAGCAGAGACTCTATGAAGTTTTGAGTAGATATACGACTGTTATGAAATTCTAATATTTTGTGATAAACTATCAAATATAAGATTTATTAATTTTTAGACAGAACTTCTAACTTGGATGTACTTATGAAAGTAATTTGGTATATTTTTACTCTATTTTTTGTAGCTTCACTTCTATTTTCTATAGTGGGGTTTTCTACGGAAAATTTTGATTTTTTTGTATTTCAAGAGCAGCGTTTTTATTTTCAGTTTTGGATTTCACTCTCAGGAATTTTGTTTACACTGATAATGACAATGTGCTCTTATGGTGTCTATAAAAAAACTCAGTTGAAGCCCCTTAAGTACATTCCCTTAAGTTTTTTATTAACCGCTCTTGCTTATATGGTGATGGCATACCATGCATCGTATTGCGAAGTTTGTAGTGACTTGGCTCTATGTGCGGCAAGCCATACCTATCCTAACTATTTGATTATCATCTCCTTTATTATATTTGTTATGAGTGCCATTGTCTTTAGTCGTCGTTTAAGTATTCAAAAACGGGCTGAGACGCTACAAAGGTTTTCTTACGGTCTTATAGTGGCTACCACTCTGTTGATCCTTACACTCTTTATCAGCATGCAATATATGGAGCTAACGGATATTACCCCCTACTCTGGTGCTCAAAATCTACAGGCTGCTATTTTTATTCTTCCTATGTCTATTGTACTTATCGCGTTTATATATTTTTACAGAACTTACAAAGTGAGTAAAATCTATATGTTTATAGCCTTTTTATTAGCCGCAAGTTTTTTACCTCAGGCTTATCACACGTATATTTGTGCAGATTGTGATGCCTTAGAGTGCTCGGAGTTTTATGTAGTCTCAGGATTAATTATGTTTGTTGTTACTGGTCTATTGATTCACTCAGTAAGTCTACAGATACAAGACAATAAGGAAGTTTAAAAATGCAAACTACCCTTTTAAAGAAACTGCTGCTGTTTATCTTGCCTTTGAGTATTCTTCCTTTGATATTGATGATGCTCTTTTACTATATGTATCTTCATCAAGTACTGCAAAATGAAGAGATAAAGTCGCAAAAAGAGAATATGACCCATATTGCAACTGATATTAAGAATTTTCTAAATGAACCCTTAGAGTTTAAAGAGCATTTTAGGCATGAGTATATTAATCTTAGCAAAGTATCTATTGTTGACAAGAGAGCAAAGGTGCTAGTGAGAAATTTTGAGCTCAAAGAGAGCGACAAGATATATTTTAGCAAGAGACTCGAACCACTCTTTGAAAAGATGCTAAAAACAAATGAAGAGAAGATTGAACATGACGAAGCGAATAAGGTGCTAATAAAACCTATTTTCATTGATGGGAAGATTACCTATTTTATTGTCTCAAATTATAAACACAATCTTGATGAGAAATTTATGCCAATAAATCAGACATTTATATATATCTCATTTATTATTATTTTTACAGTTTTTATCATAGCGATATTTATCATTATCTTTTCGTTAAAGATTTTAGAGCCCCTAGAGTTACTCATGGAAGGGATTGAAAAGATCTCCAAAGGTGATCTCTCTCATACTATAAAAAGCAGTTCAAACGATGAGTTTGGCGTACTTGTAAATGCCTTTAATGATATGAGAGTAAAGAGTGAGCAAATGAGCAAAGATATGCACAAACAAGAGGTCCTTCTTGTTCAGCAGTCTCGTCTAGCACAAATGGGTGAGTTAATCTCTATGATTGCCCATCAATGGAGACAGCCTCTTAGCTCAATCACAGCGATTGTCTCAACTCTGCGTATGGATATTCTCATGGGAGAGTATAAAAAAGATTTTTTTGAAGAGCGTTTGAACTCTGTTGAGGTATTAGCACAACACCTCTCTGGTACTATTGATGATTTTCGTACATTTTTCAAAGCCGATAAAGAAGTTAAGCAGACGACAATCCAAGAGATAGTAGAGGGTAGTTTTAATATTATCGCTCCTGCTTTAGTGGCAAATGGCATATTGATAGATAAGCCATCTGATGATGCTCCCATTGTTGTAAATACTCTTGAAAATGAGATGAAACAAGTTTTATTAAACATCTTAAAAAATGCGGAGGATGCTCTTTTAGAAAAAGAAGATGCAAATCCACAAATCTGGATAAGTTACTTTAAAGAGAAAGAGTTTGCACTCATTATGGTTGAGGATAACGCAGGTGGGATTCCTGAGTCAGTTATAGCAAATATTTTTGACCCTTACTTTAGTACAAAAAAGGCTAAAGATGGCACGGGACTAGGACTATATATGTCAAAAACTATAGTTGAAGAGCATTGTCATGGAGAGCTGTCTGTAAGCAACAGTGATAAGGGTGCACAATTTATTATTAAGTTACCCATAGAGAGTAAGAGCTAAAAATTAGATTTCTTGAGGATATATAAATGCTTGAACATAGAGATATGTTGAATGGACTCACAAAAAAGAGTTCTCTGCAAGAAAAGTTAATAAATATTCATCACTCGCTAAGTGACAGGTTCCCTTTTGTGGTGCGTATAGCAGTAGCAGTTTATGATCATAAAACAAAAGTTTTAAAGACTTTTTTACATAGTAGTGCAGAAGAGAACCCACTAGAGCACTACCAATCCTTACTCGATAATGCTCCTTCTCTAAAAAGCATCCTTAAAAGTGCTAAGCCTCGCGTTATAAACGACTTGCTTGAACTTGAAGAGATAACGCATGAGCATACCAAAAAGATAAATGCTCAAGGCTACAGAGCTAGCTATACTCTTCCAATATATAACGAGGGCCAATTTGTAGGTTTTTTGTTTTTTAACGCGGATAAAAAAGATGTGTTTAATGAGGAGGTACTTAATGAACTAGATCTTTATGCACATATTATCTCACTTTATGTAGTCAACGAGTTTGGCGCAATAGAGACCATGAACGCAGCTATAAAAACAACAGGGAACCTTTCTCATATTAGGGATCCAGAGACAGGCAAACACCTTGATAGAATGTCTCACTATAGCAGGATAATAGCTAAAGAGTTGGCAGATAAATACGATCTCGATGATAACTACATAGAGCACATATTTATGTTTGCTCCCCTGCATGATATCGGAAAAATAGGAATTCCCGATAGCATACTCTTAAAGCCAGCCGCTTTAAACTCTGATGAAATGGCTGTAATGCAAACACATGCTAGTATAGGAAGTGAAATGGTTTCTGACCTTTTACAGAACTTTGGACTTAGCAGTTTTGAGCATGTAGACGTACTGCATAACATTGCTATGCATCATCATGAAGCCGTAGATGGCTCAGGATACCCTAAGGGAATCAAAGGCAATGAAATTCCTCTTGAAGCACGCATTATCGCCGTTGCCGACGTATTTGACGCTTTGACAAGTAAGAGATGTTATAAAGAAGCTTGGAGCAATGAAGAAGCGATTGAAACATTAATCAAACTAGCAGATGTAACGCTTGATAAAGATTGCGTTAATGCGCTAGTAAAAAATATTACTGATATCGAAGAGGTTCAAATCCGCTTCAAAGAATAAGATAGTACTCAAGTTTAGTTCTGTAAAATATTTCTCAAAGGCTGACTAAAGTAGTAGCCTTGAGAGTAGTCAACACCTAGCTCTTTTACCTTGTTGAAAATTTCCTCACTCTCAACAAACTCAGCTATGGTTTTCGCGCCAAGCTCTTTGGCTACGTTTACGATTGTTTTTATCATGAGTTCCGAGTTTGAATCATTAAGTACATTTTTTACAATAGATCCATCAATCTTAATGTAGTTTGCTTTTAGCTTTATAAGATAGTCAAAATTTGAATAACCTGTTCCAAAATCATCAATGGATATTTTTATTCCAGACTCTTTTAAATACTCTAAAGACGAAAGCAGTTCTTGAGACTCTAAAGCTTCCGATTCGACAAGTTCAAAGACAATGTACTTACTAGCATCGGCTACTTGTATCTCATCACTCATGTACTGCATTAGCTTGCTGTTTTGTAAATCAGAGACGGTTAGGTTAACCGAAAAAGGTATTTTTATTTTTTTTGCCATCTCTAGCGTTTGATTAAAGACTATCTTTGTCAACTTTTCATAGAGTTTGGTCTTCTTTGCAATCTCTAAAAAGAAATAAGGCGATATAACGTTGTTTTCCTCATCTATCATCCTCACGAGCGCCTCATATTTCTCTATCTGCTCATTTTCGTTATTTATTATAGGCTGAAAAAAGGCCTTAATCCTGTCCTCTTCAATAGCATGATGTAGTTTTTTTGACCATTTCAAGTTGTTATGATGAGCGCTGTTTATATCTGGGAAATCTTCATAGGAGCAGATATCTTTTTTTAAGATTTTTGCTTGCTGGAGGGCAATGTCCGCATTGACTAAATGATCATTATCTCCTATATATATACCTACGGAAAAATGAATATATATCTCATGATCATCAATCATAAAGCTCTCGCTGAGATGTTTAAGTAAATCCTCTACATACATCTTCTCTTCAACCTCATTAATATGCTGGCCTAAGAGCGCATACTCGTCTACGGGGAGCTTATAAAGTCTATGAGTCTGCTCTATAAAACTTTTTATCTTATTTGCTACCTCTATAAGTAGTTTATCGGCGATATCATAACCGTAGAAACCGTTGATTTCATTAAATGAGTCAATATTTATAATCACAAGAACAGCAGAGCTCATGGGCTCTAACTCTGATATCAGTTTTTGGCGGTTAGGGAGTTTTGTTAAGGTGTCTGTATACTGCTTTTCAATGATTCTATTCTTCTCAATAAGCTCTGTAATGTCTTTTCTTATTGAGATATACTCAAGTATATTTTCTTTTGCGTCGAGTATGGGCATGATGGTTGTGTTTACAAGATAAAACGTTCCATCTTTCTTACGATTTTTGATGACTCCTTGCCACACTTTTTTATCCGTTATTGTCTCCCATAAAGAGCTGAAAGTCTCTAATGGAGTGTCAGGGTGCCTAACGACTCTGTGAGTGGCTCCAACAAGCTCTTCTTTTGTATAGCCAGATATCTCACAAAACATATCATTTACATAGGTGATTATACCCTTGGGATCCGTTTTAGAGACTATGTTTGTTTGGTCTATTACGTTTTTGTACTGCTGTAGATGAGCTTGTTGTTCTTGTATGTTATGCATATTTTCACTATTGAGCAAGTTCATATAAACGCGACTAAAAAACTCTTCAGATTGGTAAGGCTTGTGAAGATAATCATTCGCGCCTGCTCTAAGACAGTCGGAGACCTTGTATCCATCTCCATGTGCAGAGAGAACCATGATGGGAAGATTGTATCTTGTATGTTTTCTGCGAATCTGTTTAATAAGTTTTAGACCATCCATAACAGGCATTTCATAATCAGTTAAGACCATTTTGATATCAGGATTTTTTTCTAACTCTATGAGGGCTTCTTTGCCATGCTGTGCTTCTACTACAGTGAATTGATGGCGTTTTAGCAACTCTCTTAAGTGCATTATATATGTTTGAGAATCATCCACTATAAGTATTTTAGTATTACGGTTTTCTTCTATCTGTTTGATGAGTCCAACCACTTTTGCAAAATCATCCTTACTATCTTTTAGCATATAATCAATGATGTTTTTACTAAGCATTTTTTTTCGTAGTTCTTCACTATGTGAGGCGGTAAGGACTATTGTAGGTATTTGATGAGAAAGAGTATACTCAACCATCTCCCCCTCTATAGAATCTGGGAGAGTCAAGTCTACTATAGCTATATTGACGCTTTTTTGATTGTCGATTATCTCCCTAGCTTCTTTTGCATTATTAGCTATGAGTAATTTAAAGTCGAGTGGATTTATTAGTTGATTAAAATAGGATTGTACAACTTTGCTATCATCAATTAATAAAATCGTTTCTATTGGCATATGATTCCTTTAGATAAAGTAGAAAACTACATTAAACATTAAAATTATTAATTTTTCAGTCATTTCAATGATTTTATCATAATAATTGAAATATATTTATTAAATAACTTATTGATGAAATATAGGAGTGAGAGCTTAAATTATTAAATACAGTATTAATATACGTTATAATATATAGGTATGAAAAACTAATACAAGAGAGGCTCTTATGTTAGATATTACATTGATTCTTGTTGAAGATGATGATGAGTTGCGTAAACTTCTTGGACGGATGCTTTCTCGAAAAATTACTAAGCTATTTCTATTTTCAAGTCCAGTAGAGGTGCTTGAAAAACTTGATGCTATAAACCCTGACCTTATAATAACAGACATCAGAATGCCACAGATGAGTGGGTTAGAGATGATTGAAGAGATTAGAAAAACCAAAAAAAATCTTCCAATTATAATCTCTTCTGCGTTTACTGATGCCACACACTTCCAAAAAGCGATTAAACTTAAGGTAACAAACTTTCTTGTTAAACCCATAGATGTTGAGGAACTAATATTTGAACTAGATCGAATCGTAGAGAATATGAGACTTAATGAAAAATTGCATGCACAGGAGAAGTTACTTGCTGAGTACAAAAGAATTGTTGATGTTAGTAGTTTAATTTCAAAAGCAGATATTGATGGAAACATTACCTATGTAAATGACAAGTTCTCACAGTTAAGCGGATACACTAAAGAGGAACTTATTGGAAAACCTCACAGTATAGTCCACCATCCTGAGATGCCTGGAATTTTTTTTAAAGAGATATGGGAAACTATCTTAAACAAACAGATATGGCAAGGCATAATAAAAAACCGTGCAAAAAATGGCGAAAGTTATTATGTCGATACGACTATAGCTCCAATCTTAAATACAAAAAATGAGATTACTGAATTTATATCACTGCGTGAAGATGTGACAAAACTCATCAATACTATTGAAGAGGCAAAACGGCTTGAAAAAGAGAGAGAAGATTATTTAGCGCTTATCGATGATAACATTATCTGCTCTTCAACAGATGTAAATGGAATCATTACCTCCGTTTCTAAGGCTTTTTGCCGCATAAGTCAATATTCAAAAGAGGAGCTTATAGGGCAGGGTTATCAGATGCTAAGGCACCCTGAAGTAGAGAAGGCTTTTTATGAGTCATTATGGCAAGCAATAAAAAATACTCAAAGATGGGATGGAGAGATTAAAAATTTAGCCAAAGATGGCTCAACATACTGGATAGAGACTTCTATAACATCTATAATTGATCCTCATGGAGAAAAAATAGGTTATACGGCTATGGGGCAGGATGTAACTGATAAGAAGTTAGTTGAAAAGCTCTCAATTACCGATCATCTAACAGGATTGGTCAATAGATTAAAATTAGATGATATCTTAAAATATGAAATGTCAAAATTTATACGATATGGTTCTAGTTTATCGATAATATTAGTAGATATAGATTATTTTAAAAGAGTTAATGATAATTTTGGTCATCTTGTTGGAGACCAGGTACTAAAAGAGGTGAGTGAAATACTTATGCTAAATAAACGCGAAACCGATACTGTAGGACGCTGGGGAGGTGAAGAGTTTTTAATCATCCTTACTAAGACCGATATTGAAGGTGCTAGAATAAGAGCTCAAAAGATTCGATTAGCCATAGAATCACATACCTTTTCCGTCATTGGAACTAAAACAGTCTCTTTAGGAATCGCTGAATTAAAGCTAGACGATACTGAATCTAGCTTTGTAGAACGTGCTGATAACGCACTCTACTTGGCAAAAGAGAGAGGTAGAAACAGAGTCGTTGGCTAAAAAGCTAAGCTCTGTTTTCTAAAACTAGTTTTGGAATTTCTAATCTAAATTTACTTCCTTTATATGACTCCTGAATATTATCGCGATACTCTAACGTGCCTTTAAAAAACTGTTCTGTAATTGTTTTTGCTATATGAAGACCAAGTCCCGTTCCCATCTCTTTAGTTGTAAAGTAAGGCTCAAAAAGACGCGTGAGCGTCACTTCATCTATCCCTCCTGCAAGGTCGCGAAGCTCAAAAACTATAGTCTCATCTTCAAGTATAATAGCGATGATAATTTGATGCTGTTCTTTGCTGGGTTGCTCTAAGTTTAGGATAGCATCTTTAGCATTTGAGAGGAGGTTAAGAAGCACGTGCTGTAGTTCACTAGGGTAGCCTGTTATCTCATAGTGTGGATAATCTTGGTGGCTTGGGTATGGACAACTCTCATTTTCGGCTTGAGGACAGAGTATACCTATCTCAAGAGAGTTTGCTTTGAGTTGAGGCGCATAGAGACGCTCTAACTCTCTAACAAGCTCTATGGCGTTAAAAGTATTTAACTCTTTTTCTTTTGAGAAAAAATGTCTGAAATCATCTATAGTCTGCGACATATACTTAAGTTGTGTCA
Organism: Sulfurimonas aquatica; assembly: GCF_017357825.1. Taxonomy (NCBI): domain Bacteria; kingdom Pseudomonadati; phylum Campylobacterota; class Epsilonproteobacteria; order Campylobacterales; family Sulfurimonadaceae; genus Sulfurimonas; species Sulfurimonas aquatica. The sequence goes on from NZ_CP046072.1 coordinate 92,475, forward strand.
TGATATCTTCTCTACTCTTTTTCATAGTTTCAAGATCAAGGTCACCATCTTCGTGGATATAGTACAACTCTTGAGCAATGAGTCCTATGGAGTTAAGAGGTTGTCTCCACTGGTGAGAGATGGCACTAATCATCTCACCCATGGATGCTAGCTTAGCCTGGTGCATCATATTTTCTTGTTCTTTATGCTGCGCCTTAAGCTCGACAATCTGAGAAAGATCCCTAATAGTCCCAATAAAGAAAAGCTCATTATTTATTTTAATAGGCATGACAGCGAGAGTTATTGGGACTAAGTTTCCGTTTTTATCAACTGCTTCAAGCTTTCTCTCTACCCCGATAACCTTACTTTCTTGGTTGTGATAGTTACGTACGTGCTCATCATGTAGGTCATGCTCAGGTTGAGGGATTAAGAGCTTGATATTCTTACCTATTAGCTCTTTATCTTTATATGAAAAAAGGATATTTGCAGCTTTGTTGACTCTTTTGATGATGGCTTTTCCATCAGTTATAATGAGCGCATCAAAGGAGTTTTCAAGCACACTATCCAGAAAAGTGTTTTTTTCATTTAATTTGATTTGTTCTACCTTAAGCTTTGCAATCATCCTTTTTATGATTAAAATAGCGGGAATTAGAATCATTAAGAGTGCGAGAAGTTGTGCTAGAGAGAACTCAAGTGCTTTGTATATAAAATCCTCAGTTGGAGAGGTTTTTGGCGAAAAAACAGCTAACATTTTCTCTTGATTAAAAAGAGTGATAGGGTAAGCGTTGCTATTGTCTAGATAAAATGGAGCAGGAGTCTCTTGAGCTTTTAACAGCTGGTAAAATTTACCATCTTTAAAAGGTGGATTACGGTAACGCGACCAGTTTTTTTGTGAATCTGGGTGAAGAATATAGTAACCCTGAGAGTCTATAAGTGTGAGCTGTGTTTCTACAAGGTTTGCTGCATCCTTTAGAAATGCACTCATGGAAAAGTTTATGATTACTATTCCAATTTTTTTTGCATCTTCAAACACTGGCATACCTATGCGAAGTGTAGGTTTCCATGGCAACTCTACTTTTCCATGTTCAACATTTAAATCAAGTTCAGAGTAGCCTATTTGATTCTCAGATAGAGAGTTAAAGTGGATAAAATAGTCTCTTTTTGATTTGTTTTGAAGTTTTTTTCCTTGGATTTGATGCAGAGTATTATCTGAAGTTCTATCGACTCTTATAAGTTCCATTCCATCAAGAGAGAGAAGTCTTAGCTGCATGATGTTTTGGTTAGTTTTTGCAGTGTGAAAGAGAAGACTTTGAACAGGTGCTCGAGACTCTGCGGATGTGTGGCTCAAAAACTCTGTAACATCAGGATGCTCTGCTAGCATCTTTATAAAGAGTTCTCGATTATTTTGAAAACTTTTAAACTTATCTGCAGTCAATTTGTATTTACTATGCATCTTGTCATGATTTTGTTCACTCAGGTCGCTGTTGATAAGCCAAATTACACCAACCATGATGATAATCGAACCTATAATTCCAAAAATAAGTAATTTAAAATTCTTATACATAAGTATCCTTATAAATCGAGCAGTGTACCTGTAGGCATTGGCTTCTCTAGTGGCTCACTTAGATAATAGCCTTGTAGAAAATCTACTCCTAAGGCTAGAGCAGCATCGTAGATGGATTTGTCTGAGACAAATTCTCCCACACACTTTATCCCAAGTTCATGAGCAAAGAGGAGTATTGAGTGGACTAAAACGCGAGAGCTATTGTCTTTAGCTATCTCTTTTATTAAAGAGCCATCGATTTTGAGTTGATCCATATCGAGGTTGATGAGATAAGAAAAGTTTGAATATCCACTACCAAAATCATCAATAGAGATTTTGATTCCATGCTTTTTGAGATACCTAAAAACATCTCGTATTAAGTTGAAGTTATCTATTCCTTCTGATTCTAAAACCTCGACGATGATACGATCTTGAAGATTATATTTATTTACCTTTTCTATTAAAAACTCTAAAGTCTCTTCATCCATTAAATCTTCGATAGAGAGGTTTATGGAGAAGGTCTCGCTGCGAGCACAAAAGGTTTCACATGCAAGAGTGATGACGGTACGGGTAATCTCTCGGTAGAGACTTGAGCGTTTAGCGACATGAAGAAAGTAAAAAGGTGAGACTACTGTACCATCTGGCTCAATGAGACGGACTAAACACTCATATTTTTTTATGCTTTTCTCTTTGGCGTTTATGATGGGCTGATAGTAGATAGTGATACGCTTTTGTGCAAGTGCCTCTTTAATCTTACTCGTCCATTTAAAATTCTCTTCATACTCTTTTTGTTTTTCGATTTGAAAATCATAAACTTCAAAGAGTTGATGGTGCTCACGTGCAGCTCTCATGGCTGTATCGGCACACTCGACATAATTGGTCATACCTGGCATAGAGAGAACAATCCCACAACTAAAATCAATCTCAAAGTTTATACCCTCATACTCAAAAGGATTCTTCTTTATATGTTTTTTAAGAGCATAAGCAAAGCTTTTGAGTTGCTCAAGACTGTTTTTTGGTTTACAAATTACATATTCATCTGATCCTATACGATAGACTTTTCCATAACTATCATCTGTAAGTTCTTTGAGCATATTTGCCATGTAGATGAGTGCTGCATCACCAAAATGAAGACCAAATAAAAAGTTGATCTCTTTAAAACGGTCAATATTTACGAGCATAAGTGTGAACTCTTCTTTATTCGCAAGAGACTGATGCAAACTGATACGGTTAGGTAGGCCTGTGAGACGGTCAGTTATGAGCTGCTCTTTAAGTTGTTCACGCTGCATTATAATGTCTGAAATATCCACTTTTATAGAAATATATTCGAGAATCTCTCCATCTGTGTTTAGCACCGGTGCTATGGTCGTCTCTACATAAAAAACAGTTCCATCTTTTTTACGGTTTTTCATTATTCCTTGCCACACCTGTTTGGACTCTATTTTTGTCCATAGTGCTTTAAAGAACTCCTTGGGAATATTTGGATGACGAACAATGTTATGTGAACTTCCAATCAACTCCTCTTGGGAGTAACCGCTGAGTTGAATGAACTTTTCGTTAGCATATTTAATAATACCACGTGGATCAGTTATGGTAATGTTGTTACTTAAGTCAACAATATGTTTGTACTGCTTGAGCAGAGTCTCTTTCTCTTTTAAAAGTTGTTCTACTTTGATGTGAGAAGCTATATCCTTAATCATCTCAAGTAGTTTATCAACATCAATGGGTTTGATAAGAAAGTGTTCTATTTTGAGGTTGATTGCTTTGAGAAAGTAGTCAGTTTCACTAAATGCTGAGGTGATTATGACAGGTATCTTTGGATAAATTTTTCGGACGATATTTATCATCTCTAGGCCATTCATCTCAGGCATCTTGATATCGGAGATGATAATGTCAGGATTAATCTTTGTAAGCTCTTCGAGAGCGTTTGATGCATTTTCAAAGGAGTTTACAACACTGATTTTTCTTGAGAGTATACGGGAGAGTCGTTCGCGTAACTCTGGATCATCTTCAACAAGTACTAAGCTTATATCTATCATTTTATCTTCTCTTTATATATAATATTAAGATCTCAAATTTATTAATACATGTTAGTATAAAACTCCTGAGGTATAACTTTATTTTATAATATGAAAGAGATTCTAATCATTTTCTGATGAGATTACGCAGTTTCTTCCTCTTTCTTTGGCTATGTAAAGATAGCTATCAGCAGTTTTTATAAGATCTTCAGCTGAAGTCTCTATGCCTGAGGATACACCTATTGAAGTCGTGATTTTTATGGACGTAGTTTCGTTTAGTTTTATGGAGAGAGATTCTATGTTTTTTCGGATATTTTCAGCCTTTATAACAGCATCGGCTAAAGAGCAGTGTGGGGCTAAGATTAAGAACTCTTCTCCTCCCCATCTACAAGCGATATCGGCTTCTCTTGAGTTGGAGAGAATCTCTTGGGCTATTATCTGCAAGACAGTATCACCTGCATCATGACCATAGGTATCATTTACTTTTTTAAAGTAGTCAATGTCAAAAAGTAAGATAGAGTAGGGTTGGTTCTCGCGTTTAGCACTTGCAACTACATGTGTTACGTTTGCATGAAAATAGTTTCTATTATACATAGTTGTTAAGCAGTCTGTCATAGCAGCTGATTCAAGCTTTTGTAATAAGAGAGTATTCTCTTTAAAAAGTCTTGAGTGATCAAGCAGAGTATTCATCCGTGTTAGAAGCTCTTCCATTGAAAACTCTTTAAAAATGTAATCATTTGCTCCAAATTTCAGGATATTTGCTATAAGGGCAGGATTTGAAGACCCTGAGAGTATCAAGATAGGTAGTTCAAACTTATCATATTTTAAACGCAGAAGACGAGTAAGGTCAAGACCGTTCATCAGGGGCATCTCAAAATCACTTATTAAGATATCTGCATTTATGTTGTGCTCGACAATAGACTCATGTGCCTCTTTGCCATTTGCAAACTGAGCATAGGGGATGTTTTGAGTTTTTAGCATATCTGAGAGTACTCTTCTTGAGATAGAGGAGTCATCGCAAATAAGAGCAAGGGATGTTCTGTTTGCCATTAAACGCGAAAGTGTATTGTTGATATATTTTATTACAGTATCTTTATCACTTTTATACATATAGTCAACGATAGGGAGTTTGATAAGTTTTTCACGCTCTTTATCATTCTCTGAAGAGGTAATGATGAAGAGCCTCTCTTTTCTACGAATAAGCCATCCTATAAAGTTTCCACTACTATCTGGCAGGTATATATCGACAAATAGTAAATCATACTTTTTACTTTGAATGAGTTCTCTCGCCTCTTGTTCTGTTGCTGCTACATCACAAATGATTGAAAATTTTTCTTGAATACTTTTTTGCATAAATTGAGATAGGGTTGATGAGTCTTCTATAACTAAGACATGTTTTACCTCATAGCAGTGATCGGAGAATATTTTAACTTGCTCATCATGATTGGGCTGAGTTGACTGGCTCTTGGAAAGTTCTTTAGGCATGGTTGCTCTTTATATATTTATAATAATTTTTAATCACAATAAGTATCTTCTTCCTCTTCATACTCAAACTCTTGCTCTTCTTCTAGGGGTTCTTCATTTAAGTAGTCATAAGGTTTGTCATCTATCTCTTCTTCTATGGGTGTGTTATCAAAATGGTAATAATTCATCTGTAGACCTTTTAAATTTTCTTTTTATTATTTTAGCTGTTTTTTCTCATATTGAGTAGTTCTTCATCAACATTTTCAATAAGATGTTGCGCTTCGGCTATCTCTAAAACACCATCATGCTCCATCTCCCAAACTAGAGAACGCTCATGGTTTATAAGCAGACGCTGTGCTGAGTTTTTTTGTAAAATAGTAATGAGTTCAGGATGCTCTTTACAGACAACTCTTGTAAATGCCAAGGCTTTTGAACGGTTTTGCTCTATAAGTTCTCTCGCATGTTTGGCACTTTTCTCATTTGGCTTAAGTGTGTCAATATGTTTGAGCATCTCATCTTGTGCCTCAACAAAACCTCTAGCAATGTCATAGTTTAAAGAGAGCCTCGATATGAGCCACTCTTTCATGGAGCTACCCATAAGAGGTAGAGAGTGTATCCATTTTGGAGGAGTGGGAACACTAAGGCTTGCGTTTAAGTAAACTCTTGGTGCTATGAGTGGGTCATTGTCTAGTGCTGATTCAACAGACCTAGAGAGAGTAGCTGCAGCTTGGCGACCGATGTAGCCCTCTTCATACTGTCTCCAGTAGTCACTTCTTTCTATCTCCAAAAGTCGACGCATAAACGCTACCTCTTGCTCTTTGTTGGTTAGTTTTTCACTGAACTCTTTTTCAAAACTCTCCTCTTCAACTCTATTTACGAGTGTAGTGAGTTGGACTTTATCAAAAAAAGGATTATGGATGAGTGTTCTTAAATACTCCCTCATTCTCTTGTCTATCTCACTCTGTGCTTTTAAGACGGAAGCCTCCTTTGCCGAGGGGAGACGGTCTAGTTTTAGTAGATGAAGTAACCACTCCATAGTCGAGCCATTTATAAGCATAGTCAAAAAAACTATGCCAGCAGTTAAAAATAGAATCTGCTCTCTAAGCTCCGCTTGGATATTTACGTCTTGAGCGATAGATAGAGCAAGTGAGAGTGAGACAGCACCACGAAGTCCTCCCCAAACAACAACAGAAGCCTTGCTCTTTGTTATGCCTGTGCCAATGCGAGAGAGTATAGGCATCAAAGAAAAAACTGAAATAGCCCGTATGAGGGTAAGCAATATATAAAGCAGAGCAAGTGTAATCCAAAGCTCTAAAGAGTCAAAGGTTGCATAGCTGATGATGATAATTCCAACTATCAAGAAGATAAGCGTGTTTGCAATATAGGTCATCATCTCCCAAAACTGATGTAAGAAGTGAGAGTTTTCAGGAGATATTCGCGTTTTTCCAATGGTAGAGAACATCAATGCCAGTGAGACAAGGGCTACAACTCCTGAGACATGTAAAGATTCGGCAATGAAGTAGGAGACATAAGCCGCTACGATTGAGAGCGTTATCTCTATGAGAGGTTGATTGAGTATTTTTCCCATTATCCAAAGAGTTATCCATCCTATGCCTAAGCCGGTAAGAAGTCCAGCGCAGACGACCCAGATAAACTCTACAACAAGACTAAAGGCACTGACCTCGGTTGTTTGACCAAGGGCAAATCCATAAAAAAGAGAGAAAAAGACTATGGCGGTTCCATCATTAAGTAGAGATTCCCCCTCTATGAGAGTCTCGAGGCGTTTACGAGAACTCTTCTCTTTTAGAAGTGCTACAACTGCAACAGGGTCAGTTGCGCTTATAAGTGCTCCAAAGAGTAGCGAAACACCAAGACCCCAGGAGAGTAGATAGTGAATGCTCAGTGCAGATAAAAGCATAGATATGATGAGCCCCACTATGGCTAAAAGGGCGATTTGAGGAAGAGTCCTAAAAAATAGATGCGACTCCATGGTATAGGCGGATTCAAATATAAGTGTAGGTAAAAAAAGAAAAAGAATTAGATGGGGCTCAATGTGAGAAATTTCATAAAACATAGTGCCAATATTAGAGTATTCATTCAATAGACCAGCTTCATTCGCTCCACCTAAGGCTATACCAACAAGCAGAAGCATAATAGTGTAAGGAATGGGACTCCGCTTCATAATGATTTTTATGAGCGAGCCTATCAGAAGCGAGATGACGACAAAGAGTAGTATGATGAGACCGTTACTGTGCATAGAATTGTTCCCTTTAATTATTGTTTAATTATTTCAGTTGTTTGGCATCTATTATATTCACATTGAAAAGTAGTGTGTGTTATACCAAAAGAGTTAGAGAGCCTATCTTCAAGTATATCTATGATTTTTTGAGACTCCTCAAGTGATAGGTTGTTATTAAAATCAAGATGTGCTTCAAGATGGATTCTATGCTCATCTAGTTGCCATAGGTGAAGATGATGGGCATTGTTTATCTCCTCTTGCTGAAGTATGAGACCAAGTATCTCTTCTAAATCTACATCTTTTGGAGTAAACTGCATCAAAATGGCGCTAGAGTCTTTAACTAAACCCACTGAAGCCCAGATGAGGTAAGTTGCGATGATGAGTGAGACGATAGGGTCAACCCAGTAGAGTTGATAGTAGTACATTAGTACTCCGCCAACAACTACCGCTACAGAGGTCATAACATCAGTGAGAAGATGAAGATAGGCTGCTCTGATATTCATGTTTTCATGGGCATCATCTTTAACTAAAAGAACGCTAATGGCATTTAAAATAATACTCAAAATACCAAGTGCAATAACCCAGATAGAATCAACAACCTCAGGGTTGTAAAACTTGTGAAATGACTCAAAAATAAGAAAAATACCTATACCTATAAGAACGGAGGCATTAAAAAGAGTTGCGAGAATCTCAGCACGTTTGTACCCAAAAGTTTTATCGGTATCGCTTGGTTTTGCAGCCAGACGATTTGCGCCATAAGCAACTACTAACGCTATAACATCACTAAAGTTATGAAGTGCATCACTCAGTAGTGCTAATGAGCCAGAAAGCACTCCCCCAACTACTTGTGCAAGGGTGATAATAACATTGAGGATGATGGTTATAAAAAGATTTTTTCCACTTACATCATGATGGTGATGATCTGCCGACATACTGCTTCCTTTGAAGGGTATATAAAAGATATCTTATATGATAACATGAGTTTGTGTAAGATTACTAATGTGTAAGTGTAAAAAAGAGAGGATAAACTTCCATGCAAGTAAAGAACAAAAATAAGCTCTTTACTTTACTGCTTAAAACGCCAAGTATGCACCAAGGTATGTATTTGTAATCTCTCCGGATGGAACCGTTACTGAATTAGAAGACATTTTATTTCTAATTATTTTAGAATAACCTAGCATCACACCTAGTTCATTACCAAAAAGTTGAGTGTAGCCTATGCTTAAAACTAAATCAGCGTTATAACCTCCACGTCCCTCAAAAATTGTATCTGAGTCTGTGTTTTCCGTATGGTCCCATATAGGCATACCTGCAATAGCTCTAAAGTTCAGATGAAGTGATGAATCATTTAAGTAATACCCCTCATACCAGTATCCAATTTGAGCTGTTACAGACATAGAACGCTGCTCAGTAACCCCTTGCTGCTGATCTACTCCATTGATTGTAAGTGTTTCATCAGCATGTTGAGGAATCAGAGTTGTACTAATCTCGCTTGAATATGCAAAGTTACTTTTGGTCTCATAAAGAGTTCCTACTGTGTAGAGAGGGTTTGTTGATGTTGCATCAGTCTCTATAGTGTCATTTGTTGTTTTAAAGTTGAGGTTGTTCATAACAACTCTATAGTATGAGTATCCACATTTTTGTTTGTATTAAGGAGAATGAAAGGAGCTTTAAGAAATAAAATGGTTTTACAGCGACTTGATCAAACATATAATACAAGCGAAGAATTATAGTGTAGAAAAAATATATCAATAATTGTATAAAATTTAATCAATTATAAGTATATTTTAAAATCATAATATATTACAATCTCCTCACAAAACATGGAATATAGTTTATACTCTCCTTAGATCTACAACTTGTAAACATTTCTATTACCATGTTTTATAAAATATAATTAGGAAGAAGAATGAAATTATTAAAAATAAGTACAGTAGCCGCACTTTTAGTAAGTGCTAATGTATATGCGGTAGAAAATGTAAAAGTAGGTGGAGACGCTAAACTTTTTTATGGAACACAAGATGCGGGATGGTTTAGCGGTGCAGATTCAGGTCTTTTTGAAAAAGATGCGTCATATGCAGACTTTGGAGTTAGTTTAGGTGTTACGGCTGATCTTATGGAAAATGTGAAGGCTGGGGTTAAGGCTCAACTCATAACAACTCTAGGTCTGGAAAATGATATAGTTGTTGGGGGTTGGTCAAGTGCACACTCAAGCGAAAGTGGTACACTTAAGACAACAGAATGGATTTCAGAAGCATGGATTGAAGGTAAAATTGGTAATACAACCGGTACCATAGGTCGTATGACACTAGATACTCCACTTGTATTTACCGAAACATGGAGTATGGATTATAATACTTTTGAAGCGATTACAATTACAAATGAAGATATTCCAGATACAACATTAACAGGTATGTTTGTTGGACAGTCAAATGGTTATGGATCTGGTGGAACAGCAGATGCTAACGTTATGGCTTCTGGTGGTGCATTTAGTAAATTAGGATCTGATGGTGCCTTTATTGTTGGTGCAACTAATAACTCTGTGAAGCCGTTAACGGCACAAGCATGGTACTACAATCTTCCAAATACGTTGGACGCTTTTTGGTTACAAGCTGATGTAGATTATGAAGGTATCATCGCTGGTGCTCAATATACTACTATTAATAGTGATGGTGGAACGGATAGTGATACTGCATTTGCTGTAAAACTAGGTTATGCTATCCCAGATATTGCAACAATAACTGCTGCTTATTCATCAGTAGGTGATAAGGGTGATCGTGGAGGAGTATATAATATTGCCACTGATGGTCAATATTCTGGTACAGCATCAGCACTTTATACAGAATTCTGGTGGTGGTTCCAAACAGCAAGTGTTACAGGTGCAAATACTATGACTCTTTCAGCTGAAGGTTCAGTTGCTGATGTAGATTTATTTCTTGGACTATACAGTGCAGAGATTAAACCAGCAACAAGTACTACAACTGATAAAGTAGATGAAATTACTTTCACCGCAAGTAAATCTTTTGGTCCTATAGACACCTCTATTGCACTTATGTATGATATGTTTGATACAGATGCTGTAAAAGGTCCAAATTACATGGAAGATTTAACTTCATTCCAAGTATACTTGACTTATAACTACTAATCTATAAAACTACATTACCCCTTTTCTTAAAGGGGTAACTCTTTATACCTCATTTATGAATATTAATACCACACTTTTCTAAAACAAAATTATCTATTTCATACGGTTGTATATTATTTAATCAACTAATTGTATAAAATATTTATTCTGCATGTTATAATTATTTCAGAAAACATATCATGAGGTTGAAAACCTCACTGCAACTAATAGACAACTAGGGTTCCGATGAAATATTTCATGTCTGGTCCGAGAGTTGTCAACCTTTTGAATAGAGGTTACACGGAGGGATAAAAGCCCGGGAGGTTATCTACCTCTTGGTGTGTTTACCTTAAATCTATTCAGGAGTTTTTTATGAAATCTTTTTTTACATCAACATCAAAATTATTAGTTGCCACAGCTTTAGTTAGCACACTTGGCTCATCATTACTTATGGCTGAGGTCAAAGACAAATTTCAAGTATCATGGACGATTTATGTAGGTTTTATGCCTTGGGATTATGCTCAGCAAAAAGGAATCGTAGATAAATGGGCTAAAAAATATGACATAGAAATAGATTTAGTTCAAGTTAACGACTATATAGAATCAATCAATCAGTATACTGCCGGTAAATTTGATGGTTGTTTAATGACAAATATGGATGCACTAACTATCCCTGCTGCAAGTGGTGTTGACTCTACTGCACTAATTATGGGTGATTTTTCAAATGGAAATGACGGTATTGTTCTTAAAGGTACAAATAAACTTTCTGATATAAAAGGTCAAAATGTAAACCTTGTTGAGCTTTCAGTTTCTCATTATCTTCTTGCTCGTGGTTTAGAGACTGTTGGTCTTAGCGAAAAAGATATTACTGTTGTAAATACATCAGATGCAGATATGGTTGCTGCTTATACATCAAGTGAAGTAACAGCATTAACACCATGGAATCCTCAACTCAGTGAAATTATGTCAATGAAAGATGCAAACCTAGTATTTGATTCAAGTGCAATCCCTGGTGAAATCATCGATATGCTTGTTGTAAATACAGATACATTAAAAGATAACCCCAAGTTTGCAAAAGCTTTAACTGGTGCATGGTTTGAAGTTATGGCACTAATGAAAAAAGGTGACAAGGAAGCTTTAACATTTATGGCAGAAGCATCTGGTACTGATCTTGCAGGCTTTAAAGGTCAACTTAATTCTACAAAGATGTTTTATGACGCAAGTGAAGCAGTTGAATTTTCTCTAAGTAATGAACTCCCAAACACAATGAAGAAAGTGAGTGAATTCTCATTTGATCACGGTATTTTAGGTGAAGGTGCTCCAAATGCAGAGTTTATTGGTATGGAATTTCCAAATGGAAAAACTTTTGGAGATACAAAAAATATCAAACTCCGTTTCATTGATACTTATGTGAAAATGTCTGCTGATGGGAAATTATAAGATATCACTATGAAACGATTAATGAACTTACGCCCGTCAAAAGCGACAAAATTCTTTTTAGGACTTCTACCATTTTTGATAGTGGGTATTTTCTATATCATTGCATCAGATATACGTCTAATGGAAAATCCACATGACAAGTTATTGCCATCCCTTACTAGTTTCTCAAAAGCTATCGATAGAATGGCTCTAACACCAAGTAAACGAACAGGTGAAATTTTATTTATAAATGATACTTCTGCTTCACTTCAACGTCTTGGACTAGGTATTCTCATAAGTGCTATATTGGCAATGCTTATAGGAATTCCATTAGGATTTATTCCCTTTGTAAGAGCTGGTTTTTCACCTTTTGTGGCCGCTTTTTCAATGATTCCTCCTATCGCGGTACTTCCTATACTTTTTATAGTCTTTGGAATGGGAGAACTCGCAAAAGTAGCTCTGATTGTTATTGGTGTTACACCTTTAATAGTTCGAGACCTTCAGCAACGTGTATCTGAGATACCCGCTGAACAGATTATTAAAGCACAAACTTTAGGGGGTTCTACTTGGACTATTGTAGTTCGAGTAATACTGCCACAAATTATGCCAAGATTACTTGACTCAGTACGTCTAACACTAGGTACAGCTTGGATATTTTTGATATCTGCAGAAGCAATTGCTGCAACCGAAGGTTTAGGATATAGAATATTTTTAGTACGTCGCTATATGTCTATGGATGTCATTTTACCTTATGTAGCATGGATAACTATCTTAGCATTTTTGTTTGACTATTTCTTAAAGAAAATTACTTACAAACTTTTCCCTTGGTATAGTGGTGCAAAGGAAAATACATGAGTTTAATTACTATTAAAAACCTTTGGAAAGAGTATGGAGATAATGTTGTTTTAGAAAAAATCTCTCTTAACATTCAAGAGGGAGAGTTTTGTACACTTGTTGGACCTTCAGGCTGTGGAAAAACAACTTTTTTGAAGATGCTACTAGGACAAGAGACACCAACAAGAGGAACTTTTCTACTTGAGGGTAAGCCTTTTCCGCAAGAGCCAAGTTTAGAAAGAGGAATTGTATTTCAACGTTACTCTGTATTTGAAAACTTAACAGTACTTGGAAATGTTCTGCTCTCTATCGAGCTTAAAGAGTCGAAGTTTTTTGGACATCTTTTTGGATTAAAACGCCAAAAAGCGAAAGAGGCTGCAATAAAGATGCTTAATGCTGTTGGACTCGCAGAGTCTCTGCATAAGTATCCTACTGAACTCTCCGGTGGTATGCAACAGCGTTTATCAATTGCACAATCTTTAGTAAATAAACCAAAGATATTATTACTAGATGAGCCGTTTGGAGCTCTTGACCCTGGTATACGTGCTGATATGCATGCACTTATATTAGATTTATGGAAGAAACACAACTTAACTGTTGTTATGGTTACACATGATTTACATGAGAGTTTTTACCTTGGAAGTCGTCTTCTAGTATTTGACAAGGTGAGAAATGACTCACAAGCACCTAACAGATTTGGAGCACAAATTACTTATGACATTCCTGTTGGTAGTGAAGGAATGATAATGACAAAAATTAATAAATCTCTAAAAGAAGGAAACAAATGATAATAGAACATACAAAAATTAAACCTGAAAATATACTCTTAGAAGAGACACTTCCTGGTGGTGCTAGGTGGTCAAAAATAATTCGTCGTGGCGATAAAATACGTATTAGCAGTAAAGATGGTTTGGCATCTCTTTCAGCAATGTTTTACAATGCAGATAATAAGGCAGAACGATTTAACTCTGCAGATACTGTAAAAGTACAACATAATGCTTTTTTCACTAAAGGACAATCTCTATACTCAGAACTAGGTCGTATACTTTTTTCTATAACTGATGACACTACGGGTGGTCTTTTTGATGCAATTACTGGAATCAGCAATCCACGTATTTTAAAAGAGAATTTTGGTAATGGTACTTATGAAGATTTACGAAATCGTTACCATAAAAGTGATCGTGAAAACTTTTTAGTTGAACTTGGAAAGTATGGAATGGGTAAACGCGATATGGTTCAAGCGATTAACTTTTTTAGAAGAGTAGATGTCGTTGATGGAAATAAACTAGAACTTTCTTCTAAACGTGCTGAACCAGAGAGTTATATTGACTTACGTGCTGAAATGAACGTACTACTTGTGCTATCAAATACGCCTCATGTTATGGAAAAAGGTGACTACAATCCTAGTGATGTTCAACTTACACTTTATAAAGGGTCCCCCGTAACAGAAGATGACCTTTGTAGACATTTCAGTCCACAATCACAGCGTGCATTTATAAATAATGACCGCTACTTTGCCTAAGGAAAAAATAATGAGCCAAAATATTGAAAATGAAATTTATAATGAAAAGATCGCAGCAGGTGTTCCTTGGAGCTATGTTGTAAAAAAAGGGCAAACTCTTCGTATAGTTGACCTTGAAGGATGTCAAGCAGTTGATACGCTTTTTTACAATGCAAATGATCATGAAGAACGCTACTCTGCAAATGATACAGTAAGAGAACAAGGAAGTATCTTTGTTTCGACTGGAACAAAACTTATCTCTACTGATGATAATGTAATGATGGAAGTGGTGGCAGATACTTGCGGTAATCACGACACACTTGGTGGACACTGTAGTGCTGAGAGTAACACAGTTAGGTATGCACTTGATAGAAAATACATGCATAGTTGTCGTGATAATTATCTCTATGAGATAGGTGAGTTAGAAATGGACCCTAGAGATTTAACAAATAACATAAACTTTTTCATGAATGTTCCAGTGGAAGAAGATGGTCATCTTATTATAGTTGATGGTATATCTAAGCCAGGTGCATATGTCGATATGAAAGCAGAAATGGATACATTAGTTTTGGTTTCAAATTGTCCACAACTTAACAATCCATGTAATGCTTTTAATCCAACTCCTGTACAGATGATTATCTGGGAGGACTAAAATTATGACTAAAATTATAAAATTATTTAGACATAATGATGCATTGATGCCTAATGTATTAGCATGGTCATATGTCTTGTTTACATACATATTTGGTTTTATGGCAATACTAGCCAATGATTTATGGATAAATGCTATAGGTGTGATTTTTTTGGCACATTCTATGGTTATAGCAGCATATTTTATTCATGAATGTGCACATGAGTCTGTTTTTAAACAGAGTCGCCACAATCAAATACTTGGTGAAATTCTTTTATGGATAACGGGAAACTCTTATAGCGACTACAAAGCACTTAAGAAAAAACATGTTCGCCATCACATGGATAGAGCGGACATCGTCTCTTTTGATTTTAGAGAAAAACTCAGCGAGTATCCAAAAACGCTAAAACTACTGCAAACACTAGAGTGGTTTTACATACCAGCACTTGAAATCATGATGCATGCTTTGGTGATTGTGCTTCCATTTATAAAAAGCAATCGTAAACATCTTCGCTCAAGAGTAGCACTTGTTTTAGCTCTTCGTATAACTATGTTTACACTTTTAGCTTCTATCTCGCTAAAAGTGCTTGTTTTATATCCTATAGCTTACATGATTTTTTTGACTGTTATGCGTTTTATGGATGTTCACCAACATACTTACGACTTGTATGAAACACTAGACCAAGAGCGAGGCGAAGAGGTGAAAAAGTATGATGGTGCTTTTGAGATTGCAAACACCTACTCAAACTTAATCTCGGAGCGTTTTGCATGGTTAAATCTTTTTGTGCTCAACTTCTCGTATCACAATGTTCACCATGACCAACAAATGCAACCCTGGTATGCTCTGCCTAAGTTACATGACAAGCTTTATAAAGGGAATGAAACGCGAGTGCTAACATTTTCAAAACTTTTAAAAAGTTACCACACGTACCGAGTGGCGCGCATCATAAATGCTGATGAACCATATACAAATGTTCATCATGGTAAAGATTTTATTGGAGTGGATGGCGTTTCGTTTTTGACGGCACACTAAAGGATTTTTGATGACACAAGTAAAAAGATTTACACCCATACTTACGGGAACTCATCGTTACGAGAAGACACTCTCAACTCGTGGACACGGTAAAGGGGTGATTATTGAAGCACCTATTTTAGCTTATCTCATAGAGACTAGAAATGGACGGATTTTGTATGACGTTGGCTGTGACTATAGCAAAATCGCAAATGAAGTTAAACGCAAGAAGTTCTATGAAAACGATGGTTTTGAGTTTGGTGCACCCACTATGAGTGAAGAACAAAGACTTCCAAATCGACTGGCAGAGCTCGGTTTACTCAAAGAAGATATTGATGTGGTGTTTTGTGGTCATCTTCATTTTGACCATGCAGGTGGATTATGTGAAATGTGTCATGCTGATGTACATGTTCATAAAGCTGAATTAGAGAGTGCTAAAAACCTAGAAGATGAGGCTTATTTTGCAGAGGATTTTGACTGTCCCATAAACTGGAAAGTTTTTGAAAAAGAGTACAGCCTCATTGATGGTGTAAGAGCTATTGAAACACCAGGTCATACAGCTGGGCACATGTCTATGCTCATCGAACTTCCAAAAGGAAAGCCAATTTTACTTGCAGGCGATGCGGCGGACTTGAGTGAAAACATAGAAAAAGAGATAGCACCAGGGCTTTGCTGGCAAGAGAATGAACAGATGGCTATACAGAGTATTCGTAAGCTTAAAGATATAGCAGACAAAGAGAACGCTCAAATATGGCCAAATCACGATATGAAGTTTTTTAAGTCTAAAAACTGTTTTCCACAGTTTCTTTCTTAGCACTTGGAAAAGAGTATATCTTCTCCCTTTCACAAGACGGCTTGTGAAATGTATCAACCGGGACGGCCCACAAAATTTACTATCTAAGGAAAACAAATGTTTACTAAAATATTAATTGCGAACCGCGGAGAAATAGCTTGTCGTATTATCAAAACTTTAAAGAAAATGAATATTCAATCAGTTGTCGTTTATACTACAGCTGACATTGACTCACTACATGTGAGTTTAGCAGACGAGGCCTATCTTATAGGAGAAGGTCTTGCAAGTGAGAGTTACCTTGATTATAAGAAAATTCTAGCAATTGCTAAAGAGAGTGGTGCCCAAGCGGTTCACCCTGGTTATGGTTTTTTAAGTGAAAATGCTAAGTTTGTAGATTCATGTATAGAAGCAGGTATTGTTTTTATAGGGCCGACAACAGAGCATATGAAAAAATTTGGTCTCAAACATACAGCACGTGAGTTGGCTGAAGACAACTATGTTCCCCTACTCCCTGGTTCTTCAATCTTAAAAGACTTAGAAGAAGCAAAACAAGAAGCTTTAAGAATTGTTTATCCGGTAATGCTTAAAAGTACTGCAGGTGGTGGTGGGATTGGAATGCAATTATGCTATAACGAAGAAGAACTTTGTAATTCTTACGACTCAGTAAAACGCCTAAGTGAAAACAACTTTTCAGATGGTGGTATGTTTCTAGAAAAGTATGTTACTCATGCCCGCCATATAGAGGTACAAATATTTGGTGATGGCAAGGGTTTCATTGGTGTTTTGGGTGATAGAGACTGTTCTGTTCAAAGACGTAATCAAAAAGTCATAGAAGAAACACCAGCACCAAACCTTAGTAATGAGACAAGAGAAGCACTTTATAGCGCAGCAAAGAAGTTAACGTCATCTGTTTCTTACCTCTCAGCAGGTACTGTAGAATTTGTTTATGATACAACAAGTAGTGAGTTTTATTTCCTTGAAGTAAATACTCGTCTTCAAGTAGAACATGGTATTACCGAAGAGGTATCTGGTGTTGACTTAGTTGAATGGATGGTTCGTCAAGCTTATGGAACAAATCCTGAGTTGTATTCTTATGAGCACAATCCAAAAGGACATTCCATAGAAGTGCGTATCTATGCGGAAGACCCTGCTAAAAACTTCCAGCCAAGTTCTGGAACATTAACAAATGTAAGTTTTGCTGATGATATTCGTTGTGATACCTTTATCGAAACTGGTTTAGAAATCTCTGCATTTTATGATCCAATGATTGCAAAACTGATTATAAAAGCTGAAAATAGAGAGAATGCTTTAGTGAAGATGAATAAGGCTATTGAAGAAACAAGAGTTGATGGAATAGAAACTAATCTTCGCTACCTTGGAGCTATTGTAAAGTCAGAAGTATTTGAACAAGGTTTACAAACAACAAAATTTCTTAATACATTTGAGTATGCAATTACAAGTATTGATGTTCTTAGACCTGGGACACAGACAGCTATTCAAGACTATCCTGGGCGTTTAGGATATTGGGACATTGGTGTTCCTCCCTCTGGTCCTTTTGATATGCTTAGTTTTCGTTATGCTAATCGTATAGTGGGAAATAGTGAAGATGCAGCAGGATTAGAGATTGCTATTTCTGGTCCTACATTAAAATTCAACTCTGATACAGTTTTCTCATTATGTGGAGCTCCTATTGATGCCTCGTTAGATGGAGAAGAAGTATTAATGAATAAGGCAATTACTATTAAAGCTGGGAGTATACTAAAACTAAAAAAAGTGAGTGATGAAGGTTTTAGAACATACTTAGCAGTTCGTGGTGGATTTGATGTACCTAAGTATCTTGGAAGTCGTTCTACATTTACACTTGGACAGTTTGGTGGTCATGCAGGTCGTACATTATTAACGGGAGATGTTTTACATCTTGATACCCTTATTGAGAGTGAAGCCGTATCTGAAATGATAGTACCACATCAAGAGTACTCCAAATCATGGAAAATAGGTGTTCTATATGGCCCCCATGGTGCACCAGATTTTTTTACAAAAGAAGATATAGAAACTTTCTTTGCAACTGACTGGAAAATCCATTATAACTCAAACCGTACGGGGATAAGACTTATAGGTCCTAAGCCAGCATGGGCAAGAACTGATGGTGGCGAAGCTGGACTACACCCTTCAAATATTCATGACAATGCTTATGCTATTGGAGCGGTAGATTTTACTGGAGACATGCCTGTCATCTTAGGACCAGATGGTCCAAGTTTAGGTGGGTTTGTGTGCCCTGTAACAATTGTAACTGCAGAACTGTGGAAATTAGGTCAATTAAGAGCTGGTGATAAAGTTACTTTTGTTCCATTAGAACATGACACTGCAATGGAGATGCTTCAAGCACAAGAAGATGCTCTTGAAAATTTAGAGACTTATGATGAGAAAGTTTTCTTAGAACCTAAACCTATTGGGAGCCCTATTCTGTATAGTGATGAAGGAGAAGGTGACCTTCCTTCTGTAGTAATGCGTCAGTCTGGTGATAGTTATCTGCTAATAGAATATGGAGAGATGCAACTAGAAATATCATTGCGTTTTAGAGTTCATGTACTAATGCAAGCGATTAAGAGTGCTAATATTAAAGGTATCATAGATGTAACACCAGGTATTCGTTCTCTACAACTGCATTTCGATCCTAAAGTATGTAAACGCGATGAGTTAATGGAAAAAGTGAAAACGATAGAACTTACTTTACCATTAGTAGATGATATTGAAGTTCCTGCTCGAATAGTCCATCTGCCACTATCTTGGGATGATGAATCAACACGAGTTGCAATTGATAAGTATATGAAGACAGTTCGTCCTGATGCACCTTGGTGTCCAAGTAATATTGAGTTTATTCGTCGTATAAATGGTTTAGATTCAATACAAGAGGTAAAAGATATAGTATTTGGTGCTAACTACCTTGTTATGGGCCTTGGTGATGTTTACTTAGGTGCACCAGTTGCAACTCCACTTGACCCAAGACAACGGCTAGTGACAACTAAGTATAATCCAGCACGTACCTGGACACCTGAAAATGCGGTAGGTATCGGTGGTGCTTATATGTGTGTATATGGTATGGAAGGCCCTGGTGGTTACCAATTTGTTGGTCGTACAGTTCAGATGTGGAATCGTCATAGGCAAACAAAAGATTTTATAGAAGAAAAACCTTGGTTACTAAGATTTTTTGATCAAATAAAATTCTATGAAGTAAGTGCTGATGAATTACATCAGATGCGCGAAGATTTTCCTCGTGGTCGAATGAAACTAAAAACAGAAGAAACTACATTTTCACTGAAAGAATATAAAGATTTTTTAGATACTAACAATGAGTCAATAAATGAGTTTAAAAAGACTCAACAAGATGCATTTGAAGAAGAACGCCAAATGTGGGAAAGAACAGGACTTGCAAACTTCAACATGGAAAATAGTGACATTCAAGTAATAGATGAAGAGAAAATAGAACTAGCACAGAATGCTGAAGCTGTTGAGTCTCCAGTCCAAGGAAGCCTTTGGAAAGTTATGGCAAAAGTAGGAGATACTGTAGCAGAGGGTGATGTACTCGCTATTGCAGAATCAATGAAAATGGAAATAGACATTGATGCCCCGGAAAATGGAAAAATAACTCATGTTTTATGTTCTGAAGGCGAAAATATTCAAACCGGTAAGATGCTTTTTGTCATTGAACCTATTTAAAGGAATAATAATGAAACTTGAAAATTTTAAAACTATGTGGGGATTCGAAGGTGACTTTGAGACAGCTTGTATTCAAGCGAAAGAAGCTGGCTTCGAAGGTATAGAAGGACCATCGCCACAAGATCAAAAAGAACGTGATTATTGGAAAACCTGTTTAGAAAAATATGAGCTAGAATTTATTGCTGAGATTACAACAGGTGGTGATTATGTACCTAAGAGAGACCATAGTGTAATAGAACATATTAGCGATGTGGAAATAGCTATTAAGAACTCTCTAGAACTAAACCCACGTTTTATGAACTGCATGGGTGGCTGTGATGCATGGGAAGAAGAGGATAGTATTATATTTTTTAAATCAGCAATTGCAATAGCAAAAAGTTATGACATAGAAATCTCTTTTGAAACTCATCGTAGTCGTTCTTTATTTACACCTTGGGTTACTAGACGTATGACTAAAGCAATACCAGAGATGAAATTGACTTTAGATATTAGTCACTGGTGTGTAGTTGCAGAACGTCTTATGGATACAGAGATGGATACAATTAAAGCAATAGCACCAAATGTTCATCATTTTCATGCTCGTGTTGGTTATGCTCAAGGTCCCCAAGTGCCACATCCCGCAGCACCTGAGTATCAAAAAGCTCTACAATCTCATCAAGAGTGCTGGGAGTTAGCCTGGGATTCTCAAAAAGCAAAGGGAATGAAAATCTCTACAATGACACCTGAATTTGGACCAGATGGCTATCTACATACACTACCATTTACAAATGCACCTATTGCTGATTTATGGGAAATCAACTGTTGGATGGCAGAGACACAAAAGAAGCATTTTAATGACTATACTAAATATTAAAGAGCAACTTCCGGTAATTGTATTATTTGTTGCTTCTGTACTTTGGGGACTAACATGGTTACCTCTTAAAGCTATTAATGCTACAGGAATTGATGGAATTGCACTTATTTTCTTTGCCTATGCAATATTGGCAGTAGTATTAAGCCCATTGCTTATTAAACAGTTTTCAATTTGGAAAGAACATAAGAAAATGATGTTTTTAATCGCACTCCTTGGGGGCGGTGCAAACCTTGCATTTACTTATGCTCTCATAAATGGTGAAGTGATTCGTGTAATGGTCTTGTTTTACCTCTTACCCGTATGGGGTGTAGCTGGTGGACGAATATTTCTAAAAGAGAAAATCGATTCTTGGCGTTATCTTGGTGTCACATTAGCAATAGCAGGAGCATTTATAATTCTTGGTGGTTTCGAAATTTTTAATACACCACCCTCATGGATTGACCTAGTTGCCTTAGTTTCTGGCCTTTTCTTTTCCATGAATAATTTACTCTTTAGAGCGGCTCAAAGTATTCCGGTAAGTTCAAAACTAGGCATTATGTTTTTAGGTTGTTTTACTTTAGCAGGAACATTATTACTTTCAGGAGTAGAAGAACTTCCAACACATGTCATAAGTAATGGCTGGATAATGCTAATAATGTACACTTTATTTTGGCTATTGCTAGCGAATATTGGATCACAATGGAGTGTTACACATATGGAGGCTGGTCGATCGTCAATTATTATGATTTTCGAGCTTATTGCAGCTGTTGCTTCAGCTACTATAATTGCTCATGAGAGCATGTCAACATTTGAATATATAGGTGGTTCACTTATAATGGCAGCTGCGTCTATAGAAGCATTTCGTACTAAAGATGATGATATACCTACAATTAAAATTGAATTATAAAGGAAAAATATGACAATTTCAAGTTTACAAAAATCATATAAAGACAAAGAACTCTCCCCAAGAGAGTTAATGCAGCAGATAAAAGAGAAGATAGAGATACATAAAGATAATCCTATCTGGATTCATGTTTTAAGTGAGGATGAACTAGAGCCTTATCTCAAGAGACTCGAATCAAGCGATGTAGACTCTTTGCCACTTTATGGTGTTCCCTTCGCTATTAAAGACAATATAGACTTAAAGGACATTCCTACTACAGCCGCCTGTCCTGATTATAGTTACGTACCTGATAAATCTGCTTACGTAGTTGAGCAACTTATAAACGCGGGAGCCATCCCAGTTGGAAAAACAAATCTAGACCAGTTTGCAACGGGGCTGGTAGGTACTCGCTCACCCTATGGAGCGTGTCAAAACAGCATAAACGCAGAGTATATTTCAGGTGGTTCTAGCTCAGGGAGCGCGGTAAGCGTGGCTTTAGATATGGCACTCTTTTCACTTGGAACAGACACAGCAGGTTCAGGTCGCGTTCCCGCAGCGTTTAATAATCTCGTAGGAGTAAAACCATCAAAAGGAATCTTAAGCACTTCAGGGGTTGTACCAGCATGTAGAAGTCTTGACTGTGTCTCTATCTTTGCTAAAAATAGTGAAGACGCAAGTAGAGTTTTAGACATAGCTATCTCTTTTGATGAGAGTGATCCATACTCAAGAGTGATGCCAGATGTGAAACATAACGTTAAGTCGCCTTTCTCTTTTGCCATTGTAAAACAAGAACAGTTGAAGTTTTTCGAGGATAATGAAGCTGAGGAGCTCTATAAAAAAGCCGTGAAGCATTTTGAGATGATGGGTGGTAAAGCGCTTGAGATAGACTTTTCACCGATGCTTGAAGCTGCAAACCTTCTCTACTATGGACCATGGGTTACAGAGCGTTACGTCGCTCTAAAAGATATGGTGGAGACAAAACCTGAGAGTTTTATGGATGTTACTAAAACAATAGTCTTATCTGGAAAAACAAAAAGCGCCGAGGATTATTTTAACGCCGAGTATAAAATAAAAGCCTATAAACGCCAAGCGGATATCTTAATGAAAAACATTGACTTTGCTTTGACTCCAACTACCGGAACCATTTATACCATCGATGAAGTAAACGCGGATCCAATAGAGCTCAACAGCAACCTTGGTTACTACACAAACTTTATGAACCTACTTGATTTTTCTGCCTATGCGATTCCTGCAGGATTTAGAAAGAATGGCTTGCCTTTTGGAGTGACGCTTTTTGCTGAGGCGTTTGAGGATAGAAAACTAATCAACTACGGCAAATTATTTACGTCAAAGGATTTCAATGTCTAAAACAATAGAAATAGCGGTATGTGGTGCCCATATGAGTGGACTCCCTCTAAATCATCAACTAGTAATGCTAAACGCGAGTTTTGTAAAGGCGACTTCAACGGCGAGAGGGTATAGACTCTTTGACGTGCCGCAGAAGCTTCCTCCTCGTCCTGGAATGATTCGAGACGCTAAAAGTGAAAGCTCTCTAACATTGGAAGTATGGTCAATGCCACTTGAGAACTTTGGAGCGTTTATGATTCAGATTGCCTCGCCTCTGTGTATAGGAAGTGTAATCCTTGAGGATGAGAGCATAGTTTATGGCTTTTTATGTGAGAGCGATTATCTTGAGGGTGCTAAAGAGATAACCGAGTATGGGGGATGGAGAGAGTATCTTGCTTCAAAGTAAAATACTCTTTTTATTTACTGTTAAGTAAATTATACTCTTGAATAAACTCTCTTGCGTTATCACCTCTGAGATACTCGGCAAATCCGACTAAACCATCTACGAGGTAGCGAGTATTATAACCTTTGAGTTTCAAAAACGTACGCGCCATAATTGCTCGGTCTTTATGGGGACATGCCGTAACTATTACTTTTGACTTATCAAGTTCATTCAAACGTTTTGGCAGCTCATTAATGGGTATGTTAATCGAGAAAGGCATATGCCAAGCCGCATACTCTTCTTTAAATCGAATGTCCACAAGTTGAGCTTCACCTTCTTCAAGCATAACGGCAAGTTCTACGCTACTGATTTTCATAGCCTTGCGCTCTTCATAGGTAAATGCGCTTAAGTAGTTATCATAAGTAAGCATTAGAGTCTCTGCGAATACAATTACATAGCTGCATATAAGTAGTAAAATTATTTTTTTCATGCTAGATTAATCCAAGAAGAGCCACAAGCAGTACTGGTGGCGTTATAACAAGACCTACTTTCATGTACTCGCTCCATGAGATTTTCACTCCCTTTTGAGCCAAAACATGAAGCCATAAAAGAGTTGCTAGTGAACCAATAGGCGTCATTTTTGGCCCTAGGTTTGAACCTAATATATTTGCGTAAACAAGTGCTTCGTTTCCAACATAACCAACGCTCTCGATTGCTATGTCCATAATCATGATAGTTGGCATATTGTTCATCACTGAACTTATAAACGCGGATAAAAAACCCGTTCCTATGATGGCAACGGTTGAGCCATGAGCGTTTAACTCTACTATCCATGAAGCTATGACATCTGTGAGTCCTGCGTTTTTTAGACCATAGACAACTACGTAAAGCCCTATGCTAAACCATACTACCTGCCAAGGCGCTGACTTTATAGTTGCTAGAGGTTTTACAGCCTTATAGTATTTTGCAATGGCTAAAAAGAGTAGTGCGCCACCAAGAGCAAAAAGACTAACTGGAAGATTGTAAAAATCTCCTATGAAATAACCTACCATTAAAAGGGCTAAAAATGGCCAAGAGAGTCTGAACATCGTCTGGTTTTTGATAACCGACGCAGGCTCAGGAAGTTTTGATACGTCTACCTCAAATGGAATATCTTTACGGAAGTAAATCCAAAGTACGACTATGGAAGCGAAGATAGAAAGAAGATTTGGCAAGAACATGTTTTTTGCATACTCAACAAAGCCTATGTCAAAATAACCAACTGTTACTATGTTAGTTAGGTTAGAGATAACAAGTGGGTTTGAAGCACTGTCGCCAATGAAGCCTCCCGCCATTAAAAAAGCGAAGATTGCCAAAGGTTTCATCTTAAGATATTTCATCTTAGCTAGAAGGATTGGCGTTAAGATAAGCGCCGCGCCATCATTAGCAAAAAATGCCGACACTAAGGCACCAAGTAGGAGAATGTAGACAAACATTTTGTTTCCATTTCCACCACTGAGTTTAGCCATTTTGATGGCCGCCCACTCAAAAAATCCTATCTCGTCTAGAATCATAGAGAGGATGATAATGCCTATAAACGCCAAAGTCGCGTCCCAAACAATATCTATAACGCTTAACACGTCATTATAACTTACAACGCCAACCACAAGAGCGGCGATAGCTCCAACTACGGCAGTTGTTCCTATTTGCAAACCTTTTGGTTGCCAAATGACAAAGAGTAGCGTGACTAAAAAAACAGATAAGGCTAATACCATTACTTCTCCAATAAATATATATGAATAAAGATGAAACTATACCTAAATTAAATCATAATATCAATATATCTTGATTTAATGATTCTAATCTGCTACAATTTTCTCAATTAAAAAATAGATGGAGCTCTTATGAAAAGATTACATATGCATATATCGGTAGAAGATTTAGAAAAAAGCACGAAGTTTTATACGGCGCTTTTTGGGATGGAACCTACAAAACTCAAAGAGGATTACGCTCAGTGGTTAGTAGACGAGCCTGCCGTAAACTTGGCAATTTCGACTGGTGGCGAGAAAAAAGGGCTTAATCATATGGGTCTGCAAGTTGATAGCAATGAAGCGGTTCAAGAGCTAGAAGATAGACTCCAAGCCGCTGGTGTTTCAGGAGAGAAGCAAAAAGAGGCGGTATGTTGTTATGCAAAGTCTAACAAGTACTGGGTACAAGACCCTGACGCAATCATCTGGGAGAACTACCACACTATGGAGCAAGCAGAGACATTCGGTGGGGATAGTTTTACCGGTGGTACAGGTTGTTGTACTCCCTCTTTTAGTACAAACGGTCAGTGGTCAACAGGTGGAAGTTGTTAAATAATGGAGATATTTTTAAAGAGCGTATCGGCGTTAAATGATGAAACGCGAGTCTTGATTTTATCTTTTTTAAATGAGTATGGAGAGACTTGCGTTTGCGACCTACAAGCATCTCTTGACATGATTCAGTCGCGTTTGTCTCGTCACTTAAAGATACTCAAAGAGGCTGGTTTTTTGAGAGTTCAGAGAAAGGGAACTTGGGCTTACTACTCTATACGAAGTCCGCTTGATAGATTTAGAAGCGAAGCCCTAGAAGAGATTAGGCATTTAGAGATAAAGTTGCCAGAGTTAAAAAAAGTATCAGATAATGGAGCATGTAAAGTATGAATGAAAAAAAAAGAGTCCTGATTTTATGTACGGGAAATAGTTGCCGCTCTATCATGGCGGAAGCGCTTATAAACGCGAAGTTAGGCGAGCATGTTAAAGCACAAAGTTCTGGCGTTAAAGCAAGTGGAGTAGTCAACCCAAACGCACAAACACTCCTAGAGTCTCGTGGTTTATGGAGAGATGAATACCACTCTAAAGTGATAGAGACTCTCATAGATGAAGAGTTTGACTTAGTTGTAACGGTATGCGATCACGCAAAAGAGACGTGTCCCGTTTTTCCTAAGGTGGTTAAAACTATACATGTAGGTTTTGATGACCCATCAGGCAAAGCAGTTCCTGAGTATGCAATAACCCTTGATTTGATAGAAAAAGAGTTATTGCCAGTTATTGTAAAAGAGTTTTTACTATGAGTGGAAGGTAATAGTAGTTGTATATATGTTGTTTTTAAGTTCTGTAGAGAAGGTAAAGTCAAGCTTCTCTGAGAGCCTTTTGATGATTTTAGTTCCTATCTTTGTAGACTTAAACGCACTCTCTCTATCTGCTAAAGACTTAGCTTCGTTAGTAATGAGCATGGTTTTGTTTTTAGCGTCTACTTCTACATTTATGGTGCTACCTTTTTGCGTATGAATAAAAACATTTTCATAAACTGCTTGTAAAACCTTACGTATTGAGTGTTTGAAAGTATATATATGAAAGTCTTCATTCCAAGGTGCATTTACTTCAACGTGATTGAGTTCCAAGATGGGACCAAATTTTCCCTGCATAAGCTTACACTCTGTTCGCATAGAGATATCGCTCTTATGGGTGTTTTGAATCTCCATCTCTATCTCTTCAAGAAATAGTAGTTCATAGATGATGTTTTTTACATCCTCAATATCTTCATCCGTCTCGTTTATATATTTTTCAACATTACTTGGCGTATCGTCTACGCTTAAGAGAGAAAGCCTTGCTTGCATAATGGCAATAGGCGATTTTAGCTCATGTGCTATCTCTTTAAACATGTCAGATTTTTTCTCAAAAAGAGATTGGTTTTTGATAAGTAGTTTCGTTATAGCATCTCTTAAATCTTTAATCTCATAACTACAAGGACAATAACTAACCGTGTCTGATTGCTCTGTTGTATCATTACATAAATCTACTAAACACTTTAGTGCATAAAAAAGCTTTTTGTTTAAAATGATAGCGATTACCGTAAAGATCGTAGATATAGTGATAAATATAATAAGAAGCATATTTCTAAAGTGAGTCATCTTCTCATTAATGTACTCTTCTGATACAGAAAGTACAACGGATGAGCCATCATCTAAGCTAATAATTCTTGAAACTGTTTTTTTAGGTAAAGGTTTATTGGGAGCAAAATACTCAAGGTCTAAAGAGGTAAACCTATGGTTATACTCACAAAGTATGCACTCTGGATTACCAACTCCATCACAATTTTCATTACATTTACTAAGAAACTCTGGATTGAACTGAGTCTTTTGCACTTTTTTTATAGAGTCAAAGACAAACTCCAAGCTTCTGCCATACTCTTCATCAAGACTCTTCTCATGCATGGAAAGAGAGATAAATATCATAAGGATAAGGGCAGCATAAAGGCTTCCAAGAAGGAGTATGAGTGTTCTATACTCTAAAGAGACATTATCGAACTTCAATCATATATCCTCGCGTTTTAAACGTTTTTATTATCTCAACGGGGAGTTTCTTACGTATCTTACCAACTGTAACGGTGATGGTATTTGGAAGAATGTCATCAGGATGAGAATATATAGCATAAATAAGATCTTGAGCTGAGAAGACTTTGTTGGCGTTTTCCAGGAGGTAAAAAAGTATTTCATTCTCTTTTTGAGAGAGCAGAATGACTTTTCCATCATACTCAATTTGGCGGGACTCTGTGTCAAATTTCATACCATTTAGTTCTATGTTTGTAGGAAGTTTTCGTCTGAGTAAAACGGCTATTCTCGCTTCGAGTTCTCTTATGTTAAAAGGTTTTTCCAGATAATCATCAGCACCCAAAGAGAGGCCGTCTATCTTGTCATCAACACTACTATAAGAGCTTGTAACTATCACTCCCGTTGTTGCATCTTTTTTATGAATAATTTCTATAGCCTTGAGTCCAATATCTTCGCCATGAAGATTTCTATCTATAATCGCAACATCATAGTTAAAGTGCTCAACTCTTCTGTTTAGATCTTCAAGATGAGAAAGGTGGTCAACTTGGTAAAACCTACTCAGATACTCGACAACTATCTGTGCTAATTTTGGGTCATCTTCTAAATATAATATTCGTCTCATGTAATATAGATTCCTATGATTATAAGATAATAATTAATTATATAGGAATTCAAATGAAGCTTAGATAAAAGTGAAATATTTAAATAAATTGATTGGATTAAAATGACTTTTATAATAAACTACATAGATTGAAATGCTACATGTTAATGTTAAAAGGCAAATAAGAATGAAGTTACAAATGCAAGAATCCCAAACCATAGAGTTTAAACAAATTTGGAAAGACGATTACATCAAATGGATTAGTGCTTTTGCAAATACTGATGGAGGAAAGCTCTACATAGGAGTTGCAGATGATACAAGTATCGTCGGAGTTGCCAATGCAAAAAAATTACTAGTAGAGATTCCAAATAAAGCAAGGGATATCTTGGGTGTGGAAATTGATGTAAATTTGCTTGTAGAAGACTCTAAAGAGTATCTTGAAATCATAACGCCACGCTATCCTAATGCCATCAGTTATGAAGGTGGGTATTACCACAGAGTAGAAAGTAGCACTCTAGAGTTAAAAGGCGCGGAGCTTGACACTTTTCTTTTGAGTAGGGCAATTGTAGAGTAGCTTAACGTTTAGCTAACGACTCTTTATATATACTTCTTTTATGTCAAAAATATTATTACTAGAAGATGATGAAGTATTAGCAGAAACATTAGTAGAACTCTTAGAGAGTGAAGGTTTTGAAGTTACTCATGTAGCCGATGGTGAGCTCGCGTTAGAGAGTACTTTTTTAAAACAGTTTAGCATTTTACTTCTTGATGTAAACGTCCCTTATCTTGATGGATTTGAGTTACTTAAAAGTCTAAGAGAGAGTGGAGATACTACTCCTGCCATCTTTATAACAGCCCTTACTGATGTCGCTTCCTTGTCTAAAGGTTTTGACATGGGTGCAGATGATTACATAAAAAAACCATTTGATTTTGATGAGTTGCTTGTGAGAATAAATGCGCTTCTACGAAAATCATTTAACTCGTACGCTAAAGAGATAGTAGTGGATAATTTTGTCTTTTCCATAGATAAAAATGAGCTCTATCTAAGTAAAGAGTTTGTAGCACTCTCACCTTACGAGCTAGAAATTACTAAACTATTATTTAAAAACTTAGATAAAACTCTTGAAAAAGAGACTATCTTTGAGTACTTGAGTGAGGGTCGGGAGATGAGTGAGGGCTCACTAAGAGTTCACATAAACAAACTTCGCAGAATTGGCTTACCAATCACGACCATCAAAGGGATAGGGTACAGACTTGCATCAGCATAAAAAAGTAGCATTTTTAAAATTTTTCATTACCTACTTCGTTAGCGTCGCGCTGCTTATTCTTGTTGCAGGTTTTTTTTACTTTAACCAGACAAAAGAGCACTTTTTAAAAGCGGAAGAATTTTTACTGATAAAGTATGCAAGATATATAAAGATGCAAGATGCCCCTAACGACTTTACTTCAGACTATCATCATGAGTATGTAACTCTGAGTGCACATACGGAGATAACAAACTTTAGCGTTGAAGAAAAAGAGTTTAGTAAACTTCTTCCTATGCATAAGAAGTTGAGATATCTAAAGGTCTACAAATCTAAGGAAAATTATGATGCAAGAGTGTATGATTTAAAGCTAAAGGTTATCGCTCTTCAAGCTTTTTTACTGCTACTCTTTGCATACCTGAGTTATCTGCTTGCAAAGAGCGCTCTAAAGCCTCTAGAAGAGAGTATAAATACTCTAGATAAGTTTGCAAAAGATCTCATACATGACCTAAACACACCAGTAACTTCTATAAAACTCAATATGAAACTGTTAAAAAAACTCCCAGAGTTTAGCTCAAACAGTGCGCTACTGCGGCTTAATAAAAGCGTGCACAATATCTCCGAACTTCATGAAAATCTTACTATTTTACTTCAAGAGGAGACTTTTCAAATAGAAGAGCTTAAAATCTGTGAAATCGTAGATGAAGTGGTGCAGATGCAGCAACAGATATATCCTGAGATAGCGTTTACTAGAGAGTGCTCAGAGCTAAATGTAAGACTCAATAAAAATGCTACTAAGCAGATTTTACAAAATATAATTTCAAATGCCTGCAAATATAACTCAAAAAATGGAAGCGTGAAAATATATGTAAAAGAGAAGAAACTTTACATAGAAGATAGTGGTGGAGGGATTAAAGAGCCAAGTAGGATTTTTGAACGCTCTTATAGTGAAGAAAATAGTAGCGGAATAGGGCTAGACATAGTAAAAAGATTAGCAGCAGCGATGGATATCAAGATAGCGGTAAACTCCTCGGATAAGGGGAGCTGTTTTATTTTAGAGTTTAATATTTAGTGCTATTATCATAGTATAATTAATTAATTAATTAATTTATTTAAGGAGAGAGAGTGTTTAAATTTAGTTTCATTATTTTATCTGTCTCAGCAGTGCTTGGAGCATCTAGTAGTTTAATGCTTCAAGAAGCCATAGAAAAGGCGCTGCAAAATCATCCAGACATTCAAAAATCATCCCTGCAAGTTAAAAGGGCTCAGAGTGCCGAGAAAATTGCAAGAGCTGATTATCTTCCTCAAATCAATCTAAACGCAGAGTATGATCCTCTACGAACATACACACTCCCAGCCAATGGTGTTTTTAATACCAAAGATAGTGATGGCTGGCTTGTAAACGCGACACTCAACCAAAAGATTTGGGATTTTTCTAAAACAAGTTTAAGTATAGAAGCTGGGGAGATAGAACAAAATGCAGCAGAGCAATCACTCTTAGATATCAAAGCTCTTTTGGTCTACAAGGTAAAGCTCCAGTATGAACTTATGTTAGTGCAACGCGAAGCTATCAAGGTAAGAGAAGAGGATGTAAAAGTAAAAGAGGAACTCTACAAACAGGCTCAGGCTTTTGTGGAGTTAGGTATGAAAACAGATGCCGATGCTACTCGCTTTTTATCTGCTCTTTATAGAGCAAAAGATAACCTTGCTATTGCAGAGGCGAACTTTTTTAAGGCAAAAACGGTGCTCTCTTTATATATAGGTCAAGAGATAGACAAAAATGTCATACTTCAAAACACTCTAGGAAAAAGAAAAGTAGTTACTACAAATGAGCAGAGCGTTTTAGAGGCATCACCTGCTCTTAAAAGTTTGCAAAATAGTCTCAAAAAAGATGAGCTCAACTACAAGGCGGCTAAGGCCTCTCATTATGGTTCTATTGACGCTATCGCTTCTTATACTCTCCAAAACACACTCAATGAGTATGACTCGAGCCTTATAGGTTTGACACTTAGAGTGCCTCTTTATAGTGGTGGGAGAACTTCAGCCCAAGTTGAGCAGGGCATAATCAATAAGCAGAGCTCTCAGGCTAATGTAAACGCCAAGGAGTTAGCTCTTAAAGAGGAGTTTGCAACTCTTATGATTGACCTAAAAAGATATGAGAAGAGCATAGAGTCTAAAGAGTTAGAGATAAAAGCATCTACTCAGACTCAAAGAGTTCTTGAGGCAAGGTATAAAGAGGGTTTAGCGACTTACATAGAGATGTTAGATGTAAATACATTTACACTTGATGCAAAACTCTCACTCTTACAAAGCCTCTATGAGAGAAGCTCAACCATTCATCGTTTAGAATATTTACAAGGAAAGTTAAAATGAAAATATTTATAAAATATTTTATAATCGCCATAGTAGTAGGTGTTGGAGCAACTCTTTTTTATAACAAAGTCTATGTGGTGAAAACTACTTACGAGACTATCTCTCCAACTAAGGGTGAGTTAGAGGTAAACATCCGCGGCATAGGTAATGTAAGTGCTTTAAATATCTATCCAATTACTTCTCAGAGCGCTGGGAAAATCATCAAGATATTAGCTGATGATGGCGTTTGGGTTAAAAAAGGAGAGTTACTTTTAGAGATGGACAGTATAGACCTGCCTCAGCAACTTGAAGTAGCCCATGCAAATCTTTTAAAAGCAGAGTATGACTACATAGCTTCAAAGAGTGAACTAAAAAACCTAAAAGTGCAACAGGCTCTTTTAGAGGTGACTTACAGTCGTTATAAAAAGCTCAAAGAGAGAGGTTTTGCCTCAGAGTCTGAGTACGATAAGGCTGAAGCAGAGTTCAAAAGTGCACAGGCAAACGTAGTTGTCTCAGCTTCTCGCATAGATTCTGCAAAGGCGGCTTTGATTGTTAGTAGAAAAAACATAGAAGCTATAGAGGTTAAGATAGATAGACTAAAAGTCTACTCGCCTGTTGATGGATATGTCATAAGCAGAGACGCAGAAGTAGGACAGAATGTCCTTCCTTCTAGCCCGATATTAAGTATAGTTGATCCAAAAACTTTATGGGTACAGACAAAGATAGATGAGAGAATAAGCTCTCAAGTAAAAGTTATGCAAAAAGCGACTATTAGCTTGCGTTCACAACCTCAAAAGCTATATAAAGGTTTTGTAAAACGAGTAGACGCCATGAGTGATGCTGTAACATTAGAGCGAGAAGTAAACGTGGCGTTTGAAAGCATCCCTGAGCCTTTTTACATAAATGAGCAGGCTGAAGTGACTATCTCTATTAAAACTTTAGAGGATGTTTTAAAGTTACCACTATCAGTCATAGTACAACGCGAAGGTGAACTTGGTATCTGGTTAGCTAAAGAGGGACGTGCAAAGTTTTTAGCTATAGAAAAAATAGCTCAAAGCGAGAGTGAGATAGCTATAAAAAACATCAGTAGCGAGAGTAAAATAATTGTTCCAAACAAGTCAAAAAAAACTCTTAAAGATGGAATGAAGATACGATCGTGATACACTTAGCAAAAGAGGATATAAAACACACACTTGGTAAGTTTTTGGTTACGGGTATGGGTGTTGGAATGCTCCTTGGAATAGTCCTTATCATGATGGGCGTTTATAGAGGAATGATAGCTGATGCTGAGATTCTCTTAGATGACTTGAGCGTTGACCTATGGGTAGTCCAAGACAATACTCTTGGACCCTTTGCTGAGGCTTCAAGAATCCATGAAGATTTAAAGTACACACTCAAGTCTATCCAGGCTATAGATAAGAGTGAGGCGATAACTTTTCAAAACTTTCAACTCCCTCTAGCAGATAGAAAGCTTGCAGTACTAGCCATCGGTTATGACGTACATGGAGAGATGAATCCAATCAATCCTGAGAGACTCATAGCAGGAAAAGTTTTGCAAAATGAGAGATATGAGATAGTAGTAACGGATAAAACAGGTTATAAACTCAATGATAAAGTTGAGCTAGGACGTAATAATTTTAGAGTGGTTGGGATAACACATGGAACGGTTGCCTCTGGCGGTGATCCAATCATATACATAAGTCTTAAAGACGCTCAAGAGTTACAGTTTACCTACACTAACAAACGCATCCAAACAGATAGAGCAAGAGGCATAATAAATAAAGACTCGCATCTCGTAAACGCCATCATAGCAACAACAAAACCGGGTTATAGTGTAGATGAGAGTGCTGAGTATATAAGAAAGTGGATGCATAAAAGCGTTTACACTAGAGCGCAGCAAAAAGTGGTTCTTACAAGAAATGTAATAGAGAAGTCCTCAAAGCAGATAGGACTTTTTACCGTCATTCTCATTGGAGTTGCTACCATCATCATCGGGCTTATTATCTATACTATGACATTAGAAAAAATGCGTGAGATTTCTATCATGAAACTTATGGGTCTACCAAACTCTATGATTATAAAGATGATAGTTGAAGAGACACTTATCTTGGGATTTTTGGCGTTTATATTTGGAAATATATTTGCACACCTTATCTATGAAAAGTTTCCAAAAAACGTACTTCTAGAGCCATGGGATTCTTTTTTACTACTAGGGATTGTTCTTATGGCATCGATTTTAGCCTCATTTATAGGTGTGAAAAAAGTAGTAAACGCAGATCCAACTGCGGCAATAGGTGGGTGAGATGACAAAACAAGCAATACGAGTGGAAAAACTAAACAAACACTTTGGAAAGGGAGATACCTTTGTAGATGTTATCCATGATGCATCTTTTGTGGTAAACAAAGGGGAGCTTGTAGCGCTTGTTGCTCCTAGTGGTGCTGGAAAGACTACTCTGCTAATGATGCTTGGCTGCGTTGATGAGCCAAACTCTGGTCAGATATGGCTAGGGGATGAAAAAGTTTATGATGATAAATGGCTTACAAAAGAGACAAGAAAAATAAGACGAGAGAAAATAGGCTTTATCTTTCAAGCGCACTATCTCATTCCATTTTTAAACATTATAGACAATCTTACGCTTTTACCTCAAGCAAATGGAACCTCAGATGAAGACGCAAAGAAAAAAGCAAGAGAGTTGCTAAAGTATTTTGACATAGCGGACAAAGAGAAGTCTATGCCAACACAACTCTCAGGCGGACAAAATCAAAGAGTCGCAATTGCAAGGGCCTTGGCAAATAATCCTCAAATTATCCTCGCTGATGAGCCAACAGCAGCACTGGACACTGAGCGCTCCATAGATGTTGTAAAGATGCTAAAAAAGATAGCGTTAGAGCAAGACGTAGCCATAGTTATGGTAACCCATGATGAGAGAATGTTGCAGTACTGCGATAAAGTATTAAAGATTGAAAATAGAGCAGTTGTGGTGGAAAAAGTAATAGTTTAACCTTCATGTAATCAGTATGTAACTATAATATACTAAGATTATAAATGAAATTATGTGTTTTTTAATGGGCGGTACTTATGCGTGGTGTTATTTTTAATAGCTTATATGAATATATTGAATCAGAACAAGAGATATTGTTAGCATTTGGCGATTACTTTCTCGATAGAGGTTATCCCTATGTTGCTCCACTGATAATAAGGAGGGATGAAAATGGATAATGAACTATTACTTCAAAAACAACTCCAAAGAGAACGCCAAAGACGAGAGGAGGCGGAAAAGCTTTTAGAGATAAAGAGTTTGGAACTTTATGAGACAAACCGTCAGCTTCAGCTTACTCTTGATGAGAAGAGCTTAGATATACAAAGAATGAATAAAGAACTCTCCTCTTCACTGCAATACACTTCGGATGAACTTGTTGAAAATATTGGAATGCTTAATGAGTATAAAAAAGCAATCGACGCAAGCACCATCGTCTCTATGGCAGATATCAATGGTGATATCATCTATGTAAACGATGCTTTCGTTACTATTTCTGGTTATTCTCGAGAAGAGCTTATTGGGTCACCTCATAGTATTATTCGTCATCCAGATAGTAGTCCTGAAGTCTTTAAAGAGATGTGGGCAACACTTCTTGCAAAAAAACCATGGCATGGAAGTTTAAAAAACCTCTCTAAAAATAAAGAGGTTTATTATGTAGATACTACTATAAATCCAGTACTCTCTAGTAAGGGGAAAATCAAAAAGTTTATAGCGATGCGACAAGATATTACTGAGTTGATACACCTAAACGAAACATTAGAAAATCGCATTTTCGATGAGCTAAAAAAGAATGCAGAGAAGTCTGAATACCTTCTTAGACAATCTAGACTTGCTCAGATGGGTGAGATGATTAGTATGATAGCCCATCAGTGGAGACAGCCTCTTACTTCCATATCTTCTATCTCAGCGACACTTAGTTTAGACATATTGTTAGATGCATATAATAAAGAGTTTTTTCAAGAGCGAATTGAGTCCATAGCTGCCATAACGCAACACCTGTCATCAACCATTGATGATTTTCGAAACTTTTATAAAAGCAATAAAAAAGCAACAACAACTACAATTCAAGATATTGTTGAGGGGTGTTTAAAGATTATTGGCAAAACACTTGAGGGAAAAAGTATCTGTATAGAGCATCTTAACTTAGAAACACCCATAAAGATTACTACCTACGAGAATGAACTTAAGCAAGTGATTATAAATATTCTTAAGAACGCAGAGGACGTCTTTTCTGAGAAAAATCAACAAGATGCAAAAATATGGATCAGCTGTGAAAATAGAGGAGATCATGCTGTTTTAGGTATAGAAGATAATGCAGGTGGTATACCCGAGGATATCTTACCAAAGATATTTGACCCTTATTTTAGTACAAAACATGAAAAAGATGGCACTGGACTAGGTCTTTATATGTCTAAAACGATTATAGAGGAGCACTGTAAGGGAAAAATCTCTGTACATAATACAGATAGAGGGGCAAAATTTATAATTATATTGCCCTCTAGTTTGGAGGTGTAATTTTTAAAGTTACACTTGAGCGTAAAGCTCTTTTTCACGTGCAATTAAAATATCTGCTAAAAAGAAATAAGCCTCTTTCCAAGCCTCTATAACTTCATCAGTTGCCGCATCACCTAAAACATCTTTTACTGCACCTAAGAGCGAAACACCAACAAGTGGATAGTGCTCAGGAAGTACTTTAACTCTTACATGTGTAGTAGCCATTTTCTCAACTGCTTTAGCTAAAACACCTAAGTTGTCAATGTTTGCTGCATATGCAGAGACTGCAGAAGCTAGTTTTTTGTGCTGATCAGAGTCTGCATTTTTAAATAACTCTTTGAGTTCTGGGTGCTCTGAAAATAAAATCTCATACATTCTTGTTGTGATTGCTTCAGAATTTTCTGCAACTGGCTTTGCCGTTGCTTTTACTATGTCGATTGTTTTTTGTGATAAACTCATACTATTTCCTTGTAATTATAATGTCGTAATTAAACACTTGAGGACATTATACTACATATAGGTAGTATATAATATAAAGACTTGATCAAAAAAGAAGCAGTTAATATTCTCAAAAGAATTTAATTACTTCTTAGTTACTGTTTGTGCCTGTGCTCTGCGACCGATTGCTATTTCTATCTGCATTATACTTGAGTAAAAAGATGAGTTCATGTAGTGAATATCATTAGCTGTTTTTTCTATTAAGACTGTTTTTTTCCACTCAAGTATGTTTGAGACGATATCTTGCACTAGAGTAAGAAGGGCATCACCATTTTTAGTGATATCAGCATCTTGTAGGTTTTGAGCAAGAAGCATAAATGAGTAACTTAAATCTTTAAACTCAAAAAGAGGGTTGAGTGCACTTGTATAACCCTTTAAAAAGTGAATGAAGTGTTCATTTAAGTCTTCGTTGTAGTGTGTAGTGTAGATAAACTCGTTGATATCATGCTCAAGCTCAAGTAGTTCTTCATAAACCTCATTATCAAGTTCTAAACCTTCAAAGAACTCACTTGCTGAGATAGTTTTAGTCTGTTTAGTATTTTTTATTGTCTCAGTGAAAGTATCTTCTTTTGGAGTCCCTTGCTTTTGAGTATGGCTCTCAGCACACTGATACTCATGTTTGAACTTAAAACATATGTCAACAAGGTAACGCAAGGAGTCTTGAAGGTCTATAGTCGCAACATTAAATGCATATACATTCTCCTCTTGATTTGAAATATGCTTATTCCAAGAGCTTAAAGATTCAAGTGCATAGAAAAATATATCTTTGAAGTCTTGATCATGTTTCGTGAGAATATAAGCGATATTTCCAGACTCAGCTAACATCTGAATAGTTGTTAAGTGTGACATTATCTCTTCTAGTTGATAAATATCTTTCATACATATCTCAAACTTTAAAACGGAGATACTAAAGAGGTGAATAGTATTGTCATCTGATGGGTTTTTCATCAGTTCGTTACTTTTGTTGTAGAGGTCAAAGTAGACAGCCTCTACCTCTTTACTTTTATCTTTTAGTCTACGAAAGAGGCTGTTCTCATTAAGTTTTGCCGCCCGCTCTATCTCAAGGTTGCTTTTTTGTAGTTTTGACTCGGCAATAGAGTCAATATCTTTTACCCCTATCTCAATTTCGAGCTCTTCAATCTCAAGAGATTTAAAGTGTATCTTTCCTATTTTATTAAAAAGGTAGTTTATCTTCTCTTTTTCACTACTTATGAGTTTGTAGTTTTCAAAACTCTGTTTACTTAACTCAACTATAAATGTTTTATGCAGATCCTTGCGTTTACTAGTGTTTAGTTGGTCTAAAAATATGATGTGATTATCGCCCATATCAAATGGAGAAGTTTTGTAAGAGTTTGTTGAGTGACTTGTAGTCTCTGTGTAAGATGGTTTAAACTCTTGTGAACCATAGAGTTTGTTATATATCTCTTCGAGTGTATCAGTATTGAGATTTTTGTTTAACAGATAGAAGTCAAGTCTTTTGCTGTTAGAACCAAAACGACGACGACCAAGTATAGCAAAGAAGTAACCTCTTCTCATAAAGTCATCTATACAGATATTTGCTATCTCAAGGTAGTAGAGACGGTCAACTTTTATATTTACCTGTCTTGTTTGGATATTTTTTTTACCCTCTACCTCTGTAGTCCAATACTGCATATACTGAACATAGTGCTTAATAGAATCCTCTTGAGTAATCGTGATGATGTTTTCTAATAGGCCATGTTCAGCTGATGTGTCAGGTGTTTGGAATTTAAATGTATGAGAGAGTGTTTGTATCATTTTGTTGTCCGTTTAAAAGATTCTTATTAAAGAATCTTATAATAGCATAAAATGATTACACACTGATTACAAGCTTTGAGAAATTCCCCATGAGAAGTATGGAATAGTCGCTTTTATAACACTAAAAATTTGTTGCATATTTGGGGCGTCTAAATTTACCACGGCTATACTCTCCTCTGAAATGAAGTGAATAATAGTTCGTTTACTCTCTTTGAGATAAGAAAACTTCACCTCTTTGAGTAGCTCGTCTCCTTGTTTGTAGAGTTCTAAGTTTGTATCATCAGTACGAGAAGTTTGCTCATTTTTTACAAGTGTATCTTTACTTGGCTGAGGAGCATTGCTCTCTTGAGGAAGTGTACCTGCATAAAATTTATCCATGTATTCACTCAAGGTTGGGAGTAGTTTTAGACTAAAAGCCCTTGTAATCATAAAATCAACTCTATTGTTTATATCTTCATAGTTAATAGAGAGTCTTACCCTATCTTCAAGAACATCGTACTTTGGCGTAAAGTTTATAGCTTTTATTTCTCTCTTTGTCATTTTTCTCCACTTCTTAGCAATCATATTTTTATAAGCAACACTCTACATCGAAGCATCTAAATTACTCATTAATAGGCTTAATATTAAACCAACTGCCCCTTAACAAATTCGTTGTAGTGACCCTCTTCAGCTTCAAGCGCATCATGAGTTCCACTTTGAACAATTTTACCCTCTTCTAAAACGTAGATATAGTCCGCGTTTTTAACGGTTGAGAGCCTATGTGCGATGGTGATGACTGTTTTATCTTTTAAAATTGGCTCAAGCATGATTTGAAGTTTTGCCTCCGTATGCACGTCAAGTGCTGAGGTAGACTCATCAAAGATGACTACACTAGGATTTGCCACTATCATTCTAGCTATGCTTAAACGCTGTCTCTGTCCACCTGAGAGTCTAACACCATGATGACCGACTATGGTGTCTAGTTTGTCATCCATGCCCTCTACCATCTCTGTGAGTTGCGCAACTTCTAAGGCTCTTTCAATCGTCTCATCGCTAATGTTCTCTTTGCCCATAGTGATGTTAAAACGCAGGCTAGAGTTAAAAAGGATGGGCATTTGAAGGACTAAAAATACCTTCTCTCTGAGTGAGCTTTTATCTAACTTCTCTATCTCCATGTCATTATACTTTATGCTTCCCGCACATTTTTCATAAAAACCGGAGATGATTTGAGCGAGTGTAGTTTTTCCACTTCCACTGGCACCAATGAGAGCGATTTTAGAGCCTGTAGCTATCTCTAGAGATATCTCTTGGAGGATGTTTTTCCCCTCTTTGTATGCAAAGTCCACGTTTTTGAGGGAGACGTTTATCTCATTTGAGTTAAGTATCTCTTCTCCACTCTCTTGCGTTTTAAGAATGAGTATCTTGTTTATTCTCTCTAACGCCGCCTTTGCTGCGGAATAGCTATACTGCATACTAAGCATGTCTTGAACGGGAGTCATGATAAACCAGATGTATCCAAACATGGCAAACATCATACCGATGCTCAACTCGCTATAGGCGACAAGCACTAGACCAGAAGCTCGAAGTATCTCAAACATCACCAAAAAGATAGTGTATGAGAGTCTCTCATAAGCTACGTTTTTATAGCCATACTCGTTAGAGGTAGTTTGAATCTGTTTGGCTAACTTGTTAGCGCGTGAAAAAAAGTACTTCTCCTGATTACTCGCTTTTATCTGTCCAAAAAGCTCTAGCGTTTCGCCGATGTCCTCTTGAAAATTAGAGATAGATTCATTCTCCTGTTTTTTGAGTTTTCCAACTATCGTAGACATTTTCTTACTCAGCAACATGATAAGCGGCTGTATGATGAGAATAAGAATACCAAGAATAGGATTGATGGCTATCATAACGCCACCGACTGCAACAAGCGTTAAAACGGAAGAGACTAACTTACTAACGCCAGTTATGATGAAAGTATCAAGAGTGTTTACGTCTGTGACGAGATTTGAAGTGATGGCCCCACTTCCTAGGGTTTCATACTCATTCATCGCCGTAATTTGTAGATGGTTTATAAGACGCTTTCGAATCATGTAGGTGACGTACTTTGCTATTTTTGTAAAGATTTTAGTCAAAACTACTGTTAAAAAGTAGTAGATAAAACGAAGAAAAATCACAGACAGAGTGACTATGAGTATGTAGTTAAACGCCGTAGTCCCACCAAGAAAATAGTTAATGGCATTTACAAATACTCCAGGCTTATCAAGAAGCACTTCATCAACCATAAATGGAAGCATTAGAGGGATGGGAACGCTTACAAGTATGGCTATAAGTGTAATAATCTGCCCATAAATGAGAGATGACTTTTTTTCTAAAACAAGATTTATAATGGTTTTGAGGTTTATTGTTTCATTGTTCATTTGGGAATTATAGCTTCATTTTATGTTACCATTAAGTAGAAAATTTAATCAGGAGAACTCCTATGAGATACATTCGCTTTTTTAATGAACTGAGTATAAAAGACGTGCCTATAGTTGGTGGGAAAAATGCTTCGCTTGGAGAGATGTACCAAAACCTTACCCCAAAAGGCGTGAAAGTTCCCAATGGATTTGCTACCACAAGTGAAGCTTACTGGTTACTCTTAGAAGAAAACTCCATCAAGGAGAAGATAAAAGAGATACTCTCCTCTTTAGATATAGTTGACACTGATAATTTACAAAAAAGAGGAGGGGAGCTTAGAGAGCTAATCCTCTCTTGCAAACTCCCTCAAATTTTAGTTGATGAAATCTCAGAGGCTTATAAAAAACTCTCAGAGGAGTATGGTGTTAAGGACGTAGACGTGGCGGTTCGCTCATCTGGAACCGCCGAAGATTTACCTGATGCAAGTTTTGCAGGTCAGCAGGAGAGTTTCTTAAACGTAAGTAGCGAAGAGGAACTCCTCTCTTGCGTTAAGAGATGTTTTGCTTCTCTTTTTACCGATAGAGCCATTAGCTATAGACAAAGCCGAGGGTACGATCATCTAAAGGTAGCACTCTCCGTTGGCGTTCAAAAGATGGTGCGAAGCGATAGCGCTTCGAGTGGCATAATGTTTAGCGTAGATACGGAGAGTGGCTCAGAAGAGCTTATCCTCATAAACTCTAGCTGGGGACTTGGCGAGAACGTAGTGAGTGGAAGAGTAAACGCCGATGAGTTCTTCGTCTTTAAACCTATGCTAAAAAAAGGCATGA
Source organism: Sulfurimonas aquatica (assembly GCF_017357825.1). Taxonomy (NCBI): domain Bacteria; kingdom Pseudomonadati; phylum Campylobacterota; class Epsilonproteobacteria; order Campylobacterales; family Sulfurimonadaceae; genus Sulfurimonas; species Sulfurimonas aquatica. The sequence continues at coordinate 134,735 of NZ_CP046072.1, forward strand.
AAAGTATCATAAAATGCTCCCTTGGAAGTAAAAAAGAGAGGATGATATATACCAATGATGGAAGCAGAACATTAAATATACCAACAACTGAAGAGGAGAGAAACTCCTATTCGCTCAGTGATGAAGAGATTACTCAACTAGCAGAGCACGCTCTAATAATAGAAGAGCATTACAAACTGCATATGGACATAGAGTGGGCAAAAGATGCCAAAGACGAGAAGCTCTACATAGTCCAAGCCCGTCCTGAAACGGTTCAAAGTAAGCTAAGTAAAGAGGTAAATGTTACAAAGTTTAGCATCAAAAAAAATGAGGATACGAAACTGCTTCTCTCTGGTAGAGCCGTGGGAGAGAAGATAGGCATTGGTCGTGTGAGCATCATTAAAAGTGTAGATGAGTTTCATAAGTTTACTAAGGGTGATATCTTAGTTGCAGATACTACCAACCCTGACTGGGAACCCATCATGAAAAAAGCCTCTGGGCTTATCACCAACAGAGGAAGTCGAACTTGTCATGCCGCCATTGTAGCAAGAGAGATAGGAGTCGCCGCCATTGTTGGATGTACAAACGCGACTGAGGTCTTAAAAGATGCACAAGTTGTGAGTGTGAGTTGTGCGGAGGGAGATGAGGGATATGTTTATGAGGGTGCGGTTGATTATGAAGTGGAGACAACAGATATCTCTTCACTCAAACCCACTAAAACAAAACTCTTTATGAACATAGCAAATCCTGCAGAAGCCTTTAAGTTCGCAAAAATTCCAAATGATGGCGTAGGGCTCGCACGTATGGAATTTATCATCAACGGCTCTATAAACGCTCATCCTATGGCGCTTGTAAATATGAGTAAGGGTAAAAAAGTAAAAGACAGTGAAGATATCATGGCGTTTATGTTGCCATTTAAAAATCCTAAAGCATTTTTTGTGCAAAAACTTAGCGAAGGCATAGCAAGCATAGCCGCGGCGTTTTATCCTAACCCCGTTATCATCAGAACGAGCGACTTTAAGAGTAGCGAGTATAGAAATATGCGAGGCGGCTTAGAATACGAGGCGCAAGAAGAGAACCCTATGATAGGCTTTAGAGGGGCGAGCCGCTATAGCGACAAGAGCTATAGAGAAGCGTTTGAGTGGGAGTGTGAAGCGCTTAAAAACGTAAGAGACGAGATGGGACTAACAAACATAAAAATAATGCTCCCCTTTGTAAGAACGCCGGCTGAGGGAAAGAGCGTCATCGAGATTATGAATGCAAAGGGTTTACTCCAAGGCGAAAATGATTTAGAGATATACGCGATGTGTGAGATTCCCTCAAACGTCATCCTAGCAGATAAGTTTTTAGAGATCTTTGATGGCTACTCCATAGGTTCAAACGACCTAACGCAACTAACGCTTGGGGTTGACCGAGAAAGCGCAAAAATAGCGCATATATTTGATGAGAGAGACGAAGCGGTTAAGCGAATGTTGCAGATGGCTATTGTGGCATGTAAAAAGGCTGGTAAATACATAGGCATATGCGGACAAGCCCCATCGGATTATCCTGAGATTACAAAGTTTTTAGTCGAGCAAGGCATAGACTCCATCTCGCTAAATCCTGATTCCATCTACAAGATGCATAAATTGGTAAGTGAATTAGAACAAGAGTAGATATAATTAGAGCAGATTAAAAGGAGTAATTAAATGAATGAACATGAAGAGTTGCCAACAGAACACGAAGATCCGCTAATAGCATTTTTACATAAGAGCATTCGAATAGCTGTTAAAATTTTAGCTATTTTAATGGTTTTTGTAATATTTTGGGGTGTTGGCGACGTTTTTTATGTTCTTTATAATAATTTAATGGCGCCACCATTTATGCTTTTAAGTATTACAGACATATTTAAAACTTTTGCCGCATTTTTAGCAGTTCTTATTGCCATAGAGATTTATCAAAATATTGTGTTGTATTTAAGAACGGACATCATACCTATAAAACTGGTTGTGGCTACTGCTCTTATGGCAATAGCAAGAAAGGTTATAATCATAGATTTTGCGACTATTACTCCAGCATATATCTACTCAACTGCCGCTGTTGTATTGGCATTGGGTATTACCTACTATCTCGTAGGAAAACATCATAAAGAGAGACTTATTGAAGAGAGAGGCAAACCTAAAGATGATAAGAGTTAGCTCTTAACTCGGTAGAAGTCTTATCTCACTTATCTCTGCACTTGCTCCCAAACGCATAGGCGGTCCCCAAAAACCCGTTCCTTTGTTGACATAGATTTGTAGGTTTTCATTATGCTGGTGTAGTCCACTGATGTAGGGCTGTACTACTTTTACTAAAAATCTAAAGGGATAGAGTTGCCCTCCATGGGTATGTCCACTAAGCATCAAGTCAACACCCTCTTGTACTTCGTCTATATACTTTGGTTGGTGAGCAAGCAGAACTGTAGGAGCATCTTTTTTACCCTTAAGTGCTGATTCTAAATCAGGTATGAAAGTGAGTGAGCGGTAACCAAATACGTCATAAACGCCAGCGAGATTAAAGCCTTCATTCTCTTTACCTATATATACATTTTCATTTTCTAGAACTCGTATGCCTATGGATTTGACGCTCTGTATGATTTTTTCTATGTTATGAAAATACTCATGATTTCCCACGATAAAAAAAGTGCCATATTTTGAGTCGAGCTTTTTAAGCTCATCCATCGCTGCTTGTGCTTTAGATATCTCTATGTCAACTAAATCTCCAGTGATAACTACGAGATCTGGGTTTGTGGCGTTTACTCTTTTTACTAAGATGTTTATAAAGTTTTTATCTATAAGCCCACCTATATGTATGTCACTGAGTTGGATGATTTTATACTCTTTATTTAACTTCTTTATTTTTATCTCTACTTTTTCTAGCTCTATAGTTCTCGCATTGTAAATCGCTTTTGCGCTTAGGCTAGAAGCCGCGAGTAGGGATGAAGCGTCTAGAGAGCGTTTGAAAAACTTTCTGCGTTTAGGAGAGAGTGGAGTATGATGCAGAAGTACTCTTGAGATGTCATAAATAACTGTAGTACAAAAGAGTAAAAACAAAACGCCAACAGGTAGACTAAACAAAAAATAGAGCCAGTTTGGTATGTTTATGTAGTATCGACCAAGCACATAAAATAAAATCCCGATGAGGTTTAAAACTAAAAATATTCGTAAGTAGTGTTTATGCTTCAAAGTGATGTCAAGATGTGTAATAAGTCTTTTTGATATGTACATGTTTAGTAGTGAAAAGACACCAAGTAGGGCTAGAGTAAATAGTATTGGTTTCAATAATTTTCCTTTGTCTAATTTTATCATTACAGAGATAATGGATTTGTTTTAAATGAGTTAAATCTTATATTAATTATAATATGATATTATTCTGTATGAAAAATATACTTTTAATTATACTAATAAATGCTCTACGTTTAAGTGCTATGGAGACTGAAACCCTACACTCTAGTGCCTCTGTTTATTATGAAAATATTAACTTCTCTAATTCGCTTCAAAAAGAGAATGGTAATGTTTATGGAGTTGGTGCAGACTTGCATTATGGAGTCTCTGAGTTACAGGTAACTTATGAAAGAGGAGAGACTAATACTATTCAGCCACCTCTATCTGATGACTTAAAAACAGATAAACTCTTTTTTAAATATGGCCACAAGATTAATGAAAAACTTGCTATAAATCTTCATTCCATCTCTATATTAAATGACAATATTGCCATTACAGATAAAGGACAAGGCTATGGAGTTGGGCTTGAGTATAGTTTTAGTGATGCATTTTCTACATCTTTTACACAATACTATAGTGACTATTATGATTTTGACGTTTATCAAAGTGATATAAAGCTGGCCTATAAAGTAGAAATAGATAAATTTCATATGAAGTTTAGTTCTATAACAAAGTACATAAATATAGATGAATCTAATGCAAATATATTTACAAAAAATGCTAAAGAAAACTATCTAACATCAGGGTTGAAATTTCACTCTCACTATCAGAGTTATCACTTTGGTTTTGGGGCTTATTTTGGAGAGAGGATTTTTGCCATCATGAATGATGGTTTGAAAGTACAACACCACTCAATGCGGATAGATAGAACATATGTCTTAGGTATTGGTAAAAATATATCAGACTTTGTTTTAAGAGCTCAGTATATATTTCAACGAGCAGAAGAGTTGCCTCTAAAGAATAAAAATGTATATACCAAAAACACACGATTTATAGTTAGTCATAAATTTTAAGATAAATTATTATTTTTAGTGTATAATCTGATATCAAATAAGGGGTAGAAATGAGTACAAAGTATCGTATCGTATCAAGCATCATTTTTTTACTCCTACTACTTAGTATTGGTTTATCGGTTTTAAATTACTATATCATACTTCAGAGTACAAAAAAGCAGTTAGAATATTCAGATATTCCACTAAGCACAACAAACATATACAATGAAATCCAAAAAAACTTGATAGAACCAAATCTAGTCTCTTCGGTAATGGCACAAGATACATTTTTAAAAGAGTGGCTGATACATGAAGAGCATGATGTAGAGAGTATAACTGAGTATCTCAAATCAATCAGAAAAAAGTATGGACTACTCACTGTTTTTTTAGCATCAGATAAGACAAATAAGTACTACACCTCCAAGGGCCTTGTTGAAGAGATGAGTAGAAAGAGGGAGCGAAATCTCTGGTATTATAAATTTAAAGATAATAATCTAGAGAATGAAATAAATATCGATTATAATAAATATGCTGACAATAATCTAATAATGTTTATAAACCACAAAATTTTTAATGCTAATCAGAAGATGATAGGGGCAGTCGGTGTAGGTATAAAAGTGTTTTATATAAACGAGATGCTAAAGCAAGCACGTAAAACATACAAGCTAAATGTCTACTTTATTAATGAAAAAGGCAGAGTAGTCCTTAAAGAAGAGGCATTTAATAGCTTTCATAGTACTAGGCACAATAGTGAACTAAATGATGCTTTGATAAATCCTACTGGTGGAACTCTAAAGCATAAATATAATTCACAAGAGTATATAACACACTCGAAGTATATTCCAGAGTTAGATCTTTATCTCATAGTAGAGGCAAAGGTATCTGATTTTACATCTGATGTGATATCAACCTTTTATATAAACTTAATTATCTCATTGCTTATTACGACCTTAATTCTTCTTGTTGTTCTTAGAATGGTTAGTCGCAATAATGAAAAACTAGAACACCTTGCTCAACATGACACTTTGACATCACTCATGAATAGAAGATCCTTTAACGATGCTCTGGAGCAGTTGATTTTAAGAAATCAAAGAAAAGAGCAAAAGAACTCCATCATCTTCTTAGATATTGATGATTTTAAAAGGGTCAATGATACCAAAGGGCATCAGATTGGCGACAAGGTATTGGTCCGTGTCTCAAAAATACTCAAAGAGACACTAAGACAGACTGATTTAGTGGCTAGATGGGGAGGAGAGGAGTTTATAGTACTCTGTATAGATTCAGAAATCAGTGATGCAGAGTTAATAGCAGAGAACATAAGAGTCAAAATACAAAACGACAAGGAACTCCAAGAGCTTCTTACACATGAACTCACTGCTAGCTTTGGTGTTACAAAGATAGCTAAAGGTGAGAGCTCTTTAGAGCTTATTAAAAGAGTTGATAAGGCTCTTTATAAAGCAAAAGAAGAGGGAAAAAATAGAATAGTTTTATCGGTGTAGATGATAGAGGTTTGAAGCTCTTTAAAAGGGTTTCAAGAGCCTAAGAGAGTGCAGTCATCGCGTTTGCAATGCGTAGCATCGTCTCCTCTTTACCTATGACAGACATTACTTCATCAAGTCCTGGACCGCTTAGTTTTCCAAGCAGCGCAACGCGAAGAGGCTGGCCAATCTTACCAAATCCTATCTCCATCTCCTCTACAACACTCTCCATAACTTTATGATAGTCTACTGGCAAATGAAGTTCGTCAGCACTAGATAGTTTAGCTCCAAACTTATTTAAGACCTCGATAGCATTGCCTTTAAAAGCTTTTTTTACTGCTTTTTCATCATAAGTGTGTGGCGTTGTAAGTACCTCATTTACAAGAAGTACTAGCTCTTGTAGGGTTTTAGCTCTCTCTTTAAGAGTGTCGAGTAATATTTCGCGTTTATCATGTGAAGTAAGAACCAGTCCATACTCAGTAAGTAGTTGTGCTAGTGTATCATTTGAAGTGTTTTTAATGTAGTGAGCATTAAGCCAGTCGAGTTTTTCAGTGTTGTAGATAGAAGCTGATTTGTTTATATCTTCAGGGTTAAAAAGGTGAATCATCTCATCCATAGAGAAAATCTCTTGATCCCCATGACTCCATCCTAAACGCACAAGAAAGTTTAAAAGAGCGGCTGGTGTATAACCCATCTCTTTATAAGCCATCACGTCTGTTGCACCGTCGCGTTTAGAGAGTTTTTTCCCTGCAGAGTTATGTATCATTGGAACATGATAAAACGCAGGTATATCAAAACCTAAAGCCTCATATACAACTATCTGTTTTGGAGTGTTTGAGAGGTGGTCGTCTCCACGGATAACTTCGTTTATTCCCATGAGGTGGTCATCTATAGCCACGACAAAGTTATATGTTGGTGCGCCATCTGCGCGGGCGATTACAAAATCATCTAAGATATCTTCGGCTTGAAAACTTACATCTCCTTTAACGCCATCTTTTACAATAATCTCTCCCGTTTTAGGTGCTTTTATACGGATAACAGGCTCAACGCCCTCTGGTGGAGTACCATGAAAGTCACGGTATCTTCCATCATACATAGTACGTTCTTTATTTGCCATCTGAGTTTCGCGAAGCTCTGTAAGCTCCTCTTTACTCATGTAACATTTATAAGCCTTGCCCTCATCTAAAAGTTGCTTGATGTATTTTGCATATATCTCATCGCGTTGGCTCTGGTACGTTATCTCACCATCATGCTCAAGACCTAACCAATCAAAGGCTTTAAGAATAGCCTGAGTAGCTTCCTCAGAGTTTCTAGCCTTATCTGTATCTTCTATGCGAAGTACAAACTTACCACCGTTCTTTTTCGCCCACAGATAAGAGAAAAGTGCAGTACGAAGACCGCCAATGTGAAGATATCCAGTAGGACTTGGAGCAAAACGAGTTACAACCATGAGAGAGCCTTTTATTTAAGTAATCAAATTTTAGAGTATTGTTTGTTAAAGTGGGGTAAAAGTGAGTTAAGTGTTTTGTTTTTGTACAAGAGTTTTAAACTCTTGTATAGCTACTGGTTTAGAACAGTAGTATCCTTGATAGCTCTCACATTTAAGTTGGCGTAATATCTGTAGTTGGCTCTCTTCTTCTACCCCTTCTGCAAGAACCTTTAGTCCAAGTGAGTGACTCATGGCGATGATGGCCTTGGTAATCTCTACATCATTTTCATCTCGATCTATCTCATCGATAAATGATTTATCAATTTTTATCTTCTGGATAGGGAGTCTTTTAAGATAAGAAAGAGAGGAGTACCCCGTTCCAAAATCATCTATGGAGAGGGTTATTCCAAGATTACGTAGTGTATCTAAAACACTACAAGCATGTTCATACTCTTTCATAATCATGGTCTCAGTTACTTCAAACTCTAGATAAGATGGATTTAAAGAGGTAGAATTTAGTATATTTTGCACAGATTGGACAAAACCTTGATGACGAATCTGTTTTAAGGAGAGATTAACAGCGATATTATTAAGCACGTATCCTGAATCAAGCAGCATTTTCATATCTATACATGCCTGCTCTAAGACCTGAACTCCAATCTCAACGATATAGCCCTTTTCTTCAGCTAATGGAATAAACTCAAAAGGCATAGTAAAACCATGTTCAGGATGAATCCATCTGACAAGAGCTTCAGCTCCTGTAATCTTACCTGTTGCTATATCTACTTGGGGTTGATATAAAACTATAAACTCTTTGTTGTCTATAGCTTTTATAAGAGACTCGTTGAGTTTTTGATCAGCAAGGATCTGCTTGCTAATGTCTGAGGTAAAAAATGAGTATGCATCTCTCCCTTTTTCTTTAGAGAGATACATTGCAATGTCAGCGTTTTTTAACATTTGTAGAGCTGTTTGACCATCTTCATAGACGTTTATACCTATACTAAACGATATTTTTATGATGTGCCCTTCGATGTCAAAAGGTTCACTAAAAGCTTTTTGTATATTCTCTGCAATAATAGAACAGTCATCAATGTGTGCTAAATCATCTAAAAGAAGAACAAACTCATCGCCTCCCCATCTAGCAAGTGTATCGCAAGAGCGAATACGACTCTCTATGGTCCTACTAACGGTTATAAGTAGTTCATCGCCTATGTCATGACCTAGCGTGTCATTGATCGTTTTAAAATGATCTACATCAAAAAAGAGAACCGCTATGTTGCGTTTGTTTCTCTGAATCTGTTTGAGTGTAAGTTCCAGCTCTTTTTCAAATAGTTTTCTATTTGTTAATCCTGTAAGACTATCAAAAAAGGCCATATTTTGAAGTTGTGTGTTTGTCTCTGTAAGTTCTGCAGAATTTACTACAAGTGCATTCTCTAATAGAATACGCTCTTTATCTTTTTCTACATAATAATCACCGATAAGTGTAAAAAAGTTTTGAAGTTTTTCATCTTCGAGATACTCTTCTCCTAGCCCTTTTTTTATTTGGCGTTTGAGTAATCGGTGCATCTTTTACGACCTAGTTTTCGTTTATGATTGTAAGTGTCATAGTTTGGTTGTGAAGAGCACACTCACTAAAACCAACAAGAGGAGCTAGCTCCCCATAAGAGTAAAATCCAGCGATAGTACTCTCTTTTCCAATGACTTCTTCAATGGCGTCAATCTCCTCTTCTACAAGCTGCGACAAGATTATACGTCTACCAACACAACTAACAGCGATACACAAGCTGTTTTCCTTTGTTCTAGAATAAGCTTGCTCAGCAGCTAAGCCTGCATTGTCTATGAGTCTGTCCATGTTTGATTTCATAAGACGGCAGTGAAAACCCTCAGGAATATCGCCGGCAAATGTGAGACTTTGTGTCTCTTCATCAACAGCGAGAAGAGTACGAATAAGAGGCTCCTGTGTTAAATCTTTTCTAATAGCAATTGGAAACTTTAGCCCACTTGCAGGAAGATCTTTTGTCTCATCTCCTAGGTAAGATTTATAGAGTTCAAGTGCAGGTTTTCCGTCAATTTCATAAAGGATATTGCCCTTTGACTTTGTGATAATTCTCTCTGCTCCAAACTCATCCCAGCCTGCAAAACAACCACTCTTAATCTCTAATGAGTCACCATAAAAACCAAGGGCTGCAACTCTTTTACTTTTGGGTACATCATTAGCTACGACATAAGTTTGTGCAAAGTCCACTCCATCGCCCGCTAGTCCACCAGTAAGTAAAACTCCTTCTGGTAGGACTTCATTAAAACCATCTGCTATCTCGCTTCCATTGACATTGAGACCATCACTAAGGACAAAAACATGTTTTAAATCTTCGCTATTAAGTTCTTGAGCTAGTTTTTTAGCCGTAGGCATTGACTCTTCTGCTGTATCAAAGTCTGCAGATACGATTTTGATACGGCCTTGATCAAATGAGACAAGAGTCGCAACTGTTATGTCATCAACCCTTTGTCCTATAATAGACCCAGCAGTAGAACAACCCAGAATATTACTTTGAGGGTAGAGTTTTTTGAGGTCACCGTAGCTACTAGTTTTAAAATAATCACCATTACCAAAGAGTAAAATAAGTTGAGGATTTTTGACTTCATTTTTTGACGCGTTTTGCCATCCGTTTTCATTACTATATAAAAGTTGAGAAGTTGTCATACTAAACCTTTTTTAATGAAATTTTATTACAATGATTATAACATAATAGTTTTTGACTTTATTAGCCTGTTTGTTAAAGCTTGGTAAAATACACTATTAATTTAACAAATGGATATATATGTATAAAATACTTTTAACTCTTTTTTTTGTAGGCCTATTAAACGCAGAGGTATATGATGGTATCGCTATAGTTGTAAAAGATGAGGCTATAACTCTTTTAGATATTAAAAATGAGATGAAAACTTCAAAAGTCGATGCAAAACAAGCTAGCGACCTACTTATTCGTCAAAAGCTAGAAAAGATAGAGATTGATGAGCGAAGAATATCTGTTTCAAGCACAGAAGTATATGATGACATAAAGCAGATGGCTGCGAGAAATAACATGAGTATAAGCACTCTATATGATGCCATAAGAGACTCAAATGGACTCAATTCGACTGAGCTAAAAGAGAAGATAAAACAAAAGCTTTTAAGTCAAAAGCTATACTCGGCTATTGCATACTCATCAGTGGAAGAGCCAAGTCAAAGAGAGATAAAAGAGTACTTTGAAATGAACAAAGAGAAGTATAGTCACCCCTCTGAGTTTAGCGTTATCATCTATGAATCTAAAGATGGTGCCAGACTTCAAGAAAAAGTATCAAATCCAATGATTTATGCTCCCGATATTAGTATGAATGAGCAAGTATTAGCGTATGACAGAGTCTCTCCTGAACTTGCTAAACTACTTCAAAATACACCCCTTAATAGCTTTACACAAGTAGTGCCAAATGGACAGGGCAGTTTTATGAGTTTTTATTTAAAAGAGATAAAATCAGCTGGCGAGGGAAGTATAGAGGGCTCTAAAAATGAAATCATAAACGCCATCATGGCTGAAAAACGAGAGCAAGTGTTAGGCGATCATTTTGCAAGACTTCGCCATAACACTGAGATAAACATTATACGAGAGGTAGAGTAGACTTATGCTTAGCGATGTAAACTTCATAAATATAGCACTCGAGTTGTCAACCGCTTCAAAGTGTGTCTCCAAGCAAGTAGGTGCAGTTATAGTTAAAGATGGACGGATTTTAAGTACAGGCTATAATGGTACCCCGGCTGGTTTTACAAACTGTAGCGATCACTGGAAAGGCAAATATACTCGTGAACATCATGAGTGGAGTAAGACTTATGAGATTCATGCTGAGATGAATGCCATCATATGGGCGGCGCGTGAGGGTATAAGTATAGAGGGTGCTACTATCTATGTAACACTAGAGCCATGTAGTGAGTGTTCTAAAAATGTCATAGCGAGTGGGATAAAACGCATAGTCTATGCAAAACCATACGAGCATACTCACTCAGAGGTTATCTCTAAGTTTATTAAAGATAACGGTGTGAGTATTGAGATGTTAAGCGTTTAAAAACTCTGTAATAGCTGAGCTTGGTCTACCTATGATAGCTTTGCCATCTTTAAAAATAACTGGTCTTTGTATCAGCTTTGGATTCTCTAGCATTGCATCTATAAGTGCTTCTTCATCTTGAACATTTTTTAAATCTAACTCTTTGTATACTGCTTCAGTTGTGCGCATTAGCTCTCTTGCACTCATGCCTAACATCTTTAAAGCCTCTTTTAACTCATCTTTTGTTGGCAGTGAATCTAGATATTTTACTACCTCTACGTCATTGCTACTCTCTTGCGCTATGGCTACACCTTCACGAGATTTTGTACATCTTGGGTTATGCCAAATGGTTACTTTGCTCAATTTTCTTCCTTTTTTTTGTTAACATTTTACACTATAATGATGTCTAATAACTTAAGGGTGGTTTATGCCCTTTAGATGGAGTGTAATTATGAAACATGCTGGTACCTATCATACTCTAGCAAACTTTGGAAGGGAGCTGTTAGAAAAAAGAACACTCGCTGAAGGCTTGCCTCTTATTGCTACTTATGCTAAAAATGTTATCAATGCAGATCGCTGTTCTATCTTTATGTATGATGCAGTAGAGAAGTACTTCTGGACAACTCTAGCTGATGGCGTTGAAAAGATTATAATTTCATCTGATAAGGGCATAGTAGGGTATACACTTAAAACAGAAAAACCAGTGGTTGCTAATGATGCTTATGCACATCCAAGTTTTCTTCCTGAAGTTGACAAAGAGACGGGATACAAAACTGAGAATGTTATTACCGCTCCTATATTTAGCTCAAAAAGAGAGATTATAGGAATCCTTCAACTTTTAAATAAACCAACAGACTTTGATAGTGATGATGTGAAGTTTATGGTCTTTTTTTCTCACTATGTTAGTGGATTCTTAGAACTTACAAACATATATCTTCAAGAAGATAGAAGATTACTAAAAGCGAATGAAAAATGAATAAGTTAAATCAAATAGGTGAATTTGGCAAAGAGTTGATGACATCTACAAATATAGATGAGACACTCGCTATCATAGCAACGGAAGCAAAAAGATTGGCAAATGCTGATAGATGCTCAATATTTATAGTAGATGAAGAGGATGATGTTCTATGGAGTATTTTAAGTGATGGAATAGGCAGAATAGTGGTAGCTCTTAATGCTGGTATTGTCGGGGATACTTACACAACACAAGAGGCACAAATAGTAAATAAGCCTTATGAAGAAGAGCGATTTTTACAAAACATAGATAAAAAGAGTGGCTATATTACAAAAAATATGATTACTGTGCCTATTTTTAACTCTAGGCAAGAAGTAATGGGAATCATCCAGCTTTTAAATAAAGCTGATGGGGATTTTACAGAGTTTGACAAAGAAACATTTACGTTTTTTGCAAACTATGTGAGTGGGAGTTTAGAACTACTTTTGATGCAGGAGTAAGTGTGCATCATAAGCGAGTCTCATCACACCAACCGCATAATTAGATGAGTTGTTATAACGCATAATCTTTTTTACGTACTCTTTCATGTATGCAAGCTCTGGTTTTCCTTTAGTGAAGCATTGGTAGATTTTTCCGCTTTTACTCGTTTCATACACAAATGAAGCATCTTTGTTTTTAAATTCATACTCATACCACTGACTCTCAACACCTGGAAGATAAGGGAGTTCATTCCAATCAAGTGGCTTGTTATATCCTGCTTTTTTATTTAAAAAAGTTGCCACGGAGACTATTGCGTCTTCCATCTTTGTTAGATCTACAACCTTATCTATGTAAGACTCGGCATAGATAAAACTGTTGGGCATAAACTGCGGGATTCCAACTGCTCCTGCATATGAACTAGGAAGGTTACACTGCTCAGGAGTTACATCTTTAGCATAGCAGTGTTTGATGATAGAGATCATATTTGTTTTGCCAAGATTGATAAGCCACTTCTCCCTAGTTGAGTTTGGTTTAGCACGTGTGAGCATAGTGTTGAAAACTATAAACGCATCATGTGTGGGTTTAATCTCTCCTAGTTTTGTCTCTTTGAGTAAAATAGCTGCAATTATCTCTTTATTTACCCCATACTCTAGCTCAGCATAGTCATAAACATCTTTATACTTCTTGATGTTCTCTACCATTTTAGGTACTGATTTTACTAAAACATTGTTCGCTTTTTTCTCATTTTCTTGATGAGTTTTTAGTTTATTTGGCTGTAGATATTTCCAGCTTATCTCATCAAACTTTTTTGTTTTAAAGTAAGAAGTTAAAAACTGGTTTGCATATTTTATGGAAACACCATCTTTTACTACTGCTTTACATATATCTTCATAATGTGGGGTTCTGAATTTACAGTTATCATACTTTGCAAAAGCAAGCACGCTTAAACTTATGAGTAGAAGTAACTTAATCATTTATATCCTTTAATCTTTTTGGCGTACCTATGTCATGCCACATTTTCTCAAACACTTCACCACTTATTTGCTCTTTGTCTATAGAGTCTCTAAGAAGTGGTGCCAATGGGCTTTTTTCTATCTTCACATCTTTAAAAAAAAGAGGTGAATAGTACGCTATTCCTGAGAATGTGTACATTTTTTTCGACTTGTTAATAACTAAAGCATCTTTAAGTCCAAAATCTCCTTTTTTGTTGTGTTCAGGATTAGAAACTAAAATGAGATGGGCTAATTTATCTTTTAAATCAAACGAAGCATCAAACTCGTACTCACAAAACACATCTCCATTTACAACCAAAAAAGGCTCATTTGCTAAAAGATGAAGCGCGTTTTTAATGCCACCCCCGCTCTCTAGTGCTCCACTCTCTTGCTCATCCGAATAAGTAATGTTAACTCCCCATCTTGAGCCATCACCAAGTGCTTGGGGTATTTTAAACCCTAGATGGGCTATGTTTATGACTATGTCTTTAAAGCCATTGCGTTTAAGATTTTCTAAATGCCAGACTATAAGTGGTTTGCCTCTTACTTCAAGTAGGGGTTTTGGAAGAGAGTCGGTTAGTGGTCGCATCCTCTCCCCTCGACCGGCTGCTAGTATCATAGCCCTCATTAGGCATGCTCTTTTAAAAACTCTGAGAGATTTTTTGTCTCTTCGTATCTGCTCGCAGTTTCAACTACATACTTTAGAGTTAGCGGAATGTCTTTTAAGTAGCCATCCTTGCCATCACGAAGGTGTAAACGCGAGAAAATTCCGAGTACTTTTATGTGTCGTTGTAGTCCCATAAAATCAAACCACTTTAAAAATTCACCATTACCTGTTTTTAGCCCTAGTTTATCTCTAAACGCAAGGACTAACTCTTCTATCTCTTCGCGTTTAAACTCTATATAGCAGTCTTTTAAGAGCGATACTAAATCATAGGTGATAGCTCCACTCATAGCGTCTTGATAATCTATAACGCCTATCTGTTTGTTAGTCGTTAGCATAATGTTGCGAGAGTGATAATCACGATGTACAAAAACACCTTGAGGTTGAGAGAGAACGATCTCAGATATGCTATCAAGAGCCTTTTGCATCATCTCTTTTTGCTCTTGAGTAAGCTTGATTGAGAGTTTTTGTTTTAGATACCACTCACTCATTAAGTCCATTTCAAAATGTAAGAATTTTTTATCATAAAGAGGGAGGGAGCTAGCATCCGCTTTTTGCATATTTATTATTTCATCTATGGCACTAGTGTAAAGCTCTCTAAAGTTTTTAGAATCTAAAATATTTAAAAGATGAGTGTCTCCAAAGTCTTCTATGATTAAGTAGCCATCTTCAAGATTTTTCTCATAGATAGTTGGCACTTTTACTCGAGCCGCTTCAAGTCTTGAAGTGACGTCTAAAAAAGGCGCTAAAGACTCTTTTTCAAGTGAAGAGTCCATAAGCAGATAAGTTTCACTCTCTTGCGTTAGTCTGTAGTATTTTCTAAAACTAGCGTCTGCCGAAGCTATGCTAAGTTTATAATTTTTATAAGGGGTTGTATTTAGCCACTCTTTTATTTTATCCATATATTGCTCCAAGTTGTGAATCTTTTTTTGACCCTGTAACTGAGCTAAGCTCAACTACTTCATTATTTATGCGTTTATATGCAAGCCAAGCAAACGCCATCGCTTCAAGAGCGTCGCTGCTAACGCCAAACTCTTCACTACGATTTATTTCACAAGAGCAAAGCTCACTTAGCCTTTTGACTAAAAAGCCATTTCTCGTGCCACCACCACAGAGGATAAGCTTTGTGGCGTCTGTTTTATTGAGATCGTTTGCCACTGTTTTAGCGGTGAGCTCAAGAAGCGTTCTCATGATGTCTCTATCTTTGTAAGCATTAAAAATAGGCAGAAACTTTGCAAACCAGCTCTCATTAAAATACTCACGACCCGTACTTTTTGGAGGCTCTTTTTTAAAGTACTCATCATTTAACATATCTTCTAAAAGTTCAGAAATAACTTTTCCACCCTGTGCGAACTCACCATTTTTATCATAACTCTTCTCTTGCGTTTTACTCATCCACATATCGAGCAGAACATTTCCACAACCAGTATCCCAACCTCTAAGAGTACTCCCAAGTAGCGTTATGTTAGCCATGCCGCCAATATTTAGAACTGCTATATTACCCTCGAGTTTTTCAAACAAAAACTTATGAAACGCGGGAGCAAAAGGAGCGCCTTCTCCGCCATTTGCTATGTCCATCCTTCTAAAGTCGGCAACGGTTTTTATACCTGTTTTTGCCACAACTCTGTTGGCATCTCCAAGTTGCATGGAAAAAGGGTGTTTAGAGTGAGGTTCATGCCATAGTGTTTGACCATGTAGCCCAATGGCGTTTATATCTTTGGTGTTTAACTTTTGAGAGCGCAAAAACTGTGAGAGCGTCTCAGAGTAGAGTTCTCCAAGTTTAGCGTCAAGAGTGCCAAGCTCTTTGAGTGTTACAACACCGTTGATGATGGAGAGCACCTCTTCTTTAAGAGTTTTTGGAAATGGGTACTCTTCAAACGCGAGGAGTTTACAACTGCTTTTGTCTATATCACACAGAGCGATATCAACTCCGTCAAGACTAGTCCCCGACATAACGCCAATATATAAGTTACTCATTGTTTCCCCCTAACTGCATTATAAAAAACGAAACTAAAGTCCCAATGACTATCTGCCAAGAAAAGCCCATAGTGATGCCAAAAGCATAAGGCTGTAGAGCTAAAACAGTTAAAAAGCCTCCAACAAGCGCAAATGGAACTGTTTTTTTATTTCCGCGTTTGGTAAAGATGGCTGAGAAGAAAACTCCAAGAAGTCCAGTATACGCAAACGCCATAACGCCAAGCGCGAAACCTATGAGAGAGAGTTCTGAGTACCTCTGCCAGAAGTAGCTCACTATCGCCATAAGTGAAAGTATAAACGCGAAGAAAAGAACGGCGTTTCTTGAGGCTTTTACAAAATGCTCTTCATCTATTTTGTTGTCGCGTTGGAGTTTCCATGGTTTATACAAATCTTCTATAGCCACGGATGCCATAGCCCCCAGCACTGAGTTGGTACTTGAGAGTGCCGCTGCAATAGCTCCCACAGTTACAAAACCACGAACACCTTCTGGCATCTCGTTTAAAATGTAGTACATAAAGATAGTGATTTTCTCACCCTCAAAGTTTTGACTCACGTCTGCATTTTGATAGTAGAGAAAAAGAAGCGCACCAATAGTTAAAAAAAGTAGCACTATGGGGATAGTTATGAGAATGGAGAGGATGAGTGACTTAGAAGCTTCATCTTTGTTCTTGCAAGAGAGAACTCTTTGCGTCATGTCTTGGTCGAGTCCAAACGCCGCTATGTTTAGAAGTAGCCATCCTGTAAGAAGACCGATAAGTGAGAACTTTCCATCGAGCGAAGTATCTATGAGAGTGAGTTTGTCACTATCTTTAAGTGCTTGTAAAATATCAATGCCATCAAGGGAACTATATAAAAAGTAGACAACTACGACTCCCGCGCTCACATAAGTTATAGCTTGGATGACGTCGCTAAGTATGACGGAGCGAACTCCTCCAAAGTAGGTATATAAAAGCGCTCCAAAAACTAAAATGAGGATAGAGATAAACATATGAAGAAAACTAATATCTAAAAAAAGTATCATGGAAATGGCAAGCCCGCCTATGTAGAGTCTAGCACCACTGGCCATAATCCGACCAACCAAAAACATAATGCCAGCTTGTTTTTTAGCGCTTTCTCCGTAGCGTTTATCTAAGAGTTCATAAACCGTTATGGCATTGATCTCATAAAACTTTGGAACGAAATACTTTGCGATGAAGATTACGGCGAGAAGGGCTGAGAAGTAAAAACCGATGAAAGTAAAGTTGTTTGAGTAGGAAAACTCAGGGGCTCCTAAAAAAGTTGCCGCTGATTGAGATGTGGCAACTATGGAGAGTGCCACGGCAAACATTGGCATAGAGTTTGAACTTACGAAATAGTCTCTTGAAGAGCTGATTTTAACTCGTGAGAAGAGATAAGAACTCAGAGCTAAAACTAAAAAGTAGGCTAAAAATATAGCCCAATCTAAAGAGGTAAAACTGCTATTCATTTATACCGGCTCGAACTTCACTCATAAACCTCTCTCCAGGATCAACTTTCTCGGTTCTGTATCCAGCATCTTTTTCAAGCCAAAGAGGCGTATCTTCTAGATTTCTGTACTCATGATGCCCTATGAGTTTTCGTATGCTTGGATATTTTTGAGTGAGGTATTTCACAAGCTTGATATTTGCGTTTACTTGTGCTGGTGTGAGGTCGTCTTTCTCATTACCTTCTCCTCCAACATTTTCAACTCCTATGCTCGAGTAGTTAAGTCCGATGACATGACGAGCCATCCAGTTCTCAGGCATAAGTTGGTAGATACTCCCATCACGGTCTACTAAAAAGTGTGCCGAGACATTAAGTGCAGATGCCTTTGCTATGTCTGCTCTATCACTGTAGAGTAGTTCAGCGTTTAGTCTCTTAAATGACGCCTCAAAGTCCATCACGGCAGTCCAGTGAAGAACGATAGTGATGGGCTTAATCGTAATATCATTAATAATAAGCCCATAGTGCTCTTTAACGTACTCTTTTGTAAGAGTCTCGCGTTTATCGCTAAAGAGTATTGGTTTTTGTATGATGGAGTATTTCGTGTGAAGGTTTTCTATCCTTCTGTTTGCTTCTTTGATTCTCTCTAAAGAGATAACACCACTTTTTACTTGCTGATATACAGTTTCAATAATCTCTTTAACACTAACCCCTGCTAGTTGGTTTCCAAAAAGGAGTATATCAACGCCTGCGTTTATAGCTAAAGTTATAGCCTCTTTTGTAGAGTAATGTTTTGAGATAGCCTTCATTTGCATATCATCACTGATGACTACGCCACGGTATCCCATTTTGTCCCTGAGTATATCTGTGTTTACTCTGTATGAGAGAGTGGCAGGATACTTTTTGTCTAAAAACTCGTTAAAAACATGCGCTGTCATTATCATATCTACTTCATTTTCATCTATAAGCTTTTGATAAGGTTCTAGCTCTTTTGGGCTCCAAGTTCTGGAGATATTTACAAAGCCTTGATGAGAATCTCCAACAGAGGAACCGTGACCGGGAAAGTGCTTAAGAACTGAGATGACATTATGACTTCTTTGCTCTTGCAGCATTATCTTTGCAAACTTTACAACTTTTGAACTCTCTTTTGAGTAAGAGCGTTGGAGTCCAACTATTACTTTGTTTTTAGGATTTATCGCTAAGTCTACCACTGGTGCAAAGTTAGTATTTATCCCATTTTGTTTGAGCATATTTGATTGAACTCTATATGTATGTCTTGCATCCTCTTCACTCATCCGTGAAACACTCATAGCCGATGGAGTCTCTTTAAAACCATACTTAGGCTTGAGTCGTGCCACTTTTCCACCCTCTTGATCAACACTGATGAGAAGTGGTTTATTGCTTAGCATATTAAGCTTTTTAGTGAGACGATGGAGCTGTTCATGACTTTGAATGTTTTTAGTTCTATTTCTATCATTAAAAAAGCTATCAAAAAGGATAACCCCACCTAAATCGTACTTCTGTATATCTTTTACTATTTGGGAGTTTTCATCTATCTCTGAGTCGTTAAAGCCAACTACAAGCATCCGGCCTATCATCTTTTTAAGAGTAGTTTCATCTATCTCGTTAGCGTTTAGAGCTGTTAGTAAAAGTAAAAAAAGTAAAAATATTCTCAAAAATTATTCCTCAGTAAAAAGTATTCCGTTTATAACATCAATTTGATTAAAAATAAGTGCTTTTGTATCTTCTTTTGTGATACTTTCTGGTTCAAAATGGTCACTAACTATTTTTATAATATGAAAATTTTTAATGGCAGGAGAGTGTATAACGCTATCATAAAAGCCAAAGGACTCCATGTCGACTATATCATACTTCGTATCACTTGCTTCTTCATCCAAGCAGACTATAGATCTCTTCTTATTATTAAATATATAAGAGGAGTTATCATAGGTAACTCTTCCTATTTGTATAAGGGTGCCTATTTCATATTTATCTGTCGCTCCGCAGATGCCAACATTTATATATATGTCATCATCAGTAATATCATACTGATTTATCAAAGACTGAGTTGCAAGTCGGGAGTTTGTTACTCCTATGCCACTTACTATAAGTCGGATTTGTTCATTTTCAAAAAGGGAAAAAGAGTTGAGTTTAGACTTTTTTAGCTTATATCTATCTACATATGCTTGAGCCTCAGATTTTAGCGCTATTACAAAATATAACAATTATTTTCCCTTTAAAGAATATTTCGTTATTATAATGAAAAATAATAAAGGAATTAAATAGATGCCTATAACAAATCCAAATTATGATAAGTTAGATTATGAAAAGATGGCAGAAACTATTGGACTCAAAGCTAAGCACATTCCTGTATTGATGGGTAGCTTTCTTGAAGAGTCAGCTAAAATTCTTGCACGATTAGAGAGTGCTGTAGAGCCTTTAGACTTCGAGTCACTAAAGTTAGAGTCTCACTCAATGAAGGGGAGTGCCGGTAATTTACTTTTCAAAGAAATCTATGAAATGGCAAAAGAGATTGAGATAGCTGCAGAAGAAAGTGATGCTTCATTTCCTTATAAAGCATACCATGATGCTATAAAAGATGCCATTTCTACTATAAAACTATAATAATATTTTACATTAAATAGATTTTTCGATATACTTTCAATTCTCTTCTTTAGACCTGTGCAATGGTTGCTTGAGACAATGTGTCAGGGTAGGAATACAGCAGCACACCTTAAGTGATTATGTGCCGCAGGTATCTGGAGAAGAGTCTTTCTTTTAGAAAAACTTCAACATATAAATTTTAACTAATTTAAAAAATGTGCTCGATTAACTCAGTGGTAGAGTGTTTCCATGACATGGAAGTGGTCACTGGTTCAAATCCAGTATTGAGCACCATCATATTTTTTATTTCCAAAATGTAATCTTTTTTCACTATAATAATAAAATTAAATAATTCAAAGGCAAGATTAATGCAAAAAAATGTGCAAAAAAGAAGTTTTAGAAAAGCTTTTTCACTTATAGAACTTATGATAGTTATCGTGATATTAGGGCTCTTAGCAGCTATGGTAATGCCGAGCTTAACAGGTAAAGGTGAAGGGGCTAAACGCGACTTGGTTTGCGTTCAGATGAAGAGCATTTACGATGGCGCTTTAGATATGTACAAGATTGATAATAGTATATACCCATCTACGGAAGAGGGACTAAAAGCGCTTACTGAGACGGATAAGTACTTCAAAGATGGAAAAATGCCAAAAGATTCATGGGGTCAAGAGTTCATTTACCTTAATAACGATGGATCTATTGAGTTGATCTCTTTAGCCGCTGATAAAAAAGAGGGTGGAAAAGACGAGTCAAAAGATATAAAAATGAGTGAGTGTAAATAGGCACTTGAAAAAAGCCTTCTCTCTCATAGAACTAATGATAGTCATCGTGATTATCGGAGTTGTATATACTTTAGCCATTACAAAACTCAAGAGCGTTTCTGAGCAGAAAATGTCTCCAAGTTTGTCAAACCTTAAAGAGTATCTTTTGAGTTACGTAAAAGACGACGTCTCTAAGGTTAGACTTTTATGTCTTGATGATTGCAGCGAGTGTCGCGTTTATGTAGATGATAAAAAAGTAGAAAGTTTGAAGAGTTTTTTTGATGAGAGCATAGAAGTTTATTATTATGACGCTCTTCAAGGCGCTACAGAGGTTAAACCGAGAGTTTTTTTTAACGAAGAAGACGTTCAAGAGAGCGTATGTTTCTCTTTTGACGTAGGTAAAAATTTAGTTGCGGATCAGCTTATAGTTGTGTATGAAGAAAAAGCCTATGACTACTCTAGTTATTTTCAAAAAACCATAGTCTATGATTCTATAGAGGAGTTAGTAAGTGCTAAAAGAGAATTTACATCGGAGATTATGCAGTGATATTTAAGTATAAGGGCATAAACGCCGAGGGTAAAAAAGTTAGTGACAGAATTGAGGCGCTATCACTCGAAGAAGCTAAGAGTAAACTAAAAGCTCAGAGCGTTATTTACCATACTTTAAACGAGGATGAACCTGCTTTTTATGAGAAGTTTGACTTTAGTTCTAAGTATAAGATTCCGCCTAAAGAACTCTCCTCACTCTCCCGTGAGTTATCCATGTACATTCGCTCGGGTATCTCCATAGTTTCTGCGCTAAAGATTGTGCAAACGCACTATGAGAAAAACAAAAAGATGAAACTGTTTCTCTCGACTGTAAGTACCCACCTTGATGAGGGACAAAACTTTTACGCCGCGTTAGACGCTCAAACGATAGTGGAGCTGCCAGCGTTTTTTAAAGAGTCCATCAAAGTAAGTGAGAGTGGCGGTATCTTAGATGAAGTTTTACTTGAGTTGTCGCGTTTTTTAAAAGAGCAAGATAGAATTCATAAGGAGATAAAGGGAGCGTTTGCCTACCCGTCTTTTATGATTATCATCTCATTGGTAATGATAGCGTTTATGCTTACTTTTGTAGTCCCACAGATTACTGGTATATTTGAAAACATGGACCAAGAACTTCCCGGTTCAACACAGTTTGTAATCGCCGCAGGTGATTTTTTTAGCAATAACTTCCAGTTTGTTTTAGGAGCTATTTTTGCCTTTGTCGTTCTTTTTGTAACTTTGAGAAAAAAAGTGTACGCCTTCTCTTATGGCGTTGATAAACTGATGCTTACTCTACCTCTATTTGGGGAGATAGCGCTAAAAAGCGAACTCGCGCGTTTTTCTTACATCGCTTCGCTTCTTACGCGCTCAGGCGTTCCTTTTGTGCAAACTATAAATCTTAGTGCGAACATTTTGAATAACCTTGTTATAAAAGAGCTCTTTGTTAGGGCTAGTAAAAAGGTAGTTGAGGGAAAACTCCTCTCAAAAGCGCTCAATGAGTCCAAAACAAAAATAGATAACGCCTTTATCCAGTCTATAGCGCTTGGAGAAGAGACCTCACAACTTGAAAATGTTTTAACAAACGTTTCAGAGCTTTATTTTGAAGAAAATCGCGAGAAAATATCTTTGCTACTTACTCTTTTAGAGCCTGCTCTTATGCTTTTTGTCGGTGGCAGTATTGGTTTTATCGTCTCGGCTATGCTCCTGCCAATCTTCTCTATGAGTATCAACTAGTGCAAAGCAAAAAAAACGCGATAGCTCTGCTAATAACTATCATGTTTGTCATAGTCATTACTGTAGCCATTGGATTTAGCCTTAAGCAGATTAATAAGGCCTCAGATGAAATAAAAGATGAAAGTTTTATGTATCAAAGTAGTATGTTGCTCGAGGATATATTAGGTGTTTTACGTAACTCCCCAGAGCTTACAAGCGTAGCTGACGCAAACTCTTCAGAAGAATTTTTCATATTTTTATCTCAAGCTGGATTTATTCCTCTTCAGAGTTCAGGAGTTGAACTTGTCATAAAGATAAAGAGCGCAAGGTCAAAGTTTAACCCTAAGAACTTTAACGCTCATAGAGCTGATATGATGAGACAGTATTGTAATAATTATATGATAAATAGTGATTACGTAGATATTTTAGTTGATAATATGAGCGGCATTAAAGCTGACAATAGTTATAATAGCGCCATTTTTGATGAAAATCCCTATCTTTTTAGGGATTATATAGCTTCATCTAAACATTTACAAAAAATAAACGATTTTTACGAAAAAGAGTACAACGAGAACAGTTTAAAAAATATAAACTTAGACGCGCTGTTTTACTTTAGCGATGAGTCTAATACCTCGATAGACCTTAATTATGCAACGCCAGAGGTATGGGAGATGATGTTAGGGATTGATAGGGATAGATCTATACTTCTTAATGAGATGGGTGGAGCCTATTCTTCTGTGGATGATTTAGACCTTTCACCTGATGAAAAACTACGTTTAGCAGAGTTTAAAACTAGTTTTTTTGAGCCAATAGTTTATGTTGAGCTAGAGATAAGAAAAGATACAAGTAGCTCTACCATTGGGTTTGAGTATGATATAAAAACTAAAAAGGGATCCAACTTTGTTTATGACATTTAAACGCAGTAGCATAACACTATTTTTAGACCCTTCATACAAGGAGAAAATAGAGTATGATAGAGATAAAAAAGTAGATATTATTCTCTCTCCGTCACTCTATTGGGTTAAAAAAGTAACACTGCCAGTTAAGTCGGTGAGAGAAGTAAAAAAACTGCTTCCTTCAATTTTCGAAGACTTACTTGTATCAGGTCACTACAGCTATAGCGCCTATAAGACTGAGGGTGGTTTTTTTATTTTTGCTTATGAGGATAAAAAAGTTCTTGAACTACTGAGTCAAAATGAAATTAGTGCCGCAGATATAAAAAGCGTTCATTTTGCTCAAAGTGAGTTCAAAAATCTAGAATCAGCTATAAAAATAAATGAAGAAAATAGCTTATACATTCAAGATGAAACAGTTGTTATGGCACCTACGGAATGGGTGAAAGAACCTCAGGATTTAGATTTAAGTTCGTTAGAGCTTTCAAAACATACCATAAAATTACAGCAGTATGGGCATATAGTAAAAAATAGTAGTCTCTATAAAATAGCAGGAGTCTTTATAGCACTGATAGTTCTAGTAGGAATCGAAGGATTTATAACATCATATAAGATAGGTAAGGTTAATGATTCTAAGGAGGAACTCTTTAGTAAGTATAAACTTCAATCAACTATGATGCAAAACAGATCAACCCTCGAGCGATATAAAAATATTTATAAGATGCAGAGTAGTGTTCGTGAATATATCTCTTACTTTTTAGGAATGAGGCTACAAGCAGATCAAAAAATAACTTCAATGGAGTATGCAAATAAGCTTCTAACTGTAAGTATTAGCGGTGTTTCTAAGAGTAATAAAAAAGCTATTTTGTCTGTTTTAGATTCTAAAAATGTAAAATACACTACATCATTAAATAAAGAGAGCCTTAAAGTGGAGATGAAGATATGAATCAAATTAGTCCACTTCATATAGGAGCCTTCTTAATAGCGCTGTTGGCGTTTACATTCTTTCAACTTAGTAACTTACAAGAAGAGTTAGTCGATGCGAGTGATAGCTATGCTGAGAGTGAAAAGTTAGCGGTTGAACTGAGCTCCCTTAAAGAGGTATATGCGTCAAAAAGTAAAACGAAAAAAGCAATAGATAGAGTTCTAAATCAGTCGACATTAAGATCAACTGACTTAGATATCAAACGCACAAAGTCATCTATCTCAATAGCATCAAAAAGTATAGATGCAAAAGCACTAAACTCTTTGATGGGTAAAATTTTAAACGCTTCATATAACATCACAAGACTTAAGATTAAAAAACTGAGTGAAACAAAAGCAAGCTTAGATATGGAGATAAAATGGTAAAAAAGATAGCTAAATTTTTTGCGTATATGATTTTCTTTATTATGGCACTTATCGTTTTTACTCCTAAAAGTAATGCCTACTTTTTTTTAGAAAAGAATTTAAAGCAGTTTGAGGTAATAGTCTCGCAAGAGAGAGTAGAGGATAAACTTTTTTCATTAAACATAAAAGATATGCATGTGAGTGTGAAGGGCATAGATAGTGCCCTTATAAAAGAGGCTGATATAACACTACTCCTTGCATACAACTCTATAGCGTTTAGCGACATAAAACTCTCATCTTTGGTTGACTCATTTGCTCCATCAAAGATAGATAGTGTGAAAATCACCCATACAGTTCTGAACCCACTCTATATTATCTGCGAGGGAGTAGGGGAGTTTGGAGAGGCTACTGCTACTCTAAGTATTTTAGATAGGAGTGTTGATGTGGTACTAACACCATCTAAGATGATGCTAAGTAAGTATCAAAAATCTCTGAGACAATTTAAAAAAGATGAAAACGGGGAGTATAGATATGCAAAAACTTTCTAATTCAAAACTACTCTCAATTTTTACAACACTCTTAACTCTACTACTTATTGCAAAGCTTATATCATTAGTTCTTTGGTGGTTTCTGCCAAGTGAGGGAGTTGAGTTAAATGCTGCAAATTCGTACCAAGCCAAGTATCAAAGAGTAGACTTTAAAAATATGCTCATCCCTGCAAAAGTAGTTGAACAAGCCAAGAGTAAAGAATCAGTGACCAGTAGTATATCTACAACAAGTATAAATAGCTTGATTCTAAAAGGCCTTTATGGGAAAGGGGATAATGGTTTTGCCATAGTTGCTAAAAAATCAGCTGCAAAAAAGACAACTATAGTTGCTGTAGGCGAAGGCTATGAAGGTTACAAACTTAAAGAGATACTCATAGATAGGGTTTTATTTTCTAAGCTAGGTAAAGAGTATGTTCTTATGCTCAATGAAGAAGCGGCTAAAAATACAAAAAGCTCAATAAAAAGAGTAGAAGAGCCAGATGATTCCACAAGACCGGTCAGCAAACAAGATATAAATTATTACTCAAAACATCCAGATCAAATCTGGAAAGATATAGCTATCTCCCCTGTTCAAAAGAGTGGTAAAATAGATGGCTTTATAGTAAATAGGATTAAGGCAGGCTCAAAAATGGCTGAACTAGGACTAATGAAGGGCGATGTAATCATTAAAGCAAATAATATTGTTTTAAAATCTTATAAAGACGCACTAGAACTTTATAAAAAAATCGATAAGATAGATGTGATAGAGCTAGTAGTTAGAAGAAACAATCAAGAGAAGGAACTAGTATATGAAATTAATTAAGAGCATATTTTTAACAACGCTACTCATTGTAAGTTTAAACGCAAGAGAACAGGTAAATGTAAATTTTTCAGATCTACAAATAGATGATTTTATTACATTGATATCAAAAATTACGAAGAAAAACATTCTTATAAATAATAAAATAAACGGGACGGTAAACTTTGTAAGTACTACACCTGTATATGATGATGAACTTATCGGAATACTGGTTTCAGTTCTTGAGTCAAAAGGCTTCACCTTAGTAAGAAATGGTTCTATCTATGAGGTTGTGCGTTCAACTGAAGCTGCTAAAAACAATGTAGTAGTAGTAAACAAGGGCAAAAAAGTTTATGGTTCCATGATGGTGACTCAGGCTATCCCAGTAAAAGGTGAAAATGTAGATGTAGTGGCGGCAAAGATCCGTTACCTTATCTCAAAAACTGCAAAACTTATGACGATGAAAGAGAGTAATCTAATTCTTTTAACAGATTATCCAAAAAATATTGAGACTATCAAAAGAGTTATAAAAGACATAGACACAAATAATTCGGCTATCGTAAAAATCATACAGATACAACATGCAAACGTTAAAAAACTACAAACAAAACTTGTGGATATAGCTAAGTCTATATTTAATGAAAAAGTTACATCTGAGATTGTTAAAATAATACTCGATGACAATATAAATGGTCTTATTGTTGTCGGAAATAGCGAAAATGTAGGTCGAGTGGAAAAACTCATATCAGAGCTTGATGTAGAGTCAACTATAAGTAATGGCGTTGAGATTTATGAACTGAAAAACTCAGATGCTAAAACTGTTGCGGTTTCTCTAAACGATATCATCTCAAAACAGACTTTTGCAGACCCCCTTATGAAACCAAACGTATCGGCAAGTGAAGAGATAAACGCCATAATCGCCATAGGCGACCCAATGATAGTAAAAGGGATTAAGCTAATAATTGACGAGCTTGATAAAGAGAAGTATCAAGTTTATGTAAAAGCTAGAATTATTGAAATAAATCAAAACAGTAGTGAGGATATCGGGATTAAATATGGTTTTGACGCAGGAGCGCTTACCGCTTCGGGACTTTACTCATTTTCAGCTAATTTTGGTGGGGCTACAACTCCTGGAATCATCGGTACAGCTTTGGCTAGTTCAGTTGTAGGAAGTGGTGCTACACAAGGCTTTGCTTTAGGTGCGGCAATGGACTTTTTAGAAGCAAATGGAGCTTCAAAGTCTATATCAAACCCATCTATACTTTGTGTTAATAATAAAGAATCATCAATTTATGTGGGTAAAACAATCTCTGTCTCAACGGGAACAGTTTCAAATACAACTGTTGGAGCGGGACTAACAAGTAGCTATAAACGCGAGGACGTTGGTTTGACTCTTAAAATAAAACCTCGCGTTTCATCAACGGACAAGGTAACACTTGACATTGAAGCAATACTTGAAAACATCTTGGATGATGGTAGCAATAACGCAACGGGACAACCAGTTACGTCAAAGCAAGAGGTAAAAACTCAGGCGATTCTTCGTCATGGAGAGAGCATTATAATCGGAGGGCTTGTTAAAACTTATGATAGAGACGCTGTAAGTAAGGTTCCTCTTTTGGGAGATATCCCATGGATTGGAGAGTATCTCTTTTCATCTACTAGTACAACAGAAGAGAAGGATAACCTCGTTGTTATTCTTACACCTTTTGTAATAGATAAAAGTGAAAAACTTTCAAAACTCCAGCAAGAGTTAGGTGTACTTTCATCTCTTCAAGCAGAATATAACGATAAAGTTTTCAAAGAGATACAAGAGAAAGGCTTTAACTCAAATAAAGAGAAGATAGACTAGTGTTAAATTTAGAACCCCTACACAACCTGAAACTAGAGGTTTATGAGCCTGAAGAGTTAGTTACAGACATCAGCGTCAAAAACTACCTTCTTTTTAGCCAACTTGAGGATGACGTTTGCGCGTTTGTTTGTGAGAGATACTTTGTAGAAGCGAGTAACTACTATACAAAGATAGAAAATAAATATTCTCTTTATATGCTTGATGAAGACTCATTTGATAGACTATATAACAAGTTTTTGGAGCTTCGTACAGATAAAGCGATAGAGACGATGCAAGAAGACTCTGATAAAGAAGAAGATGAAGAGGATATCTCTCTAACGGATTTTTTAAGAACGTCAAGCGATATCTTAACAAGTGAAGAGTCAGCTCCAATTATTAAGTTTGTAAACGCTCTTTTTTATCAAGCCGTTAAAAAACGAGCTTCAGATATTCACATAGAAGTTCAAGAGAAAAAAGGCGAAGTACGATTTCGTGTAGATGGTATGCTTGCTAAAAATGCTGACCTAGATAAGAAGGTAGTTAGTTTAATAGTTAGTCGTATAAAAGTTATCTCAAATCTTGACATATCTGAAAAACGGATTCCGCAAGATGGACGAACGCAGATTAAAATTGCGGGAGAGGTTTTAGATATTCGTGTATCTATTCTTCCTACGTTTTATGGCGAGCGGGTTGTTATGCGTTTACTTATGCAGAGTTCTCAAATACCACAGATTACAGAACTGGGTTTTAATGACTCACTAATTGGCGACGTAAGAAAACTACTGCGTTCATCTCACGGTATCATCTTAGTTACTGGTCCAACTGGTTCGGGTAAAACGACATCGCTTCACTCATTTTTACGTGAAGTTGAAGAGCCTCATAAAAATCTTATAACGGTTGAAGACCCGGTTGAGTATAAGTCTGATCATATTGCACAGATTCAAGTAAATGAGAAAGTGGGGCTTACTTTTGCCGCGGCTCTGCGTTCTATTCTTCGTCAAGATCCAGATGTTATTATGATTGGGGAGATCCGTGATGAAGAGACAGCGGCAATAGCGGTTCGCGCAGCCCTTACCGGACACTTGGTTTTCTCAACGCTGCATACAAATTCAGCTGCAGCGACTATCTCGCGTTTAGCAGATATGAATGTCGAACCTTTTCTTATCTCTTCATCTCTACTAGGGATTTTAGCACAAAGACTTGTTCGTGTCTTATGTGAAGAGTGTAAAGAGGAAGATGATTTAGCAGAAAACTTTGCGGATGATTATGACCTTCCCAAAGATGCGGTGATTTTTAAAGGCAATGGATGTAAGGCTTGTAACTACAGTGGTTTTTCAGGTCGACGCTCAATTGGCGAACTTTTAGTTATGAACGATAGGGTAAAAGACCTACTTAAAACTACAACGGATGAGCATACTATCAAAACAGAACTAGAAAAAGATGGCTTAAAAACCATATCTCGCCAACTCTCTCAAATGCTCCTTGATGGTGAAACGTCTCTTGATGAAGCGATACGTATCGGTTTAGGGCATGCATAACGCAAGTAAAGCATCACGTAATAGAAATGCTTTTACTCTTATGGAAGTGATGGTTTCGGTTATGATAGTCTCAGTTGTAATCGCTTCATTACTCCAGATGAGAGGAAATTCAAATCAGAAATTTTTCAGAATCAAAGAGATGGTAAACAGTACCCAGTATAACTCTTTTTTACTCTATCATGGTGATAAATATGGCTATGAAAAAAGCAACATTGATATGAAAACGTTAGTAGACAATTTTGACGTGGAAAGCGACTTGAGACGAAAACTGTCTTCTATGAAAGTAAAACTTGATTATGAAGAACTAAATACAATCGATACGAGTGAGTTTGACGATAGTGAGCAAAACGCGTCTACGGGAGTAGTCTTTGAGATAGGTAGAACGCTTCTAAAAACAGAAGAGTTTACTACATCTATTATGCGAGTAAGAATGCAATGAGAAGAGCTTTTACACTTGTTGAGCTTATGGTTTCAGTTGCCATACTCTCACTTATTATGATTTTTTTATATAAGAGTTATGCAGAGTTAAATATCTCAAATAAGATATATGAAAAAGAGGTTACAAAGATAGAAAAAATTGAACTTCTTAAAAAAACCATCTATCTAGATTTTTCGCTTTTAAAACCATCGAGTGTAAATATTATTAATGAGAGTAAAACTGAAGATGTCTTTTATGCACAAACTTCGCACTCCATTCATGATAGGATAAATCCATATATAGCGTATATAGTGAAAGAGAAAAAACTTTATAGGCTAGAGTCGCTAAAGCAGTTTAAAGAGTATCCACTAGGAGTTGAGAGCGAATTTGAAGGGGATTATCTTGGTGACGTAGAGATATTTAGAGTTTATAAATCACAAGATCAAAAATCAAATGAGTATCTTGTGAATATAGAGTTTCAAATGAAAAACGAGATACTACTTAAGATAAAAGCACTAAACAGTAAATAGTGCTTTGCTTGGGATGATTTTACTCTCTATGCTTAGAGATGCCACAAGGTTGATTTGGCGTTGGCGGGTGCTCTTTTAAGTATGTTAAATCTTCAAGTGTTTGAGTAAGTACTTTTTTTTGCTGTAGTATTGGCAGCATTAAATTGTCTTTTTCATTTAGAGGAATGCCCCAATCTAAAAGTATCTTTTGGACTTCATCATCAAGCTCTTTAAGTGCGTTTTCTATGTGTTTAATTGAATTCATAAGCGGAGTATAGCAAAAATTTAGAAAATTTTGGGTATAATCCCAATCTCAAAAACACTAACATATTTTCTGCCTCTTTTAGAGGCTAGCTTTAGTGCCCGAGTGGCTAGCGATTTATTTGTGGACTTGTTCGCAAATAAAATTAAATTAGTGGATGAGAATTTTACAAAGGAGCCATCGATGCCAAAAATGAAATCGGTAAAAGGCGCTGTAAAGCGTTTTAAGGTTAAGAAAAACGGTACTGTTAAACGTGGAACTGCGTTTAGAAGCCATATTCTAACTAAACAAGATGCACAGACTCGTCGTGAGCAAAACAGCCCAAAAGTTGTTGCGCCAGCAGATGAAAAAAACATTAAGGCTATGATTAACTAGTTTTTAGTTAATTTATAAATCTCCAACTTTAAAGAGTTGGGCAAGACCACCAAAGTAGTGGCACCCTGATCGTGTAGAGTATGGCTCAGTGAATCTCTCATATTTATATGAGTAGCTTTAGGGGGTTGTAGGGATATAATGTCCATGCCTACAAAATGGACTCTATTCATTATGTAGTGAAATATAGCGACAAGGTAAAGAAAAAGGAAAAACATGCCAAGAGTAAAAACTGGTGTCGTTCGTAGAAAAAGACACAAAAGAATATTAAAATTAGCAAAAGGTTTCTATAGTGGTCGTCGTAAACACTTTAGAAAAGCTAAGGAACAATTAGAGCGTTCAATGATGTACGCATTCCGTGACCGTAAGCAGAAAAAACGTGAGTTCCGTAAACTATGGATCGTTCGTATTAACGCAGCGGCTCGTTTAAATGGAATGAATTATTCAACTTTCATGAACGGTGTTCACAAGTCTGGTATCGAGCTTGACCGTAAAATTCTTGCTGATATGGCGATGAATGATGCAGCAGCATTCACTGCAGTTGCAGAAGCTTCAAAAGCAGCACTAGCAAAATAGTCTACTCCCCTTTTGGGGACTAGCACCTCTTTAATCTCTTCATACTCACTTTATAAAGTAATAAGATGCTACTATGGCACTTATGAAAATCATAAATAAACTATTTAAAATTACAACTTTACTTACATTATTATATACTTTGCAACTGAATGCGCAAGATAGAGATCTCGAAAGAGCAGGTGATATCGTAATGTTATTGCTTCCTGCGTCATCTTACGCTTACACCCATTATCAAGACGATAAAGATGGACGAATCGAGTACTATAAATCATTTGCGACAAATGCCGTCGTTACCTATGGACTCAAGTACAGCGTAGACGCACAAAGACCAGACAGAAGTGATAATCACTCATTTCCTTCCGCACACACTTCTCTTTCGTTTCAAAGTGCTGCATTTTTACATAAACGCTACGGCTTAGAAAAAGCTATACTTTCTTATATTGGAGCTACATTTGTAGGATACACTAGAGTAGTGTCTGAGAAACACTACATAGGAGATGTTATAGCTGGGGCAGTTATAGGCTCACTCTCGTCATATTTTTTTACAAGTAAGTATGAAAATATTGAATATAGCCTAGATTTAACATCAAATAAGAGAAAAATGGTGATTTCTTATGTCTGGTAATGTTCATCTAAGTTTATTTACGGCAATATTATATTAGTAAATTAAAACAATGGAGTTATAAATGAAATTAAGTAAAATTTTGCCTTTATCGGCAACATTAGCAGCGCTATTAATGGTGTCTGGTTGTAGTGATAACAATATCCCAACTGTAACAAGCAGCGGATCGGCATTTGATGGTGCTATAGCAAATGCTACAGTATGTATTGACTTTAATGAAAATGAAGAGTGTGATGCAAATGAACCATCTGATACAACAGATGTATATGGTGATTTTAACATTGTAAATACAACTAATGAAACAGGTCCACTGTTCTTAACTGGTGGTATAGATATGGGTACAGGTAAGGCTTTTACTGGTTCTTTATCAGCTCCAGCTGGTTCAACAGTGTGTAGCCCTGTTACTTCACTAGTACAAGCTCTTATTAAATCTGGAGATTCTGCAGAAGCTGCAGAAAAAAGTATTAAAACTGCACTTGGAATTCCAGATGGTGTAATCGTTACAAAGTTTAATCCTTTTAAATCAGCTGATACTGCTGATGGAAAAGCTGTTTTATCAGGTATGGGTCAAGCTCAAGCGATAATACATACGATTTCTGTGACTGTTTCTGCTTCAAGTACAGGTGCAAAAACATCTACAGCACAAGCTATGAAAACTGCTGTTAAAGAAGTTGCTAAAACTTTAAAAACTAAAAAAGTAAACGAGATGACTAGTGCAGATGTATCAACTGCGATATCAGCTACGGCAAACACTGCTTTAGCAGGTGATGTAGCAGGAACATCTAAGGCTGCATCTCAAGCTGACTCTATAGGGACAGTAGCGGTGAACACGGCAGCAGCAATTAAGACAGCTGTTGAAGCAAATCCTAATGCTAGTGCTGCAGATACTTTAAACGCGTTTAATGGTGGTATCATAGTTGTAAATGATACTGTTGCAGCTGATATAAAAACTGCAGTAGACAATAATACAACTGCAGTTGATTCAAGTGCTTCAGTAGCTGCAGCAGCGACTACTGCTGCTAGTATTGCTAGTGATGCTGCAGCTGCAGAGCGAAAAGCTTGTGAAGATGCTGGTGGAACTTATACACCTGGTACACCTGGTACATGTGCAAATGCTACAGCTCCTATAAAACTACCAACAGGTGCTACGGGCCTTAATGGCTAAATAGGAAACTTTTCTTTACTGAGAGAGAATCTTTTATGATTCCTCTCTTTCCTTCTTCCTAAACAAACTATACTTTCAACCACTTTTTAGTAAAACAATCAATTGCATACAATCTTAACTGTTAACGAGTTTTTCTTTTACCCCGTCCATGTGTATAGTTTTTCTTAAAACAAGATTGACAAATAGCATACTTTGAGTTTAGCGGAAGTGGAGCAGAACACATTTTACACATTTGAGCGAGTTGAGCGATATGTAGCGTCTCTTCTATGTACTTGTTTAAAACACCTCTATATTGTCTGGCCTTAGCCTCATCTATAAAATACTCTCCAAACCTATAACTGAGCCAAAGATAAAGAGATATCTCTTTTACCATATCTTCAGCTCGAAGAAGCTCGTCCGCCGTTCTTGCATGATCTCCAACTATTGATGGTGCTATGTAGCGCACAGGCTCTTCTTTTTCAAGAGAGTGAATATATCTCTCGTAAGATTCTATGATATAGGGAGACTTTAGCGTTAATGGTGCACAGGCTAAGTGATACTTTGTGGCTATATCTAAGTCGTAATGATCAACTATCTTTGAAGCTTCTAGCATATCGTCAAGACTAGAAGCATAAAAAGGGCCATTAAATTCCATATTTTTTACAAAAAAAGCTAGGATGGCTTCAAGTGACCTCTCTTCTAAAATATTTCCAACTAGTCGAATATGCTCTAGATTTGCCATCACTTTAAAAGGGATAGTTATTGTTTTAGCCTCTTTATAAAAGTTCTTTTTGACTATCTTTAACGTGTCGCTGTTTAAAGCGCCCACAAACCCTTCTTCTTTAAGGCCAAAACGACCAGCACGTCCTGATATTTGATGGACTTCCGATGGTAGAAGATTTCTCTGAGATATCCCATCAAACTTTTCTGCTTTTGAAAAAAGTATGGTTTTTATAGGGAGGTTCATCCCCATAGCTATTGCATCGGTTGCTATTAGTATTTTTGTCTCACCAGAGCGAAAACGCCGCGCTTCTTCTCGTCTTACTTCAGGAGAGAGGTTCCCGTAGACTACGCTTACTTTAAATGATTTTGAAAAGTTTTGTTTGAGTCTGAGTACGTCTTTTCTACTAAACGCTATTACGGCTGTTCCCTCTTCCACGTCTTTTACGTCAGTAGGAGTCTCAAGCAGTGAGAGTGAGTTTTTACGCTCAAACTCTATTATCTCTAACTCTTCTCCAAGATACTCAGCTAAAGCGATAATGGCCTCTTTAGAGTTAGTAGAACCCGTCATGATAATCTCTTTGGCAGGCGCTCCTATGATGGCGTTTGCCCAGGCCCATCCACGGTCCCTATCATCTATCATCTGCACTTCGTCTATAACGCAGACGTCTACGTCTACTTCAAAGTTTAACATCTCTATGGTAGAGCTTATATGCGTTGCGTTATCGTCTATTATCTGCTCTTCACCGGTTATGAGTGAGCTCTCTATATCTTTAGACTTAAGCCCTTCATATCCTTCAAGCGCTAGTAAACGCAGAGGCGCAAGGTAGTAGCCAGTATCAGCACTCTCAAGCTTCTTCATTGCCTGATATGTTTTTCCACTGTTGGTTGGTCCTATATGTAAGACTAGTTTTCTTCGCATCTCGCGTGCGAGTGGAAAGAGGTTTTTAAAATCTCTTATGGTTCTAGCTAAGAGCTCTTGGCGTTGTTTTTTGATGAGTAGTTCAGATATGGAGTGAATGAAACGACGGATTACTTTTTTACTTATTTTTGGAGTTATGTTTAGACTATGCGGCATAAGATCAAGAAGAAACTCATAAACTTTGTTATGAAGTACTTCATCACTTAGATGCAGTAGCGTTGCATATTTGGAACACTCATTGACCAGAGAGTTTAGAGCTGTTAAAAATTCATTCTCATACTCTTTTTTACTCTCTTCTTTGAGTGAGTCAAAGTTAAATCTGTTAGAGTTCCAGATATCTTCCAATAGGCCGTTAAGCTCAATATGCAATTCTAAATTATAAGCTAGCTGTAGTTCTGAGTAAGGAAGAGTGAGTTTTTCTTCCACTACTAAAAGTAGCTCTTGTTCATGAATGTCAATCTGCGACATATCTATTTTTTCGCTCACTATACACGCTATAGTTTTTTTAGGAATGAGTGGATAACTAAGAGCTGTTTTTGGCGGAGTAGAGCGAAGAGCATCTAGAATCTCTTTTTGGCTTAGGTAGGAGTGAGGATTTTTAAGAGACGCAATAAACTTATCTATACTCTCCTGTTTTACTTTTGTAATGGAGAGTTTATCATCCCCAATTTTTTGTACAATATCGTTAAGATCGCTCTCTTGAAGATATGCATACTCATAGGGTTTTGTATTAAGAGTGAGAATCTTATGAAACTCTTGATCATAGAGTTTATAGTGCAAAGACGCGTTAAACTCTAATGAGTCGTCAATGTCAAAAATGCCTTCTAATTCCTTTTGTAACTCTTCGCGTTTTTTCTCAAAACGGATATGAGCGAGTTTAGACTCTAGTTTAGCTATCGTTATTTTTTTACTTCTTATACTCTCAAAAGCCTCATAGAGCGCTGCATCTTCTTCTTTTGTTGTATCTAGCTCTTGAAGAAGGAGTTCTATCTTCTGATCTCTATCATAGTTTGGAATCTCTTTTGAGTCAGCCTTATAGATTTGAGCGTTATTTTCAAAAAAATTTAAAATATCCTCTTTCATCCCGCTATGGGCATCACTCCAAATCATTCTAATTGTTTTGATAAGGAGTTTTTTATTGTGTGAAACATCATATATACCAAGGGCTGAGAAGAGCTCGCTTAAAGTCTCAGAACTAACTCTTTCTATACCAACGTCAAAAGGAGCGTCGTCAAAATATGTTCTTATTTTTTGATTTATTTTACTGTTTTTTTTATTTTTTTTGGACATAAGAGATTATAGCAGTTTTTTGTTATGCTTAATTATACAGATAACTTAATAGATTCAATATATTTGTATCAAATAGTGTATATAATTGCTTTATGAATTATCCAGATGAATGGACTCAAAAAGAGTTCCTAGAAAACAGAGAGTTATTAAAAAAAGAGGGAGTAGATGTTATCTTGATAGATACCATACTCTCTCCTATTGAAAAAGCAGACACAGTAAGATATAATCCACATGAATTTAAAAACTATCCTGATGGGAGTGTCTTTGTCTTTTACTGTGATAGTGGCAAAGCAACATTAGATAGACTCAAAGAGTACAAGAAGAAGTTCCCAAAACAGCACTGTATTTCACTCAAGGGTGGTAGAGGTTACTGGAGAAAAAATATGATGTTATTACCAGAGGCTAAAGATGATAAATAAAAAAATAGATGAATATATAGAGTGTATACAAGAGCATAGGTACTATGATGCACATGAAGCACTCGAAGAGGTTTGGTTTCCACGGCGTTTTGAAAAGTCTCATGAAGTAAAACTCATCAAAGGATTTATAAATGCATCTGTAAGTTTTGAACTTATCAAACTAGGGCGAATTCCACAAAGTAAGAAAGTTTGGGCAACATATCTCAAGCATAGACAACTGCTCTTTAAGGTAGAATCACCTTATCTCAACAGATACTACCAACTCTCTCGATATATAGAAGAGATAAATTTGAATAAAACTCACTCTTAAATCATTATTGCATGTTACAATCCACTTATAAAAAATAAAGGAAGAGTAAATGGAAATAGAAAAATATACTGACATGGCTGTTATGTACGCTTCAGAATATGGTTTAAAAGTTATTGCAGCAATTGCAATTTTTGTTATAGGAAAGTGGATAGTTAAAAAACTTACTGCTGTTGTTAAGAGTATGCTCTTAAAAGCAAATGTTGATAAAACGCTTGTAGAGTTTTCTGAGAGCATAGTCTATTCAATCCTTCTACTTATGGTTGTACTGGCATCATTGAATGCATTAGGTATAAACACTACATCTTTCATGGCAATATTTGGTGCGGCAGCTCTTGCTATTGGTTTAGCGCTTCAGGGCTCATTTGCAAATATTGGTGCGGCAGTTTTAATTATAATCTTCCGTCCATTTAAAGTGGGTGATTTTGTTGATGCTGGTGGAGCAACGGGAACAGTAGAAGATATCAATCTTTTCTCTACTATCATTTCTCCTGTAGATAACCGTACTATTATAGTACCAAACTCTAATATCATTGGTGGAAATATCACTAACTACTCTAGAAAGCCACTACGTCGTGTTGATCATGTATTTGGTATAGGGTATGATGATGATCTTAAACTTGCAAAAGAGACTCTAATGGAACTTTTAGTTTCAGATGATAGAATACTTAAAGATCCTGCTCCATTTGTAGCAGTAAGTGAACTTGGAGATAGTAGTGTTAACTTTACAACTCGTGCATGGGTTGATGGTGCTGATTACTGGGCTGTACACTTTGAACTTATTGAAAAAGTAAAACTTACATTTGATGAAAAAGGTATCTCTATCCCTTATCCACAAATGGATATACATACTGATAAATAAAACAAGTAAAAGGAAAATATGAATGAAGAAAATACTACTAAGTACAATCCTAGCTAGCTCTTTAGTTGTTGTAGCACAGGCTGCAACAGAGGAGACTCCATTAGTGACTCATACTGAGTTAGGATATATTGAGACAAGCGGAAATACGCAAACACAAACTTTTAATCTAGATGCAAATGCAAAAAAATCTTGGGGTAAACATGTTGGTAACGCTATGCTTGATGGTCAATATGCAACTAATAAGAATGCTACTAGCGGGGATGTTGAAAGAATTAAAAATAAATATGTTGCTGAATTAACATATGATTATGACTTTACTAAGAGATTCGCGTTTACATATCTAGCTGGTTATAAAGCAGATGAGTTCTCAAGCTTTGGTTATCAGTACTATACTGGTCCTGGTGCAAAGTACAAAGCGATAGTTGCTAAGAGTCATAATCTAACTGTAGAGGCTGGTGCACTTTATGCCGCTGATAAGTTTAATGATACACTTGCTATTACTAACAAAAAAGAAGATACTTATGCTGCTTATAGACTAAAAGCTCTTTTTGATTGGAAAATAGTTGATAACTTGAAATTTAACCAAGAAGTAAGTATGAGGGGCTCATTCGAAGAGACTAAAAACTACTTTATCTACTCTAAGAGTGGTTTCACTAGTAAATTCTCAGACATGTTCTCTGCTGGTCTGAGTTATAAAGTTGACTATGTTGCTACTCCAGCAGCTGGTGTTCAAGATACTGATACAACTTTAACTCTGAATCTTATAGTAGACTACTAAAAATGGATCTAGGCTCTGCCTAGATTACTTCTCTGCTTCGTCCAAAAATACAAAAACAAAAATGCTCCAAATGCCAAGATAGATGAACTTACAAAAAGGTACCTTGGATATAAGTCATATATATACCCCGCTATTAGCGCCCCACTAAGTCCACCAAAACCATATGTGATACCTGAGAAGAACTGTTGTGCCAAAGATTTGTGTTTGTAAATTGCAAAAAGATAAGAGATAGCCGCAGAGTGAAAAAGAGCAAAACTAAGTGCATGCAGACTTTGAGAGAAAAATAAAATGGCAATGTTTTGTGGATATGCAAATACTAGAAACCATCTAAAGGCAGTGATAAATGTCGTAAATTGTAGTATATAAAGTAGGTTGCCACGAAGTAGTTTTCCTTGAAAATAGAGCATAGCAATCTCAACTAATACTCCAAAACTCCAAAGATATATAGTCATGTCAAGAGTGATTCCATTATCTGTGGCATAGATAGTAAAAAAGTTATAAAATGAACCAAAGCTCATCTGCATAAAGACAAGTCCACTCCATAGTTTCCAATCAGTCAATAGGTTAATATCATTCTTCTCTTTTACCTTGTCCAAGGGCTCTTTTTTTACACTTATTTTTGCAATGATGAAAGCTACTATAGCGGTGGTAAAAGTTAAAAAGATGAGAAAATATAGAGCCATAGTATATGAGTTAAGTAGTTTTACCAACACGAGTGCTACAAGAATAAATCCTACTGAGCCAAAGAGTCTTATCTTTCCGTACTTTTCTTTTCCCAAAGTTTGTAAAGATATCACTTCTATATAGGGGATTATAAGACTCATTCCTACACCTAAGAAGATATTTGAGAGTAAAAGAGTGTAAAAGTTACTGATGGAGAGATAAAAAGCGATACTACTTAGGAACATTATAAGAAGTGCTAGGTTAAATATCTTGACATTTAGCTCTAGCCCACGGATAAAAAGAAAAGGGAGTATGAAACGCACAAGTGGCGCTGCTGCAAAGATTATACCTATCTGAGTAGGGTTATATGCCATCTCGGAGAGGACCTTAGGTATGAAAATGAGATAAACACCCACTATAGAAAAATAAAAAAAGTAAAAAGTAGATAGTAATATATTCATAAGGAATTATATCTAAGATTCATAAGTTGTAGTTACTATTTACTTACTATTTACTTATAATAAATATAATATCAAATCTCAATTATGTTTTACCCCCTTTCATGAATGAGAATAAATAATATTAACAATTTTTTAGCATACAAGGTTTTTCCCCCTTTTATTACCTTGTATGTTTATGCTAAACTTCCCCTATGAAAATCATACTTACAACACTTAATTCAAGATACACACATAGTGCCATAGGATTAAGATATCTCTATGCAAATATGCAGGAATTGCAAAAAGAGACAGAGATTGTTGAGTTTAGTATAAATGATGCTCTCCAAAGTGTAGCTGAGAAGTTATTGCTCTCTTGTCCAGACATTATAGGAATCGGCGTTTATATATGGAATGCCTTAGAAACCTCAGAGCTTATTCACATCCTTAAAAAGATATCTCCAAAAACTACCATTATTCTTGGTGGACCGGAAGTAACGTATAAACCCCTTCGTGTTAACCTTGATGATGCTGATTATATCATTGAGGGAGAAGGAGATCTGGCTTTTTATAAACTCTGTAGCGAAATACAAAATGGCATAACGCAAGATAGAACTATCTCTATGACTCTGCCAAATTTAAAGGAGATAGAACTTCCTTACAAGTACTATAGTGATGAAGATATACAAAACCGTTACATATATGTAGAGGTTTCGCGTGGATGTCCTTTTGAGTGTGAGTTTTGCCTCTCTTCTATGGATGAGAAGGTAAGGGCATTTAAACTTGATGACGTATTAGAGGAGTTTGAAAAACTTTGGCAAAGAGGAGCGAGAAATTTTAAGTTTGTAGATAGAACTTTTAATCTTAATATACGCTCAGCCAATAGGATTCTTGATTTCTTTTTAGCAAAAGAGGGACCCTATTTTGCACACTTTGAAGTCATACCAGACCACTTTCCAGAATCACTCAGAGAAAAAATAAAGCTTTTTCCCCATGGAGCACTTCAGTTAGAGATAGGAATCCAAACTCTTAACTTAGAAGTTGCAAACAGTATATCAAGACAACTGAAACTAGATAAGATAGAAGATAACATCAGCTTTTTAGAAAATGAAACAACTGCGCATATTCACCTTGATCTTATTGTAGGACTTCCTGGAGAGTCTTTAGGGAGCTTTGGAGCTAACTTAGACAAACTTGTAAGTATGAGTAGTTGCGAGATACAAATAGGTATCTTAAAAAAGCTCTCAGGCACTTATATTAAACGCCATGATGAAGAATTTGCAATGGTTTACAGCGATATTCCCCCATATGATATATTAAAAAACTCACTACTCTCGTTCAATGACATTCAAGATATGAAACGTTTTGCTAGGTTTTGGGATCTGACTTTTAATAGTGGAAACTTTAAGAAAAGTATTCTTTTGCTATGGAAAGAGGAGAGTGTTTATAAAAACTTTTCAGACTTTAGTAAGTGGATATATTCACAAACGGATTCTACTTGGAAGATATCTCTACAGCGTTTAGGGGAGTTACTCTTTAGATATCTATGCGAAATTAAAAAAATAGATGCTAAAGATGTAGGTCAAAAGATGATAGAAGATATGATGAAGCTAAAAGGAAGGGCACTCCCTGCATATTTAAAGCCTTATGCTGACTTAGTTGTGGCGAAGCAAGTGGAAGGCTCTTCAGGTTTTAATAAAAGACAGAAATAAGTTCTCTTTTTCTTATTTGCCTCTAGAGTTTAAGCCTTTGGTTACAAACTCATTTATCTCTTGTTTATATGTTGGGTTTCTACTCTCAAGACCTCTATCAAAACCTAAAACAATGTCCTTGTTTGTGTTTGGGTGTCTACATACCATTATAAGAAGATGTCCATAAACATCAAAGTTTGGACTAGGTCTAATTCCTATCTTTTTATCGATAGTTCCATGATGCTCAAGTACTAAGTCTAAAGCTTCTTTAAGTTCTGTAGAAGTAGTATTTTTATTTCGTACTATATTTAGTAAAGCATTGAGAGTTGGAGGAGCTAACTCAACTTTTTTCTCTTTTTTTACGATTTTTGTCTCTTTTTTCTTCTGCTGACTCGGTACATAAATAAATAAGAAGAGTAAAATAGCAAGTAGTAGTACTAGTGCTATAATGATTTGTATTAAAAGTGTGATGCTCATGCTTGTCCTATAGTGTGAATTATTACCTTGTTTCTGCCTGTGTTCTTTGCTTCATAAAGAGCATTGTCAGATACCTTTAACATCTCATATATATCGGAGCTTTTTCCGTAAGCAACACCAAGAGAGACCGTGTACTGAATTGTAATATCTTTGATTGTTATTATATTCGCTTCAAAAGTTGCACGAATTTTTTCGAAGAGTTTTTGTGCATCTTCAAAAGAGATATCTTCTAGAAGTATACAGTACTCTTCTCCACCAAACCTAGCTACGAGGTCTGTTCTTCTTAGTGTCTGTTTAAGTAGGCTTGCTATTTGTTTGATTGCCGCATCACCTACATCGTGGCCATAGGTGTCATTGATATTTTTAAACTTATCGATATCAAGAGTAGCTACGACTATACTTTCATCTTTTCTCGCATTTTTGCCAACTATCGCTTCGCTTGCATCAAAAAAGTATCTTCTGTTGTATGAGCCTGTTAGGTAGTCTTTATTTGATAAATCTTTTGTTGTTTGAAAAAGATCTAAAACATCTAAGTTTGAGTTGATACGTACACTCAGTCCTTCAAAAGTATGTGGTTTAGCAAGAAAATCATTCGCTCCTGCTTTTATGAACTCCGAAAGAGCATGTTCGTCCTCTGATGCACTTAAGGCAATAATGGAGAGAGTATCTTTTTCATAATCCTCCCTTAATCTCATTGTTAACTCTATGCCATCTACTTCTGGCATATAGTAATCAGTCAAAACTAAAGATATCTTTTCCTCAGTTTCATTGAGAACATCTAAGGCTTCTTGGCCATCACAGGCTTCTAATACATTAAGGTGTAGTTTCTCTAAATCTTCTCTTAATACAGTCCTATAAAGTTTTGAGTCATCAACAATAAGTACGGTTGAACTGTAATTACGAATTATCTTTTTGATAAAGTTAACCGCACTTTTTATACTGCCTAGAGAATCTTTCAAAATATACTCTAGAACATCTTTTTTTAGAAATAACTCTTTGAGGTTCTCATCAACGTCACTAGTTAATACTATGGTTGGTATTTTATGTGAAAGTGTGAGAGAGACTGCTTGACCCGGCTTACAATCAGCTAGATGTAAATCAACAACAGCCATAAAAATATCATCTCGATTTTTTCTTATTGTTGTACTTGCAAGAGTGAATGAGTCTACACAAATTACTTCTATATCGTCAATATTGCTTGTTAATGTTAACTCTAGTGTTTCAAGTATAGTTTTATTATCATCTATAAGAAGTATTTTTTTCATTCTATGATTATCCAAGTAGTTGTGTGTCTTTAGTCTAACATATAAATTATTTAATTCTAATGAAGAAAATGAAATTTATAGTATTTAAAAATCTAATACTTCTAGAGTAACTGTTTTTTAATCCATACAGAGAGAACATATAAGCCCCAGATATGATGTTTAAAACTTCCATTAGATGCACTCTGTATATATTCGTCTAGTTTATCACTTTTAAATAGTCCCGTTTGTTCATTTACATCTTTGATAAGTTCTATTTTTTTACTGTTTATAAGGTACTCCATATATGGATTTGAGAAACCTTTTTTCTTGCGTTTGAGTATAGAGTCAGTTAGTTTTGGTTTCATTATTTTTTTAAGAAGTGATTTTGTGATACCATCCTCATAACGCAGCTTTGGGTCTATGCTAAAAACTTTTTGCGCCAACTTATGGTCCAAAAAAGGTGTTCGTGACTCTATAGAGTGAGCCATACTAACACGATCAAGTTTTGTTAAAAAGTGCTCTGCTTGAAAGATATTAAGATCAATGTAGCTATACCAAATGCTCTCATCACTATGAGCTGAAGCTTCAAATCTATCTCTATAGGGCTTTAAGTATTTAAGACTTTGATTGTCCTTTACATTTCTTCGCATAAGCATATTTTTTTGCAGGTCAGTAAACTTTTCGCCAGACGTTCTAAAAAGAAGAGTATCATCAAAGATGCGTTTGTACCACTCCCATTCTCGGTTCATTGAAAAATTTGCACGAAAGTACTTTTTGAGCCAGTTCTTATGAGCTAAATTTGAAGCACCTTCTATGTCTAGATATTCAAAATAGTGCTTATAACCTAAAAAGAGTTCATCGCTTCCCTCTCCACTCATAACTACCTTATATCCATCAGCTTTTATTTTTTCAAAAAGAAGATAAAGAGGAATCGCCGCTGGGTCATTAATAGGCTCATCCATAGAGTCAAAAACTTTCTCGCTTGCATCTATGAAATCATTTTGGGATATCTCTACTTGAGTGTTTTTCAGACCTAAAAACTCTGCACTCTCCTTAGCATTTTCTCTCTCATCATACTTAGCATACTCTTGGTATCCTAAGGTATAAGTAGGAAGACTCTGTCCATGCTTAAGAGCATAAGCATTTATCGTTGCACTATCAATGCCACCCGAGAGAAGAGAAGCAATTGGTACATCAGCATTTAAACGCAGCTCTATTGATTCACTTAGTAGTCTCTTCAAAGAGTCTATAGCTTCATCTCTATCTGTAATAATATTTGGCTTAACACTTAAAAGGTCAAAGTAGCGTTTGACTTGGCTAGAGCCATTTTCATGGACAAGATACTCTCCTGCAGCTAACTTTTTTATGCCTTTAAAAAAAGTGAAGGGTGGAGTAGGGCTTAAGAAAGAGAGGTAACTCATAAGTGCATCTTCATCCATCTCATTTTTCTTTAAAAATGGCACTATCGCTTTGAGCTCTGATGCAAAGATAAATGAAGAGTCATTCATATAATAAAGAGGCTTTTTACCAAGTCTATCACGAAATAGGTAGAGTGTTTTGCCA
This sequence comes from Sulfurimonas aquatica, assembly GCF_017357825.1. Classification (NCBI taxonomy): domain Bacteria; kingdom Pseudomonadati; phylum Campylobacterota; class Epsilonproteobacteria; order Campylobacterales; family Sulfurimonadaceae; genus Sulfurimonas; species Sulfurimonas aquatica. The sequence continues at coordinate 179,732 of NZ_CP046072.1, forward strand.
TCAAGCAGAGCTATGGCAAACATACCACGAAGGTGCTGTACAAAATCAACTCCCCATTTTAGATAAGCTGCAATAATGACTTCACTATCACTCTGCGTTTTAAAATCAAATGCTAACTCTTTTTTTAGTTCTTTAAAGTTGTAAATTTCACCATTAAAGGATAGTAGAATATTTTGATGTTTTAGAGGTTGATGACTTCGTGAGTTAGAGTCTACTATGCTTAAACGCTGGTGTGCAAAAAAAAGTCTTTCATTTTGCACAATGCCACAGTAGTCTGGTCCACGATGAACTAAAAGCGAGAGAGCCTTTTTAGCCTTTGATTCATTATATTCGCCAATTATTCCAAATACTGCACACATTATTTAGCGAAATATTTTATCTATATCTTTATGTATAGCTCCTGGTGTTGTAGCAATAGTCATGAACTGTGACATTTTAAGCATAGGATACATAATAGCAATATAATACTTTGGATCTAGAATCTTTACTTCACCACCCTCTATAAGAACTGGATATGGTAAGAGGCCTGCATTTTGATAACCAATTTTTTTGACAAACTTAGTTGTTCTACTGCCAAGTTTAACCCCTATGATAGTTGAGTCAACTGAAAGAGCTTTTTCATAAACAACTTTGTTAGACTCTCTAGCTTTTTGTAAAAGAGTATGCATATTCCCTTTTTTGATTGTGGTCATATCCATGTACTTTGGAAGTCCTTTCATGAACTGATAGCGTTTAAGTATACGAAATTTTAGCTGTTCATCGGAGTTTTTTAGATCTTTAAATGCATCCCTGAGTGTGCTAAGAGTTCTGAGTGCTAATTTTTTATCATAATCATCTTGCATAAAAGCGTTCATAAAAAATATTGGATTTGTGATACTAACTAGTCTATTTTTTTTGTCTATAGTTACTCTAAGTGTTGAAGCAAAACCTCTGTTTATCTTAGTAGATGCTTTGAGTATCTCATCATTTGTAAACACTATTGATGTTGCAAATCCTTTTTTATCTATAGGGAGTGAAGCAAGAATTTCAAATCCAGCTTTTTGAAGTATGTCTATGACTTTGTTTTGCTCCATATATGTTGTATGTAAAAATGCAGTAACTTTTCCATTGAAAATTTCACCAACCTTAGCTACCTTTGATGAGTCTTCTTTGTGCTCATAATATACAGGAGCTTTATGGTTGCTAAACTTTATACTTTTGTCTCTGTTTAACTCTTCAAGTATCTCTTTATTTGTTTTAGATGTGCTACCAGTTACTTTTAGTGTGATAGGTTCTGGAACTACTGCTTCAACTTTAGGAACATCAGGAAGTTTGATCTCATAAACATTACTAGCAAGAGTGGAAGTGATAGGTATTAAAAATATTGAGAGTACAATGAGAACTTTATGGTAGTTTTTCATATAAAATCCTTTTCTTATAACTATTATAAAACTTTTAATTATATTAATACTTAAATCTATAACTTAAAGAAACTTTTATTATCTTTCGTAAGATTATTGTGTAATAATTGGACAAATATTTAGGCTGTGCCTATATGAGGAGATACTATGAGTGAAAAAAGAGTTGTTTTAGGTGGTGGGTGTTTTTGGTGTACTGAAGCAGTATATCTCAATGTAAAAGGTATTTTGAGTGTTGTGAGTAGTTATGCAGGTGGAGCAAGAGCAAATCCTACATATGAAAATATTTGCACAGGAGCAACCGGACATGCTGAGGTTATAGATATGAAATACGATAGCGATATCATATCTTTAGATGAGATTTTAGATATATTTTTTGTAGTACATAACCCAACAACTTTGAATGCTCAAGGAGCAGATAGAGGAACGCAGTATCGTTCCGTAGTTTATTATGCAGATGCGAATGAAAAAGAGGTGATTTTAAACTCTATAAAGAAACATCAAGCAAATTTTGAAGATAAAATAGTTACAGAGGTGAGTGAGTTGCCTGAGGTTTATCCGGGAGAGGATTATCATCAAAATTATTATAATTTACATCAAACGCAGGGTTACTGCCAAGCTGTAATCGCTCCAAAACTTCAAAAGTTTATGATGACGTTTCCTCAAAAAGTGCAGTAGACTAGCTAATGATAGCTGGGTCTCGCTCACTTATCTCTCCATCTGGAGTTTGAAGAATCAACTCGACTTCGGCATGGAGATACTGTGACGTTGTTAAGACTTCACTATTAGGGTCTTCAAAAGCAGCTTTTTTAGCACAGAGTATGATGTTGTTGATGAGTGTGCTCTCATTATCTAGTGAGCTAGATGACCCCTTTAGTTCATTGTTAATATATAGATTAACTACTACGCTAACAGGCTGGGCTAGAAGTGGATGCAGAGTAATAAGCTCATTTTTGTCTATGGTATGTTGTGCTTCAAAGACTTCAGCAATTGAGTCGCGAGCAAGTTGAAGAAGTACTGAGCGACTCATGCTATTACTACTTTATTTTTATATATATGTATCAACTTGATAATAATCATCACCCCGATAACTTGAAAAAGAGCCGCTAAAATAAACGCATAGTAGTGAAGCTTATCTATGGAGTCGGCTGAAAATGCCAGTGTAGCCATCGCTATAAGAAGCGTAAGTGGCATAGAGTGAGAAAGTCCCATAAGAAGGGCGTCTACGTAACCCAACTCTTTTATAAACGCCAAAGAGGCAATGAGCCTCATTATAATCATAACTACTGTAATGATAAGCGCCTTTTGAATCAGTCCATCCATCACTAAGGCGTCTAGGTTAAAAGAACTTCCAATATGTATGAAAAATATTGGAATCAAAAATCCAAACCCATAAGAAGCAAGTTTTTCCGGAAGCTCATGTTTGTGCTCAAAAAAAGTAGGAATAAATATGCCCGCTAAAAAAGCGCCAAACGCAAGCTCAAGGTGAAGATAAAGCATAGCACCAACAAGGAGAAAAAAGATTCCCATAGAGAGTCTTATGTCTTGCTCTTTGTTGTCATCGTGTGGCATAAGCGCAGTTGAGACAACTGGGTACCACCAAAAAAGAAGTTGCATCGCTCGAAAGAGTAAAAACATAAAAATTAAAAATGCTATAAGTGCGAGGATAGTTTGAAACAGGTCTAGTCCTATGCCTGACTCAAGTGCAGCTGAGGTAATTGTTAAGATTACGATACTTATGACCTCACCAATCCCTCCAACGGTCATAGATAATGAGAGCCATTCCGTTTTACCATACTCTTTTGAGAGCGTCGCAACCAAGCCAACCGATATGAGTGGTAAGAGCACCATAAATATCTTTCCAAGTTCAAACTGTATGGTAAAAAGTATGGAAAATGCATAGAGAAAAGTTAGATAAAGAAGCGCTTTTTTCATAATCAAAGAGGGGGTGTTGAGTACATTTTTTAGATTAATTTCCGTACCGGCTATAAACATAAGATATAAAAAACCTATCTCTGCAACTATGTCAAAGAGGTGCTCGTCGTGGAGGAAACCTACATAACCAAGGATAGAACCTAAAATAATTTCTATTGGGGTAGTAGGGAGTTTTACAAACTTTGCGAGAAATGGAGAGAACATTATAATGAGTGAAAGCGTTATGATTAAAGTTACGTTGTCACTCATGCTCTTCCTTTAGCGTTTTGCTTATGGTTACTTTACTTTTTTGGCAACTTCCAAATTTAAAGATTTTAACATCTCTAAGTCTTTGCTCATTATTCTACCAGAAGTTGTAAGATAATTACCAATTACTATGGAATTTGCTCCATGAGTAAATATCTCTTCTTGACGAGATCCAAACATAAGCTCACGTCCACCGGCAATCATAATACGTTCCGCCTTTGGAACAGACTCTCTTGCTAATTTTACAAGAGAGAGAGCTTCGTCTACAGTTAATGAGTTAGGCTCAAGTTCAAGCGCTTCGTTATGGTGATAAAAGTTTATAGGAACAGACGTTGGGTTGAGTGACGCTATTGAGTTAAGCATAGATATTCTATCCTCTTGTGTTTCACCAAGTCCAAAAATTCCACCAGTAATAAGAACTAATCCAGACTCATTGACATTTTGACAAGTTTCATAGCGTTCAGACCATGGATGAGTTGTACAGATTTTAGGGTAAAAAGCTTCACTTGTTTCGAGGTTGTGATTATACGCTTTAATCCCAGCCTCTTTTAAAACAAGAAGTTGCTCTAGAGACGCCGTTCCGTTACATGCTATCAAACGCAGCTCAGGAGCTACTTCAGTGACTGCTTTTGCCACGCTGCATACAAAGGCTAAGGTCTTATCATTAAGTCCCTTATCGGCAGTTACCAGACAAAAACCAAGAGCGCCGTTATCTCTAGCGGTAATGGCCTCTTTTTGAATCTCTTCTAGAGGTTTTTGCTTATAGCGGTCTATATCAGCTTTATATCTAACGCTCTGAGAACAAAATTTACAATCCTCTTTACAAGTTCCACTGTTTATATTACAGATAGAACATAAAAATATCTCTTGACTCACTTTTTTTTCCTTTTATATGAGAACTCTTTTGCTTTAAAAAAGTCATCCTTTTTCTTTTTTGAGTAGTAAGTTACAAAAAATTTATCAGCTGTAACCTCTAGTAGCGCACACTCTGAGACAGGCTTGTTTCTCGCACAACTCTCACCAGGATTTAAAAAAAGCGTGCCGTTATTAAATTCTGAATGAAACTTATGAGTATGTCCAAACACTACCACTTCGGCATCAGGAGACATGTAGTAAGGGAGGTGCATTAGTTTAAATTTTGTATTTGCTAACTTAAAGTAGTTTGGTTCTTGGACTAGGTTGTATTTGTTATGGAAAGAGACCAGGTGTGCATCGTTATTTCCATAGACTGCGACATATTTTTTACCACAGTTTTTTAGCAGTTCTAAGACCTCAGGCTCAACGATGTCTCCTGCATGAATGATAAACTCAGCCCCATTTTCTATAAGTATATCTAAAGTGGCTTTTGCTTTTTTTACTTTAGTGTGGGTGTCTGAGAGTATGCCTATCTTCATCTTTTATGCTTTTGTTTCTTCTTCTCTTGGCGTGCGTGCTTTACACTTTACACACTCGTAAACTTCTTTATTTCGGTAAGTACGAGGAGCTAAAACACCCTTACAGCCTTTCTCTTTACATTTGATGGTCGTTGGTTCAAACTTAGAGATAAATTTACACTCAGGATAGTTGTTACATCCCCAAAATGGCCCACGACGAGAGTTTTTAAGACTGATAGTTCCACCACAGTCGGGACATGGCGTTTCACTATTTTGTTCTGGGACATTAATGCTTTTAGTATTTTTACAATCAGGATAGTCGCTACATGCGAGAAACTGACCATTACGACCATTTTTAATAACCATCTCTTTACCACATTTATCACACTTCTCATCCGCAGTCTCTTCTTTTTTCTCTACGGTATTTCCCTCTTCATCGCACTGTTCCGTGTATTTACATTTAGGAAAGCCACTACATGCTATGAAGTTTCCAAAACGCCCAGAACGCAGAAGTAGTTCAGACTCTCCACATTTAGGACAAGTTCTCCCAAGTGGCTTAGCAAGTTTAAGAGAGACAATGTTCTCTTTACCAGCGGCTACTTGATCCATAAATGGAAAGTAGAAGTCACTTAAAAGTTTCTGCCAGTCCACAGTACCTTCACTTACTTCATCGAGCTTTTCTTCCATGTTCGCTGTAAAAGAGATATCTACGATGTTAGCAAAGTGTTTTTCAAGTATATCGGTAACTGTAAATGCCATCTCTGTTGGAATAATCTGCTTTTTTTCTATAGTTACATAAGTACGAGTACTTAGCGTAGCGACTGTTGGAGCATATGTAGACGGACGACCAACGCCCTCAGCTTCAAGTTTTTTAATTAAAGACGCTTCTGAGTAACGCGGAGGTGGTTCTGTAAAGTGCTGCTCAGGTTTAATACTCTGTATCTCAGCACTATCTCCCTTTTTTAAAGTTGGAAGAAGTTTATCTTTGTCTTCCGCTCCAGTTACAGCGTAAAAACCATCAAAGATTAGTTTTCTACCACTTGCTCTGAACTCATTCTCCTTACCAGTGAAGATAATACTTTGTTGCTCAAACTGAGCATCTTCCATCTGACAAGCCATAAAACGCTCATAGATTAGACGGTAAAGTTTAATCTCATCTGCTTTTAAAAAGCTTTGTGCAACTTCAGGGGTAAACTGTAGCATTGTAGGGCGGATAGCCTCGTGAGCTTCTTGCGCTCCTTTTGCTTTTTTTGTGTAGACTTTAGGCTCTGCAGGAAGATATTTTTTACCATATCTACTCTCGATAATTCCACGAACCGCGCCAACGGCTTCTTGAGCTAAGTTAAGTGAATCCGTTCTCATGTAAGTGATAACACCAGAAGTTCCATCTGGTGTTTTTACACCTTCATAGAGTGCTTGAGCAACCATCATTGTCTTTTTAGGAGTAAATCCAAGTTTTGATGAAGCGGTTTGTTGCAACGTTGAAGTCATAAATGGTGGTGGTGTTGAGCTCTTTCTCTGCTTAGTTTCTATCTTAGTGATTTTATAACTGTCAGCTTTAGCGCTTGAAGTAATTGCTTCTGCCTGAGACTTATTTTCTATAGACATTTTAGAGAGTTTATCACCCTTATGTAAGATGAGATTTGCATCTATATCTTTTTTAAATGCTGTGTCTATAGTCCAAAATTCTACTGGAATAAAAGCTTTTATCTCACGCTCGCGTTCAACTACAAGCTTAAGCGTAGATGACTGTACACGACCGCCAGAGAGTCCTTTTTGAATCTTTGACGCAAGAAGTGGTGAGAGCTTATAACCCACAACGCGGTCAAGCATACGACGAGCTTGCTGTGCGTTTACCATATCCATGTCTATCTTACGCGCTGACTCTAGGGCATGCTTAATAGCTGTTTTTGTAATCTCGTGAAATACAATACGAGGAAGTTCCTCTGGGTCTTTTTTGATAGCATGTGCAATATGCCATCCAATAGCTTCTCCCTCACGGTCCTCATCGGTCGCGATATAGATAGTATCAGCTTTTTTTGCAAGAGCTTTTATCTCTTTAACAGTTGGAGCGTTCTCTTTTGCTACGGAGTAAGCAGGTACAAGATGATTTGTCTCTTCATCTATTGTAATTCCAAAGCGTGATTTAGGAAGATCACGGATATGTCCTTTAGAAGCTATAACTTCATAACCTTTGCCTAAAAAGTTTTTTATAGTTCTAGCTTTAGCCGGTGACTCGACGATTATTAAATCCAAATAGTATCCCTATATATATAGTATAGTTGTTTTTTAATTGCGCAAGTGTATCGAAAAAAGATTAAATATTAAAATCTATAAAAATTTGCTAATTTCCTAAAGTTATTTTTGTGAGTGTCGATAATATAAATATCAAGGCAAGGAAGCCAAGATTAATTAAACAAAAGAGCGAAAGGCTCTTACCCAAAAAGGATTTATTATGGGATTTAGAATAAATACAAATGTTGCGGCAATGAACGCACACAGAAATGCTACAAACAACAATGTTGGACTTGATAAAAGTCTCTCTGCACTCTCTTCAGGTCTTAGAATTACTAAAGCTGCTGATGATTCATCAGGACTAGCAATAGCAAACAAACTTTCAGCTCAGTCAAATGGTTTAGGTCAAGCGATTCGTAATGCAAATGATGGAATTGGACTTATCCAAACTGCAGATGGAGCTTTAGAGGAATATGGAAATCTTTTAAATAGAGTCCGTACACTTGCAGTTCAAGGTGCCAATGATACTCAAGATAGTGATTCAAGAGCTTTTATCTCTAAAGAGATGTTAAGACTTCAGAGTGAAATGACACATATCGCTGCTGAGACAAAGTTTAATGGTAAACAACTTTTAAATGCAACAACTACATATACTTTTCAAGTAGGTGCTTTTAATGGTGATACTACATCAACTCAAATCAGTGGTATGTTGCCTGCTGCTGTTATAGGAACTGCATTAGCAACTTTCTCAACTCAAGCAACCGCAGCGATAATTATATCTGCTATGGATGATGCTATTACTGTTGTTGATACACTAAGAGCAACACTGGGTGCTGCACAAAACCAACTTGAATCAACTGTTAGAAATATATCAGTAACACAAGTAAATGTTAAAGCAGCAGAATCACAAATTCGTGATGTTGACTTTGCAGCAGAATCTGCTACATTTGCTAAACATAATATACTTGCACAATCAGGTTCATATGCTATGAGTCAGGCTAATGCCGTTCAGCAAAATGTTCTTAGATTACTTCAATAACCTAAATAACTTTTAACAATCGGTACATTTTATCTAACTATTTAGAGGGTGAAAGCCCTCTAAATACTTTAATGTAAGATGTTTAAAGTTCATTTTTTTGATAGCCGATATAGTTAATATATAGGCAAGGATGCCTATAAAAATAAATTAAAGAGTGAAAGGCTCTTTCCCGAAAAGGATTTATTATGGGATTTAGAATAAACACGAATGTCGCGGCGATGAACGCGCACAGGAATGCTTCAAACAATAATGTAGGACTTGACAAAAGTTTAAGTGCATTATCTTCAGGTCTTAGAATTACTAAAGCTGCTGATGATTCATCAGGATTAGCGATAGCAAACAAACTTTCAGCTCAGTCAAATGGTTTAGGTCAAGCGATTCGTAATGCAAATGATGGAATTGGACTTATCCAAACTGCAGATGGAGCTTTAGATGAGTATGGAAACATTTTAAATAGAATTCGTACACTTGCAGTTCAAGGTGCCAATGATACTCAAGATAGTGACTCAAGAGCTTTTATTGGTAAAGAGATGTTAAGACTTCAAAGTGAGTTGACACATATCGCTACGGAGACAAAGTTTAATGGTAAAGCATTATTAGCTACTACGGCTACATATACTTTCCAGGTAGGTGCATTTAATGGTGATGTCTCAAAAACGGTTATAAGTAATGTTGCTCTTGCCTCTATGCTAGCAACAGCAATGACGGCTTCTGCTGGACATGGTACAGCTACAGCTGCATTTACTCAAGCTGAATTTGCAGCACTTATTAATGGAATGGACAGTGCAATTTCAACAGTAGATACTATTAGAGCAACTCTGGGTGCTGCGCAAAATCAACTTGAATCAACTGTTAGAAATATATCAGTAACACAAGTAAATGTTAAAGCGGCAGAATCACAAATTCGTGATGTTGACTTTGCAGCAGAATCTGCAAACTTCGCTAAACACAACATTTTAGCTCAATCAGGTTCATATGCTATGAGTCAAGCTAATGCCGTTCAACAAAATGTATTGAGACTGTTACAGTAAGGACAAATGACGACATATTAAAGGTTTTAGATCTATTAAAATCGACCGATATTTTAGTTTAGCAAGGAAGCTAAAGAACACTATGAAACGAAAGGTTTCACCATAAAAAAGGATTTATTATGGGATTTAGAATAAATACAAATGTTGCGGCAATGAACGCACACAGAAATGCTACAAACAATAATGTAGGACTTGATAAAAGTTTAAGTGCATTATCTTCAGGTCTTAGAATTACTAAAGCTGCTGATGACTCATCAGGACTAGCAATAGCAAACAAACTTTCAGCTCAATCAAATGGTTTAGGTCAAGCGATTCGTAATGCAAATGATGGAATTGGTCTTATCCAAACTGCAGATGGAGCACTAGATGAGTATGGAAATATCTTAAATAGAATTCGTACACTTGCGGTTCAAGGTGCCAATGATACTCAAGATAGTGATTCAAGAACTTTCATTGGTAAAGAGATGCTTAGACTTCAAAGTGAGTTGACACATATCGCTGCCGAGACTAAGTTTAATGGCAAGTCTTTATTATCAGGAGCTACTACATTTACTTTTCAAGTAGGAGCATTTAATGGAGACACATCACAAACTGTGATTGGAGATATGAATATAGCTACTGTAATATCTGCAAATGGGATTATTACTTCAGGTGCAGAGTTTGATACTCAAGCTGAAATGGCATCTATGATAGCATATATGGATAATGCAATTACTTTAGTTGATACTCAAAGAGCAACTCTGGGTGCTGCGCAAAATCAACTTGAATCAACTGTTAGAAATATATCAGTAACACAAGTAAATGTTCAAGCGGCAGAATCACAAATACGTGATGTTGACTTTGCAGCAGAATCAGCAAACTTTGCTAAACATAACATACTTGCGCAATCAGGTTCATATGCTATGAGTCAGGCTAACGCCGTTCAGCAAAATGTACTAAGATTACTACAGTAAGTTAACAAAAGATAGCTACTTTTAGCTATCTTTTTATTAAATCAAAGCTTCTTGATTTAGATTAGAAACCCCCTTTGTTATGTAGCCTTACATTTAATTATTTATATGGAACAATAGTTGCTTTTTTTATTGTAGTTTAAAATACAATAAAAGGATTTACTATGGGATTTAGAATAAATACCAATATAGGTGCAATGAATGCCCACCGAAATGCTTCGATGAATAATATCGGACTTGATAAAAGTTTAAGTGCATTATCTTCAGGTCTTAGAATTACTAAAGCTGCTGATGATTCAGCTGGTCTTGCAATAGCAAACAAACTTTCAGCTCAGGCAAATGGTTTAGGTCAAGCGATTCGTAATGCAAATGATGGAATTGGACTTATCCAAACTGCAGATGGAGCACTAGATGAGTATGGAAATATCTTAAATAGAATTCGTACACTTGCGGTTCAAGGTGCCAATGATACTCAAGATAGTGATTCAAGAGCTTTTATCTCTAAAGAGATATTAAGACTTCAGAGTGAATTAACACATATCGCTGCTGAGACAAAGTTTAATGGTAAACAACTTTTAAATGCGACAACAGCATATACTTTTCAAGTAGGTGCATTTAATGGTGATACTACATCAACTACAATTAGTGGTATGTTGCCTGGATCAGTTATAGGAACTGCATTAGCAACTTTCTCTACACAAGCAACTGCAGCGATAATTATATCTGCTATGGATGATGCAATTACATTGGTTGATACACTAAGAGCAACACTGGGTGCTGCACAAAACCAACTTGAGTCAACTGTTAGAAATATATCAGTTACACAAGTAAATGTTAAAGCAGCAGAATCACAAATTCGTGATGTTGACTTTGCAGCAGAATCTGCTACATTTGCTAAACATAATATACTTGCACAATCAGGTTCATATGCTATGAGTCAGGCTAATGCCGTTCAGCAAAATGTTATGAGATTATTACAGTAACAGTTAGTTTTTAATAAACATACTCTCATTTTAGAGTATGTTTACCCCATTTTCTCTCTACATTTCAATTCTTTTCACATACTCTAAAGTTATATATATTTTTACCGATATTAATATCTATAAACAGCATGGAAGCTGGATTAAATTAAGAGCGGAAGGCTCTTACCCAAAAAGGATTTATTATGGGATTTAGAATAAATACAAATGTTGCGGCAATGAACGCACACAGAAATGCTACAAACAATAATGTAGGACTTGATAAAAGTTTAAGTGCATTATCTTCAGGTCTTAGAATTACTAAAGCTGCTGATGACTCATCAGGACTAGCAATAGCAAACAAACTTTCAGCTCAGTCAAATGGTTTAGGTCAAGCGATTCGTAATGCAAATGATGGAATTGGTCTTATCCAAACTGCAGATGGAGCACTAGATGAGTATGGAAATATCTTAAATAGAATTCGTACACTTGCAGTTCAAGGTGCCAATGATACTCAAGATAGTGATTCAAGAGCTTTTATTGGTAAAGAGATGGCAAGACTTACTAGTGAGCTTAACCATATCGCTGCAGAGACAAAATTCAATGGTAAACAACTTTTAAACGCGACAACTTCATATACTTTTCAAGTAGGTGCATTTAATGGGGACACAACTAAAACAAATATAAGTGGTGTAACTGCAAGTGCAGTTATTGGTGCTGCCAACCTAGTATCTGCAACTTCATCATTAAATCGTGCTGATTTTTCTGACATGATTGGTCAAATGGATAGTGCGATTACAACAGTTGATACACTAAGAGCAACTCTGGGTGCTGCACAAAATCAACTTGAGTCAACTGTTAGAAATATATCAGTAACACAAGTAAATGTTAAAGCAGCAGAATCACAAATTCGTGATGTTGACTTTGCAGCAGAATCTGCTACATTTGCTAAACATAATATACTTGCACAATCAGGTTCATATGCTATGAGTCAGGCTAATGCCGTTCAGCAAAATGTTATGAGATTATTACAGTAATAATTAATTAGTCGCTATTTTAACTTCACATACCCTTAGGGGTATGTCTCTTCTTTATTTATCTTTTTGATACTCTATGTAATCTTGAATTATTTCTTTAAAGTATTCAATCACTCTTATGATTTGAGGCATTACAACTCTATCTAAATGCTTAATAAGTTTTTTATGATTAGTTATCTCTTGTGTGTTTATTAGGTCAAAAATATAACCCGATACAAACTGCATATACATTGTTATAATATAGTCCATATCAGAGGTTGTTGAATCTGGTGTTTCAGCTAAAAGCTCTTGAAAAACTCCTAAGATATTATAATGATAATGGTCTAGATTGTGATGATTGGACTCTATATGCTTTTGAATGACTTCAATTATATCATTACAGTAATCTAAACGTTTTTGTAGGTCTTTCATCTCATCTTCATTTAGAAAGTTTTCAGATTTTTCATTGAAAGTTTTTGTTAGGCTATCGTATAATTTATCTTTATTAATCGTCGATAAAGCATCTGTATTAAAGTCGTCAATATTTGTTGCAATTGTATCATCTATATAAGCACCATCGCTAAAATTATACGTATGCATATTCTCTTTTTTAAAGTTTCTTGAGAGCATATTACATTCAGTTTTCCACCCATCCATAAGCAGAGTGGTAAAAACTTCTTCTCTTAGATTTCCTTTTACTTTAAGAACACTTTTTTTATAAACTAATTCGCCGCCGAGTTCATCATCTTCTTCAAGTTTAATATTACCTACGTACTCGTGTGTGTTCGAGTGTGTTTGACCGCTCTCTTGATCTAGAGCAAAATCAAGACCAAGTAGATACATCTCTTTTGAATCAAGAGATAACAGTAAAGCAAAAGATAAGGAACCAATATTGGATGATGTTAATCCACCGTGACCATGTTTATACCTTGAACTCCCTTCAAATATATAAATATTCTCTTGTTTGAAGTATTTTAAAAATGCGGGCTCGGTAAATCCACCAAATAGAGCAATGGTTTTATCAAAAAAGGAGATGTCTTTTATCTTTTGGATGTGTGGAAGCGCATCACTAAATCCATGAACATGAGTAATAATATCGGGTTTAATGTTAAGCTCTTCGAGTTTTGAAAGTAAGGCACTGACTGCAACGACTATAAACTTTTTGTGATTTTGTTGAATCCACTCGATATTGTTTTGAAATGATGGTCCAGCACCTAAAAGTAAAACAGGTTTTTTTGCAAGTTGACTAGTCGCATAGGAAGATTTTATGTCTAGAAGCTTATAGCCATTTTGGAGATGTATAAGTGGTCTAAGTATACTAATAGACAGCGCGGAGTAGTTAAATGTTAAATAAGTTTGGCCAACTATCGTACTTTGTAGGTGCTTTAGTTTTTTTTCAGAATGGCTGAGTAAGTGAAAAAATTTGATATAGTGATTGTATACAAACTGTTTATTTAAGAAAATATTAGTTTTCTTTCTAAATTCTGTATCTTCATCAAATATTGAAAATACAAGTTCAGCTCCATTATTAGTCAGCTCTTTATAATTAGTGACAAAAAGCGATAGTCTAAAAAGTTCTAAGTCATCCTCAACGATAAAATATACATTTGAGTTTATCTTTTTATGAACTTCACTTAAGTGTAAACCTAAGCCAGTGCCTAGAAAAATAAATTTATAGAGCTTTTTCATATGTGTAGTTTTATCTGCATTTTTATTTGAATAGCTGATAAGGCTTGCAGCTCCAGAATAACTATTGTTAGCGATTCCTTGTTCTTCTAACTCTTTTGCAAATTCATCTGAGATGGTTACATTGTAAAAAGTTTCGTATACGTTTCCCGTTTTAGTAAAGTCAACACTCTTAGCGATTACTTTGGCATGTTTGATGCTATTGAGAGTATAGAGATATTTTTCACTCTTTATCTCCATTACATCAAAATAGTCGTCTTTATATTCTAGGGAGTAGCGCTCATGGTGAAACTTTTTTTCTATAGCATGTGTGAGAGAATCTATTTTATTAAACAGTTCTGGTTGAGTAGCTTGAAAAAACATAATATTTTCGTTGTAAGTGTATATGGCTTTTTCTTCTATGCTCAAATCTTGCATTGCAAATCCTTATGTATATTGAAAGTAATAAAGCAAAATACATACCGTTATTTCTACAAATAAAAAGACTTTAACCGATAGTATATTATATAAAAGAAAAAGACTCAAAAATGAAAAGTATTGACAAGATAAAATTAACTACTGGCTCAACTATTAAAGAAGCTATGAAGGCTATAGATGTTGGTGCGATGAAAATTGCGTTAGTTGTAGATAAAGATGAGAGACTACTTGGTGTTTTAACTGACGGTGACATTAGACGGGCTCTTTTAGGTGATATGAGTTTTGATTCTACGGTTGAGTCTATTGTTCAAAAAAATCCTCTTGTATGTTATATAAATGACTCAAGAGAGGATATATTAGCAAAGGCGGTAGGTAAAAAGATTTATCATATGCCTATTTTGGATATGAAAGATAGAGTAGTCGGGATTGAAGACATAGACTCTCTTCTTGAGAGTAGAAATAGAGTAAATAGAGTGGTTTTAATGGTTGGAGGTCTTGGTTCGCGTTTAAGACCGCTTACCGAAGATACTCCAAAACCAATGCTTAAGGTTGGAAACAAACCAATTTTAGAGACGATAATAAATAATTTTAAGCAGTATGGTTTTAAAGATATTATTCTTAGTGTTAATTACAAAGCGGATATAGTTAAATCTCATTTTGGAGATGGCTCTAGATTTGGTGTTAATATTGAATATGTATATGAAGACAAGAGAATGGGTACAGCAGGTGCTTTGAGTCTTATGAGTGGAAAGTTTGATGAGCCATTTTTTGTAATGAATGGCGATTTACTGACAAATGTAAACTTTGAACATTTTTTAAATTTTCATATGGAAAATGACTCAAGAGCGACAATGGCGGTTCGGGAGTATGAGTATCAAGTTCCTTATGGCGTTATTAACCAAGAAGAAGGGGCGATTACCTCTATCGTTGAAAAGCCAATACAGAGATTTTACGTAAATGCGGGAATATATATTCTTGATCCATGTATATTGAAAAAAATTCCTTACAATATTTTTTATGATATGCCAACACTCTTTGAGGATTTGATAAAGAGTGAAAAACCTCCTATATCTTTTCCTGTACATGAGTACTGGCTAGACATTGGACAAATGAATGAACTTAAACAGGCTAGAGATGAGTATGCAACAATTTTTGAGGAGTAAGTCATGAAGATGAAAAAAAAAGTTAACTTTGACATCTGTACTTATTGTAATCATAAATGCACATTTTGCTCAAACTCTGATCCAAGAACCATAAAAGATCAGACCTCGCTAGTTGACTTTAAAAAGGTTATGAGCAATATCTCTAAATATGTAGAGATATCAGAACTAGGTCTTTCTGCAAAAGGCGAAGTTTTGGTAAATAAAGAGTTCGCTTCAATAGTAGAGTCATGTAAAAAAGATTTTAATGTTCCTTATGTTTACTTTAGCAGTAATGGAGCTCTTCTAAGCAAAGAAAAAGCGATAGAGATTATAGAAGCTGGTGCGGATAGTATTAAATTTTCTATTAATGCACTCGATAGAGAAAGCTATAAAGATGTACACCTTGTAGATGATTTTGATCTTGTAATAGATAATTTTAAAGAGTTGCTAAAGCTGAAAAAAGATAGATATCAAGCCTTGAAAGTGACAATATCCTCCGTTATAAATATGGATGAAAATATCTTAAGAGAAGAGTTTAAAAAGCTATTAGGCGAAAATTTTGATTTAATAGATGGGATATCTGTATATGCTATTAGCTATACACCAAAATTTGATGAGATATCGTCTTCTAAAGTTGTTACAAAAAAGTGTTCGATACCATTTAAAGAGTTATATATAAACTCTGATGGCTCTCTTGGGCTTTGTTGTAAAGATTATTTTGACGCTATAAACTTTGGTTCACTTAAAGAGAATGATTTTTTAGATGTTTATAACTCTGAGGAGTTTAGGTCGGTACGGGAGATGCATGAAAAGAGTGCGTTCCCAGATAATCATCTTTGTAAAAACTGTCTCCTTTATGGTGATCAATAATGTATGAAGATAGTAAAATATTAGCCATTATCCCTGCTCGTGGCGGGAGTAAACGCCTACCGAATAAAAATATACTACCACTTCAGGGTAAGCCTTTAATAGAGTGGAGTCTTGAAGAGGCTCAAAAATCAAAATATATAGACACTACAATAGTTAGTAGTGATTCTAAAAGTATTTTAGATGTAGTCTCTAAATTTGCTCCTAATATGGCGTTTAAAAGACCCTCTGAACTAGCACAAGACGAGACTCGTTCTATTGACGTGGTAATCAATGCTTTAGAGTTTTATAAAGAGTATGAGTATGTGATTCTTTTACAACCGACTTCTCCGTTACGTGATGTAAAGGATATAGACGGAGCGATAGAGCATTTTTTTAAAAATAAGGCAACTTCCGTTATAGGCGTTTGCGAGGTTGAACACTCTCCTCTTTGGAGTAATACTTTGGATGAAACTCTGAGTATGGATGAGTTTTTGGATGATAAGTATAACAATTCGCGTTCACAAGATCTACCACTCTATTATAGGATAAATGGTGCTTTTTATATGAGTAATACCGAGTCCATTAAAGAGAATGAAACTTTTTTTGTTAAGCAGAATATTTATGCATACATTATGAGTCAAGAGCATTCTGCCGATATAGATACAAAGTTGGACTTTATTGTTGCCGATGCTCTTTTACGAGAGAGAAAATTAGAAAAAAATAGATAATTATTATAGAGAAAAGGAAAAATTATGTCAGCACATCACATAGAAGAGAAAAAAGAAGAGGTAAACTACAATGCTAACGAGATAGTCTACTCTAAAGATTGGGAAAAATACCGTGGAGCAGATTATGCAGAGTATAGAGCAAATTGGTCCAAATATCCTAAAGAGAGGTTTGTCTCTCATTTTCCATTAAATCTTGATATTGAGACAACTGACCTTTGTAATTTAAAATGTCCAATGTGTCCAAGAACCATTATGGATGCAGACGAAGATAACCATATAGTAAAAAGTCGTTATATAGACAAAGAGACATATATGGACATCATAGACCAAGCAGTCGAACATGGAGTTAAAGCAATCAAACTTCAATACCTTGGAGAGCCTTTACTTCATAAAGACATAGTTTTTCAAGTCGAGTATGCGAAGAAAAAAGGCATCATTGACGTAATGTTTAACACAAACGCCGTTCTTATGACTCCTGAACTATCAGAACAACTACTTGAAGCTGGAATAGATAAGGTTTTTGTATCTTTTGACGCGGTAAACCCAAAGCTCTACCAGCAACAGCGTGTTGGAACAAGTATCGGGGTGGTTATAGACAACATTCACGAGTTTATAAAACTTCGTAACAAGTCTTACCCACAAACGCACATAAGACTCTCTATGGTTATGTATGACGATCCAGTTTGGCAGAGACAGTTTGAATCTATGAAGGTTATGTGGGATGGTCTAGTTGACTCTCTTGGGTATGGCGTTTTTAATGAAAGACATAAAGACTTAAAGCACGAGTATGAAAAAGTAGAAGGTTTTGCATGTGAGCAACTCTTTCAACGTATGTTTTTAAAGTGTAACGGTAATGTTACCGTATGTTGTGTGGATGGTGATGATGAGTATGTTGTAGGAAACTGGAAAGAAGAAAAACTCATAGATATTTGGAACTCTCCAAAGTATCAAGAGATAAGAGAACTACATACAAGTGGAAACTATGATAAAATAGCAATGTGTAGAAAATGTTTTTTACCTGATTTATATAACAAAACATTTAAATAAGTTTCTTCTTTATATACCATTTTGGATTATTAAGGTCTATCTTTTCTAAAAATTTTACAATTTTTTTATGAGCACTTCCATCTCCGTAAGGATTCTGTAGTTTTTGTATATTATTTCTGTATTTTCTATCAAAGCAGGCCTGATTTAAGGCTTTAATAATATCTATTTTATTATGCTCAACAAAGACAACATTACCAGCATTTAATCTCCCTTTTTGTCTATTGCCAACATTGATAACAGGGAGTTTATATAATGGAGCTTCTAAAATTCCCATACTTGAATTTCCAACTAGTGCAAGGGTATTTCTCATTACATTAACAAATATTTCTCTCGGTAAATTTTTATAAAATTTAATATCATCACTTTTATACTCATTAATCTTATCGATTATTTCATATGAACCTGGATCGCTATTTGGGTATATGCCAATAACCTTTATCTTATTAATGTCAGAAAATTCTTTAACGGCTTCCATAGTGGATTGAATTTGAGTATTAGTATCCTCAACTTCTGATGATATTGGATGTTGCAGTACTACAATATATTGACTGTTATAAATGTCAATATTAAGAAAATTACTTAATTTTTTAGCACTAATTTTTTTTGTCTTTATAATATTATTTAAAGCAGGATTCCCACTGTTTAGAATCCTAAACTTTTCTTCACCAATTTTTTTAAGATTATTAGCATACTCTTTAGCTGTTGCAAAATGAATATGAGCAAGCTTGCTACATGATAACCGGATTGGATCATCTGCATTACCATAAACTGGATCCCCTCCACCTATATGAGCAACTAATACATTCATATAATTCCCAACTATACATGTTGCTATACTCTCCTCTCTATCTCCAACAAAGATTAACATATTGGGATCTTCTCGTTCAACAGTCTGTGTCAATCCTTCTATTAGTATTCCAACACCTTTTGATCTTTGGGTTTTTCTATTAGTCATTAACAAGTAATCTATTCTGTCTGCTATGTTAAATCCATCTTCTATAATTTTATTAATAGTTAAGCCATGAGTATATGACAAATGAGCACCTGTAACTACAACTTTGAGTTCGAAATTTTTATTATTTTCTAGTTCGTTTAAAACAGGAAAAAGTATGTCGTATTCAGACCTTATACCAGTAACGGCTAAAATTTTCATTGTTTTCAATTTATATCCTTATATAGAAATTATTTAGTTAAGTAATAATATGAAAACATAGTTATATACATTAAAATATCTCTGTGATGCACAGTTGAAGGGTGCCTTTCGAATTCTGCAAGTAATCCTACATGTAAATTTTCAAAAATAATTTTTTTACTTAGAACACCGGACATGATATTCTTGTCTGTTTTAATAACTAAGTTGGCCTCTCTATGAAATTCTATACAGCCTTCTCCAAACTTTATAGTAATATTTAGATTGATGTCTTCAATGATAATCGAGAGTGTTTTCCCTATTATAGAAGGATAAAATTTTCCTTGAGAGACTTTGTCTACTACAAATTTATTAAAAAGAATAGCAAAATTATTTAGGGTGTTTTGAATGTTATTAGTATATTCATATATTTTATAAGTTTGGCATTGATCTACAATTCCATATGCATTATAATAATTAATTGCAGCATCTTTAATATTCTCTTGAGAGATTTTTTCAAAAAAGTTTTTGATTACTTTATCGAAATTAAACCTATCACCAGGCATCATATTGATTATTTCTAAGTGTTTTGGTATCTTATCGTGTAAATTACTTTCAATATATTTTTTTGATGGGGATATTATGTTTTCTAGCAGCTCTGGCTTATTTTTTAAAAAGATACCAACATATCCAGCATAAGGAAGAAAATATCTTGCACCAACGATATTAGCATTTTTCATTCCTTCAATAAGTCGCATATTTATAACATCATTTTGGATTTCACTTCTAATTTTATCGGTTATATTAGTATAAACCGTAGGGAATCCTGATGCCGCATTATTTTGAGACATATAAAATGTATTATTACTGCCAACTATACTTACCTCTTCTCTCATCATGTTTACTATGTTCTCTGCTAAAATTCTCCAATTATCATTGCAATGAATTATTAGTGCATCTGGTGTTCGTATTGTATACATTGCATCATCTAAAGATATTTCTTCATTCCTAAAACTTCTAAGATAAAAACTACCTATTTGTAATCCCTTCTCATCAATATTATTGTAATTAGTAAAACCATTTCTTTTAACTCGTTTCATCACACTTTTTGATTTAAAATTATTTGAGTAAATGGCTGTGTCTCTATCGAATATTTGTAGAAACTTTTCATCACAATGGTCATCATGGGCATGTGAAATTAGTATACTTAATTTATTCTTTATAGAAGCTACATATGCAGGATGAACATACATAGGTGGAATTGGTATCCAACTACCGAATGCTGGAGATTGATACCATGGGTCTGTTAAAAAATACTCGTCTTTATATCTAATTAAAATACTAGCATGACTTAAAAAAATAAGTTCTGTTTCCATCTTGACCTCTCTTTTTATCTTAATTTTTTAACTACAACATGATATCTGGCATGATTTATATTATTGAGTATATCTTGTTTTTCTATTAAAGTTATCTCTTGTATTTGAAAGAGTTTACCTAATAGTAGATTTATTTTATGTAAATCAAAATATGATTGTATAGTCCCTAGTTCATGTGCTTCATCAATTTCTTTTTCTAAATTCCCATTAAATGAACTATCTTTTGTTGAAATTAGGTCAAAATAAATATAACCATCATTTTGTATACATCTATGTAGTTCAGACATGCCAATTTTTGCAATTTCAAAAGGCATACTATCCAATACTCCATGTGAAAGCATGAAATCAAATTTATTATCATCATATGGTAAATTGGTAATGTTGGCTTGAATAACTTTATTGCCTAAATATGATAAATTTTGTTGTTGGAAAATTTCTTTAGCATATGAAATTGCATCAGTTGATAAATCAAACCCATATGCATCGAGTTTAAATTCATTGATAAGTTTAACATGTCTACCTATACCGCAACCAAAATCTAGTACTTTAGGTAAATGATGAAAATTGTATTGTTTTTTGAAATCATTAAAACCAATACGCTTCTTTATGTATTTGGATATAAACCTGATGATTTCTTCATGGGGGTAGAATACAAAGTTATCTTTATTCTTATAAGAATTGTTCCATTGACTTATGTGATTATTCATTTGATTGCTCCAATATTAATTCATCTTGTATGTAGTATTTACTTGCGATAGTGCCTACAATACAATCCCATTTCATAGGATTTATACCATTACCTGGGCGTTTAGTTGTGATGTTTTTCTCACTTAAAACATCGCCTTTTTTTATGTCGCACTTGGCTACTATAGATTTTCTAGCTATTTCTATGTTTGGAGTCTCGCTTGGAGTCGGTTTTTTCTCAAAACTTCCAAGAGCTACCTCTATATTTCGTATGGCGTTTACCATTGCATGAAGCTCCTGAGGTTCTAGCGAAGCTTTATGGTCGGGTCCTTGCATAGTTTTGTCAAGTGTGAAGTGTTTCTCTATGATAGTAGCACCTAAAGCAACAGCGGCAATGTCTACCTCTATGCCAAGAGTGTGGTCACTATAGCCATAGGCTATGTCAAACTCTCCCGTAATGCTAAGCATGGCATTTAGGTTGACATCGGACATAGGTGTCGGGTACTGAGTATTTGCATGAAGCACTGTGATATTTTCTTTGTTCGTCCCAGCTTTTATTAACACTTGTAGAGCATCTCCTATCTCTCTCATCTCGGACATACCTGTTGAGAGGATGACATTTTTATTCAGAGAGCCTATTTTTCGTAGAATTGGAAGATTTGTTATCTCCCCACTTGGTATTTTAAAGGTATCTAGTCCTAAGTTGTGGAGCATATCTACACTATCTAAATCAAAAGGAGTAGAGAGAAAGATGATGCTTTTCTCTTTGGCGTAACTGATAAGTTCTTTGTGAGTCTCTAGGTCAAGTTCGAGTTTTTTTATCATCTCAAACTGAGACTCGTTTCTGTCTGTAGTCTCTTTTTGGTACTGGGCCTTCTGAGCACTCTTGCTTACCAAGTTTTCTGTTTTAAATGTTTGAAATTTAACAGCATCTGCTCCTGCACTACTAGCCACATCTATGAGTTTCCTAGCTAGTTCAACTGAGCCGTTATGGTTTACTCCGGCTTCAGCTATTATAAAAACACTCATTTGACAATACTTCCAGCTTTTATGAAACCCTCCGCACCACTGTACTCCTTTATAGTTGACCCACTACCAAAAAATGTATTTTTCTTGATAATTGATCCGCCATTAATAATAGCTCCAGTGGAGATATGTACATTGTCTTCAATAATAACGTCATGTTCTATAAGAGCTTTAGAATTAACAATGCAGTTTCGACCAACTTTTGCATTGGCGTTTACAAGTGCATGATGCATAATAACAGTCCCTTCTGCTATACTCGCATGTTGAGAGACATAAGCATAAGGTGATACTATAGTGGGAGTGAAAAACGTTAATTTCTTTAAGAGGCTAAAAAGTTTAATCCTTAAAGTATTTGCTTGAATATGCCCAATAGTAACTACGGCATTAGGGATTTTTTTTCTTAACTCTGGTAGATCTTCATCGCAGCCAATAATCCTATAACCTAATACTCTTTGATCAATCAGCTCTTTTTTGTCTATTATTCCGATTATCCTGTACTTTTGTTCTTGCTCAATTACATCTATTACAGCTTTACAGTGGCCACCACCACCAATTAGTAAAATATCTTTCATCATAACCTCACTCCACTTGGAATATTAAGAACTCTCTCGCTTAAATATTTTGAGTTCTTTAGTGTATCTTTTTGGCACTTTTTAAACATCTTTAACTCGCTCAATAGTTTCCAAACCGGTCTACTCATAACTATATTATCATTTGAAATTTTTAAAAAATTATCCCTAGAACTTTTATCTTTAAAAATAAGAGCATTTAACCAGTAATTTGACTGTGCATTCTTTGGCTCTTTTATAAATTCTATATCGTCAATATTTGTGAAAAATGTTTTATATTTTTGAGCCAAATCTCTTTTATCTTCTAAAAATATTTTGAGTTGTTCAAGTTGTGCGCATAGAAGTGCCGCGTTTAGGTTTGGCATTCGGTAGTTGTAGCCTATTTCATCGTGCTCATATTCGTAAGGGTGCGGTACTTTTGCTGTCGTGGTAAGGTGTTTAGCCCTCTTGGCTAACTCTTTATTATCCGTAACAATAACTCCACCACCACCCGACGTAATTATTTTATTTCCATTAAAGCTAAATACGCCAAGAGAACCAAAGGTTCCCGTGTGCTTATCTTGATAGTGACTGCCAAGAGATTCTGCAGCATCTTCAACTAATTTTATATGCCAATTTTGACATATCTCTTTTAGCTCATCAATTTTGCAAGGGTGACCAAAGGTGTGCATCGGTACACAAGCTTTGATTATGTTGTTTGTATTTTTATTGATACATTTTTGCTCAATAATTTCACAGTTTAGGCTTAAAAAACTTTTTAACGAGTCTGGACTTAGCCCCAGTGTATCCATATCAACATCAAGAAATATAGGCGATGCACCAGTATAGCTGATGGCATTACTAGTAGCTACAAAACTAAGAGCTTGTGTTATAACTTCGTCGTCTCTTTTTACATCTGCTAAGAGTAGGGCAATGTGTAGAGCTGAGCTTCCATTTACTGTAGCTACTGCATATTTACTCCCGACATAAGCGGCAAAATCTTTCTCAAATCTATCTACAAAGGCACCGACACTTGAGACATAAGTAGAGTCTATACATTCGGTTAGATACTTTTTCTCATTCCCTATAAATTTTGGCTCATGCAGAGCTATAAACTCGTCTGTATCGTAAAGTTTTTTGATGAAGTTGATAATCTCAATCACTACATTTTCCCATCAAGGTATTTACCTGTTTCAATATGTCCAAAGTCAGGTATTAGTTTTAAAAACTCTTGTTTTATATCATCTTTTGACCACTTGAGACTCTTTTTAAATGAGGCTATTTTGGAGCTAAAGTTGTTGAGTCTGTTTTCATCATACTCTGGGTCGTTTTTAATAATGCCAATATTCTCAAAACTCTTCATATCGAGGCTCTCTTTATCTGTATAGAACTCTTCAAAATCTTTCTCGCCACTTGTATCGCTAGATGTAAAAAGGCAGGGCCATTTTCCTTCTGTAGGAAGAGTTTTTACAAGTTCCCTCGCTTCATCTTCATCTTTGCACTCGTGTACTTCATAGCCTTTTGTTTTAAGATACTTAACTGCTATGTCTGCAAAAGAGATGAGGTGTAGCTCCTCGGAGAGTTTAGGGAAAAAAATATCCCTATTTTTACCAAAGATACAGCTCATTAAACATAATTCACCAGACTCTTGAGCCGTGACAAAATAGCGTTTAACATCGTTTGGTGCGACGATAGGCTGAGCTTTTTCTATACGTTTATTAAAGCTATGTAAGAGTGAACCATCACTAAACGCCACGTTTGCAAAACGAGCTGTAGAGATTTGAATGTATTTGCTTCTTCGCATCAAAAACATCTCCATAATTCGCTTTGATGCTCCCATCATGTTTACTGGATTTGCCGCTTTGTCTGTTGAAACACAGAAGTATTTTTTCGTTCTTTTAGAAATGGCCTGTGCTATTGTTTTGTCAGTGTTAAAGATGTTGACATCACACATTCTCATAAGAGTATACTCATCCTCTTCGCTTCGTACATGTTTAAGAGCTGAAAGGTTTAGAACATAGTCATACTTTCCATCGTTGGCTATAAAAGAATCATACTCAATAGAACCGATGTCTAAAGCATATGTTTTAAACTCACCATCTATGTATCCAAAAGAGCTTCGTATATCACGAACTAGTTCAACAAGATTGTTCTCACTTATGTCAACTACATGAAGCTTCTTAGGTTGGCGTTTAAATATTTCTTTAACAACAGCTTGACCTATGCTACCAGCTCCACCAATGACAAGAAATGTAGAACTTGTTACTATCTCTAAAAGTTCGTTTGAATGGTTTAATATGTCATCCTTAAAGAGTAGTTTATCTCTGCCAATTAGATTGAGTATATTCACATGTAGCCTTAGTATGGAATGATATTTGTTATAATTTTCTATATAAAGCAAGTAAAGTACCATTAAATCATTAAAAAAATAGAATAGTTTGTCGATATAGTTATACTTAAAAATATATAATGATGAAAGATTATTTACAAAAGGATTTGTTATGGCAATTAGTTCATTGGGTGTGGGATCAGGTATATTGACACAAGATGTTATAGATCAGCTGCGTAAAGCAGATGAGGCTGGACGTATTCAGCCAATAGAACTAAGTATTGTAAACGAAAATGATAGAAAAGATGCATTTGGAGTTATGGATGCTCATATGACTAATCTTACTGATAGTATAGAGGCTATGAGTGGTCAGCTTCTTTATAATGAACGTTCATCAGATGTTTTAGGAACGTCTGTAGAAGTAACTGCAGATGAAAATACTGATATCCAAGACTTTACCCTTAATGTAGTAAGCCTTGCTACAAAACAGATTGAACAATCAGGTTCATTTGCACTAGATACTACAACAGTTGCTACAGGAGTAGGATCTTTTGACTTTAATGTTGGCACACAAAGTCTAAATATTGCTTATGATGGGACTACAACACTAGATGATTTAAAAGATTTAATTAACGAACAAGCAGGTGATTTAGTCGATGCAACTATAGTGCAGGTAAGTAGTGGAGATTTTCGATTATTTATAAGTTCCGCAGAGACTGGCGATGGACAAGATATTAGTATAGTTGATGGTGTTGGTGGAAGTCTGAGTAATCTGCTGACAACAGATACGAGTTTGAGTACAGCTCCAACAAATGATCCAGAAACAGGCTTACCTTATGCTGCTGTACAGTCAGGTGTAAATGCTGAGTTTAAGTTTAATGGTCAAACTGTATTTCGTGAAAGTAATGATGTTAATGATTTAATTACTGGACTCGATATTACACTTAAAGAAGTAGGTATATCAGTAGTTAGCATTGCTCAAAACCGTGAAGGTATTTTAGAAAAAATTGACAACTTTGTAAAACATTATAATGAGACAATGACAGAGTTAGATAAACTAACAAAATCAAGTACTGATGCAGACGAGAGAGGAATCTTTTCAGTTGATAGCACGATTAAGAGTATGAAAAGAGATATAGAAAATATGCTTATAAATATCAGCAGTGGAGCTGGAGCGATGGAAGATTATGGCTTTGAAATTGATAAGGATGGTAAGATGAGCATCGATAAAACATTACTTGAAGATCAACTTGATACAAATGCTGTAAATGTACAATCCTTTTTTGCGGGAGGGACTTTTATTACTAATGATCCTAATGTAGGTGATAGTGTTGAACTTGAGGGTGCTTTTGTTCAGATGTTTACAACAATGGATGCTTATGCTGGATACAATGGAACATTAGATCAATTTGAGGCGGACATAACCGATAAAATATCAACACTTGAAGATCGAAAAATGATTGCTACAGAAAGACTTGATTCAAAATATGAAATAATGGCAAAGCAATTTGCAGCTTATGATAGCTTGATTAACAAATTTAATGCAGCTTCTGATGTGTTTACTCAATTAGTAGCTGCACAAAGTGATAGTTAAGTAATATTTGACTTGAAACCCTAAATAAAACTGGGTTCTTGCCGATATATTTTACATGAAAGATTTTAACGATAGTAGTCAAAAAGGACCTAAAATGTATGGTAGTACAGCTCATAATATTTATGCACAAAACAATGTAGGGATAGAATCTCCTGCAAAACTTATAGAGATGCTTTACGAGGGTGTTTTACGTTTTAATGCTCAAGCAAAAAAAGCTATTAAAGATGGTGATATAGAGAAAAGAGTACATTGGATAAACCGCTCAACAGCAATTATCACAGAGCTCATATCCATCTTAGATATGAAGCAAGGAAATGTGTCGGAATATCTAGAAGGACTCTATAATTACGAAATAAAACTTCTTGCTGAAGCCGGAGCTCTAAATAGCATAGAAAAAATGGATGAAGTAAGTAATGTTTTTAAAGGCCTACTTGAAGCTTGGAGAGAATCCACAGATGTGGCTTAATCAGCTTAAAATTGCCATAATAGAAAAAAATACAGATAATTTAAATAGACTATTAGACAATCTCCCTCAGTTAAAAGATAAAAAAGAGATAGAGGAAGCTCTGTTTCTGCTCCAAGCGGCAACTGATTTAGTCCAAGGACTAAAGAGTGAGACACAAGCTTCAATGATACAGATGAAAAAAAATATAACTTTTTTAAAAGCTACACAAGAAAAACCTACTTCAAAATTTGATATAAAATCATAATTTATCTTTTTTTAGCAATTCCAAACTTCAAGCTTCTTATTGTATAGTCACTTACAACAGCCCCTTTTCTCATACCTAATATATGCTCAACTGCATCGGCAATATCTGAAGCAAAAAGCTTTTCATCATCTTTTTTACTTGTCTCAAAACGCAGATCATCATAAAATGGACTCTGCGTCATATCTGGATTTATATTTGAAATACTAAGTCCACTTTTTCTTGTCTCTTCAAAAAGAGAGTCTGAAAAAGCTTTAAGTCCACTTTTTGTAGCACTATAAACAGCTGAAAACTTACTTGCACGCACAGCTTCTATGGAGTTTATATTTATAAGGTAGCCATCATTTTTTTTTAAATCTCTTAGCAGGGCATTTGTTAAAAGCATGGGAGCAGTAAGGTTTAAGAAGGTCATTTCTATGATAGTTTGAGCATTAAGTTCTTCGTGTGGCTCAAACCGACCAAATCCCGCAGCGTTTATAAGAATGGATATATCTTCTTTTTTGAGCTCTTCACACACTACCTTTGTTTCATTCTCTTTGGAAAGATCTGCTTGAATAGGACGAAAATTTTCATCATTAAAGCACTCTAGGCTTACTGATCTACTTATTCCTATAACACTATATCCTAGCGATAATAGCCTATGTGTAATTTCTTTGCCTATTCCACTACTTGCACCAGTTACAACCACTTTTTTAATCATTATATCACTCTTTTTAGTTATACTATTATCATGAAAAATACATACATAACAGATTTAGACCATACTTTTTTACGATCGGATTTATCCATAAGCGATTATACTAAAAAAATATGGAACTCCTATGAGAATGAGTCTATTTTAAGTGTGGCAACGGCTAGAACATATAAAAAAACGATGCAGTTTTTAGATGGTGTAAGCATAAATGCCCCTATGATTCTTTTAGATGGTGCGCTTGTTGTAACAAAAGATAAAAAGATTATTGACACAAAGTTTATCTCAAAAAATATCTCTGATGAGATAATTTTTGAGGGTTCTAAGCTTGGTATATACCCTTTCATAATAGCCTTAGCCGATCAAAACCTAAATGAGGCGTTTTTATACTCAGATATCTTAAACCCTCATCAAAAAGAGGTTTTAACTCGCTATGCTAAAGATGATAACCTGCAAGAGATGAAAAATATAAAAGCATTGGATGAAAACTTTAAGCTTGTTTATATGGGTGAAGAGCTCCTTTTAAGGGAGTTAGCACAAAGTATAGAAGATATTTTTGGTGATTCGCTTAAATATATTTTAGCTCCAGAAGATTATATAGGTTGCTATTTTTTAACTATCCTGCACAAAGATGCTGATAAGTCTCATGGTATAAAAAGTGTTCGTGAATATATGGATTTTGACTTAAAGAAGTTGACTGTATTTGGAGACAACTTGAATGATATAGGGATGTTTGAACTTGCAGGAGTCTCAGTAGCTGTTAAGAATGCACAACAGAAGGTGAAAGATTTGGCTCATATTGTTTTAAGAGATTCCAACAATGAAGATGGCGTGGCAAAATATTTAGAAGGATTAAAGAATGC
Source organism: Sulfurimonas aquatica (assembly GCF_017357825.1). Classification (NCBI taxonomy): domain Bacteria; kingdom Pseudomonadati; phylum Campylobacterota; class Epsilonproteobacteria; order Campylobacterales; family Sulfurimonadaceae; genus Sulfurimonas; species Sulfurimonas aquatica. The sequence continues at coordinate 208,729 of NZ_CP046072.1, forward strand.
GTGAAAAATCTAGTTTAATACCAATGTTGATTATTGGTGTTTTATTTTTTATATTTGGTTTTGTTACTTGGCTAAATGGCTCTTTAATCCCTTTCTTAAAAGTAATATGCGATCTAAATGAGTTTGAAGCACTTTTTGTGACTTTTGCTTTTTACATAGCCTACACAGTGATGGCGTACCCTATGGCTATAGTACTTGAGAAGACTGGTTATAAGGTTGGAATGCAACTTGGACTTTTGGTTATGGCGGTAGGAAGTTTACTTTTTATCCCGGCGGCACTTAGTGCAGAATTTCTACTCTTTTTAGTGGCTCTTTTTACCTTAGGAACAGGTCTAACCATACTCCAAACCGCATCAAACCCTTACATAGTTCTGGTAGGTCCACTTGAGAGTGCTGCAATGAGAATTAGTATAATGGGTCTAATAAACAAAAGTGCTGGAGTACTTGCTCCTCTTGCTTTTACAGCTTATATTCTTTCTGGAATAGGCCCAGTTGAAAATATTGCTTCAGATCAGTTAGAGCTAGTGGCTATCAAATTAGTAGAGCCATATATCCTTATGGCTGGTATTTTAAGTAGCCTATATCTTCTTGTTAAGTACTCCTCTTTACAAGAGTTAGAGTTTACAAGCGACCCCTATGACAACAACTCAATTTTTACATTTCCAAAAGTTGTTTTAGGTGCTGTAGCACTCTTTTTTTATGTGGGTATAGAGGTTATTGCTGGAGATACTATAGGTCTGTACGCTCAAAGTTTAGGAGTGCAAAATGCCACGGCATTGACATCTTACACAATGGCGTTTATGGTTATAGGTTATATCGTAGGAGTGGTGTTTATCCCAAAGTATCTTTCACAAGAAAATGCACTTATAGGCTCATCTCTTCTAGGAATAGCTCTCTTAGCAGGAGTCACTTTTAGCTCTACAAGTTCAAGTGGAATTTCTGAAGTTCTATGGGGGTGGAGTGGTATAGGAACTATTCCTGATTCCATAACATTTGTGGCTTTGCTTGGCCTATCAAATGCTCTTGTTTGGCCTAGCATTTGGCCTTTAGTACTAGAAGACCTAGGCAAACATACAGCAAAAGCTAGTGCTTTACTTATAATGGCGATAGCGGGTGGCGCAATCTTACCACTTCTTTTTGGTAAAATTTCTGAGCTTAGCGGAAATATGCAAAGTACTTATGCCTATGCAACTGTATGTTATCTTTTCATACTAATGTATGCAGTAAAGTGGCACAAAATGATCTCATGGAATGGTGATGAGAGAGAATAAAAAAATCAATGAGATAGAGTATGTGGAGATAAAGAATAGTTCTGCCTCTGCTAAAATAGCCCTGCAAGGCGCTCATATTTTTGAATTCAAAACAAGAGATAAAGATGAACTTTTGTGGCTGAGCGGTGAGAGTGATTTTCTCTTGGGTAAAGCCATTAGGGGAGGAATTCCTTTGTGTTGGCCAAGATTTGGAAATCTTGACAAAAATATGCCTCAACATGGTTTTGCACGCGAAGCAATTTTTGAGCTTGTTGATATCAAAGAGTTGAATGAAAACTTGACAGAAGTGCTTTTTAAGTTGAAAGAGTCTAAAGAGAGTCGTAAGATTTGGGACTATAAGTTTGAGCTAGAAGTTAAGTTCAGTATATCGGACATACTGGAGATTGAATTAAAGACAAGAAATTGTGACTCAAAAGAGTTTATGATAACGCAGGCTTTTCATACATACTTTAAGATATCAAACATCTCAAACATAAGCATAAATAATTTAGATAAAAAATATTATCTCGATACACTTGATGACAAAGTAAAAGTTCAAAATAGAGAGATAACCATTGAGCAAGAGGTTGATAGGGTTTATCAAGGTGTAGAGAATGATATAGTTTTAAAAGACTTAGATAGAACTATAAATATAAAAAGTAGTGGTTCAAAATCAGTTATCGTTTGGAATCCATGGATAGAGAAATCTGCAAGTATGAGTGGAATGTCAAGCGAGGCCTATAAGGAGTTTGTCTGCATAGAGTCTGCAAATGCTTTTGAAGATTTTGTTACTCTGCTTCCAGGAGAGAGTACAGAACTAAAAGTATCTTACTCACAAGAGGATTAAATTTTTAGTCTTGATAGAAGTGTAGTGATGCTCTCTTTATCTTTTTGCCATGTTGAAGAGAGGAGATAAGAAACACCGGAAATAGTTTTATTTGTTGCGATTGATTTTAACTTAGAGCGTACTTTTGTTGCTGTAGTAGCATCTTTTGCAAGATAAATAAGTAAAAATTGTTTACTACTCCATCTTATGAGCATGTCATCTTCACGAATAAACTGTTTAAAGTTCTCTACAAACTCTCTAAGAGTAGTTTCGCTTACTTCCTTATCAGATTTAATCTCTATAGCACTGGCTCCAATGATCTTTTCGTTAAAGAGTGATGCATCTTCATAGCTTTTCATAATATGTAAAAAATAACTTTTAGAGTAGGCTCCACTTTTAGCATCTACACTAGCATTGTTCTCTATCATTAAGCGTTTGATGAGGCTTTGCGTTATATTCACAAAGGTGACAACTTTAAGCTCTCCCAAACTCATATCTACATTTACAGAGAATGCTTGAGGTTCATAATTTTGGTTGAGTATACTTACAACTCTATCAATCTCAGGTAAATTCATAATAGACTCAAACCAAGAGAGTTCAGGAGTAATCTTCTCCTTGTTGAAGTAAGATGGATGTGGTACAAAATGGTCTAGAAATGGGCCAAAATTGCTTTTGTACTCATCTAAGGATGATGCTCCGAAAAAATGGTTAAAAGAGTTGTTTGTTAATAAAATTTCCTCTTTGTCAAAAATGACGACTAGATTTTCTTGGCTATTTATGACACTCTTTACTAAATCTAAGTATTTTTCTTCTAACATGGTACTCTTCCTTCAATTGTATTATTTATCTTAACTGGTTGGTAAAGGTAACACACTATCTCGACCTGATGCTTTAGCATCGTATAAAAGATTATCTGCTTTTTTAATAAGAGTATTTAAGTCTTCATTGGGTTCATATTCTGCAACACCAAAGCTAGCCGTAATCTGTAGTTTTTTACTACTATGGATTTTTTCTTTGATAGCAATACGAAATTTTTCAGCAATCTTGAGTGCACTTTTAAGTGTGGTGTTTGAGAGAAAAATAAAAAACTCTTCACCGCCAAAACGAACGAGTGAGTCATTTACTCGTATGGAGTCTTTTAAAAGTGATGAGATAGAAATAAGTACTTCATCTCCCGTATGATGACCATAAGTATCGTTAACTTTTTTGAAGTGGTCAATATCAAGCATAACTAAGCAAAAGGGCTCTGCATATGCCTTAAACCTTGATGTTAAGAAGTGGAACTTATCCTCAGCACCATATCTGTTATAAGCATCAGTAAGAGGGTCGTGCACATTTCTGTCTTCACTTTGGAAAAGTTCCTCTTCAAGGTCTAGGGAGCCCAATACATGTGACTGTAAAAGTTTTAGGAGGTTTTTGAGTTGATAGGTGTAGTTAGGGTATGCAATAATGGAGATAACGTTAAAATCAATAGTACTTTGAATCAATGTATCATTATTGTCTAAATTTGAAATAATAATAATTGGAGTCTCTTGATTTTCTATATCTTCATGCATAATCTCAAGAAATTCAATTATCTCTTCAACATCAAGAGAAGTGTGTAAAATAAGCATGTTTACTGAGTTGTCCATAAGGTACTCTAGGGCATCTATCTTATTTGTGCTTTGTTCAAATGCTATGTTTAATTCTGAAAATAGTGAATGTAGTTGAGTATTGTTTTGTGTAGTGGAGTCTATATTGAGAATGTTGTATTTTTGAGTATTGAGCACAATATTTATCCAAGTGATTAAAAGTAAATTGATTATATAGTAATAGGTTTAAATTTTTGTTAAATTACTATTTATTAAAGTTAATTGTTACCGTTGTTCCTTTGCCCTCAGTGGAGTCTATTTTAACTTGATAATTGTATTCAGCTGCTATACTTTGTACAATATTTAGCCCGATTCCAAACCCTCCAGCATAAGAGTTTGCCCTGACAAACCTTTTAAAAATATCCTTAAGTTTATCTTTTGCAATACCTATACCTTCATCCTTTATACTGAAGCTATTCTCACTGCAGTAGAGGTAAATAGTACTCTTTGGAGTTGAGTATTTTATACTATTGCTCAGAAGGTTGTTGATAAGCATTTTTGCTTTTGTTTTTGTGATATTTATAGGGCACTCTTGGAGATCCTCAACTACTGTAATCTGCTTTTTATCAAGTAGCTCTCTTAGATAATTTATATCTTCTTTTACGACATGGCAAAAGTCAATACTCTCCTCTTTTTCACTAGAGTTGTCAAAACTCAAAAAGCTAAGAGAGGAGTAAATGTCATAAAGTTGTTTCGTACTAATTGAGATATTATTAATTGTTTTTTCATCATAAACTTGTTTGTTTTTAAGTCTTGATGTACTCATCATTAATGCCGTGATGGGGGTGTTTAACTCATGTGTTGTGTCTTTAACAAACTCCTCAATCTCTTTCATCTTATCTCTTAGGGGAATGAGAAAAATATAGGACATAACTACTGAGATTATAATAATAAAGATAGCAGTAATGATAACCGCATAAGCGACCCTGTTTTTTAAGACTTTTATGTTTTCATTACACTGGCTACTTTGCACAATTACATAGGCAACATCGAGGTGTCCTACAGCACGTTTTGAGATAAGTGTAAAAGAGCCATCTTTATTATAAAAGTCTTGAGTAGGGTCTATTGGGCTCTCTATTTTTCCATCTAAAAGAGTATAGTTCTCATCAAGTAGAGCTACTGAAGCATTAGGAAACTCTTCAAGTTTAAAGGGAGTGTTACTCATATGTGCATGAATAATTTTAGAACTTACTTTATCTGCTATATGATTCATTTTATAAAAGTTGTTATTCATCTCCATAGAGACTTGAGAAGTGAAAAACCAGTATGCAGCAAGAGTTAAAAAAATAAATGAAGAGGTTAGATAAAGGGCTAAAAATGAGAAAAAGGATTTTTGTGTAATCTTATTCATATATATAGCCTTGACCTCGAACGGTTGTGATACTGTCCTTACCTATAAGTTCTCTTAGGGTTCGTATGTGTGAACGCAGGGTTGCATCTGATGGGAGAGAGTCAAAGTCCCATATGTTTTGTGCAAGCTCCTCGGTTGTGATTAACCTTTTTTTATTATTTAAAAAGTAAGAGAGTAGCATGCTGTTTTTTGTGCCTAAGGAGATTTTTACTCCATTGCTGAGTATCTCTTTTGTAAGGGGTATAAATGTGATAGATGGACTAAGTTGAACTTCATCCCTCGTGCCAATGTTGAAAAGTCTTTTAGTATTTTCTATTCTGGCATTTAGCTCTTCAAGCTCAAAGGGTTTTTTTATATAATCATGAGCACCAAGAGTAAAAGCTTTCTTTAAATAGTTAGTGTCAGTATAAGCAGTAATAAATATAGTCGGAGTATGATTGCAAAACTCACGTAACTCAGCTAAGAGTTCAAGTCCATTTTTCCCAGTTACATTGATGTCAAAGATAAAAAGATCATACTTCTTTGACTCTAAACATTTATATACTTCATCCGAATTAAACGCATAATCAACACTCCATGACTCTCGTAAATAGTCAAGTAAAATATCAGATAAAACAGCATCATCTTCCATGAGAAGTATATTCATAACAAAGCCTTTGGTAAAATCTTATCATATTTTGTACAACTCACTATTAAGTCATTATAATTTGATACAATAGTAAATAATAAAGTTGGACGGAAAGATGAAACATATATCAATAGGTAGACAACCAATTCTAGATTCAGATTCAAACCTTTGCTCATATGAGATACTTTACCAGGGTTCTGATGCGGCAATGAGCAGGTTTAGTACAGCCTCTGTAATAAATAGTGTGCTTAACAAGTTTGGTACACATGCTCTTCTTGGCGACAGACGCGCTTTCGTTAAAATAGATGAAAAATTTTTAATGCACGATATCATATTTTCAATTCCTGGTGAGTTTTTTGTATTTTCTATTTTAGACAGTGTAGATATGAATGAAAGAGTAGTAGAGCGAATTGAGCAACTCTATGAAAAAGGTTATATACTATCTATTGATAATTTTACATTAACTGATAATGCAAGAGAAAAATACGAGTGCGTAATGAGTAAATTATCATTTGTAAAACTAAATATTATGAACTCTACTGCATCCAATATCACAGAGATGGTTCAAGGACTAAAATCTTGCGGAGTCACAATCGTCGCAGATAACATTGACACTTTGGAGCTTTATGACAAAGCAAGTGAACTAGGCTGTGACTGGTTTCAAGGTTACTTTTTTGCTGAGCCAAAAATCATTGAAAATGCTAAGTACGAACCATCACAGATGGCAGTTTTAAAACTTTACAATTTACTTATGCAAGATACAAATATAGACGAAATAACAAAAGAGTTTGAAAATAATCATGAAATTACAGTGCAACTCTTACAGTTTATAAACTCTGGGGCATTCCACTTTAGACATAAGATATCTTCTGTACATCATATTTTAACGCTTGTTGGAAGAATACCACTTGCTCAGTGGCTTATGCTTATGATTTACTCCAAGTCTGTTTCAAACTCTGGACAGAGCCCTATTATGTTAATGGTTAAAAACAGAACGGAACTGATGCAAAATATTTTAAAAGTAGTTGATCCTAAGGCAGGTAGTAATCTTTTGGGTGAAGCGTACTTTGTTGGAGTAATTTCACTTATAGACACTGTTTTTAGCGTTAAACTTGAAGATATACTAGAACAACTCGATATATCCGATGAGGTTGAAGACGCAGTGCTTAATGATGCGGGGATACTTGGAGAAATTTTTGCACTTGTAAGAGATATAGAGTCTTTTAATGTAGCTTCAAGATCTAGATTTGAGAAGGCTCATGGTTTAGAGATGGGCACAATAGAAAATGTTATCTTTCAATCAATAGAAGATGTAAATAAATTTGAAACTCCATTCGTAGCATGATTATAAATGTAAGTGATATTGATATTGCTGAGTTAGAGATATATAAAAACTTGCGAGATGCTGCATTTAGAAGTGATAATAGTTTTATCGCAGATAGCCCCAAAGTGGTGAATATACTTTTAGAACAAGATATAGAAGTAAAAAGCATTTTAGCTACGCCTGAGTACTATGATGAGTTTAAAAGTTTTCTTACGACTAAAAATATCCCTAAAATTTATCTGACTTCAAACGCAGAGATGCAAAAGATAGTTGGGCATAGAGTGCATCACAACTGTATGATGCATGGCGTTCGCCCCTTAGATAAGCCCCTAGATGAGTTGGGAGATAAAATCATAATGCTTGATAACATAACTTCAAGTGAAAACGTAGGCTCCATCGCTAGAAGTGCTGCTGCTCTTGGAGTAGACTCTTATCTTTTACCAAAAGAGTCTCCACATCCATTTAGCAGGCGCTCACTTCGTGTTTCTATGGGACATAGCTCTCTGCTTAAAACTCATATATACGATGACGTTAAAGAGGCTATAAAGAACTTACAAAAGAGTGGGTATAGAGTATATGCGGCTGAGGTAAAAGAGAATGCAACGCCACTCTCAAAACTACAGGTTGCACAAAAATGGGTTTTACTTATGGGACATGAAGGACACGGAATCGCAGATGAGATATTAGCCCTTTGTGATGAGGTTGTAACTATTGAGATGCAAGAGGGCATAAAAAGTTTTAACGTAGGCGTTGCCGCTTCAATTATGATGTATCAATTTCTACATCAGAGATAAAGCGTTATACTTCTAAAAAAGATTTTAAAAGATGAACTTCTCACAACTTCCCCTAACGCCAGAAATGGTAAAAACTCTCGATTCACTTGGTTATAAAGAAACTACACCTATTCAAGAAGAAGCACTTCCTTTCATACTAGAAGGCAAAGACGTTATCGCTGAAGCTAAAACAGGTAGTGGAAAAACCGCTGCATTTGGCATAGGGCTTTTGAGTAAGCTAAATGTCAAAAAATTTCGTGTTCAGTGTTTAGTACTCTGTCCTACACGCGAGTTAGCCGATCAAGTAGCGAAAGAGCTTAGACGCATCGCAAGATTTAAGCATAACATTAAAATACTGATGCTTACAGGTGGTGAATCTTTTGGAAGACAACTAGGCTCGCTTGAGCACCAAGCACATATTATAGTTGGAACTCCAGGACGTGTTTTAAAGCATCTCAATAAAGAGAGTTTAGACCTTTCAAACTTAGAGACTTTAGTTCTTGATGAAGCGGATAGAATGCTTGACATGGGTTTCATTGAAGAGATACAAAGCCTTTTGGCCTTTGCTCCTAAAGAGAGACAAACGCTACTCTTTTCCGCTACTTATGATGATGAGATTAAAAAGATAAGTAAAGAGATACAAAAAGACGCCGTGAGTATAAAAACAACACACCAAGAAGTAGCCAATAAGATAACGCAAGAGTTTTATCACACAAGTAAGAAGATGGACACTCTTGTAAAAGTTCTTAGTCACTACAAACCTGAGAATGTTATTGTCTTTACAAATACAAAAATAGAAGCAAAAGAGTTGGCAGAGAACTTGCAAAATATAAATATAGATGCACTTGCTATTCATGGAGATTTAGAGCAGTATGAACGCAATGACGTCCTTGTTCAGTTTGCAAATAAATCTTGCTCTATTTTAGTAGCAACGGACGTAGCCGCACGAGGTATTGATATAAAAGAGTTGAGCATGGTGGTTAACTATGATTTACCTCATGGAAAAGAGACTTATACACATAGAATAGGGCGAACAGGTCGCGCTGGAAATGAGGGTTTAGCTATAACGCTTTATGGCTCTTATGAAGTAGAAAAAGTTGAAGATTATAAAGATGATAGTCGTGACTTTTTAGAAGATAGTGACCTTCAAGAGAGTACAAACTTTGAAATGAGACCAGAGTTTGTAACTCTAGTTATAGAGGGTGGAAAAAAAGATAAAGTGAGAGCTGGAGACCTGCTTGGAGCACTTACTGGTGATGCTGGACTTGCCGGAAGTTCAATAGGAAAAATCGATATTTACGATAGACAATCATATGTCGCGATAGAGAGTAAATTTATAGATGATGCCCACAAAAGACTCAACTCTGGAAAGATTAAAGGTAAAAAATTTAGTGTTTGGATTTTAAAATAATTAAGAGTATAATAATTTAATGAACTTTTACAAAGGGCAAGAGCATGAATGAAACTTCTTTGGAAACACTCGATAAGTCTGAACTTATAGCTATGCTAAAAGAGAGTCAAGAGCAGAAAAAAGATCTTGAGTATCTACTTGAAAATATTAATGGAATCAGTTGGGAATTTGATTTAGTAAAAGATAAATTTACATATGTCTCCGCTAATGCAAAAAGTATACTAGGTTATGAGAGAGAAGAGTGGGGTAGTTTTGAATCATGGGCAAATATGATCTATGAAGAGGATAGAAAAGATGCTGTTGAGTATTGCTCTATAGAGACTAAAAAGGGTAAAAACCATTTTATGGAGTATAGAATGGTTAAAAAAAGCGGTGAGCCTATATGGATCTTAGACATAATAACCGTAAGTAAAGATGAAAACGACAATCCAATAAAACTACATGGATTTAATATTGACATTGATGAGAAAAAAAAGACTAGCTTAGCACTTGAAAAAAATCATAAATACTTAGAGTCTATTATTAACAACATTGATGAGCCAATCATGGTTATTCGTGATGATTACACTATAGACCTTATGAACGATGCTTTGAAAAAGAATCTCCATAAAATAGAGATAGCTGATCCAGAACATCCAAAGTGTTATGAGGTGTCACATCATAGATCTACTCCTTGTGATACAACTGAGCACCCTTGTCCTTTAAAAAATGTTCTCCAAAGTAAAAAAGCTGAAACTGTCATCCATACACATACTGATTTTGATAAGAATGATTATTTTGTTGAATTAAGAGCTACTCCTTTATTTGATGAGCATAAAAATTGTGTTGGTATTATAGAGTCCGCTCATAATATTACAGAACACCTAAATCTTGTTAAAGAGTTAGAAGACAAAAGTGAAATGTTAGATTATAAAGCACACCATGATTGTCTCACAGCTTTACCAAATAGAGTACTGTTTGATGATAGACTAGAACAAGCAGTAGCAACTTGCAATAGAGAAAACACTAAATTGGCTCTTATGTTTTTAGATTTAGATAACTTTAAAACTATTAATGACACTTTAGGGCATGACGTAGGTGATATAGTCCTTAAAGAAGTAGCGACTAGAGTTAGTTCGCTCCTTAGAGCAACAGATACACTTTCGCGTTTAGGTGGAGATGAATTTACGGCAATCATAAAAAATGTAAATACAAAAGAGGATGTTTCTAAGCTTGCAAAAAAGATTATTAAAGCTTTTAAAGCACCTTTAATTATAAATGAAAATGAAGTTGAACTCTCCGGAAGTATAGGGATAAGTCTCTATCCAGAATCTTCATATAGTGATCTTCTAAGGCATGCAGATATAGCGATGTATAGAGCGAAAAAGAAAGGAAAAGATAATTTCCAACACTATTATGAATAAACTTTTATTATTAATACTACTATTACTTACAACTCTTTACTCGGGAGAGAAAAATATGGATATTTATGATTTTAATGTACAGAGTATAGATGCTAAAAGCATCTCGTTAGAGAAATATAAGGGGAAAGTTCTTCTTATAGTAAACGTAGCAAGTGAATGTGGTTTTACTCCGCAGTATGAAGGTTTAGAAGAACTTTATCAAGAGTATAAAGAGCAAGGTTTTATGGTTTTAGGTTTTCCCTCAAATCAGTTTGGCTCTCAAGAGCCAAAAAGTAATGAAGAGATTAAATTTTTCTGCCAAGGGACCTATGATGTTCACTTTGATATGTTTGCAAAAATAGATGTAAATGGGGATAACGCAGACCCACTTTACAAGTATCTCAAAGAGGAACAAGGTGGATTTTTAGGGCTAGATAGTATCAAGTGGAATTTTACAAAGTTTCTCGTAGATAGAGAAGGAAATATAATTGATAGATTCGCATCAATGACTAAACCAAAAGATTTAAAACCAAGCATAGAAAAACTGTTAGCTAAATGAAGTTAAAGTATCTAAATCACTACCCACAAGGGATTCAAAATCAAGTTTTAACTTTAATTGAAAAAGATAAACTCTCTTCGCATCTTTTAAATAAATATCCCAAACCTCACAATATAACTAATGATAAAAACCTTTTTAATTTTGCCATGGATATTAAAAATGAGTATATGAAAAAGTCTGCACCACTAAGTAAAACTATTTACGATGGAAAGATAAACGTTATTCATAATGCATTGGGAACGCACCACTTTATATCTCGCGTTCAAGGTGGAAAGCTTAAAGCAAAAAATGAGATAAAAATTGCTTCTATGTTTAAGAGCGTGCCTGAAGATTTTCTAGAGATGATAGTGGTACATGAGTTAGCTCACTTTAAAGAAAAGGAACACAATAAAGCCTTTTATAAACTTTGTGAATATATGCAACCCTCTTATCATCAAGTAGAGTTTGATCTGCGTTTATATCTCACTCATGTAGATATGAGTGGTAAGTTAGAGGAGTGGAGTTAATCCATCCATCTTCTTGGGTCATATCCATCGCTAGGACGAACTAACTCTTTTTTGTCTAGCTTCTTGAGCATTATTAAAATTTCGCGTTTATGTATTTTACTCTTTTTATGAGATCCCTCTACAATCTCAAATCCGAACTTTTCATAAAATAAAATGGCAGTAGAATCACTAAGAAGAGCAATACTTATCTGCTCATAACAAGTAGAAGCTTCGAGTAAAAACTGCTCCATCATTGTGGTGCCTACTTTCTTCTCTCTAAACTCTGGAAATATGCTCATACTCAGTACTGGTGTATTTTCATCTATAAAACCACTAGCACCATGCTCTTTACAGAGTTGTCGACACCATAGTGCACCCGCTATTTTATTGTCTACAAGAGCATAGAGACCTAAGTCTTTTGGAGTTACTCCATACAACTCACTATATATATTGAGTTCTGGGTAGAAATCTAGAACATTTTCTTTATCGTCAAGTCCATAAGCATACTTTATCATATCTGTGATGATTTTTTGCTCGCTTGAACGCAAGAAATAGAGGATGGGAGTAGAGTTCATTTTAGCTTCCTTCATTTAGGCTAAGTCCAACTTTGCCTTTTTCATTGTCAACCGAGATAACTTCTATCTGTGGTAGATATTGATTAAGAGAGAGTACTTCAAGTGGATGAGAAACTCTCTTGTGACTCATTTTAGATATATGTATCATACCATCATTTTTAAGTCCGATGTCGACAAATGCACCAAAGTCGGTAATATTCCTTACGACTCCAGAGACAAAACTTCCCTCTTTGAGCATTTTAATATCTGTTACAGAGTCCTTAAATGGGATGGATGGCAACTCTTTTCTTGGGTCAAATCCAGGTTTTAGAAGTTCGTTAATGATATCTTGTAGCGTTTGCTCACCAATGCCAAGTTCTTTCGATTTTGATAAGATATCTATTTTTTTTAACTCAAGGCCATCTAATTTCTTAGCTATTTCATAACTCTCGGGATGGATTCCGCTATTGTCAAAACTATTTTTTCCATTCTTTATACGGATAAAACCCGCTGCTTGCTCATAAGCTTTTTTACCTAAGCCTTTTACTTTTAAGAGTTCTGATTTTGTTGTGAAGTTACCATTTATATCTCTATAGTCAGTTATGTTTTTAGCGATTTTTTTGCCAATCCCCGCCACATGGGAAAGTAGTGAGATTGAAGCTGAGTTTATATCAACGCCAACCCGATTTACCAAATCACATGTGACATCATCTAGTTTCTTTTCTAAAAGCTTTTGATTGACATCGTGTTGGTATTGTCCTATTCCTAAAGATTTTGGGTCAATCTTTACAAGTGTCGCCAGAGGGTCACGTAAGCGCTGAGCAATGGAAATAGCGCCTCGTATGGTCACGTCAAGCTGTGGATACTCCTCTTGCGCTAATGCAGACGCTGAGTAAACGGAAGCTCCCGCTTCACTAACAACCGTGTAGTTGAGTTTTACATTCTCTTCTTTGTTTATTTTTGCAAAGAACTCTTGCGTTTCTCTAGATGCCGTTCCATTGCCTATGGCCACACCATCTATATGGTACTTTTTGTTAAGCTCTAAAATCTTTTTTGACGCGTTTGCATAATCATTTTTTGGCGCGGTTGGGTAGATTACTGCTGATTCTAAATAGTTTCCATTTTCATCTATAACGGCAAGTTTACATCCACTCACAAACGCAGGGTCAACGGCAAGAAGAACTCTCGAAGTTACGGGTGGCGTCATAAGCAGTTGATTTAGGTTTTTTCCAAATACGCCAATGGCAGCTAAGTCGGCTTTTTCTTTTATTATACTTTGAACTTCTCTCTCTATGGAAGGAAGTAGAAGTCTTTTTAGTCCATCTTTATAAGCATCAAAAAGTAGCTCTTTTGAGCTTGACGCGTTTTTTGGCAACTTATAGGTTCTAATGTTTTCATGAATTCTCTCTACATCTATAGTTATTTTAACTGAAAGTTCTTTCTCACTTACTCCACGCATGATTGCAAGATAACGATGTGATGGTATGTAAGCCACTTTTTCGCTTTTGCCTGCAAGGTTTTTAAAAACACCATTTTCATTGAAAGTTTTTGTTTTTTTAGTCTCAATACTTCCTTGGCGGAGCATGCTGTTTCGTATACCCTCGCGTTCACGAGGATTTTCAGCATATCTTTCAGCAAGTATGTCTTGAGTGCCTTTTATCGCCTCTTTGATTGAACTTACCTTGGCGTTTAGAAACTTTTTTGCCTCAGTTTTGAATTCATGTTCAGTTAATTTAGCTGACTGTAGGGTATTTGCTAAGCCTTTAAGACCATTGTCTATGGCAGTGGTTGCTCTCGTATTTTTTTTCTCTTTGTAGGGTCTGTATATATCTTCAAGCTCCTGGAGTGTTTGCACTTTTTCTATTGCTTTTTTGAGTGCATCACTGAGTGTTGCTCTCTCCTCTATAAGCCTACTTACATCCTCTTTACGAGAGAGCAATTTTTGAGCACTCTCATAAATAGTCTCAAATGCTCTAAGGGTTTCATCATCAGCCCCACCAGTCATCTCCTTACGGTATCTTGCGATAAATGGAATGGTGGAGCCATCTTCTAAAAGTTTTAATATATTTTTTATATGTTCATTTTTGAGTTGTGTTTTGTTATGAAGCAGTTCTATCAAGTTTGTCATTTATTCTCTTATGATATAAAGTTTTGATTATTATACTCTAGTAGCTATTAATCCAAAAATTTTATTTAACTAAATTAATTTATATGATATAATTATCAAAAGTTCAATGAGGAGGAAGTTATGCAAGTCAAGCAGTACACTTTTCAATCACCCTCATCTTCTCAGGTACAGGTCGGAAGACCGGACATGAGTACTAAATCTGAGACGAGCTCAAGTGGTGATTTAAAAAATACAAATCAGACTTTAGCAAAAGCTGAAAGTTTTGCTCAAACACAAGTAAGTGAAGTAAAACCTACAGTGAGTTCAAATCAACTTTTAGATGTTTATGCTTAAATATCTAAAAGCCATCCATAAGTTTTAAAGTTTTTTCTTTAGCTCTTCTTTTATCCAAGGCCATTCGCCATATCCACTATCACCGTTAATATGTCCTGCGTTTTCAAGAATTTCCATAGGTATGTTTAACTTCTTTTGTAATCGTTTTGCTTCATCTTCGCTCATATAAGGGTCGTTTGTAGACGCTATTAAAAGGGCTTCTTTTGCATAAAGGTTCTGTGGCAAACTAAGCGGAAAGAAAGTAGCTAGTTCTGGTATGTAAGTCGTCAGACTTGGTGGTGCTACAAGATAGAGGGTCTCTATGCTTTGCACCTCTTGAGTATTACACAGATGAAACCAAAGCGTTGTAGCTAGAGAGTGACAAATAACAATGTCTGGCTTAAACTCTTCAAGTTCTTTTATGAGTTCACCCATCCAAATATCAAGGTTCGGATTTTCAAAATCACTAAAAGAGAAAAAGCTAACTTTTCCATACTCTTTAGCAATTTCTCCCGCTAGCCAACTCTGCCAATGAGGAAAATTACTCCCACCCCAACCATGAAGTAGTAAGACTTTTTTACTCATTACTCTGCTAGCTTCTTAAAGTTTTTTAGTGAGAGTAGTTTTAGATTTTCGCCCTTAAGAGTTTTGAGCTCATTAGAAAATCCATTTTTGGAAACGATTACAAATACGTCTGCTTTTATACCTGCTTTTTCACATAGCTCTTCAAGTCGTTTAAGTTCACTTTTTTTGACCTTGGCGTTTGTGTATTTACAACTTCCAACAACAATCTTTCCAGAAGTAGTAGTTGCATAGATATCTAACTCTATTTCTCTATCCCAATAGCTTGAGATTTCTTTTATTTTGTCATCAACGAATGTAAGTTTGAGTAGTTCATGGGAGAGTTCTATATAGGTTAAGTTGACAAACTCAGCTTCTCTATTAGCAAATCTTTTAATGATTTCATCATAATTTCCATCACGAATACCTTTAAAAAGAGGAGAAACAAATGCGAACCAAAAACGTAGAAAAGGCGTTGTAAAAAAGAGTTTGTTGTCTATCTTCTCGTTTTCACTCCAAGAGGTAAAAACTTTTTTAGATTTCTCAACTCTAATGATACCTCTTTGTACGAGTTCCTCAACAGCGTTTAATCCAGCTTCTTCATCAATTTTTGCGCGTTTAAACGTAGAGTGAGTTTTACCATCACCCATAGATATACCCGTTAAAATAGAGTGGTAAACTGGCGCTCCAGAAGTTAGTTCACTCACATCATTTCGTATGTATCTATAATCACTCAGTATAAGCTCTTGTATAAGATCCATAGACGCTTTAGAAGTGTCAACTTTACCCCAACCAACGCCACCAAAGATGGCAAACTTTTCTACTGCGTCTTCCATGCTTTTTGGTTGGTGTTCTTTATAAAAAATAGAAAATTGCTCTTTGAGTGTTTGGTTAGCTGTTATGATGATAGCTCCTTTTTGATATTATGGTAAATAAGATTATACAGGAATATTACTCTCTTTTTTGAGATAAGGATTCATCTGAGAAACTGCTTCTAACGCTAGGGGAAGCTGTTGCGGTTCCAATAAAAAAGAGTTTACCCCTAAGTCAATCAATCCTCCGATTTTTTCTTCATCACTCGTTAAAACAAATGCAACTTGTACTTGTGTAGGTTTCATCTGTTTAATTTGCTTTATAAAAGTTGTTCCATAAATAGGGTCTGTACCAATATCTTGAATAATAATATCATACTCATTAGCAAAAATAAGTTTGAGTGCCTTATGTCTATCTGGAGCAACATCAGCCTTATTAAACAAATCAGCAAATACGTCTGAAGATGTATCAAAGATAGAGTTTTCATCTTTTATAAAAAGTATATTCCATTTTTTATTCATTCATTTTCCTTTATTCTTCAAGCGAGCCTTATCTCGCTAATATCTCATCAAGCTCATCTGCATAAATAATCTCTTTTTCAAGAAGTAATTTTGATAAGTTTTCTATAGTTTCCCAATTCTCATTTACTAAGTCTATAATGCTTTTTTCACCCTCAAGCATCCAACGCTCAAGTGCGGCATCAATCTTTGAATGATAATGTTCAGTTGATTTAGTACTGATAGTATGACCTTGAGCATCCATAACGCCATTGATATTGATGTATCCTACCTCTTTATCCATGCCATAGTGTGCTATAGCTTTATAAGCATCACGTGTCGCTTGTTGTAAGTCGTTTGCCGCACCGGTGTCTATTCCGTCAATCTCACCAAAACGTTTAATCTGTGCGGTTCTTCCCGCTAAAGAGACAGATATTTTGTCTTTAAAGTCTTTAACCGTCATGTTGTCTTGAACGTCATTATAGTTATTTGAAATAAAGTGTTCGTTATTATCTCTTGGCGTTAAACTAACGTGTTCTATATGCACATGAGGCATTAAGATTTTAGAAGCAACGGCACGTCCAGCTTCATAGACTGATGTCTCTTCAAATATCTGCTCAAGTGATAAGTAAGTCTGCTTCTCACCATACTTGATTGCGTTTATCTGCTCTATTAGTATCTCCTGCGTTATAGCAGGTAGAGCATTACGTAGACAGTAAAATGAAGCCTCTTTACTAAGGAGTTCTAGTTGTGCGCCTGTAAATCCCGCAGTATACATTAGGAGTTTATTCATATCAAATAAACCAGTGGAAGGTTTGTTTTCAATAGTCTGATCTAGAAAGTATTGTCTTGCATCTTTATCAAGATTGTTTATTTCTATGTGAATCTCTATTCGCCCTGGTCTTATGATTGCGTCATCAATATTCTCTTTATAGTTTGTCGCAGCTACAACAAAAACATTTTCACCTTTAACATCAGAAAAGCCATCCATCTCTGCTAGAAGTTTATTAATAGGCACTTCTCTCTCATTGCCACCACCGCGTTTTCCGATGGTGTCTATCTCATCTATAAATACAATAGAAGGTGCATACTCTTTTGCTTTAGAGAATACTTTTTTTGTTTTCGTAGGATCAAGAAGTTCTAATCCTGTAATAGAGATAAATGGAAGTTCTGCTTCTCTAGCAAAAGCTTTTGCAAGCATTGTTTTACCTGTTCCTGGAGGTCCATAAAGAAGCATACCTTTTGGCGGTGCGATATTAAAGCTTTCAAGGAGTTTTGGCTCTTTAAAGAAGTTTATGACTTCTCGCAGTCTCTCTTTAGCTTTATAATGACCTGCTATATCATTAAAAGAGACTTTAGGTATGTCAAAAACAAGTCCATCTTCACTAAAGTCTTTGATTTTCGTCACTTGTTTAAACTTACAAGAAAATACTTTATAACTAATAACTCCGCGTTTATCACTTATGCTATCTTCTAGATCAAGGGTTATGTTTTTTCTAAAAAGTTCTTTAACTAGTTTTTCCTCTTCTATAAGAGGATTGACCATATCGTTTAAGAAGTTTATACATGTTTTAGATATAGATACTTTTATCTCTGTAAATTTATTTACAGGAATCCCAGAATCCATGATATATGCTGTGATTCTATTGAAAAATGTAGTGCTTACCTTATCTTTTATACGTCTAGCATCCAGCTCTGGCGCAAAGTTAAGTATCTGCATTTTTAAAAAATCATTGAAGTTTTCACCCGGAGAAAATTCAATGCGATACTTCTCGCTAAAACCATCTTTATATTTTAAAAATCCTTTTTCTGCTATCTTCTCATATGCATCATAATTTAGCTTGTTAAAAAGACAGATGTTTGCTTGAGAAAACCTAGAAACAAGCTCTGGTAAAATCGCTTCTTGCCAACCACCACTTCTACTATCGCGTTTAACTTCTCGTCTAATAGCTTCAAGTATCATCGACTCAGCTTGGATGTAGTCTTCTTTTATAAGATCCTTAAAGCGGTTATCTAGATAGAGTTCTTTACCTAAACTCGTTGTAATGATAAATATAGCTTCTGTGAAATCAACCATATAATTGGCGTTTTCATCATTGTAGATGATGTCAAGATCTTCGCTACATGCTGCATCTGTGACCTTATCCCAACCACAGTTGTCACGCATCTGGCCACCCTCAAAGATTCCAAGAAGGTTACTTTGAATGGTGTTATCACACTTCTCAAAAGCGTCGAGTACAATTACGGCCTTTGGGTTTCTGTGGACAAAGCCTGTTAACTGACCAACGCCATAGCCTTTCCATCCAGCTGGATAACCATAAAGCTCTCCACCATTTTGTTGGTGGTATTGCGTCATGTCAAATTTCATAATTTTATATTTTGGTAGATGCTCACTCATAAGCTCAGCTAAGAATGTCTTACCAGTTGCGGGAGAACCTAAGAAAAGATATGTCGCCTTAGGCGCTTTTTTATTCTCAGTAATGTCATTTTTCATACTGTTGACAACAGAATTGATTGCTTGTTCTTGTCCAAAGAGCTCTTTAGAGAGTTGTTCTTTGAGTGTTTTGGCAAATTCTAGTTTGTTATGCGTTTGGGCAACTGCTAACGCTTCTGCTTCATCTTCTTCGTCTTTGTCTTCAAACTTCTCTACTGCTGATTGGGCTAACTCTTTTAAAGCTTTTTGCTTATTTTCTTTTTCTTCTCTTTCATGTTTTTCTACTGCAGCTTGGGCAAGTTCTCTTAAATTTGGCATATTGTACTCTTCATATATTTATAGTTTATTATTTCGTATAATACTTAATTGTTATTGAGTTTAAGCATAAAATAATGCTTAGAGAATAAAGCAGAAAGACTACTTAAAGTTACTACTCTTCTTAATTAAAAAGAAGAATCCTAATCGACTCAAGTAATTCTGTTTTAATCGGCGTTAGTGAGCATGTCCAAGATGAAGAGCAGCCTCTGTATCCCATTTTGAGATATGTAAAATTAACCACTTTTTAAACTCGTTTTCTAAAAAGCCCTGAAGCTCAATAGGACTTTTAATAGCTAACCATCTCTCAAAATATTTTGCTAGTTTTTCTCTCATAGTATCATGGTCGCTTTTATGTACTTGATAATAGCCATAATTATTTTGCAACATCATATTCTCTTCTTCTTGAAAGTGGTCTTCTACGTCAAATAAAACAACTTTGAAAAGTTCATCGATTTTTTCTATATCTTTTGCAACGACTGCATCGTGAAAATCATTGATAACCTCTATCTCTTCTTCATGTAACATATTCATTACTTCATTTGCAACTTGTTGTATATCTTGTATTTTAATTAGCATTTTTTCTCCAGAAAATAAAGTTTTAGTGAAGCATTATATCTATAAACAGTTTAAAAATTATATTTCAATACTTATAGCCAATAACGCGGATAGTGTCTTTTAGGTTGTGCATGCTCTGCTTGTGGCATGTCATAAATGAAGATTGCCGTTGTTTCAAAAGAACCCACTAAGCGTACTCTTGCTCTAGCTTTTTTATTAACTCAATCTCCCTTTGTGATGCTACGGTTGCTTTTAAATAGTTCCAAAATTTTTTTGCTTCAAGAGTTACTTCTATCCATTCTGGATCTTCTAAAATGTCTCTAGGGTCTTCACTCGGCTCAATGTATAGATATGCAAGTTGGTGAAACTTACTGGCATTATCGACCTCTTCTTGTGAAACATTAGCACTTTTAAGGGCTTTTGCATAAGTGTCATCTAGTGCTAATATGTCAAAGTAAGAAGAGAGACACTCTTCAAATGAAGAAAACCAAGGTTCATCATTAGGCCAAGTAGTCTCAGAAGCTTCAATCCATGACATCTTTTGCAGTTTTAAATTTGAGAATTCAAAAACAGAATGAATCCAAAAAAGTCTCCATCTCTGTTTTAGTTCTACATCACTGATATCATCTTGCATATTTGCCATTAACATTTAGTACTTTTCTCCATGCTTTTTTTTATGTTTTAAAAATTATAGCACTTTAACATATTCCTAATTCTTTATACAGTACTTTTATCTTTTTAAATATTTTTGACTACTATATCTCATCCTTAAATATTTAAGAGATTAAAAGCTACAATTGCTCAATTGATTCATATAAAAATAAATAAAAACTATAAGGGTAAAAATACAATGAACATGGAAGCTTTACAATTAGTACAAGATGAAAATGCATCTGCTGAGACTTTAGAAAAACTGAGTGAAGAAGAAAATCCATTTGTGAGAGTAAGAGTAGCTGCTCATGCAAATGTATCTGCACAAACACTAGAAAAGTTGGGTAGAGATGAGACACCTTTAGTAAAACAGTTTGTTGCAGAGCATTTAAACACACCAAAAGATACATTGGTGGAACTAAGTAAAGATAGTGATTATGGGTATTGGGTTGGTGGAAATCCAAACACTCCTGTAGATATTTTAAATAAACTTAGTAAGCATGAGGATGAAAATGTTCGTTCATCAGTTGCAGTGAATCCAAATATACCTGTAACTACCTTAGCTATACTCTGTTGTGATGAAAATGAAGATGTTAGAGCAGCCGTTGCAAAAAATCTAGAAACGCCAGTTGCAATTTTAGGTAAGTTAAGTCAAGATGACTCGTTAAGTGTAAGAGAAGCCGTGAGTAAAAATCCAAATAGACCATCTAAAACAAAGGAATAATATTTTGATTTCACCAGATAAATTACCAATGGTAGAAACAGCGAGTATGAATGATACTCATTTTGATACGATTTTACTTATAAATAAACTCTCTACTGCAGTAGATGCTAAAGATATCAATAGCATAAGTGAACTTTTTATAGAACTAATAGAACATACTGAGCAGCATTGCAAAAATGAAGAAGAGATGATGATAGAGAAAAAATTCCCTCCTTATCCTGCACATAAAGAAGAGCATGACTTAGCTCTAGATGATATGCGAAATGCCGCGTTAAAGTTCACTGAGACAAAAGACATAGATGCAGTTAAGAAGTATGTGGATCTAAATTTAGCTCCTTGGTTTTTACAGCACACTGAAACTATGGATGCTGTTACTTCAATGTTTTTAGAAAATAGTGAGCTTCACCGTGTCTATTGGGATCGATTAGTACCAAGAAAATAAGATTTAGTTACATCGCATCAAATGAGTTAAATATATCTACCTCAATGTTGTTTATAGCTTCATTAGTGTCGAGTAACTCTTGTTTTACATCTGAAGATAAGTCTACATTTAAATCAGACTCTTCATGTTTTTTAATTACATCAAGTGTTGACATATTGATTTTTTTGAGATTACTATATAGCTCTTCATGCTCGTTACTTGTAGGAATAACTATAATTCTATTTTTTTCAAAGTATCCTATGAAAGCATCTGCCATACAGGTGTCTCTAATCTCTTTTATAGCAGTTGCAAATGCCCTTTCAACCTCTATGGCGTCTTTTTTCCCACACCATTTCTCAACTCTATTAAAGTGATGTAGACTTATGAGTATGATGCTTAATTTACTAACCTTCTGTTTTAAGATTTCTATTTTTTCTAGTGTAAATTTTTTCGTTGGAAGCTGAGTATGCTCCTCTCTAAAAAGAGCATTATGAATAGCAGTTATATCTGTAAAAGTAACTATATAGGTATCTTCTTCATCAAGTTGAGTGAGATTTACCTGATACTCTATTGTTTTTGTCTCCTTCATAATTCTTACTTTAGAGTTCTCTTTCTCCGTTGTTTTGAGTGCTTCTATAAGCTCTTGGTTTGTTGCAACACTAATACAATGGGACGACTCTTCAAATAGGACACCAATCTCAGGCATCTCTAGCAGTAGTGTTTCAAATGAATCAAATCCACCAATTTCTAAAAAGGAGTTATTAGCCATATCTATCTTATTCTCTTTAATAATAAGTATCGCTACCTCTACTTCATCAAGAATTTTTTGTGCTCTATTTGAGAGAGCTAAGACCTTATTTTCAAGCTCTTTATTCTCCCTTGTAAAACTTAATTCTTCAGCAATTTTATAAATAACATAGAGAAATTGTTTGTTATTAAAAGGTTTATGAACAAAGCGCATAACATTTAGGTTGATAAGTTTCATAAGGTTTTCACTATCATTATAAGCAGAAGTTACTAAAACAATTTGCTCATAGCTAATCTCTCTTATTGCTACAATCAACTCTATCCCATTCATATTTGGCATGTTAATGTCTGTGATGACTATATCAAACTTTCGCTCTTTGTATTTAGCTAGGCCAATTGCACCATCTTCTGCTAATACTACATCTGGAAAAAAACGCCCCAAAAAACTAGCTGTTTGTGAACGAATGAGTTCATCATCTTCAACATATAAAACAGAACATTCTGAAGCATATTTTTTTAATTTTACTATATTTATATCCATGTTAAATACCCTTTTTGATTAATGCAATTTTAAATGTAGTACTCGGAGCTTCTGATTCAACATCCAAGTAACCGGAGAGATGACTTTCTGTAATCATCTTTGACATATATAGACCAAGCCCAGTACCAGTTTTTTTATCTTTTGTACTAAAGTAAGGGTCAAAGATTTTGTCGATAATCTCTTTGCTTATCCCTCCTGCATAGTCTTTAAAGTAGAGTTCAATTCTCTTTGGTTTATTTACAACTTTTATCTCAATAGTTCTATCACTGATTTTATTGTTTTCATATGCATCCATAGAGTTTTTTATTAGGTTTAAGATTATCTGCATGACATCATTTTTGAGTGTTACGATAGTTAACTTCTCATCAATTTCAGTTTCTATTTTCATGCCGGCGCTTTTAATAGAACTATCAATTACCATACATGCTTCTTTTACAAGAGCTGCTATATTTACCTCTTCAGGTTTATGGTCGGGCCTAAAAAAGTTTTTAAAATCATCAATAGTATGAGAGAGATACTCAACTTGTTTATTAACTATCTCTAGATTATCTTGAAGTACTTTTTCATCCACCGCACCTAGTTCTATATCTAAGAGCAAGTTGTTTGTTGTCATGCTAATACCCGTTAAAGGCTGTCTCCACTGATGAGCTATCATACTTATCATCTCTCCCATAGCTGCAAACTTTGACTGTTTAGCGATAAACTTATCTTTATCATTGAGTTGAATTACAAAATATCTCACTGTAAAGTATATACCTAGAAATACAATAAACATCATTGCTTCAACAAGAAAATATACCTTTAGCATAGCATTGTTGGCATCAAGAGTAGAATACATTGCGTTTATGGCACGTATTTCGCCTATGTTCTCATAAAATCCATTCTCACTTCCGTATATATCTAGCATATCCCTAGGAGCATCTTTTGGATCACCATGGCATTGTAAACAATCTGTTGAATTTCTTGTAACTGGTATAGCAAAAAAGAGAGTCTCCTTCCCTTTATACTCTATAGTCTCTTTGTAGGAAGATATGTTTGATTCGTTAAATTTTTTTAAGATTTTAGATTCAAATGGAGTGGCTTTGTTATTTATGTTTGTAGGATTGTTACTTGCAAACTTATAATTTACATCTTCATAGATATGTATCCCAGCTGCCGCGTAGTTTTTTTGATATATGTTGTGAACATGATCAACTATGTAGGTTGAAGACATAAGAGCGGGGTCAAATAAATCTTCAGAGAGTTTATTCTCTTTGACTATCTTGGCTATAGCTGGTTTTTGGTACTTAGATATATACTCTCTCATCGCTTGTGAGGTTAACAGAGCACTTTGAACACTTTTATCCGCTTTTTCTTTATGAAAGTCTTTTAGTATTAGATAAAATAATATAGATCCAATAAGAAATGTCACTCCTAGCAATAGTTGTAACTTCTTCAATAAACTATCTAGCATTATAAATCCTTATATTGATTGGTAAATATTACGACAAACAATCTGTGTAAAAGATAAAAGTTATAATTTAATATGCTTATTTTTAATTATGGATGTAGATAATAGAATATTAGTAGGAAAATGTTGATTTTTTGATGTTATATTTGTTGGTGGTGCGGATGAGAGGACTTGAACCTCCACGCCTTGCGGCACCAGATCCTAAGTCTATTTTTTAGTGTTTTTCATCTTTCCTTATTTTTTTTTCATTCCCTCTCAGAGTACCTATATAAAGGACTTAGTAGGAGGCTTTTAATTTTCAAGTCGTAACATCTCTTTTCATCACTTTTCAAGTTTTGTAGTAAAAACTGTAGTAAAAATAGTTATTTTACCACAACACTATTTATAAGGGTCTATTTATAGTGGCAAATATAAAATCAATATTAAATATTGTATTTCTGTCGTAATAAGTCGTAAATAGTGTATAATATTAAAAAATAATAAAAATATATTATTTTGTCGTAATATGTCGTAGTGAAAAGGTAGATGAATTGAAGAACCAACTCAACCAAACACAAGAGAGTATTCTTGCACTTGTGAATAAGCATCAAGAAATCATATCTGCACAAATTATTGAACTAACAGGTTTTAATGCAAGAAATGTACAAAGAGCATTAAAGAAGCTTGCAGAATTAGAACTCATAGAAGCACTAGGCTCGACAAGAAATAGACGTTATAGGCGTGTATATATACAAGGAGAAGCTCCATATCAGTATATTGTATTTAATAGTGGAGAAAAGGCGGGAAAATTATCTTTCGGTAATGGCGAATATATTTTTAAATATGATCAAAACTATAAAAATGAGTCTTTTGAAGGTTTAGTTAAAGGTCAAGAAAATAGAAGTGCCGAACTTTTTGCCTTTTTCGAAAACTTAATACCTGAATATGAGCGTCGAGAGAGACTTTTACAAAATAGAGATGAATTAGGACAAGTGCTTGAAGAATTAAATAACTCTCACGGTGCTTTAGATTTTATACCTCTAGAAGAAGTATATAAGTATAAATCAACATACGGCAAAAGAGATAACTGGATAAGTGTTAAAAATGAGATTTTAGGGGGAAACAACTTCCCTAATTTGCTCGATTTTGAACTTTTAATAGATGATGAGATAATTGATGCTGAATCAAATACTGAACATTCAGATCTTAGTGGTTTTCAAACAAAAATAGATGTAAATATAAATTTTGATACGAAAACAATAGTAGAGTCTAAAGATGCTGAGTACCTTTTAAAACCCCGCAATAAGAATAAACACAACTATTTTCATATTGAGGAAGATTCAAAAAAAAGATATTTTCCATATATAGCATTAAATGAGCATCTTTTTATGAGCTTCGCAAAGAATGAACTTGGATTTAATGTGCCATATACTGCTATAGTTAAAGCAAAAGATGTAGATTTTCATTATGTTACAAAAAGATATGATAGATATAAAGGCTTAAAGTATCCTCAAAAGGACTTTGCCCAAGTACTCAATATTTTGAGTAAAGATAAATATAAAAGTGATAGCCAAACACTCTTTAAAGTTCTTAATAATATTTTGATGAACAAAGAACAAAAAATGGAGGCCTTAAAATTCTATTTTTATAGTTATTTAATAAAGCATGCCGATCTACACCTTAAAAATATAGCTGCACTCAATATTGGAAATAGTAAATATATTCTCTCACCACTTTATGATCTCATCTCTATAGGTATTTACAATGGAGATGCATATGATTTAGGATTAGGTATGAAGCAACCGTTTAAAAAACCTAAAAACTGGAAAATGGATGATTTTTATATGTTGGCATCTATCGTTGGAGTTTCATCTATTTCGTTTAAAAAAGAGGCTAGAAAAATTGTAAAAATATTTCTTCAAAAGTTACCAGAATATATAGAAAAAATTCAAGAACTTGAAAAAACACATCCTTTAGAGATGCAAAAAACAAGAAGTTCTCATAGTAATGTGGTCTTCTCTCAAAGAGTTTTAACTATGTATAGGGAAAAGATTATACAACTCAAAAAGCATGGCATAATCCAAGAGCTTGAACTCATTGATGAAGCTGGAGGCTTACTCAAATGCAATGAAAAAAGTTAATGCTTCAGTATGATTAAGCTTTTCTATATCAATAATGCTTAATTGATGAAATAATAAAGTTTGAATAAAAGGTTGATTTATGGCATTAAAACCAGCAGGTGGAAAATATGAAGGTGTTTGGATTAATAAACTCAAAAATGGAGATATCTCTTATTATATAAATTATAGAGATGAGAATGGTAAACCTGTTAAAGTTCAAGTAGGTAAAAAAACTATTGCTTCTGATTTTAGTGCTAGAGATGCTTATGCAAAACTTATAGAAGTGAAGTATAAACTTCAGCATGACCAAGAACCTACAATTAAAGGTGGAAGAACTTCAAAAATAAAACTCGATGATCTCTGGCAAGAGTTTTTTATTTATGCAAAAGCGAATAAGAAGTCATGGACAATTGATGAACAAAACTACAACAAGCATATTAAGCCTGCATTTGGCAATAAAGCTGTAAAGAATTTAAAGTCTTTAGAGTTTGAGAAATTTAAAAGTGATTTAGTGGATAAGGGATTAAAAGCCCAAACAGTAAAACATCAACTCACCTTGATTCGAACAATTATAAATTATGCAATCAAGCATGATATACTCAAAAACTTTACTAATCCACTCAGTAATGGTAAGGTTAAAATGCCTGATATAGATAATAAACGTCTTGCATACTTGACAAAAGATGAAGCAAAAGAGATATTAGCAATATTGCAATCGACTCACACCCTAACATATCACTTAACTGTTTTACTACTTTTTACGGGAGCTAGGTTTAGCGAAATTACTGGAGCTTCTGCTCAAAAGAATAAAGCAGGAGAAGCAATTCCTCTTAAGTGGTCGGATGTTAATTTAAATAATAAAACAATCTTTTTCAAAAAAACAAAAAATGGAAATGAGTGTCATATTGCCATGAATGATACACTTGTTGAAACTATTCAATATCTATATGATAATAAAGTAAATGATAATGTTATTACAAATAGTGTTGGTGGAATTATTTTGCGTATGCCAGACTATTTTATGAGTGCTGTTGAAAGTGTAATTGGAGGAAATAAAATTAAAGATAGCAAAAATAAGATTACCGCTCATTCGCTTAGACATACACATGCAAGTTGGCTTGCAGAAGCTGGCCTAGATATTTTGCAGATTAAAGAACAACTTGGTCATAAGAATATTGAAATGACTATGAGATATGCACACCTTATACCAAATATTAGACATGAAGCAACAAGAGAACTGTCTCTATAAGCTAAATAAGCTTACCTTTTAGGATTTAAAAATAGTAAAAGGACTAAGACAGTTGTTTGTGTACTCTATACTAAGCCTCTTATAACTTTTTATAGTCATATGTAAAATTATCTAAATGGTATCTGTGGAGGTGAATATAAGCCAACATCGGCTGAAGTGCTCATATCAATCTTATAATAGTCTATATCTCCAACATGTAAATAAGAGACAATGCTTTCATCAGGTCTAATAGTAGTTGCTTCACTCTCAATATTATTTGGCTCATGTGCACCAGTTTCTTGAAAAGTATCAAAGGCGAGAGTAGGTACATCTATGCCTATTGAATATGGTGTTTCATTTTGAACATCTGGATTCGACAATACTAAATAATAAACCTTTCCTGCTCTATACGGAACTGTAAGAGTTGCATTACTCGCATTTATTTTAGTTAATTCATTTCCAGGTGCGACAATATAGCCATTTACATTTGCTTGTTTAGATTTTACATATACATTCATTGGTGTCTGATAAACATGGAAAAAGACTGTATCAATCCACTCATTATTATTTACATCTTTAATAATAATATCTAAAGAGACAGTTTCTGTTACTTTATCAAGTACATTAAAAGAGATACTAAATGGTATATCAATACTTTGATTAACATCAACTGTACCTAAAATAATCTCATTTGTAAGGTTTGCAACATATCCACTATCTGTTTTAAATGTATAATTTAGACCTGTCCCAAGTTTTGTACCGATATTTTTTATTTTTAACTTTCCAGTATATGTAGTCAAGTTACCATAAAAGTATCCACTATCACTATTGTCTATCACAAATTCTGTCTTAAAGTTATAACCATCATCACCAACAAGTTTAAAACTACCAAGGCTAATCTCTTCACCTTTAACATCAACTTTCGTTTCTACAGATAGGTTAGTATCGGTTGTAGCTTTTAAAACATATTTCCCAGATTTAACATTGGAAAAAGAAAATTGACCAGCAGTATTAATATTTTGCTCTTTTTTATTTTTTGCATCTGTTAAATGTTTCAAGATTACATTTATATTACCTATTTTATTTTGAGATTTTTTTATATTACGTCCTATAGCCCTAGCAATACTCTTAGAGACTACTGTACCTTCTTCATATAGATTTCCATTCACATTTGTACTATCTATTCCTGAGCGCATGAGATGATAAGTTTTAGAATCCTTCACAATACTGATTAATGTAGAGCTTTGTTCAGTAATTGGGTAGACGAAGTTTTCATCAATATATACAATGGTTCCATCATTTATATACATCCATTCACCTCTTAATGAGTCTTTTATAGTGACAGGAGTTACATTTGAACTGTTGCTAATGTCGGAAGTTGTTGACTTAGTAGTTTCAGAAGAAGTTGCTTCAGAACCTCCACCTCCGCAAGCAATAAATATAAATGGCATTAAAATTATAAAAAGTATATTTTTCATTCTTATTTTCCTTATTTCACATACACCCAAAAAGCACTGTTTGATCCAATGCTCTCTAGAGGTGTAATTTCTCTTTTTGTGATATTTGCTATAAAGTCTGCTTCAGTGGCTGTCGCTAACCATTTTTTTGTATCATAGCTCCACAGAGATACTATGTTTGTATTTAAAGATTTTATCTCATTCACTGTTATTGATTTATTGGTACCAAGTAGATGCCAGCCAGAGCTTAGATTTTCGATAATATTTAAATCTTTAATAGAATAATTATCTCCTTTTGGAAAGAGAAGTGTCTGATTTACTATAGAGTTGATTATTATTCCTTCACCTTTTGATATGCTTTCAATTCTTGAAATATTATCTTCAGTTAATTTTGAAACCTTTTCACTATTTGTACTAAACCCTTTCCACTCCTCATTATTGTATACCCATACTGTAGTTATGTTATTTGGGAATAGATTCTCCATAGTACTTATATTTAAATCTTGTGTATTTGGAAGAGCTATGAAGTTCATTCCTGCTTTTACATCAAAGTAGTAATAACTATTATCTAGATATTCAGTATATGTTAAAAGAGAACCTGTTTGATAGCTTGTATTATATATTTCTTGACTTGTATAGAGTTTACCATATGCTGTTGTTGCTTGATCAAAAACCACACCATCAAAAGAGCTGTTTAATATTTCAATATCTATAAACCTACTGTTACTAGGTTTTTGAAAATTAACTGTCTGCTTCGTTGTACCGTTAAATACGACTTTATGAGAGCCTGAAGGACAAAATGAATAACCATTATCTGCATAGTGACTATAAGTACTACTTGAGTAACTACTAGAATCAACATATTTATCACCTACTTGATGGAAGTCACCAGTTAACTCTATAACACCATTGGTCAGATAATTATATGTTGATGCACCGCCAAATGTAACATCACCATTTACTATCAACTTATCGTCTGCTTTTAGCATCTGCAGTCTTCCTGAATTAGTAGCCGTAGCAAAGTCTCCATTTACAGTGAGTGTGTAGCCGTTTAGGTTTAAAAGACTATTTACACTAATACTGTTTGGTATGACCATGTCTTCTGTCAGTGTCCAATTATCAATATAGGATATAGCAACATTATTGTTATTTCTAATTAACTTTCCATGAATGTCTAAATGATCAAAAACCACACCATCAAAAGAGCTGTTTAATATTTCAATATCTATAAACCTACTGTTACTAGGTTTTTGAAAATTAACTGTCTGCTTCGTTGTACCGTTAAATACGACTTTATGAGAGCCTGAAGGACAAAATGAATAACCATTATCTGCATAGTGACTATAAGTACTACTTGAGTAACTACTAGAATCAACATATTTATCACCTACTTGATAGAAGTCACCAGTTAACTCTATAACACCATTGGTCAGATAATTATATGTTGATGCACCGCCAAATGTAACATCACCATTTACTATCAACTTATCGTCTGCTTTTAGCATCTGCAGTCTTCCTGAATTAGTAGCCGTAGCAAAGTCTCCATTTACAGTGAGTGTGTAGCCGTTTAGGTTTAGTGTAGCACCTTGAACTATAATGCCCCTAAAATCTAAGACAGCAATTCAGTAAGATTTATTTTCAAAAAAGTTAAAATAATTACGAATTATGGAGATAAATTATGAGTAGAAAAAAAGGGCAAACTTACACTGCCGAACAAAAAACTAAAATAGTCTTAGAAATGTTAAGAGAAGAGATGACAACAAGTCAGATAGCGACTAAGTATAAAATCACTTCTCAATCATTGGGAAAGTGGAAAACTCAATTTTTAGAAAATGCATCTTTAGCGTTTGATGTTAGTGGTGCTACTAAAGCTTACCGTGATGAGATAGAAGAGTTAAAAACTGAAAATGATGGACTTGCTAAAGCACTTGGTAAAGCAACTATTAAAGCGGAGTGGGCAGCGGGAAAGTTAAAGAGCTTGGACTTGATAAATAAAAAGTCTCTGATAGAGTCTAAGCATAATAAAATATCTGTGTCAGAGCAGTGTGAAGTGATAGGTATAAGTAGAAGTCATTACTATTACAGACCAGCACCAATGAGCCAAGATGATATAAAACTACTCCACAGAATAGATGAAGTAGCTACTGAAAATTCAGAGTATGGTTATAGATTTATCCATGAGCAATTAAAAGAGGATGGCTTCAGTATTGGAAAGCATCGAGTGCTGAAGTATATGGGAATACTTGGCATACAAGCTATCTATCCAACTAAAAAGAAACTAACAAGCCTCAAGAATCAAGCACATCCAATTTATGAGTATCTACTCAAACAATATTGGACTAAGATTGGAAGAAAAAAGAGTGTTTATGTGCCAACTCCAAACGAAGTGTGGAGTGGAGATATTACTTACATCCGTATCAATGGTGGCTTTATGTATTTAGCAGCCGTTATAGACTGGCACAGCAAGGCTATTCTCTCATATAAAATATCAAACTCAATGGATGCAACACTAGCTACTGATGTTCTTGAAGATGCACTCAGTAAATATCCTAAGCCTAAAATATTCAATTCAGACCAGGGCAGCCAATATACAAGTCATGAACATACACGGTTACTTAAAAAACACGATATTCAAATATCAATGAATGGCAAAGGAAGAAGCATAGATAATATTGTCATTGAGAGATTTTTCAGAACTCTCAAGCATGGAAATATTTATATAAATGATTATGAAACAATTAAAGATTTAAAAGAAGGAGTTAAAGCATATATTTACAAATACAATTTTAAGAGATTTCATTCAAGTTTAGATTATAGAAAACCCATGGTAGTGTTCAATAATCTGTGTCAGTATCGAGTAATTCCTAAAATTGTATCATAAATTAAGAGCTTTATCTAATCTCCCCTCAAAGTGAATTGAGAGTTGAGAGATAGTTAAGCTCCAGTTTCTAACTGGCATAGTCCATTTTTTTGAGGCATTCTGGATGCCCATATAGAGTAATTTTAATAAGCTATTATCATTAGGGAAAGCACCTTTAGTCTTAGTCAGTGTTCTGAACTGTCGATGCACAGACTCAATGATATTGGTGGTATAGATTACTTTTCTAATATCAGCTGGATATTTAAAATATACAGACAGATTATCCCATTTATTTCTCCAAGAAGTAAAAACGATTGGATATTTTTTACCCCATTTTTCTTCAAGCTTATCGAGTTCAATTTCAGCTTCTTCTTTCGTAAAGGCTTGATAGACTTTCTTCAACTCTTTTGCGAACTGCTTTTGATTAGCGGAACCTACATATTTAAGTGAATTTCGGATTTGATGAACAATACAGAGTTGTACTTCTGTGTCAGGATAGACTGAGTTTATGGCTTCAGGAAAGCCTTTTAAACCATCAACGGAAGCGATGAGTATATCTTTAACACCACGATGAGATAAATCAGTAAGTACCTGTAGCCAGAACTTAGCACCTTCACTCTCATTGAGATAGAGACCAAGTATCTCTTTCTTCCCATCAATGCCGACACCGAGAACGGTATAAAATGCTTTTGAGATATATCTTCCATCCTCTTTTACTTTATAGTGAATCGCATCTAAAAATATAAAAGGATATACTTCTTCAAGAGGACGAACTTTCCACTCTTGAAGCATAGGTATTATTTTATCTGTTACTGTACTGATTGCACCCTTAGAAAAGCCTACACCGTAAATATCTTCGATAAGCTTTGCTATTTGAGAGTAGCTGTTACCATGAGAGTAAAGAGCAAGTATTTTATCTTCTATCTCACCTGACATAGTTCGTTGATTTTTCTTTACAATCTCAGGCTCAAAACTACCACTACGGTCTCTTGGAACATCAAGTTCAAATTCACCATGTTCACTTTTCATAGTTTTAGTGGCATAGCCATTTTTACGGTTCTTTGAGATATCTTGTGTTAAATGGGAATCTATTTCTGCGGAGAGAGCAGCTTCTGTAAGTTGCTTTATTAAAGAGCTTAATGCTCCATCTTTACCACTGATACTCTTACCAGCCTTTATATCACGAGCAAATTGCTCTGCATCTATTTCTATCTTCATCTGTGTGTCCTTGAGTAATTGTTATTTTACCCGATTGACACAGATTTTTAAACGGTCCCAAACCCATGAATGTCTATCTTGAATATCTGAAAAATGTAGGGTAAGGTAACAAGTACTTATGAAATTAAATCTTTAGAATAGTTGTCTTGATTTTTAGGGGCATTATATACCATCAACTGTCGGTTGTGCTGTACAGTTTGTTCCTTGTCCAATATGTCAGAGTTTTGGATTTAGGTCGGTATGAGAAGGTGATCAGAGCATAGTATCATCTACAGCGCCCATCTATGTCTAAGTACTTCTTAAACATATTTATCTGCATGTAGTCGATTCCTCTTTTAGTTTCCCTGTGAGAACCAGCCGCAGCTGTATCAATTTCTACTTTTTTTTCAATACTTGAGTACTATTTTGCTTACCTTAACTATGATAGCTTGCAAACAGAGTATCTACTTCACCAGACGCTTGATAATACGCCTTTCAATTTTTTTAACAATGAAATGTGCTTGAGTGAGGAACAGGTACCAGGTGCCCCAGTTGAATTACTCAACGGAAAGCCAAAGAAAGCTTCCTTCACTTTGGGAGTGAAAAACACTTGGTACCCCGTTGAATAATTTGAACGGGATAATAATATTAGAATTGCGGGGAAAAGACCATAAAGGAAATGGCAGTGTTTTCAATATGTTTTTGGTTTCAAAAGTTTGCATAACTATTCATACAATTTCATTTCATTGAAATGTATAAGAAATATGCTGAATATAAAAAATTAGTATAAAAGAATTATGTTTAGTAAAGATTAAGGGTTGTAGTAAAAAAGTAGTAAAAAACTGTTTTTGAAGTTTTCTTAAAGTGAGAGTAAAATCTCTTGAAGTCCCGTATTTAAGGGATGGTGCGGATGAGAGGACTTGAACCTCCACGCCTTGCGGCACCAGATCCTAAGTCTGGCGTGTATACCAATTTCACCACATCCGCATGTGATTATTAATAAGAGTAGAATTATAGTTAAACTTTCTTTACGTAAGTTTAAATGGTACCCCCTACACGATTCGAACGTGTGGCCTACGCCTTAGAAGGGCGTTGCTCTATCCAGCTGAGCTAAGGAGGCATATTTCTAAAGGTGGTACGCCCGATAGGATTCGAACCTATAACCCTCGGAGCCGAAATCCGAAACTCTATCCAGTTGAGCCACGAACGCTACTACTTTATTAGTTGTTATTGTTTTTAAGTTTTATATTTTATTTCATGGGGTGGGATACGGGATTCGAACCCGCGACCCCCGGCACCACAAACCAGTGCTCTAACCAACTGAGCTAATCCCACCATGTTGATACTCAAATATAAATCTTATTAATTTTTAAAAGTGGTCGGGGTGAAAGGACTCGAACCTTCGGCCCCCTGGTCCCAAACCAGGTACTCTAACCATACTGAGCTACACCCCGACCTACACAAAAACCAGAGACAAGTTCTGACTAATGAGGCGGAATTATAGTTAATTACTCTGAAAATGTCAATAGTATTTAGAAGATTCTTTTATATCTTCTACTTTTTAAGTATAATAAGCCCAATAAAAGGGATATATAGATGAAAATAGCTAGATTTAGTAGGATTGGATTTATACTTGCGGCGGCCGGAAGTGCTGTAGGTCTTGGTAATATTTGGAAGTTTCCATACATTGCGGGAGAATATGGGGGTGGTGCATTTGTTTTAGTCTATCTCTTAACAGTATTACTTATAGGCTTTTCTATTATGATTGCTGAGATGCTTATAGGATACTTGGGTCGAAAAGATACGGTGACGTCTTTTGAAAAACTTGCACCAAAGAATAAAAAGCTATGGAAGCTTGGTGGTTTTCAAGGCTTAGCTGGCCTTTTTATTATGATTTTCTACTCAGTTGTAATAGGTTGGATATTTAACTACATCGTAACATCATTAATAGCCCTTCCTACTACAGTGAAAGAAGCAGAATCTACATTTAATGCTATGCTTCATAGTGATTTTACTACACAGATGCTCTATCATACATTAGCGTTTATATGTATTACGTATGTACTAAACAGAGGTATTAAAGGTGGTATTGAAAAGATGAACATGATTTTGATGCCATCTTTAATGATAATACTGGCAGGAATGTTTGCATATGCTACTACCCTTGGTGCCTTTACACAAGCTGTTTCATTTATGTTTTCACCCGATTGGGCTAAGATAGATTCCGATGCTTTTGTGACGGCAGTTGGACATGCATTTTTTACTCTCAGTCTTGGTATGGGTTCGATTATGACATACTCTGCTTCGCTTGAAAAAGATTCTAACATTGTTAAAAACGCTTTTTGGGTGGTTTTTTTAGATACTACGATTGCAATAGTGGCGGGACTAATGCTTTTTACATTTTTATATGAGTATGGCTCAGCCCCAGCAAAAGGGCCAGGTTTAGTATTTATCTCTCTTCCTGCAGTTTTTTATGAGATGGGCATACTAGGCAATGTCTTTGCAGTTCTCTTTTTTGTAGCTCTAGCGTTTGCTGGTCTTACGTCATCTGTTTCCTTGGTTGAGCCAATGGTACAGTACTTCATAGATAGGTTTAGTTGGAGTAGACTCAAATCATCTATTTCTATGGGACTTTTCTTCTGGCTTTTTGGAATTATTGCAATTCTCTCAAACATTGATGGCTTTAAAGAGTCTCTAACCTGGGGAGGAAAGAACTTCTTTGACTGGGTTGATTATGTGACTGCAGCTATTATGCTGCCTCTAGGTGGTCTTATTATGGCGGTATTTGTTGGTTTTATCATTCCCAAATCACAGGTTGAGTCTGTAATGAAGCCGCATCTTGGATGGGCTTTTGAGATTTGGTTATTTTCTCTGCGTTATATAACGCCAGTGGCTATGTTTGTCGTTATGTTGTCTCTCATAGGAGTCATATAAATGAGTAAGGCTTCAGACGCATGTAAAAAGATTTTACTAGAAGAGAGCGTCGATAGCTTATCTTCTATAGATTATGAGATAAATGGAGAGGTTCACTCTTTGACATTTGAGTATATTATAGATACATATATGAAAGCATCAGATGAGTCGCAACTTGTATTTCTTGCAGCTTTACAAAAGGCTGTAAAAGCAAAAGATATGGGTATAGATAAGTTTTTTGAAGGGATGGGCCAACTTTTATTGATGACCCATCTATCAGATAAGATAGAAGTCTAGTCTCTAGTGATAGGAGGGGGTTGAATTGAAAAGAGAGATATACTTGAAAAATCTTAAAGATTTAGAGACTTTTTTCAATTACTACTGTGAAAATGAGCACTCAAAGTCTCATAAGAATATCATAAATGTTAATGATGATGCAGAGCTTCATTTATGCTTAGAGTGTGCAGAACTATTTGAATATGCTCATGATAGATTAGGTCATTGCAAGCTAGATCCAAAGCCAAAATGTAGAACATGCGAAGATAAGTGTTATGATAAACAAGAGTGGAAAAAAATGGCTAAACTGATGAAGTACTCGGGGATTAGGTTAGGGCTTATAAAGTTAAAGAATAAACTACTCTTTAAGTAGCTTATTCTTTAGGTATTAAAACTGAATCATTCCATTTACTGGTGAAGATGCAGTTGCATATGGTTTTTTAGGGATTCTACCCGCTAGGTAACTCATACGACCAGATATTACAGCATGCTTCATCGCTTCTGCCATCATCATAGGGTTTTGCGCTTGAGCTATAGCCGTGTTAGTTAAAACACCATCAGCACCTAACTCCATAGCATATGCCGCATCACTCGCACAACCAATTCCAGCGTCAACTATGATAGGAAGATTTACAGCTTCACGAACAAAAACAATGTTGTATGGGTTTTGAATACCAAGACCAGAGCCAATAGGTGCCGCTAGAGGCATAATAGCATGTGCTCCAGCGTCTTCAAGACGTTTTGCCATGATTGGATCATCTGAAGTGTAAGCCATGATCGTAAAGCCCTCTTTTGAGAGTACTTCACAAGCTTTGATAGTCTCTAGAACATCGGGGTAAAGAGTCTTAGTCGTATCACCGATAACTTCTAGTTTTATTAAATCAATTCCAGTAGCTTCTCGCGTTAGACGAAATGTTGTTATAGCTTCTTCTGCTGTTACACATCCAGCTGAATTTGGAAGAAACTTTACATTAGTTCCTGCAAAAGTATCACGAAGGTTTTCTTTGTCTGGATCAGTAATATTTAAACGACGTACAGCAACAGTGATAAGTTCACTACCAGATACTAAAGTAGCTGCTTTTGTAGTTTCAAAAGAGTCATACTTTCCACTTCCAACGATTAAACGCGAGCCTAGTTCATATTTTCCAATTTTTAGTGTATTATCCATAATTTATCATTCCTATGTAGTAGTAAGTCTTGGAAAAACTAGAAACAGAGGCTCAGACCGCAGGGAGGATTTGTCCTCTTTTTCTAGTTTTATCCAAGAGTGTTAATTTTATTGTTTTGGTTTATAACATAAGCTTTCTTAGAACTTACCTCAAATTAATCTTTATGCTCTATTTTTTAAGTTGAGACTATAGCTCTTGTATATATCTACAGTAAGTTTCACCACTTTTTTTACACTTATACATGGCGTTATCAGCCTTAAGAAGTAAAATATCTCCATCATCCCCATCATCTGGATAAAGGCTAATCCCAACTGAAGCTTTCATCTTTAACGAGTGCTCGCCAAAACGGAACTCCTCTTTTAAAGATTCAGTAATTTTATTTAGAATAGTTTCTATTTGATCAAAGCCTTTCATATTTGATAGGATTGCAACAAACTCATCACCACCCAATCTTGCACAAGTGTCTGATGCTCTTAGAGCTTTAGAGACCCTCTTGCTAAA
Organism: Sulfurimonas aquatica; assembly: GCF_017357825.1. Taxonomy (NCBI): domain Bacteria; kingdom Pseudomonadati; phylum Campylobacterota; class Epsilonproteobacteria; order Campylobacterales; family Sulfurimonadaceae; genus Sulfurimonas; species Sulfurimonas aquatica. The sequence goes on from NZ_CP046072.1 coordinate 246,755, forward strand.
TTCTATCAGGTAGGCATCTCCAAGTTGATGGCCATAAGTATCGTTTATCACTTTAAATTTATCTAAGTCAAAAAACAGAAGTGCAAATGTTTTCTCTAATCTTTGCGATTTTTTTATTTCACTCTCAAGTCTATCTAAAAACAGAGTCCTGTTTGGAAGATTTGTTAAGGAGTCATGAAGTGCTTTATGCTGTATATCTTTGTGCTTTTTATATAAAGTTGTAATATCACCAATAATAACTCCAAAGCCATCATGAACATGAATAAGTTTTATCTCATAATGATTAAGTGAATCTCCAAGTGAGTCAACAAAAATTATCTCATCTATTTTATTGGCTTTAAGGTCTGGAGACTTTAGTTGTAGTAGTGCTACATTCTTTTGACTAATGTAGTTTAGAAAATTAGTACTCTGTTTTTGGTAGTTTTTCCAAGGTTTATTACTCTCTTCTATATGAAATTCATAACTTAACTCAAGAACAATCTCGTTTAACTTCTCTAAAGTTTTAAAGAGTTTCTCTTTTGTATCTATCGCAAGTAGATTTTCACTCATTAGCTCTTTAGTATGAAGACAAATTTTAGATATTTCATCATCATAACTACTCAGTTGAGAACAAATCTCTTTATTGATAGTTGCATGTGTAAAGTACTCATTTAAAAAATTCTCTATAAGTGTTAGTCTGGTGAGTGCCTTAGTTAAAATAGAGCGAAACAAAAAGTCTATGATTAAGAATATAATGACAAATGATATAAGTGGTCGTATGAGAAACATATAGTAGTTAGATACTTGAGTGTAGTATAACTTATACTGTTTTTGATGAATAGTGGGGTAAATAACAATATCTTTTAGTTGTATAGAAGAGCTTAGAATATCGAGTTTGGTAACAAATGGAACTCTCTCCATCCCTTTATAGATATCTTCAGGAGTATAACTGTTGTTTTTTTCTAACTCAATTCTATAATTTTTCAACCTCTCTTCAGTGAGTATAATATAAGTTATAGTTGCCATACTAAAGATCGCAACAAATATAACAAGATAGATAGAAAAGAGTCTTTTTTTCATCTCTTTTTTATATGAGTTTTGCATTTCAATAGCCTTTAGTAATATGAAAAAACATTATAACATTTTTATATTATCAATTAAATCATCAGGAGTTAAAGTAAAGTCAGCTCCTAGATGCTTACATGAGAGAGTAGTGTGAGCAAGAGAAGCATTTATAGTCGCATCTATAGGCTCAAAACCTTGCGCAAGAAGCGATGCAATTAATCCACTTAAAACATCACCACTTCCAGCTTTTGCTAATGCTGATGTTCCGTGGGGATTTATAAAAAAGCTATCTTTATGCCCTATAATGACATTCACACCTTTTAAGAGAAGTATAACATGAGGATATAGCAGACAAAACTCTTCGCAATATTTAAAACGATTTTTTTGTAATTCAGTTATACTTATATTAGCTATATTTAGAGCTTTTAATAGTGAGATAAACTCTTTTGGATGAGGCGTAATGACAAGCTTTTCTCTTTTTAAAATATCTGAAATAATTGGCATATGAAAAATATCTGCATCAACTACCGTAGGTAAATCATTATCTAAAAAGTTTTGAAGTTCTAAGTCGCTAAACGCATCTCCTAAACCCATGCCACATGCTAACGCAGTAATATTTTTTGGAACTCCATGCGAGTACATTAGAGAGTGAGGAATATTTAGACTTTTCTCATCTTCATAACCAACTAGCGTTACAAGCCCAGCTCCAAATCTTAACGCAGCCAGTGCACTAATGACACTCGCACCACTCTTTTGACCGCTTGCTACGGCGAGATGGCCATAGCTGCCTTTATGAGAATTTTTTTTATCTCGAAAAGGAAGTTGTAAATCGTCTAAATCTAAAAGATGCCAGTTTGAACTTGTTTCATACAGATCTCTTGAAATGCCAAGGTTCAAAACTTCTATCTTTCCTATAAACTCTTTGGCCTCATCAAGAAACATAGACTTTTTCAATGCACCCATTGTGAGAGAGACATCCGCTTGAAAGGTCTCTTTGGCACAAACACCATGAGGGTTGATACCAGATGGAATATCACAAGCAATTTTAAATGCATTAAGAGAATTTATTTGTTTCATCAGTTTTTCTAACTCATCACTAAATTCACCACTGAAACCTGTCCCAACAAGAGCATCTACGACAATGTCACACTCAAAGAGTTCACTGCACTCTTTGACACCAACACTTTTAGTGCGTTTATTCTGAAGTATTGCCATTTTTGATTTGGGTGCTTTCGCATAGTAAATTCTCACATTGAAATCAGGGTGAAGTAAACGCGAGAGTGCTAAACCATCTGCCCCATTGTTACCGCTCCCACAGACAATGATAATGGTGGATTTTTTATTAAAATTTTTTTGAATATGTTGAGCCATGCCATTGGCAGCATGCTCCATTAATATATCTTCACTCAAATAAAAATCACTATAACAGCGTTTATCTAGCGAGTTTACTTCATCAAAGAGTTTTTGCATCTACTCGTCCGGAATATACTCATCAACTGTCACAAGGTTACTCTCTATTTTATTAAACAAAAGAGTAGGACTATCAGTTCTTGCTTGATAGTAAAATCTATTTTTATCTAAAGTTTTTAAAATAGAAGTGTTAAAGTAATTAAGGTTTGAACATCTACCAAGATAAAGAAAAGAAAACAGTAGTTTTATATTTTGATTTTCAAAGATTGAATGAGGCTGTGCTAAAAATGTAAAGCCATATTTTTGCATATTCATAAGTCCAAGCATGTAGAGTAGAAAATCTTCAAATTTTGTATAAAAGCCATTTAGGTTCTCTATGTCATGAAAAAAGTAGTAGTAGTTTTGAAGTAGATCTGTATTTGCTATTGTTTTTGATAGCTTACTTCTTTCATCTTTTTTATTAGAAAAGTATTCTGGACTCACAGCCATATAAATATGTTTTTTTTCTTTTATAAGCTCTGCAAGTTGTTTATCAAACTCTTCAGATTCACTAAATTGTATATAATTAAAATAACTATCTTTGTAACGTAGTTCTATATTTTCTTCAAATGAATTTGAAAAGTCCATATAAAAAGTTGGCACATTACTATCTATCGCAAAGTTACGAATTTTACAAGCAAGATTAGTCTTTCCAGATCCCTGTTCTGCTAAGATTAAGGTGTTTAAGCACAGCATTCTATCTTTTAGCTCAAGAGCATTTATTTTGTTGTCATATTTACCAATTTTGTTTCGCATTAATTTCTCCATATAGTCTCTATAGTAAGGCATTATATCTTATCAAGTTAAAAAAGCTATAATAGCAGTATGAATTACAAAACAATTGCCCAAGATACTCTCAATATTGAAGCTCAAACTCTTTTAAATGCCGCAACCTTAATTGATGATGTATTTGATAAGTGTGTAGAGCTTATTTTAGAGTGTAAGGGAAAGCTGATTGTGACTGGTGTTGGAAAAAGTGGACTCATCGGAGCTAAGATTGCTGCAACATTTGCTTCAACGGGAACACCAAGTTTTTTTCTTCATCCTACAGAGGCACTTCATGGTGACTTAGGAATGATAGGAAAAGATGATGTTGTCATCGGTATAAGTTATAGTGGTGAGAGCGAAGAGTTAAGTTCTATCCTTCCTCATATTAAGCGTTTTAATACTCCATTAATTGGGATGACGAAGAATAGAAATTCCACACTAGGACAATTTAGTGATATTGTGATTGAGGTAGTAGTTGAAAAAGAGGCTTGCCCAATAAACACGGTACCAACTAGTTCAACTACACTTACTTTAGCACTTGGCGATGCACTTGCAGTATGTTTGATGAGGGCAAGAGACTTTAAGCAGAGTGACTTTGCTTCTTTTCACCCTGGTGGAGCCTTAGGAAAAAAACTTTTTATAAAAGTTTCAAACCTTATGCAAACTAAAAACTTACCAATTATTACAAAAGATACAAAACTCAAAGAAGCTATTTTAACTATTAGCGAGGGGCGTTTAGGTACTGCTCTTATCGTAGATGAAAATGACAAACTTATTGGATTACTGAGTGATGGAGACGTTCGTCGTGCACTATTGAGTGAGAACTTCTCACTTGAGGATAATGCGCTTATGTATGCAACACTAGATCCTATGAGTTGTGAAAATGAAAATATGCTTGCATCCGATGCACTTGTTTTGATAGAAGAAAAAAAGATACAACTGCTTGTTGTTACAGATGAAAATAAAAAGATAAAAGGCGTTCTTCACATTCATACGCTGATTGAAAAAGGAATATCATAATATTATGATGAGATTAAACAAATTTATAGCGCACTATTCAACATATTCACGTCGTGAAGCCGATAAAGTAGTCCAAGATGGTTATGTTAGAGTTAATGGTGAGATAGAAGAAAACCCTGCAACACAGGTTGATGAAAAAGCTGATGTGATTTATGTTAGTGGTAAGCTAGTGAGTCGTCAAGAAAAATATACAGTTATAGTTTATAACAAACCTAAGGGTGAGCTTGTTACAAAGTCTGATCCAAAAGGGCGACGCACTATCTATGACTCATTGAGTAAAGAGTTTAAGCACTATATCCCAGTTGGACGTCTTGACTTTGCTAGTGAGGGTGTTTTACTTTTAACGGATGCTTCTCATGTGGCAACTGCGTTGATGGAGTCAGACTTAGAACGCCGCTATAAGATAAAAATTAAAGGTGAGGTTACTTCAGAGATGGAGCATGCTATGCTTAATGGTATGTTTATTGAGGATGCTACAGCTGGTGGACACTCTCACTCCACTATAACTTCTATGGAATTTAAGCCATTTTTAGGCTATCAAATCCAGAAAAACGCACATAACTACTCAACTCTTAAGGTTGCTATTTCTGAAGGTAAAAACAGAGAACTTCGTCGATTTTTTGCTCACTTTGATGCAGAGATTGCAGATCTAAAACGCATCAGTTTTGCAGAGATAGAACTTAACAATCTTCCAGAAGGTAAAACAAGATTTTTAACGCGAAGTGAGTACTCAGCACTTTTTACATTCTTAAAAGCTGAAGAAAAACTAGCTCGTGAAATGGCGGGAAATAAGCCTAAGCCAAAACTAAAAGCTACATTTGACAAAGCCAAACCTGCTCCTAAGCCTAGAGGCGACTCTAAGGCAAATCGACAAGGAAAAGGCAAAGGCAAAGGCAAGAAGTAAATTGTCTGATTTTACACATCTTCTTCGTCCCTCTACCTTTGATGAACTTGTGGGTCAAGAGCACTTAAGCTCTCCGAGTGCGCCTCTTCGTATTTTATGCGAAAAGTTCGCTTTAGGGCATAGTTTTTTTTATGGTCCCGCAGGATGTGGAAAAACTTCCATAGCTAGGATTATCGCAAAAACTATGGATCTACCATTTTATGAGTTTAACGCCACCTCTCTCAAAATTGATCAACTTCGTAAAATATTTGAACAGTATAAAAATGCTCTTCAAAAACCTTTGATATTTATTGATGAGGTACATCGTCTTGCAAAAAACCAACAAGAGGTGCTTCTACCTGTAATGGAGAATAACTCGGTACTCGTCATTGGTGCATCAACAGAAAATCCTTTTTACTCCCTCACGTCAGCTATACGCTCGCGTTCAATGCTTTTTGAGTTAAAATATATAGATAATAGTGCACTTGATAAGTTACTTACTCGTGCCTTAGATTCAAACTCTTTATCTATGGACGAACAAACACGGGAGTATTTAGTTGCAAGCTCAGGTGGTGATGCTAGAGCAATGCTTAAGCTTTTGGAGTTTGCTTCAAATATAGAGACTACAATTACGATTGATGTGCTTAAATCACTCCGACCAAACGCACTCTCAGCAGGAAGTAGTGAGGCTGGTGTGCATTATGATTTAGCATCTGCGCTTATTAAGTCTATTCGAGGGAGTGATGCAGACGCTGCGATATACTACTTAGCTCGTCTGATTGAAGGTGGAGAGAGTGCAGACTTTATAGCCCGTCGTTTGGTGATACTTGCGAGTGAAGATGTTGGAAATGCCAATCCTCAAGCACTTACTCTTACAACTTCTACACTTACCAGTGTTAGTAAGATTGGCTATCCGGAGGCAAGGATTATTTTGGCACAAGCAGTTATATATCTTTGTGCTTCACCAAAATCAAACTCTGCCTATATGGCAATTAACTCAGCATTAAACGCAGTACAAAATGGTTTGATTTTAGATATACCACCTTATCTTCAACAGACTAAAACAACTCTAAGTGATGATGAGAGAGGCTATTTGTATCCTCATGATTTTGGAGGTTTTGTAAAGCAAGAGTACCTATCACAGCTTTTAAGGTTTGTTGATTTAAAAAGTATAGGCTATGAGAAAAAAATGAAAGAGTGGTTAGAGTCTCTTCTTTAATCTATTTCATGTTATATTTATATATATAAAACCATTACAAGGCTAGTCATGTCAAATTCTAAACGTAATTTCGAAGTTATAATTGTTGGTGCTGGTATCTCTGGAGCAGCACTCGCTTATGAGCTTGCTCGATACACAGATGTCAAAAGTATTGCTATCATTGAAAAGTATGAGGATGTTGCTACACTTAACTCTAAGGCTACTAGTAACTCACAGACTATTCATGTTGGAGATATTGAAACAAACTATACTTTAGAAAAAGCAGCGATTACTAAACGTACAGCTAAGATGGTTGAGCGTTATTGTCTACAGCATCATCTGCAAGATAAAGCAATATTTTCTCATCAAAAGATGGCTTTAGGTGTTGGTGAAGATGAAGTAGAGTTTTTACTGCACCGTTATGAAGAGTTTTCAGAACTTTTTCCATACCTTGAAGTTTGGGATAAAGAGAAGCTTAAAGAGAAAGAACCAAAACTTGTTTGGGATGAAAATGGTATAGAGCGCCCAGAGCCTATAGTCGGTATTGGTGCGAGTGGAGAGTGGACTACGGTTGATTATGGTATTTTGGCAAAAGATATGATTGAGCGAGCCAAACAAGAGCCAGATACTGAGGTAGAACTCTTTTTAAATACTGAAGTAGAAAACATTGAAAGAAGTGGAAAACGTGGATATAAGGTACTCACTAAAGGGGAGACTTTTTATGCTGACTTTGTTGTAGCAAACGCGGGAGCACATAGTCTTTTCTTAGCGCATAAAATGGGGCATGGACATAATCTTGGATGTTTACCAATAGCGGGAAGTTTTTACTTAACAAATGAAAAGATATTAAATGGTAAGGTTTATATGATTCAAAATCCTAAACTACCATTCGCAGCACTACATGGTGACCCTGATGTTTTAGTAGATGGAAACACACGTTTTGGTCCAACAGCTTTAGTGTTGCCAAAGCTAGAGCGTTTTAAACCTGGAACATACTTGGACTTTTGGAAAACACTCCGATTTGATTCTAAAATAGCAAAAGCACTATGGAAGTTACTAAAAGAATCAGATATTCGTAACTATATATTGAGAAACTTCATGTTTGAAGTACCTGTTTTAAACAAATGGCTCTTCTTAAGAGATGCAAGAAAAATTGTACCATCATTACAAAAAGAGCAGTTTTCATATGCTAAAGGTTTCGGTGGTGTTCGTCCTCAAGTAATCAACAAAGATGAAGAAAAATTAATGCTTGGAGAAGCTTCTATAAATACAGGAGAGGGTCTGATATTTAACATGACTCCATCACCTGGAGCTACAAGTTGTTTAGGAAATGCGGAAAGAGACCTGCGTTTTATCGTTGCATATTTAGGGAAAGATTTTGATGAAGAGAGATTTAAGGGTGAGCTAACAGAAGGCGAGTACTGTGTACTCCCTGAACCTGTGGCTACTCAAAAAGAGAATGTTAACCGTATCCGTGATGCGATCCGTAGAACGCATGAAGAGTATTTCACTGATCTTCATCAAGGTAAACCAGATGCTAGTTTCTGGGATAAGCCACATAGTAAAAATGTAGGAGAGACTAAGAAGAAGAGCTAGTTTCTTCTTTTAGCCTCTTTATAGAACTTCTTAAGTCCAAGTTCTGCCTTGGCATCAACTTTATATGAGATTAACTTCAAATACTCTAGAATATCTTTTTTAGAGATAGAAGTTTTTTTAGAAGACTTTTCTAAAATATATTGGGGTATCTTTATCTGTTTTTTTAAAAAGAGTCTCTCAATTGTTTTGTAAGTTTTTTTATCTTTGTGATAGCAAAGCAGAGCAAAAACAAATGGTAGCTTATACTTTTTATACCACAAGTTTGCTAGATCAATATAATCACTATTTTGTAAAGCATACCTTAGTGCCTTGTCACCTATTAAAACCTCACCACTTACATTTAAAATATTTGCTAAAACATTTGAACTTGCAGATTCTATATCTTTTTTATCACTCTTTGATGGAATGACTAAAACAGATTTAACGCTTTTCTTTGCGATAATGCCTAGGTTTATGTGGGGAGTTTTTTTTGCCATTATACTTGATATAAACGCGGCATCAACGCGACGATTTAAAAAAGCTTTATTTATCTTTGCTGGGACATTGCGTTTATATGCCATGGTTGCTTTTGCAGAACTTCCTTTTATGAAAGATTTCATAAATAGATGAAAGGGTAAAAGATTAAGATAATCTATTTTGCCAAAAACCAAACGCCGCTCCTGAATAATTTTTAAAATTATACACTGCTTAACTTATCTTAGATATAATTATGTCAATAATTAAGAAGGTATATTAATGATTAGAGTTGAATTTTTAGGACCAATACAAAAAGATTCATTGGAGTTAGATATCACAAATCTCAATGAACTAGCAGAGATTTTACAGCAAGATCAAGAGATGAATGAGTGGTTGAAGAACTGTGCTGTAGCAGTTAATGATACACTTGTTTCATCTTTGGAAGCTCCACTAAATGATGGAGATAAAATATCTCTTTTACCTCCAGTATGTGGTGGTTGAAAAGTGCTTAATCTTTATGATGGGTCATTAGATGTTCCTAAAATTTTAAAAGATTGGTACGAAGAGGAAGCTACGAGTAATTATGGTGCTTACATTCCATTTGTAGGTACGGTTAGAAGTGAAGATGGTATAGATGGTCTCAGCTTTGATATATATGAGCCAATACTTAACTCTTGGTTTGAGGCTTGGCAAAAAAAAGCAAAAGATAAGGGTGCCGTGATAAAAATGGCACACTCTCGCGGTGACGTTATGCTTCATGAATCTTCATATATAGCAGCAGTATTTTCTCCTAAACGCCGAGTGGCTTTAGAGTTTATAGACGAATTTGTAGAGGATTTTAAGGCGAGTGCCCCTATATGGAAGTATGACCTATTAGATGGGAAGAGAGTCTATGCTCTTGATAGATCAACTGCTATCAAAGGTAGCGGTTTACTCGCTTAAATATAATTAAGGATAAAACTTTTGGATTTACTATCTTACGAAACTAGTAGAAATATGTTGGATTTGCTTCAGGTAAATTCGAGTCGATTTGAGAGAGTTCCACTCAGTGACGCTCTTGGTAGGGTGTTGGCCGTAGATATTATTGCGGAGTATAACGACCCCCAATTCCCGACCGCTTCAATGGATGGTTACGCACTTAAACATACGGATATGGATAGCGGCGTACTAACTGTTCTGGGAGACAATCCAGCTGGTCATGATGAAACAAGAGTTGTAAATAATGGTGAGTGTATAAAAACTTTTACAGGTTCTATGATGCCTGAAGGTACCGATACTCTTATTCAGATAGAAAACGTTACTTATGAAGATGGAAAAATCACTATAGATGAAACCGTGCCAATGGGATGGTCGGTTAGACCTATTGGAGAAGGGTACCGCTCAGGTGATGTGCTTATCAAGAAGGGAACAAAAATAAGCTTTGCAGAGATTGGCGTTATGGCAGGGCTTAATCAGGTAATGGTAAAAGTGGCCATCCGTCCTCGGGTTGCTGTTATTGCTACAGGTAGTGAAATTTTAGACCTTGGTGAGCATAGTGATAATCCAGCTCAAATACGAAGTTCAAACAACTATACGTTAGCAGCGCTTTTTGAGCAAGCTGGTGCGGAAGTTATTCAACTTGGGACAGCACCAGATGATAAAAATGCAATCATGAAAACTTTTGAGACTGCACTAGCATCGGCAGATATTTTAGTGAGTACCGGCGGAGTAAGCGTAGGTGATTATGATTTTGTAAAAGATATAGTTCCGCGTTTAGGAGCAGAAGTCGTTTATAAGGGTGTTGGCATTAAGCCAGGTCGTCATGTAATGGTTGCACAACGCGAGAGTAAGTTTATACTAGCCTTGCCAGGGTTTGCATACTCCTCAACAGTGACCGGAATACTCTATGCTCTCCCTTTGATATCTAAAATGTTAGGAAAAGAATCACCATATAAACTAGTAGCTGCAAAGCTTCAAGAAGACTTTACTAAACGCAGTCGCTTTACAGAGTTTACAGCTTGTAACGTAGTGGTAGAAGATGGAGAGTATTTTGTAAATTTTGAAGGAAAGAAAGTAGGAAGTTCAGCAATTTTAACAAATATGCTTAACAACAGCGGGTTGATGATAGCTGGAGAAGAGGATAAGTTTCTAGAAACAGGTACTTATATCAATGTGATACTTTTGGAGAATTTTTAAGTTAAGGGAGTAGGGTGTGAAAAAAGTTTTAATAGCAGATGATAGTAAAACATTTGTAAAGTTACTTTCATCTCTTTTAGATGAGTACCTTAATGAAGAGTTCGAGATCGTATCTGCAAAAGATGGTGTAGATGCTCTTTTTGAATTAAGAGATGGGGAGATTGATATTCTCTTTTTGGATATTATAATGCCAATAGTGGATGGGCATGGTGTTGCTAAATATATTGCAGATAGAGGGCTGGACCTTGATGTTGTAATTGTTACTTCAACTATGGATAAGGAAAATATTAAAGGGCTGGGTAAACTAGGTATTAAATATTTTTTGGCCAAACCAGTTAAGTATGAGAAGATAGAAGCTGTTTTAAATAAAATACTATTTAAAAACAGACCAATTCCTCAGGATAAATTACTTAAAAGAAAAGAACGCAATTCAACTCTGCAAGATGGTGATGTTTGCATTATTTCAGAATAGTGTATCTGCAAGAGCCTTTAACTTAAAACTTCTTCTATGAATGGGAGAGTATCCAAACTCTTTTATCATCTCTACATGTAGTTTTGTTCCATAACCTTTATGATTTTCAAATCCGTACTCCGGGTAAATTTTTGCATCTCTTATAATATTGCGGTCATGAGTTACTTATGCTAGTATAGAAGCAGCACATGTTTTGATTATATAGTATGTTTGATTAGAAAATAGATATTGTTTAATGAGGTAGCAGTTCAGAACAAACAGATAAAAGAAGATAATGTAATGTAAAGAATAATAGATTTAATATCATCAAGATACATCATTTCGTATCTTAATAATACATCCAAAGAAGTAAGCAATACCGTTATAAGCTTACCTATTGACCGTAAACAGTTACACACGACTTAGGTGAAATCGTCCAAAACAAGAAAGTGCTATACTCAAAAGAAGTATCAACATGCTTAATTTTAGATATAGATGCTCTTTTAGCTGCTGTTACTATAGTTGTATCTGCATCAGGTTCAGTTAGATTATGACATACTTTTGAAACTTTCATTTCATTAATTTTAGAATAATCTATATTACTTCCATCATAACTCATTGTTGCTGGTGTCGAAGCCATTTTATGGGCACACCCACTCATAGTTAATGTAGCTAATGCTACAAGTATTGTATTTTTTATCATTTTAATCCTTTAATTAAATTAAAGTTATTTTAATATTTTATTACTTAATTCTTTATAACATTTGATAATTTTATTTAGAATTCAAAGTATTTATAGAAGTGCCTTTAGTTTAAAGCTTCTTCTGTGGATAGGACAATAACCAAATTCTTTTATCATCTCAATATGTGCTTTTGTTCCATAGCCTTTATTGTTCTCAAATCCATATTCCGGATAAATTTTTGCATCTCTTATAATATTTCGATCATGTGTAACTTTAGCTAGTATGGAAGCAGCACTAACTTCAGGAATTTTTCCGTCAGCTTTAACCATTGTCTCTAAGCCTTTTACTCCAAAATCCGTATTACCATCAAAGAGGTATATATCAGAATAAAGCATGGACTTTATTTCAAGGAGTGCTTCTCTCATACACTCAGATATCCCTTTAGTGTCAATGTCTTGTGGAGAGATTACAACAATATGACTGATTGTGCTTAGGGATATCTCTTTAAAGAGTTTGTATCTTTTTTTTTCACTTATCTTTTTAGAGTCGTTAAGTCCATCTATAGTTATGTTTCTATAAAAAATACATCCTGCAACAACTAAGTCACCAGCGATAGGCCCTCTACCTGCTTCATCAATTCCACACAATAGTTTTTTTTGCATTAAATTCCTTTTGTTGAAAATTAGTTATTGCCATTGTATTAATTTATTTTTATAACTAAATTAAAAGGTTTTAGTATATAAAGGGATATGTACTGAGCTTTTATACATAATTAATACTTAATTATGTATATATTGGAAAAGATATAGTCAAAGTGTATCTAATTTAGATTGCTAAATATGCTTAGCACAACGGACAGAAAATAGATTACTTTTTTCATCTTATTTTTACTATAAAAACATAATGAGAAAATTATGAATTAAATAGACTAGATATATTTAAGTATTAAAGTAATATAATTTCAGATCTTAGAGTAAAGGTTTGTGATGAGATTATTTTTAATATCTGGAATGCTTAGTATATTTTTCTTTTCTGGTTGTGCATATAAAATTGTTGGTCTTACATCAGAAGAAGTAAAATTACACAGTATTGTTATGGTAGCAGAAAGTGAAATATTATGCTCATTAAGCGGGAGTGACTTTATTGTAAATAAAGGAGACATTTTTGGTGTTGAAAAAATAGAAGGTAAAAAATATGTGCAATATGACATGAAAACATTCAGTATTTTAGATGATGATTATATGATATTCCCAAAAGAGACATTATATATGAAATTGTCGAATGAAGACCCCATAGGATTTGTCGTTTATCCTAATGGTGAATTTGTATATGGATACTATAATGTTGCAAGATATACTAATCCGTCAGATCCCTTCTTATTACTTGGAGGGTATGATTGCAAGTATAGTGGAAATAAACTATTTAACATGATAATCAATAAGTGAAACTTAGTATAGAAGATTCTCTATGCTTAGAATACAGTAATAGTAAGTATAAAATTGATAAATTAACTTTACAATTAAATTATTTAGAATTTTCAATTTTTGAGACTAAAGTGAAACTATAGATATTAATCTCCTAGAGCCCAAATATCAAAAGGTACTATTTCTACCTTAGAGAGGGGATGTGAAATACTACTCTCTTTATTCATAGAGATAACTGTAACTTTTTTAATAGAGTGGGTAAATATAAAGGCCTCAATGCTTTCTAACTTTTTGAATAGTTGTCTTTCATCCACAAAAGGTTTTGACAAAATTATTTCATCTGAGGATGGTAGATAAAAATCAATATCATCATCGTAGTAAGATTTTACATTTGACTTTAATAGTTCTAAAAATATCATATTCTCAAAAAGTCTTCCAAAGTTCTTCTCTATACTAAGTGCCGTTTTAATTGAAGTGTCACAGAGATAAATTTTTTTAGTTGCTCTATCATGATTAAATTTACTCAATGTATGTATATAGTTTTTAGATACAAGATCCTCAAAAGATTTATAAAGTTTATCTTTGGATATTTTTCTTATAAGTTTAAGTTTTTCATAAATTGTAAATGCAGAGAGTTTCTGTGACATAAATTTTGCACATATGGAAAGTATGTCAAACTCGATATCGCTTAGTGTAAATTGCAATATATGTTGAAAGTAGAGGTTCCTCTCATCTGAGTGTATCTTATGCATAGAAGGAAATCCACCAAGTTGGAAAAAGTGGTTTAATGCACTTGAGTCATATTTATGCTCATATGCAAGAAACTCTTCATAATCAAGAGGAAAGAGTTGCAGTTGCTGCAGTGATTTAATATCATGCCTAATTTGTGAAGTAATAATAAGTTGAGAAACATTCGCAAAGTTTATACTCTCTTTGTAGTTGTCAAGTACTAAAACATCTATTTTATTTTTATTACAAAATTTATTGAGAGTGGTGTTTAAAAGTTCTATATCTATACGAATATCATTGCAGTCTATATATAAGTAACTATTTTTTTTAAGTCCTAGTAGGTAGTTTTTTACTAATTTTGTTTTTCCACACTGAGAAACTCCATTGATTTGATAAGAACTATCTCCAATAAAAACCTTTCTATCATGAAATTTATCTACATAAAGATCAGTTTTATAAAACTCTTCTAATAAAATATCCATATTTTTCCAATTATTTTTTATATCTAATTTTATCATTTCCTTATTAAAAGGAAATAAATTTACTATAAAATCAATTTTAAGTGCCTAAATCCTTGAATAATATAGCTTATAAAGGTATAATTCCGCTCCGTTACAATAGTTAGGCAAGACCTAACGAGTTCTTTAGAAGGAAAAACATGGAAAAAATTCGTTTAAAATTGAAAGCTTACGATCATCGTGTATTAGATAGATCAGTAGCGTCAATCGTTGAGGCTGTAAAGCGTACAGGTGCTGCAATTCGTGGTCCAATCCCTTTACCAACAAAGATTCGTAAATATACAGTATTGAAATCAGTTCACGTTAACAAAAAAGCTCGTGAGCAGTTTGAAATCCGTATGCACGCTAGAATGATCGACATAGTATCTGCAACGCCAGAAACAGTTGATTCATTAATGAAGCTTGATCTTGCACCGGAAGTGGACGTTGAAGTTCGCTCTATGGATAAGTAGGAGTCATCGTGGAATATATTGTTGAAAAAATCGGTATGAGTCGTACTATCACAGTTCCTGCTAAGCCAGTTACTCTTTTAAGAGTTCTTGACGCTAAGGTATGTGAAGTTAACGAAGGGACTGCAGTTGTATCTTACAACAGCGGTAAAAAAATTAATAAAGCAATTGAAGGTCAACAGAAAAAGTATTCTCTTTCTGCTGAGTTTAACCGTTTTGTTACTTTAGAAGTTGCAAACACTGAAGCTGGTGACTTAGACTTAACTCCATTAGCAGAAGCTAGTGTAGTGAAATCTACATTCAGAACTAAAGGTCGCGGTTTCTCTGGTGCTATGAAGCGTTGGAACTTTTCTGGTGGTCCTGCATCTCACGGTCATAGATTTGGTCGTAGAACAGGTTCAATTGGTAATGCTGAGTGGCCAGGTCGTGTTATGAAAGGTAAGAAAATGCCAGGACACTATGGTAACGCACAAAACAGCGTAAAAAATGAGATCGTTTCTTACGATGCTGAAAATAAAATCATTGCGGTTTTAGGTTCTGTATCTGGTGCTAACGGTGCTCTAGGTCGTGTAAAGGTAGCTAAATAATGAGCGCAATTATCTTAAATGAAAAAATGGAAAAAGCTTCTGAGTTAGCTTTACCAGAATCTTTTTCTGGTATTAACCCTCACAACCTTTGGTTATATGTTAAGTCAGCTCAAGCTGCGCAACGTGCTAACTCAGCTACTGCTAAAGGTAGAAGTGAAGTACGTGGTGGTGGTAAGAAGCCATGGGCTCAAAAAGGTGGCGGACGTGCTCGTGCTGGTTCTCGTCGTTCTCCAATATTCGTAGGTGGTGGTAAAGCTTTTGGTCCTCAAAACAACCGTAACTACGATTTAAAAGTAAACAAAAAGCAAAAGAAATTAGCTTTAAACTTTGCTTTAAATGAACATGCACAAAATGGTACGCTTTTTGTAGTTGACAACATTGAAGTAACTTCTGGTAAAACAAAAGATGCAAATGCAATGTTTAAAGCTCTTAATCAAAGAGATGTTCTAATTGTAAAATCATTATTAGATGAGCCAACGTTTTTAGCTTTTGAGAATTTATCTCAAACTTACGTTATTGAATCTAATGAGTTAAACGCATACTTAGCTTCAAACTATCGTTCAATCGTGATAGAAAAAGCAGTATTCGAAGCATTAACAAGTGAGGCTAAGTAATGGCTGATATTACAGATATTAAATCTATTATATATACAGAGAAGACTCTTGCTCTACAAGAAGATGGTGTTATCGTTGTACAAACATCTCCTCGTATGACTAAAAGTGGTCTTAAGGAAGTTTTTAGAGAATATTTTGGGATTATTCCAAATAAAATAAACTCTTTAAATCAAAACGGAAAAACTAAACGTTTCCGTGGTGTACAAGGTAAGCAAAATGACTTTAAAAAGTTTTATGTTACTTTACCTGAGGGTGCACAAATAGAAAGTTTGGCGGTATAACATGGCAATTAAAACTTATAGACCGATAACTCCGTCTCGTCGTTTTTATACAAATGTTGATAGCTCAGACATCACGGCAAAAGCTAGTGTTCGTTCATTACTTGTAAAACTACCAACACATTCTGGTCGTAACAACAATGGTCGTATCACTTCTCGTCACCGTCAAGCTGGTGCTAAAAAGCTTTATCGTATTGTTGACTTTAAAAGAAACAAATTTGATATTCCTGCAACTGTAAGTGCAATTGAGTATGATCCGTACAGAAACTGTCGTATCGCACTTGTAACTTATGCTGATGGTGAGAAGAAATATATCCTTCAACCAAAAGGTTTAGTAGTTGGTGACAAAATTTCTTCTGCAGAAAGTGGACTAGACGTTAAGCCTGGTAATACTATGAAATTAAAGAATATCCCAGTGGGTACGTTAATTCATAATATCGAGCTTAAAACTGGTAAGGGCGGACAAATGTGTCGTGCTGCTGGAACATCTGCTCAGATTATGGGTCGTGATGGTAAGTATGTATCTTTACGTATGCCTTCATCTGAAATGCGTTTAGTACTTGGTGAGTGTTTAGCTACTATTGGTCAAGTTGGTAACGAAGAGTTTGGTAACATAGTTATCGCTAAAGCTGGTCGTCAACGTCACCTAGGTATTCGTCCTCAGACTCGTGGTTCAGCAATGAATCCAATTGATCACCCACACGGTGGTGGTGAAGGTAAAACGAACTCAGGTCGTCATCCAGTTACTCCATGGGGTAAACCTACGAAGGGTGCTAAAACTCGTCGTAAGAAATCAAGTGATAAGTTAATTATTACTCGTCGTAAACCAAATGCTAAAAGGGTAGGTTAATTATGGCTCGTTCACTAAAAAAAGGTCCATTTGTTGATGACCATTTAAGTAAAAAGATTGAAAAGGCTAAAGCTGAAGGTAACAAAAAACCTATCAAGACTTGGTCAAGAAGATCTATGGTTACACCTGATATGGTTGGCTTTACTTTAAATGTTCACAACGGACGTCAATTTGTTCCTGTTCATGTATCAGAGAACCACATCGGTTACAAGCTTGGGGAATTTGCTCCAACTCGTACATTTAAGGGCCATAAGGGCTCTGTTCAGAAGAAAGGATAGATCATGGCTAGAGCATTATTAAAATTTATCCGTGTATCTCCAATTAAATCTCGTCTTATCGCAAGAGAGGTTCAAGGTATGAACGCTGAAGAAGCTATGGCAGCTTTAGAGTTTACACCAAATAAAGCGGCAAAAATTATCTATAAAGTAATTGCATCTGCAGTTGCGAATAGTGGTAGTGAAGCTGGAGACTGTATTGTTACTTCATGTCGTGTAGACAATGGTCCAGTTCTTAAGCGTTTCCGTCCTAGAGCACGTGGTATGGCATCGGGTATCCGTAAGCCAACTGCACATATCTTAGTAGAAGTGGAGGGTAAATAGTATGGGTCAAAAAGTTAATCCTATTGGTTTACGTCTTGGTATCAACCGTAACTGGGAGAGCCGTTGGTTCCCTAACTTTAAAACAGCTCCTGCTGCTTTAGGTGAAGATCACAAGATAAGAACATTTTTAAAGAAAGAGCTTTACTATGCTGGTGTTGCAAACATTATTATAGAAAGAACAGTTAAAAGACTTCGCGTTACTATCGTTGCTGCTCGTCCTGGTATTATTATCGGGAAGAAAGGTGCTGATATTGAGAAACTTAAAACTGCTCTTCAAAAGCTAATTGGTAAGCAAATTTCTGTAAACATCAAAGAAGAGAAAAAAGCTCAAACTTCATCTCAACTTGTTGCTGAAAATGTAGCAACTCAGCTTGAGCGTCGTGTTGCTTTTAGACGTGCTATGAAGAAAGTTATGCAAGGTGCACAACGTTCTGGTGCTAAGGGAA
The DNA here is from genome assembly GCF_017357825.1 of Sulfurimonas aquatica. NCBI lineage: Bacteria > Pseudomonadati > Campylobacterota > Epsilonproteobacteria > Campylobacterales > Sulfurimonadaceae > Sulfurimonas > Sulfurimonas aquatica. The sequence goes on from NZ_CP046072.1 coordinate 264,972, forward strand.
TTAAAATAGCAGTTGCTGGTCGTCTTGGTGGAGCTGAAATGGCTCGTACTGAATGGTATCTAGAGGGACGTGTTCCTCTTCATACTCTTCGTGCAAAGATTGATTACGGTTTCGCTGAAGCACATACAACATACGGTATTATCGGTGTTAAAGTGTGGATCTTCAAAGGGGAAGTACTTACTAAAGGTGTTCCTGTTGAAGTAGCTGAAGAGAAAAAAGAGCGTCGTCCTAAGCGTACTGCTCGTCCAACTAGTGAAAAGGCTGAATAATTATGTTAATGCCAAAAAGAACAAAATATCGTAAAGTAATGAAAGGTCGTAACCGTGGTTACGCTCGTTCAGGTTATAAATTAGCTTTTGGTGATATCGCGTTTAAAGCGGTAGAAGCTGGTCGTATCAACTCTCGTCAGATTGAATCGGCTCGTATCTCTGCTACTCGTCACATTAAAAGAAGTGGTAAAATCTGGATTCGTGTTTTTCCAGCTAAACCATTAACAGCTAAGCCTCTTGAAACTCGTATGGGTAAAGGTAAGGGTGCTGTAGACCAATGGGTTATGAATATTAAACCAGGTCGTATAATTTTTGAAATGGCTGGTGTTCCAGAAGAGCTTGCTCGTGAAGCATTAACTCTTGCTATGCACAAGCTTCCATTCAAATGTAAAATAATCACTGCGGAGATGAACAATGAACTATTCTGATTTAGCAGATAAAAATTCAGCTGAACTTCAAGCTATGCTTAAAGAAAAGAAAACAGAGCTGTTTACTTTAAAAATTAAACAAAAGATGATGCAACTTCAAAATACTAGCGAACTTAAAGTAGCTAAAAAAGATATTGCTAGAATCAACACTGCACTTACTGCAGTAGCAAACTAGGAGCTTGGGTATGACACATAAACGTGAGATTCAAGGTAAAGTTGTAACTATTGCAGGCGAGAAAACAGTATCTATTGTTGTTGAACGTCGTGTAATGCACCCTCGTTACCACAAAGTTGTAAAGCGTTTCAAAAAGTACTTAGTACATGATGAGCGTAATGAAGTTAAAGTTGGTGATGAGATTATTGCAATCGAGTGTCGCCCACTTTCTAAGACTAAATCTTTTAGACTTAAAACAGTAGTATCAGGAGCTGAATAATGATCCAGGGTTTTACTCGTTTAAATGTAGCTGATAATACAGGTGCTAAAGAGATTATGTGTATTAAGGTACTTGGTGGTTCTAAGCGTCGTTATGCATCAGTAGGTGACGTTATCGTTGCTTCTGTTAAAAAAGCGACTCCAACTGCTAAAGTTAAAAAAGGTAAGGTTGTTAAAGCTGTTATCGTTAGAACTCATAAAGAAGTTCAACGTGAAAATGGTTCATTAATTCGTTTTGATGATAATGCAGCTGTAATCCTAGATGACAAAAGAGAACCAATCGGTACTCGTATTTTTGGCCCTGTTGGTCGTGAAGTACGTTATGCTGGATTCATGAAAATTGTTTCTCTTGCGCCGGAGGTTGTTTAATGGCAAAGTTTAATTTCAAAAAAGGCGATACTGTAGAGATTATCGCTGGAGATGACCGTGGAACTAAGGCTACTGTTTTATCAGTAATGCCTAAGAAAAACAAGGTTATCGTAGAGGGTTGTAAAATAGCTAAGAAAGCTGTTAAACCAACTGAAGATAATACGAAGGGTGGGCATATCAATAAAGAGATGCCAATTGACGCTTCAAACGTACGTAAAGTGGAGGCATAATTAGATGGCACGCTTAAAAGAAAAATATTTAGGTCTAAAATCTGAGTTACAAGCTGACTTAGGAATTAAAAATCCTATGCAAACACCACAATTAGAGAAGATAATCATCTCTGTTGGTGCTGGTTTTGCAATGAAAGATAATAAGCTTATTCAAAACATTGAAGATACAATTACTAAGATTGCTGGTCAAAAAGCGTCTACGGTAATCGCGAAAAAATCTGTTGCAGGTTTTAAAGTTCGTGAAGGTATGCCAGTAGGCGTACGCGTTACTCTTCGTGGTGAAAACATGTATAACTTTCTTGATCGTCTAGTATCTATCGCGCTTCCTCGTGTGAAAGATTTCCGTGGTGTTCCAAGAAATGGTTTTGATGGTCGTGGTAACTACAATTTTGGTCTATTAGAGCAACTAATTTTCCCAGAGATTGGTTATGATTCGATCATGCAAATTCATGGTATGAATATTACTGTAGTAACTAGTGCTGATTCAGATAAGGCTGGTTTTGCTCTTTTAGAGAAAATGGGTATGCCTTTTACTAAAGGGAGTAACTAATGGCTAAAAAGTCTATGATCGCAAAAGCGGCAAGAGAACCTAAATTTAAAGTACGTGGTTATACACGTTGTCAGATTTGTGGTCGTCCACACTCTGTACTTAGAGATTTTGGTATCTGTCGTATATGTTTTAGAAAAATGGCAAATGAGGGATTAATCCCAGGTGTTAGAAAGTCTTCTTGGTAAGCCAAGAGGAAACTACTAATTATTAGTTTATACTTTGATTAGATTCAAAGTATTTACAAAGTCAAGGAATAAAAATGGCAATTAATGATCTAGTATCAGATGCGTTAACTCGTGTTCGTAATGCAGGTATGAGAAGATTACCAGTTACTACTTTAGTACATTCAAAAAGTGTTGAAGCTGTAGCAAATATCTTAGTAGAAAAAGGTTATCTTGAATCTGCAAATGTAGTTGAAGATGGTGTTAAAAAAACTATCAAAGTTGTACTTAAGTATAACGATGAAGGTAAAACAGTAATCAATGAAATGAAAAGAGTTTCTAAGCCTGGTCGTCGTGTTTACAAAGGTAAAGAAGATATCAAGCGTTTCAAAAATGGTTATGGTACTATTATTGTAAGTACATCACATGGCGTTCTTGCTAATGACAAAGCTTTTGAGCTTGGCATTGGTGGTGAAGTTATGTGTACAATTTGGTAAGGGGAGAATAACATGTCTAGAATTGGAAAATTACCAGTAGAATTTGCAGCTGATATTACAGTTAAAGCAGATGGAAATGTTATTACTTTTACTAAAGGTAAAACAACTATGGATTTAGATACAAAAGGAAATGTTTCTTTTACTCTTGAGGGTAATACATTAACTTTTGCTACTTTATCAGATGCTCGTGAGCATAGAGCTTTTTGGGGAACTTATAGAGCACTTGCGGCAAATATTGTTACAGGTTTAACTACAGGTTACTCTAAACAATTAGAGATCAATGGTGTTGGTTATAGAGCTGCTGTTAAAGGTAAAGTTCTTAATCTTCAACTTGGACACTCACATGATATTGACTTCGATTTAGTTGATGGTCTTGAAGCTACAGTTGAGAAAAATGTTATCACTCTTAAGAGTCATGACAAACAACTTTTAGGTTCAGCAGCTGCAAAAATCAGAAGTTTCCGTCCACCAGAGCCTTACAAAGGTAAAGGTGTGAAATACATGGAAGAGCATATCGTGCGTAAAGCCGGTAAAACTGCTAAGAAGTAAGGGAGGATATTAAAAATGAATGCTAAAGTATTAAAATCTAAAGTAGCAAATCGCGTTAAGCGTAAGTTACGTATTCGTGCAAAAATATCTGGTTGTGCTTCACTTCCTCGTGTTTCTGTATTTCGTTCAAACCGTTATTTAAGTGTGCAGGCTATTGATGATGTAGCTGGCAGTACTGTATGTGCACTTAATTCAAAAGCTACTGGTCATAAAGCTAATAGAGAAGGTGCAGCTGCACTTGGTGAAGCATTTGCTGCTAAACTAAAAGAAGCTAACATCAACGAGATAGTATTTGATCGTAATGGTTACCAGTATCACGGTGTTATCGCTGCATTTGGTGATTCACTTCGTGCTAACGAAATTAAGTTTTAGGGGCTAAGATGGAAATTAACAGAGATGATTTTGAAGAATCAATTGTAAATATTGGTCGTGTTACTAAAGTTGTTAAGGGTGGTAGACGTTTTCGTTTTACTGCACTTATCGTTGTTGGTAACAAGAATGGTACAATCGGATACGGTGTAGGTAAAGCAAAAGAGGTTCCTGATGCTATACGTAAGGCTGTTGATAACGCTTTTAAAAACTTAACAACTGTTAAGATTAAAGGTTCAACAATCGCACACGATATTGAGCATAAATATAACGCTTCTCGCGTTTTACTTAAGCCAGCATCTGAAGGTACGGGTGTAATCGCCGGTGGAGCTGCTCGTCCAGTTCTTGAGCTTGCAGGTATACAAGATATACTTACAAAATCAATCGGTTCAAACAACCCTAACACACTTGTACGTGCTACTGTTGAAGCACTTGGCAGATTAAAAGGATAGATGATGGGTATTGAAAATTTAACACCTGCTGAAGGTTCTACTGCTAATCGTAAACGTGTTGGACGTGGACAAGCTTCTGGTACTGGTAAGACTGCAGCTCGTGGTCAAAAAGGTCAGAAGTCTCGTTCAGGTTACAAGAGAAAAAGAAACTTTGAGGGTGGTCAACAACCACTTGCAAAGCGTATGCCTAAAATTGGTTTTACATCACGTGTAATTAAACCATATGTAATTAATGTAGGTAAAATTAAAGCTGTTGCTGAACTTGCTGAAATCACTGTAGAAGCAATTCGTGGTGTTCACAAGATGAGTGCTAGTGTTACTAAAATAAAACTAGTAGGAGCTACTGCGAAAGATTTAGCTTCGAAAATTAAAGACGAAAACGTTACTACAACAGGTAACTAAACAAATGAATAAAAATCTAGTTAATAAGATACTTATTACTATCGGGTTTTTATTTATCTATCGCCTACTGGCTTATGTGCCAGTTCCAGGCGTAGATGCAGCAGTTATTGCATCATTCTTCGACTCACACCAATCAGATGCTCTTGGTTTATTTAACATGTTCAGTGGAAACGCTGTTGAGAGACTATCTATTATATCACTTGGTATTATGCCTTATATCACCGCATCGATTATTATGGAGCTTTTAGCTGCAACATTTCCAACTCTTGGTCAAATGAAAAAAGAGCGTGATGGTATGGTTAAGTATATGCAAATTATTCGTTATGCGACTATTGTTATTACTATAATTCAAGCTATAGGTGTTAGTGTAGGACTTCAGAGTTTAACTGGACCTACAGGAAATAGTGCAATTTTAGCTGATCAAAATACATTTATACTTCTTTCTGCTATCTCAATGTTAGCTGGAACGATGTTACTCATGTGGATTGGTGAGCAGATTACTCAAAGTGGTATCGGTAACGGTATCTCTTTAATAATCTTTGCTGGAATCGTATCAGCTATACCATCAGCTATAGGTCAAACTATAACTATGGTTAACTCTGGTGCTATGAGTTTCATTACTGTAATAGCTATCTTAGCACTTATTTTAAGTACAGTTGCTATTATTATTTATGTTGAACTTGGTGAGCGTCGTATTCCAATTACATATGCTAAAAAGACTATGATGCAAAACCAAGATAAGCGTGTAATGAATTACATTCCTATTAAAGTGAATTTAGCTGGTGTTATTCCAGTTATCTTTGCAAGTGCTATATTGATGTTTCCTATGACTGTATTATCTTCTAGTACTAACCCTACTATTCAAGGTATTGCAGATTTATTAAACCCAAATAGTTACTTTTTTAACTTTTTAACTTTTGCATTTGTTATTTTCTTTGCATTTTTCTATGCATCGATTACTTTTAATGCAAAAGATATATCTGATAACCTTAAACGCCAAGGTGGATTTATTCCAGGTATTCGTACTGGTAATGCGACAAAAGAGTTCTTAAATGAGACTGCAAGTAGATTAACATTTACTGGTGCGCTTTATTTGGGTCTTGTTGCTACTTTACCATTTATGATTATTAAAGGGATGGGTGTTCCATTCTTCTTTGGTGGTACAGCAGTTTTAATCGTTGTTCAAGTTGCACTTGATACAATGAGAAAAGTTGAGGCACAGATTTATTCAAGTAAATATGAAACTCTAAGTGCGGTCGGTCTATAAAAATGGCGATTGCGCTAAGAAAACCTCAAGAGATAGAAAAACTTCGAGCTGCTAACAAAATTGTTGGCGGTGCTCTTGAGTTACTTCGAGCAAACACAAAAGTTGGAGCTTCTTTAAAAGAGCTTGATACTATGGCAGAGGATTATATTCGCTCTCATGGTGCTAAGCCTTCTTTTAAAGGTCTTTATGGCTTTCCAAATGCTGTTTGTACTTCCCTTAATCAAGTAATCATTCATGGTATCCCAACAGACTATAGACTCCAAAGTGGAGATGTAATAGGTTTCGATATTGGTACTGAGTTAGATGGTTGGTTTGGTGATGCTGCAATTTCAGTTGGTGTTGGTGAGATAACTCAATTAGACGAGGCATTGATCGCTTGTGCTAAAGATACACTTTTAAACTCTATCGCAGAAATCAAAGAAGGCATGCGCTTTAAAGAACTTTCTAAAATATTAGAAGACAATATTTTAAGTGCAGGTTTTGTCCCTTTGAAAAATTTCTGTGGACATGGCATAGGTAAAAAACCTCATGAGGAACCTGAAATTCCAAATTATTTAAATGGTGCAAACGCTAAGTCTGGACCAAAGATAAAGAATGGAATGGTTTTTTGTTTGGAGCCTATGGTATGTCAAAAAGATTCTACTCCTATTATTCTAGAGAATAAATGGGATGTTGTTAGTGCCGATGGTTTACGCGGTTCACACTATGAGCATACTGTTGCAGTTATTAACGGTAAAGCTGAAATATTATCTCTTGCTTAAGAGAAAAAGGACTTAAAAATGGCTAAAGCAGACGTTATTGAAGTTGATGGCAAGATTATTGAGGCATTGCCAAACGCAACTTTTCGTGTTGAATTAGAAAATGGACATATTATTTTATGTCACATTGCTGGAAAGATGAGAATGCACTATATTAAAATTCTTCCAGGTGATAAAGTGAAACTGGAGCTAACTCCATACTCTCTTGATAAAGGTCGTATCACTTATAGATACAAGTAGAAAGCTAAGTTGCTATCCTTTATGGATAGCAATTATCTTATCTTAAAATACATCAGAATTTCTAAACTCTGATATCTCCATCTCTACCATTTCATCTATCATTATAGTAAAAATTTCTGCAAGCATATTTGGATTAATCCCTAGTTGAATGCCTTTATGACGTACTCTTTGAATTATAAAATCAATTCTGTCTTGGGCCTTTACTTCATCTACACTGTTTTTAAAGCTTGCTGCTTGACGAATTAAGTGACTTCTATCTGAAATAGTTTCTACTAGTTGATCATCTATTTTATCTATCTCACTTCTTACTTCTTCGAGTGTATTACATTTTTTTAAATTAGACATTTTTTATATCCCTTTTTAATTTATCTTTCAATATTTCTATTTATATATGCTAAGTAAGCAACACCAACTATGAGTAATCCAAATGTGATTGCCCAGATATAAAAATCACCACCACTAGCAGCTTTATCTATTGTTTCATTCATAGAAATATTATAGTTAGTTTGGCTTGATGAATTTCTTAATTGCTTTTGGAATATGTGCAAAAGGAATGTTATGTACCCCTGTTTTATCTGGATCATTGAGAATTAGCACATCCACAGTCATCTTAGTTTGGTAAAAACGTAAGGCTCTATACTTCACTGTGTTGATTTCAAATTCTATATTTTTATCTCTTAAATCTTGATTTACTTTTTTCTTTATCATTATTAGCCTTTGATATATATGCCAGTATCTTTTACATCTATCTTACCAGCATCTTGAAGAGATGTAAGTGTTCGCTTAAACTCTTTTTTACTTAGTCCAAAGATATCTTTAATTAACTCTGCATCGCTCTTGTAGTTGTATGGAAGTATTCCTTTAGCTTCTTTAAGAAGAGTCATAACTTTCTCATCAGAACCACCACTCTTTTTACTTCCTGGTTTTCTAAGAGTTAGGTCAATATTTCCATCTTTTCTTATCGTTTTGACATAAGCAGTTTTTTCATCACCTAGATTTATAGTTTCAAAGATTTCATTATGATAGATAAGACCTTCATATTTATCGTTGACTATACATTTAAAACCTAGTGGCGTTTTAGAAATAACAAGTATCTTCGCCTCTTTATTAATAGCAAGACCTTTTACCTTTCTATCAAAAAAGTCGCCTAGTTTTTCGGTTCCAACAAGTCTATGAGTTCTCTCGTCATAGATAACTCTTAAGTAGCGTTTTTCACCCACAGTAAATGGAGTTTTTTGAAACATATTTGGTACGAGTAGATCTTTTGTAAGACCCCAATCCATAAATGCGCCAAAGGGTGCTACATCAACAACCTCAAAGAGAGCAAGTTCATCAAGCATAGCTTTTGGCTTTAGTGTAGTTGCAACAAGTCTATCTTCGGAGTCTGTATACAAAAATACATCTATGAGTGTATCTTCTATCATATCTTGCGTTACATACTGCCCGGGTAAAAGGACATCATTGCCATCCTCAGCCATCAAAAAGAGTCCTGGGGTTGTATCTCTATCTACTCTGAGTGTATTTATCTTTCCTAGTTCTAAGTAGGGACTTAGTGTCATTGTATTTCCTTGGTAATTCCGTATTTTATAAATGTAATTATAGCTATATTGATATTTTAAAGCGGTTAAGTATAAGTTGTATAATTTTTAAACAGCTTTTGAGAACACTATTTGCTATAATAATTTTGGGTTAAGACTCGTTTTGTTGTTTATACGTTTAAACTGTTCTATGCTTTTTAAGTAGAGGAGTATGTCATGAAAAATTATTCACTTCAAGTTTACATTAGTAGTTCTAGTCGTCAAAAAGTTGATCAAAATAAGCGATTTCTTAGTATGGTAAGAGCATCTATCATGCTTAATGATGGAGGAGGCTGATCCATTGGCAAATAATCATTGTTTATTCACTGAGTTCATTTCTAACTATAGGTATTAACTCCATCTTCATCTCTTTTATAATCTGCTCGATTTCACTTAGAGAGTTTTTTGTGGGAACATCATACTCTATCTGAATCTGAGTAGACTTTGAGAGTGATTTTGGACACTCCTTAGAAGACTTATCACAGAGCGTAATTACTAAATCATAATTTATATCTGGATTTTGATCATAAACCTTTGAGTTATATTCATCTCTCCAAAGTAAATGACTACTAAGAGATTTGATGACATTTGCATCTATCTTTTTACTCTTTTTTGTAGCGCCACTAAAAAAATCAATTTCACTTAGATACTTTGTAAGTATTGCTTGGGCGATGATGGAGAGCGAGCTGTTATCACTGCATAAGAGAAGTACTTTTTTATTCACATTAATGCCTTATAGTTATCTTGAGCTAATTATATCTTAAAGAAATTAGACTCTAAGAATATGTAAGGGCTTGACAAGTTGATTTGGATAATATTTCAAAATTAAACACAAGGAATTAAAATGTATAAAATAATAGTAGATAGAGAATGTGGTTGTTTTAAAAGAAGTGACATGCAAAACAATTTAGAAATTGAATCAAAAGATGAAGCTTTAGCTAAAAGCTTAGAGATGAAAAATGAGATGAATGATGTATTTTGCAAAAAGCATAGTTTTAGCGTTCAAGAGGGTGAAAACTGTTTTATCATCTCTATGAATAGCTAGATATATTTAGGAATAATTTTTGCTAATTATCTAATTAAAGATAATTAGTGAGAAGAGAATGATTTTATTTAAAAACTCTAACGAGAGAAGTTACTACTACAAGATAAATATTTACCCTACGCTTTTTGGAGATTTTTTAATCCAAAAAGAGTATGGTGCTACACAAAACTCCAAACCAACAAATACCATTAAAGAGTATGTTAATTCAAAAAAAGAGGCACTCTGCTTACTTCTTGATATAGTAATTGATAAAAAAAGTTTAGGCTATTTGAAAACTGCATAAACCCTATTAGGGATGAGTATAAAATATATAAGCTAGTGAAACTCCGTAGTACAAGGCTGTATCTGTTTCAAGTAAGGGAGAGTCCTTGTAAACAGCATCTTTAACATTAAAGTATGAAATAAAGGCACCGCTCCACCAAGAACCTTTTTTATAGGTTAATCCTACTCGATTTTTAAAACCTCCAAAACCACTATGTGCTTCATATGCATCACGCTGAGCAGTAGCATATTGACTCTTTACAGAATAATAGTAACTATGGTATACATCATCTGCAGCAATTATACCTGTACGAAATGTAAGTGTTAAGTCTTTATAGTTAAGCGAGTACTTTAGTTGTGGATTTGAAGTTATTCCTCTATACTCTACTCTAGTGTAATTGGTAGAAAATACTGCTCTAAATGGAAACTCTAGTTCTAGTTTACTTATACCTTTATCATAGATATTATAGACAACCTCAAAGCCAATTTCACCACTTAAGTCTAAATCAGGCATATCTTTTCTCGCACCATTCTTATCACTACTTGCAGGCAGAGAACCACTCATGCTTAGCTCAAGTTTGAGGCCATTTATTCCAAAAAGTTCTCCATTAATTCCATCTTCATCTATGCGAAAATTCTCTCCTCTGTATCTGATAAATGGAATCGGTAGTGCTAAATATTGTGAAGACTTTGAGCCTATGTAGTTTGGATAACTTAGTGCTCCCACTCCTAAACCAAGTTCGAGTTCATACTCTTTAGAGTATATAAGGGAAGCAAAACTAAGTAAAAAGAGTAGAGCAACCTTCATAAATCTAAATAAAGTACTCTATGCCTACTTTATTACAGTATGAACTGAGCATATCTCTTTCAAAGTCATTGTTTGTAGAGTATTGGTAACCAAAGGTTTTGTTCCACATTGAGTGCTCTTCCATGCAGAGGTAGAAAAAGACTCTGTTATCAGAGTTTATACCCTTAGGATGCCAAGGCTCAAAACTCTCATAAGCATGTTTAAACATCTCTACCTTTGTAGATTCAGGATAAGATGTTTTACCGCTTGCGTCTTCATGAGGTATCTGCGTTATCTTAGTTCTAAACTCGCGTTCACGTAACTGCTTAATAACTGGCTTAATAAATGTGAGTGTCCCAAAACTTACAAGAGCTACTTCGCTTGGTAGAAACTCTGAGATAAGCCTTTTGTAGACTTCTGCATACTCTGCTAAATAGCCATCATACTCAACTATAGGATGAAAGTGAAAACCAACTTTGACTCCCTTGTCTGCCATTTTTCTTGCTGCGTTTATGCGTTTATCAAGTGAGGCAGTGAGATGCTCTTCATTTTCTATAATTGTTTTTGTATTAAGACTCCATGTACAGAGTATATTTTTAGGTACTTCATTTTCTAGGAAGTACTTTACATTGTCTGATTTTGTTTTAAACTCTAAAAGTACATTGGGATTTATTCTAGCAAACTCAAAAAGAGCATCTAAAACTCCTTCGCGGTTTCCAAACATAAGTGAATCAGAGGCTTGTCCCGTTCCTATATGATAAGTTTTATTTGGCTCAAGAGTTAGGCCTAGTAGCTTATCTTTAAAGCTACTATCAAAGGTAATTGTGTTTTGATTGTAAAAACTTTGGATTGAACAGTAAGAACAATCAAACCCGCAAGATTCAACTGCATCAAGCGTCAAAAGATTACAACATCTTGTTTTCTCAGATGCAACAGGGCAGAGACCTAAACCAAAACCCTCTTTAGGCTCAGTTTTAAAAGTGAATTTCTGCTCTTGGGGAATATTTTTAAGTGTAAAATTATCATAAGAGTTAGTTTTGTTTCGTATCTCTTCATAAGCTTGCCTAAGTCTTGTAAAGACAACTTTTCTTTGAGTATGCTCTGGAAATATTTGAATAATCGTAGTTTCATTCCACATCTCTAAGTCTCGAGCAATGTCTATAATCTGTTTAATCTCTTGATGTGAGAACTTAAACGCGAAGGACTTCTCTTTTATAAACTCTTGTTCTTCTTGGGGTAGCTTTAAAAAGAAACTATTCTCTATAGCTTTTGTAAATTTTTCTATGTACTCATTCATAATCGAATTCTATACTTTTAACTCTTCATATGTAATAAAAAGTAGTAAATTTGATTTCTTAGATAGTGTGTCGTGTTTATACAACTATATATATTTAAAATTATTCTAAAATGTATTTTACAAAAACTATATTAGAGAGAAAGTATTGTTATTAAAGAGTACGCAAAAAGATCTTGAAAATAAAAAATTAGTTGAATATTTCTCTGATGGCATTGCAGTTATAGAAGATGGGATTGTTACAGAGTGTAATAGTGCCATTGTAAACATGATGGGAGCATCGAGCAAAGAGCAACTTGTAAGTCTACATCTATCTAAACTATCTCCAGAGTTTCAAGATGATGGAGCCTTGTCATACATAAAAGTCAATGAGATGCTAAAGTTATGTAAAGATAAAGGTAGTCACAATTTTGAGTGGATATGTAAGCGCATGAGTAATGAAGATTTCTGGACAAGCATCTCTTTGACTGCTATGCACCAAGATGGAAGAAATACAATAGTATCAGTATGGCGAGATATTAATGAAAAAAAGATACTAGAACTTGAACTGGAAAAATCAAATGAAAAATACAAACTTCTCGAAAAAGAACTAGAAGCAAAAGTTAAAGCAAAAACAGCACTACTTTTAAAGGAGGCTTGCCGTTTGGAAATGGACAATCTAATCAAAACGATTGGACATCAGTGGAGACAACCTCTCTCAAGTATTGGGGCACTTTCAGCAAATATGCAAATGGATATCATACTGAGTCAAAGCTCTTCCATAGAAGAAGGAAATAAAGATTTTTTTCAAAAATCCTTACAAGATATAGATGCTACTTTACAAAAGCTATCTTCAACCATAGATAGTTTTTTAAGTCCATATAGTTCAGATAGAGTTAAATCTTTGTGTAGCGTTAAGGAGCTAATAGAGGATGCTTTGCAAACGGTTGGTGAGTCATACAAAAAAAATTCAATTACTGTTAAAAAAAAGATTGATAGTAATATAGATGTTTTTATCAATAAAGAGGATATGTCTCGTGCTATTGTATACTTGCTACAAAATTCAGAGGATGCATTACTTTTAAGTAGAGCAGAGATGCCTTTTGTAGATATCAATGTGACTAAAAATGATAAATTTATTAAAATAGATATCTGTGATAATGCGATGAAAATCGATGATAATATTAGGGGGAATCTGTTTAATCCCTATTTCTCTACTAAAAGTGAACTAAATGGAAAAGGATTAGGACTATATCTTGCCTCAACAATAGTGAAATATGGGCATAATGGGAATCTCTATTTAGACGAGTTTAAAGAGATGACCTGTTTTTCTATTGAGTTACCATTAGATTAGATGAATAGTCGTATTTATACAATGTAAATTATATATTTCTTGGGTAGTATACAAACACAAATTTTAATCAGAAGCATTTAAATGAAATATAAAGTTTATAAACCAGTTAATGAATTAGTAGATATTGTTCATAAGTATTTTGTAGTGGACTCCATCGAAACAATGGATGCAATTTTATGTTTGCCTAATGGAGGAAATTTTTTAGTATTTAACAGAGGTTTGCAGGGTTATCATAAGTTACACACAGGAAAGAAGTTTTTAATTCCAGGGAACTTCTTCCTTACCGTTAAAACGCGAAAAGCAAGACAAGTATTTTTAGACCTAAAAAAAGCAACTTATCCAATTATCTGTGTTGAACTGCATCCCATAGGTTACTATAAACTTTTTAATAAAGACTCCCATCACCTTAATAAAGATAATATAGAGTTAGATGCTGATATAGTCAATAGATATTTTCCTAATTTATATAAAAATGCAACTATTGAAGATGAAATAGAGTACCTCAATAGTAGAATGCTTTTATTGTATCATTCACATGGACACGAGAGAGAAAACATAGAAAACATCTTAGATAAGATAAAAAATGAGTACCACTTTGAAGTGAGTGTGGAAAAATTAGCTGAAGATTTTAACTGTAGTCGAAAAACAATGGAGAGACAATTTAAAAAGATTATTGGCATAACACCGAAGAACTATATATACATTCAAAAATTTTGTCAAACATTTTTGTCATATATGAAAGATGGCAAGTCTTTACAGCAGATGGAATATTTATATAATGACAGCTCCCATTTTAACGCTGTTTTTAAAAATATTACGGGTGTTACACCAAGTGATTTATATAAAGATGTAGTGGTAAATAAAAATATTACTATCTATCAAATGCTTGAATAAGCATTTGATAAGTTTACTTGATAAACTCTATAACTTCTTCTTGAGAGAGTCTTTGCTGTGAAGATTGCGGATCAGTTCTATAACCAAACGGCAATACAAGAGAGAGTTGAAACTTCGATCTATCAAGTCCTAAAATCTCTTCAACTTGATTTTTATCAAATCCTTCTATAGGACAAGAATCTATCTCTAATGTTGCTGCAGCAGTCATCATATTACCTGCGGCTATGTAGGACTGCTTTGAAGTCCATGCATAGATATTTTCATCACTACTTAGCGTTTGTTCCATATGACTAGCATAGAGTCCTAAATAAAACTCAAGTTTGTCTTCTGGCATCTCTCGTCTGTTAAATCTTTTTTTCACCTCACCAGATTCTGGTTTTACACTTTCTATCCCTGCTAAAACAATCACAAGGTGAGAACAAGATGTGATTTGTACTTGATTCCAGCATGCTGGACGAAGTTTTGCTTTTAACTCTTCATTTGTTATTACTAAAAACTTCCAAGCTTCCATACCAAAAGAAGAGGGTGACTTCCTCCCTGCTTCAAGTATAAAGTTTATCTCTTCATCTGATATCTTTTTATTTTCATCAAAAACTTTACATGCATGTCTAAAATCCATTGCTTTACTAAATTCATTTGTCATTTATAATCCTTTTATTTTATGCTTTTTGTAGTATTTCTTCTATTGTTTCTTGAGTATACATCTCACTCATTCCCCATACTTTAGCTGTTTCATAAGCATTTGAAGCTAATGCACTTATAGCGCTTCTTGGTATATTCGCATCTTCTAGAGATACTGGTGAACCTATTTTAGCAAACCAAGCTTCGAGTTTCTCAATTCCTTCGTCTACGTTTGATGAGTTGAAAATCTCTCTTGAAAACCTTTGAAATTGTGCTGAGTTTTTATCCTTATACCATTTCATCCAAGCAGGAATAACTATGGAAAGACCTGCTCCATGAGCTACATTGTAAAGTGCTGAGAGTGAATGCTCTATCAAATGGTTGGGAAAGCTTCCTCCTGCAGTTCCTGCTGGCGTTAGACCATTTAGCGCTTGTATAGCTACCCAAGCAAATTCTGCTCTTGCATCGTAATCATCCGGATTTTTAAGAAGTACTTCAGTTGTCTCCATCACGGTTTTAATGATAGACTCAACAATTCTAGAATTAAACGCAGGGTGAGTTGTAGCTGTGAAGTAAACTTCAATAGAGTGAGCTATGATATCTACAGCTGAATATGCTAAATAGTCGCTACCAACTGTTTTCATGAGTTCTGGATTTATCACAGAGATAACTGGGTTAAGCAGAACAGATGCTATAGAGTACTTCTGTTGTGTATTTTCATTCATCACAACCGAATTTCCATTCATTTCACTGGCAGCTGCCGAGAGAGTCATAATAGTAAAGACCGGAAGCGCTTTAGCGATTTGAGCTTTATTAATAAAAAAGTCCCATACATCACCATCGTATGCTACCCCTGCAGCTATTGCTTTTGCACTATCAACAACAGATCCACCTCCAACACCGAGGATAGCTTCTACCCCATGCTTCCTTGAAAGGAGAATTCCCTCTTTAACTTTGCCAAGAAGAGGATTACTCACAACACCAGCAAGCTCTACAAATTCTATATTATTTTTATTAAGCGAGTTTATGACTCTTTCATAGAGACCACTCTTTTTAATACTACCAGTTCCATAGAGAAAGAGAACTTTTTTGATACCTGAAGTAGCTAAATACTCACCAATATTATTCTCTTTGTCTTTTCCAAATTCAATTTTTGTTGGATTAATATATGTAAAATCGTTCACTTAAGTTCCTCTTTTCACTTTAATATTGGGAAGTATAACTACAAAAAAGTAAATAGTATGACATTATGCAATGTAAGAGAAGACTAGATAAATATTTATATAATCTTATGGTATTAGAAGTTAGGAGAGTAAAATGACTTTAGGAAAATGTCCATATTGTGAAAGTGGAGAGATAGAAGTTCGTGAAAAAGAGGTTAGAGGTAAAAAGGTAAAACTCTATGCTTGCTCAAATGCAGTATGGACAACGGAAGATGGGGAGATGTTTGAGCTGAGCGAAAGTTCAATTTGTGATTTTAGAATATGGCAAAATTCATTAGCTAAGTATGGAAAATGGCTCTCTTATAAAGAAGTACGAGAACTTTTAGAAGATGAAACGATAGAGGTGGAACTCCTAAGTAAAAAGTATGGTAAAAAAATTCACTACAATAAATATATAACATTAAATCAAGAGTATGGAGTGAGCGTTTTATGGGATTAAACACTAGCTTAATAATTCTTTTACATTTATCTGGGTATAATTCCCATCCGCTTTGCTGTTTTAACAAACAAGAGAGTATTTCTATCTATATAGACACTATAAAGATAAAAGTATTGGCGACTAATAATTCTCACCTTTTGGTGAAACTTAGTGACTGAACCAGATTCGAACAAATACGAATACGGTGAGAAACGAAGGTAGTCAGCCTACGAATAGCAAAGACAATAGATTAAAGGACTTTCAATGAAAGTACGTGCTTCAGTAAAGAAGATGTGTGATGACTGTAAAGTTATCAAAAGAAAAGGCATTGTTAGAGTAATCTGCAAAGTTAAAAAACATAAACAGAGACAAGGATAACCATGGCTCGTATATCTGGTGTTGATTTACCTAAAAAGAAAAGAATTGAGTACGGTTTAACATATGTATATGGTATAGGCTTACATGCATCTCGTCTAATTTTAGACGCTACAGGCATAGACTATAACAAAAGAGTGTTCGAACTAAATGAAGCTGATGTAGCTGCAATAACTGCGGAAATCCGTGCAAACCATATGGTTGAAGGTGATTTACGTAAGAAAGTAGCTATGGATATTAAGGCTCTTATGGATTTAGGTTCATATAGAGGTCTACGTCACCGTCGTGGTCTTCCATGTCGTGGTCAAAAAACAAAGACAAATGCGCGTACTCGTAAGGGTAAACGTAAGACTGTCGGCGCAGCGTAAGGAATTATAGATGGCAAAAAGAAAAGCTATTAGAAAAAAAGTAGTAAAGAAAAATATTGCACGTGGGATTTGCCACATTGCAGCATCTTTCAATAATACTCTTGTAACTATTACAGATGAAATGGGTAACATGATTGCTTGGAGTTCTGCAGGTTCTTTAGGATTTAAAGGTTCTAAAAAATCTACTCCATTTGCTGCTCAAGCTGCTGTAGAAGATGCTGTTGAAAAAGCACAAGTACATGGTATTAAAGAACTTGGTATTAAAGTTCAAGGTCCTGGTTCTGGTCGTGAGACTGCAACTAAAGCTGTTGGTGCTATTGAGGGTATTCGTGTTACATTTATGAAAGATGTTACTCCATTACCACACAACGGTTGTCGCGCACCTAAGCGTCGTAGAGTTTAAGGAGATTACTGATGGCAAGATATAGAGGTCCAGTAGAAAAAATCGAAAGAAGATTCGGTGTAAGCCTTAACCTTAAGGGTGAACGTCGTTTAGCAGGTAAATCTGCATTAGAAAAAAGACCTTATGGTCCTGGTCAGCATGGTCAGCGTCGTAAGAAAGTTTCTGAGTATGGTTTACAACTTAATGAAAAGCAAAAAGCGAAATTCATGTATGGTGTTTCTGAAAAGCAATTCCGTGCTCTATTCGTTGAAGCTAAAAGAAGAGCAGGAAATACAGGTACAAACCTTATTACTCTAATCGAAAGCAGACTTGATAATGTTGTTTACAGAATGGGATTCGCATCTACTCGTAGATTCGCTCGTCAACTTGTAACACATGGTCACATCTTAGTTGATGGTAAAAAACTTGATATTCCTTCTTACCGTGTTAGACCTGGTCAGAAAATAGAGATCAAAGAAGCAAGTAAAACAAATGCACAAGTTGTTCGTGCAATTGAATTAACTAACCAAACTGGTCTTGCTCCATGGGTTGATATTGATGCTGAAAAAGTATTTGGTATTTTTACTCGTATACCTGAACGTGATGAAGTTGTTATTCCTGTTGAAGAACGTTTAATCGTTGAGCTTTACTCTAAATAGTAAATAATAAAAAGGGCGTATAAGAGATGAAAAAAATTAAAACTACTCCACTTGCTCCACAAGAGTTTGAGGTAGAACAGATTAGTGAGAATGAAGCTAACATAATGGCATATCCTTTTGAAACAGGGTATGCTATATCTTTAGCTCATCCACTTCGCCGTTTTCTATTAAGTAGCTCAGTTGGTTATGCACCAATCGCTATCAAAATCGAGGGTGCTAAACATGAGTTTGATTCAGTTCGTGGTATGCTCGAAGATATTTCAGATTTTATTTTAAATCTTAAAGATATTCGTTTTAAACTAAATGATGATTCAACAGAGTCTGAAATTAGTTACAGTTTTGCTGGTCCTTGTACTATTACAGGTGCTGACTTAACAAAAGATGAAGTAGAAGTTGTAACTCCAGAAGCTGCACTTGCTACTTTAAATGAAGATTCTACACTTAACTTTAGCATCAAAATTGCTCAAGGTATTGGGTATGTTCCTAGTGAAGATACTTATGTAGAGTTAGAAGAGGGTTACATAGCTTTAGATGCTTACTTCACTCCTGTTAGAAGCGCTACATACAAGATCGAAAACGTTCTTGTTGAAGACAATCCTAACTTTGAAAGAGTTGTATTAAACATTAGAACTGATGGACAGATTTCTCCAGTAGACGCATTTAGAAACTCTTTAGAGGTTATGTATGCTCAACTTGCAGTTTTTAATTCAGAAATCAGTATTAAAGCTCCAGTAACAATTGAGAGAGTTGAAGAGTCACCAGATCTTAAAAAACTAACTACTAATATAGATAGTCTTGGTTTAAGTGCTCGTAGTTTTAACTGTCTTGACCGCTCAAACATTAAACTAATTGGTGAAATTACACTAATGAGTACAAATGATTTAAAAAATGTTAAAAATCTTGGAAAAAAATCATACGATGAAATCGTTGAGAAAGTTCAAGAGTTCGGTTATGCAGTTGGTGCTGACTTAGCTGACGATGTTGTTACAGCATTAAAAAAGAAAATAGAAGCTTTACAAGCTTAATAGAGGATTAGATATGAGACACCGTCATGGATATCGTAAACTAGGTCGTACAAGTGCACACCGTGCTGCTTTACTTAAGAACCTTAGTATTTCGTTAATAGAACATGGAAAAATCGAAACTACTGCTATTAAAGCAAAAGAATTACGTTCATATGTAGAAAAACTGATTACAGTTGCTACTAAGAATGATTCTGTTGCTCATAGAACAGTATTTGCTGCGCTTCAAAGTAAAGAAGCTACAAAAACTCTAGTAAATGATATTGCTCCTAAGTACGTTGATCGTGCTGGTGGATACACTAGAATTACTAGAACAAGAATTCGTCGTGGTGATGCTACTACTATGGCGTTTATCGAATTAGTATAAGTTATTAATTCTCTCTATAATGAACAAAGTCCATTATAGAGGTAGGGACATTTAGTCCCTACAACCCCCTAAAGCTACAAAAACTCTGTTTTTGAGAGAAGAGAACTTCCCAATTCTAAAATACTTTAATAAAGAGAGATATAATGAGTAATTTCGCATTTGGAACTTACCGTATTACAGATCAAAATCCCCAACACATTCAAGCACTGCAAGAGGCTATAGAGGCCGGTGTTAGACTTATTGATACATCAAGTAACTATATGGATGGAGCAGCAGAGAGAGCAATTGCTTTAGCATTAAGAAAGTTTGATGATGATAAACGCGAAGAAATAGAGATAGTGAGTAAGTTTGGTTATATTCAAGGGACGAATTTAGCAACGCATAAAGAAGAACCATTTGAAGATGTGGTTGAGTTTAGCGAGAGTTGCTATCACTCTATTTCAGCTTCCTTTATGAAAGATCAACTAGAAAAATCATTGGCTAGACTTGAAGTTACAAAGCTTGATTGTTACTTGATTCATAATCCAGAATATTATATATTAGATGCTTTGAAAAAAGGCAAAAATATGGACGAGACATTAGATAATATGTACGATAGAATCTATGATGTATTTGTAGCTCTTGAAGAAGAAGTTGTAGCGGGTAGAATACTCTCCTATGGAATTAGTTCAAATAGTTTTTCAAAAGCTAATACAGACCTAGAGTTTTTACCTTATGAAGATCTTATAACATTAGCACAAAGAGCAAGCGAGTATGCTAAAACTCAAACACATAGTTTTACAACGATTGAACTACCTATAAATTTACTAGAGAGAGAAGGTCTTAAGTGTGCTACTTGGGCTAAAAAGAATGGACTCAGAGTTTTAGTAAACCGTCCCTTAAATGCACAAAAAGATGAGATGATGTTTCGACTTGCTGATTATGATGAAAGCACAGAGTATTATCATCATCTTAATGAATTGTTGGATGTATGTGATAACGATGAGTTAAAACCTCTTTATAACTTACTCGAACAGTTAGATGAAAATAAGCATAAGTTTGGATGGATTGGAGACTATGATAGTTTTTTATATGCCCAAATTATTCCGCATATTAAAAAAACATTAGAAAATATTGATGAGCAAGCCTTGGAAGTTATGTTGAACTACATAGATATGTTTTTAATTGAGTATAGAAAAATGGTTGCTTATGAGTGCTCTAAAAGCACTAGAGTGCAACTCAAAGAGGAACTCAAACATTGTAATTCAACTCTTGTAGAGTGTGCAATTGATTTTTTGATTCAAAAAGATAGTATTGACTATGTATTAGTTGGAATGAGAAAACCTAGCTATGTACATGAGATAATGGCTTTAAAAGCATAGTTAATTTTTTTCTTTATGACTTGTTAAGCGATTTTGTCATATTTTATGATTAGAAAAATAAAAAGAGTAAATAAGGATAGATATGATTCCATTTTCAGATGAAGAACTAATAGACCCAGTTAAGTTAGTAATAGATAAGGTAAGACCATCATTAGCGCTAGATGGTGGAGATATCGATTTTATAACTGTAAAAAATGGTAGTGTATATGTCCAACTTAAAGGTGCATGTATAGGCTGTTCTAGTAGTGGTAGTACACTTAAGTATGGGGTTGAACGCCAACTTAGAATGGATATTCACCCAGAATTATGTGTTGTAAATGTTCCTGCTGGAATGGAAAACGACATAGATAACCTATAGTCTAAAAACACCACACTTACGCTTTAGCGAGTGTGGTATCGGCATTTAGTGCCACAAAAGAGAAATATGAGCACAATAAGTAAATTTAAAACATTAACACAAGCAAAAGATAGTTTTTCAAAAGCAGAGTATAAAATAGCATTGGAAAAATTTGCAGAAGTTTTACAAAACTATCCTAACTCTAAAGAGGCTTATAATGGAGCAATCCTTGCTGAAATGGCTTTGAGTGGTGAGGGTGGAGCAGAAGCTCTTTTTGATTATTATGAGATATTAAAAGAAGAAGATACAGAACAAGCAGATAATATTATGGGTGAGATTCTCAAGAATATGGATGGCACTTTAGAAAAACTTAGTGAAGTATTTGCTGATCCACTCCGTGATAGGTTAGAGTTTGAAGATGGAATTTTGTATAGTGACTTTAAGAGCCTACTTAATGATGGAGCAGAATTTAAAGAGACTTTTGAAAACATTATGTTTTCTACTCGTGTGATAATTACCCAAAAAGAGGACTTCCTTGATTTTTTAGATAGGCTGATAGAGCATGATTTTGCAGAGATGGCACTCACTTATCTTGAGAACGCTTTGAGTATTTACCCTAGTGATAAACTACTAAGAAAGCTTTTAAAAAAGTTACCAAAAGGAAGAGTAGTTGAAGATTGAGCTTCCAAATCAAGCCTATAAATATGTTACAGAAAATTCTAAAGAATGCGATGGCGAAACCGCATTTATATTAACAACTCAAAATGAAAAATATTTACAAAATGCTAAAGATAATAGCGCTCACTCTATTATTAAAGTAGATGCAGTAGCAGACCTTTTTCAAATAGATAAAATTAAAATTATTGGTATCACTGGAACAAACGGCAAAACTACAACCGCAAGCGCAATATACTCATTTTTACTTGACCTTGGTTACAAGTGTGCTATGCAGGGCACTCGTGGGTTGTTTATGAACGATGAAGTCGTAGAGGGCAAGACTCTCACTACGCCATCAGTACTAAACACTTATAAGCATATTTACCAAGCTGTAGAAGCTGGATGTGAGTTCTTTATTATGGAGGTTAGCTCTCATGCCATTGTGCAAAAAAGAGTTGAAGGCCTTAACTTTGAACTCAAAATACTTACAAATATAACTCAAGACCATTTAGATTATCATAAGACTTTAGAAGATTATATATATGTCAAAAACTCATTTTTTGCAGATGAGGGTAAAAAACTTATAAACAAAGATGAGCCTAGAGCTAAATTTAACTTTAAGAATGCATATACTTATGGAATAGAGAATCCTTCTACATATAGACTAATGGCATACTCTTTAAATGATGCGAGTAGTGGACTTATACAGTATTTTCAAGAGATAGTTCCTTTTACGGCTTCACTACATGGCTTTTTTAATCTTTATAACCTTATGGCTGCAATAGGGGCCGTTCACCTTGTTACTGGAAAGAAACTAGAAGAGATTGCTGATGTGGTTGATAATTTTGCCGGAGTTAGCGGAAGGATGGAACAGGTTTGCGCCGCACCAAACGTGATAGTTGATTTTGCGCACACGCCTGATGGCATGCAGCAAGTGTTAAACGCGCTAAAAGAGAAGGAACTTCTCGTTGTTTTTGGAGCGGGTGGAGATAGAGATGGGCTCAAGCGTCCAATGATGGGAAGAGTTGCGGCATCTTTAGCAAAAAAAGTTTACCTCACAAGCGATAACCCACGTCACGAAGATCCAGAACTCATCATAGAAGATATACTAAGTGGCATTGATGATAGAAGTATCGTTACGGTAGAACTCAATAGAAAAAAAGCTATAGAGATGGCACTTGATGCTCAAGAAGAAGATGAAGTTGTTGTAATACTTGGAAAAGGGGATGAATCTCATCAGATAATATATGATGAGAAATTTCCTTTTGACGATAGAGATATTGTAAGGGAACTATTAAATCTCAAATAATTTTCTTAGTTTATAGAGTAAGTAATAGTTTTTGGAGCTAAGGTAGTCGCCGTACTATTTAGTTCATTAAATACGACAGCCGTTACATTTGTATCTCCTGCAATAACCGTAATAGTATAGATATCGTTCTCTAAAGTAATAATAGCACTATTATCTGCTAGCCAGTAGATATTTCTATGAATTATTTGGGATGTATTATCTTCAAAATATCCTGTAGCTTCAAGTGTGTAAGAGCCAGTTGCATTAATATCTGCATGAGTAATATTGTAATCCATAAGTTTGATTACACCTACCGAAATAGAATCGTTAAAATCTTTGTAAGCGATACTAATATTTGCATCTCCACCATTGCTAAGTCCAGGATATACAACTCCATATGCTACAGTAGATACATTTGTATCTGAACTTATCCAATCAACACTTTTTGTCGCATCTGCAGTTGTATTATCTTGATAAGTTACTGTCGCACTTAGTTGTGTTGAGAGTTGTGTTGAGTATATTTTAATATCAGAAGAGTCGATTGATATAGACTTAATATCAACTAAAGATGAAGTTTTTGTAGTTCCACCACATGAGATTAAAAAAAGTGTTAATGATAATATTAGTGAGTATGTTAAAAGTTTCATTTTAGAACCTTACATTAAAGCCGAAGTAGGCTGCATTTATATTTGATTTGTGGATATTTTTTTGTGCAATTGTATCAACCGCTTCATATGAGAGATACTTAAACTCATATCCGAGTTCAAAATCAAAATGTTCATTGATAGGTAAAAATACTCCTGCACCAAGGTTAAATGAGCCATAGTTAAGACTATCTTGTAAAACTCTTGTTATGTCAAGTGAGCCACTTCCAAAACCTACTTTAAAAAATGGAAGAAAAAACATATCATTATTAAAAGCTTTAAGAAACTCTATATTGAAACCCATTTTATCGCCATCACTATCAATAGTATTTGAAGATGAAAATATTTTAGAGTCATTTTTTGTATACTCTAGAGATAACTCAACAGCATACTTGGTTCTATCTCCATAGGCTAGTTTGACTTTAGCCAGAGGTGATGCGTTATTTGCATCAATATCGTTAAAACTTTCATTGATATAAGCGAGAGATGTTCCAACATAGACTTTTGACTCAGCATATAAAGAGCTCAAAAGTAGTAGTAAAAGTATATATATTTTCAATTTAAAATTATCCCTTATAGGTAGATATTTAGTATGCAATTATATCCAAAAAGTTTCTTTGTATCTTAAATATCTAAACTTATTTCTATAAATGAGTTTGTATAGATATATTTTTTGCTATAATTCCAAACAAATAAATTAAGGATAATTAATTATGGGAATTCCACAACCAGCTTTTTATATATTTAAATGTGAGCAATCAGCTCCTCCAGGAATGCCAAAACCATCATGTGTTACACCAGACACACAAGACCTATTTCAGTATACAGCTCAGAAGCTCATGAAAGAAGGGATTATGATGACTGCACCAATTGTACGTACTTCATGTATGAATCGTTGTGCACAAGGTCCAATTATGTTAATTGAACCAGGTCATACTATGTATGTAGGTTTAAACAAAGAAAAAATCGACCGTATCATTGAAGAACATATCGTTGGTGGTAATGTTGTTGAAGAATATGTAATAGACTCAGAAATGTGGGATGCTCCAATATCTCCAGCTGACGCTAAAAAACAGATGGGAATGTAGGACATAGTTATGCAAATTGAAATGTTATACAGCAAAATCCATCGTGCTACAGTAACAGATGCCAATTTAAATTATGTTGGTTCAATTACAATAGATGAGGAGCTTTTAGAAGCTGCTAAGATGCGAGTTGGACAAAAAGTTGAAATACTCAATATCAATAATGGTGAGCGTTTTAGTACTTACATCATCTTAGGTGAACGCGGTAAACGCGATATCTGTTTAAATGGTGCAGCAGCTCGTAAAGTACATAAAGGTGACAAAGTGATTATTGTCTCTTATGCTACATATGATGAGAAAGAGCTTGAGAGTTATCAACCAAAAGTTGTAATTCTTGATGATAATAATGACATTGAAACTATAGCGGATTCGATCTAAACTATGTTTAATATGGGTGATATGAGTAAAATGCTTGAGGGAATGCAAGAAAATGCAGAGAAACTCAAGGCAGACTTAGCTAGTAAAACTTTTAGCGTAAAAACTGGAGGGGGCATGGTTGAGCTCAGTGTAAATGGCAATGGCGAAGTTATTGATTTAACTATTGATGATGAACTTATGTCTGATAAGGACTCTTTACAAATATTACTTATTGGCGCCATTAATGACGCAAACAAAATGGTACAGCAAAATCAGCAACAGAGCGCTATGGGAATGTTAGGTGGAATGGGTTCAAATCCATTCGGTGGAGCTTCGTAGGTGATACGCCTACTTCTTATAGTAACCCTTCTAATTGTAAATATATTCGCCTGTGAAGGCGGGTATGACTCATGTATACAAAAAATAAAAGATTCACATACAATTCAAAACTCCTCTCTTTTAATACCGGTAAAGAATAACAAACTTCTTGTATATTCAAAACAGACGCCAAATGCAAAAATTTTAAAATGTGATCCATTTCTCTCCCTTTATCTTGTGGAAAATAAAAAAGGCTTTAAGTATCCATTTGACGTTAATATGAGACTACAACTAGGCTCTGCGGCAGTGAATAATAAAGTCGCTATAGAAGGTAGAGTTAAAACAAACCAAGTTGGTCTTAATGCCTTGGCAACTTACAGTGAACCACTAACTGCTCCTTCACTAATAACCAGTAGTTGCTGTTCACTCGAGGGGATAGTTACACCTAGAGGAATTATTCAAAAAGAGTATATTCAACGATTTTTATCCTCAAAGAGCGCAGACTACTCAGATATAGGCATTAGAGTAAAAAACGATGAAGGTTTTGTTATAGTGAGTGCCAGCAACCCATATATACAAAACAATCCTTTTAAGAAAGGGGACTGCATAGTTGAACTTAATGGTAAAAAAATAAAAGCGGCGTCTCTGTTCATGAGAAAAATTCTATTTTCAAAAGTAGGCTCAAAGCACAAGATTAAAATCAAACGCGGCTCTGAGTATATGACTTTTAAGGTAATTACAACCAAACGCTACGGTGGTGGAGAGTTAAGTGATACATTTTTAGAGCAAAAAGGTATCTATTTTGATTCTAAACTCCGCATTATTAAACTTCCTAAAAATTTTTCAAACTATGGATTAATACTTGGAGATCAGCTAATGCAGGTGAATGGAGTAAGAGTTAAAACGCAGGATGAGCTACTTCGTTATATCGAAGATTTTAAAGAGTTCTCATCTTTACTTTTTATGCGCAGAAACTTCCAGTTTTTTGTAAATATTAAGTAGAAAAACTATACAATTTCAGATGCAAAACTTCGAGAATTTTTTACTAGCTAACTTACCAAAGTCAAAGAGTATACACCCTACTTATGAGAGTGCCCTTCAAAATATGCTTATAGCTGGTGGCAAGCGATTTCGTCCCGCTCTTATGCTTGGCGTTGTAAAAGCGTATAACCCTCTGATGTTAGACTCGGCATATCATAGTGCGTATGCAGTTGAGTTACTCCATACTTATTCACTTATACATGATGACTTACCGGCTATGGATGACTCTCCACTACGTCGTGGTAAGCCAACGCTTCACGTCACTTTTGATGAAGTGACGGCTATTTTAGCTGGAGACGCGCTCAACACCTACTCTTTTGAAGTACTCGCTAACGCGCCATTTTCTGATTCTACAAGGGTAAAGCTTATTCGTGAACTTGCTAGTAATGGTGGTCTTAATGGGATGGTTTTAGGTCAAGCTATAGATTGCTATTTTGAAAACAAACCACTCAAAGTGGAAGATATAAAAATTTTACATACAAATAAAACGGCAAAGCTCATAGCGGCATCGCTAAAGATGGGCGCTATAATTGTAGGTCGTGAAGAGTTAGCAGGCAAACTCTATGATTTTGGTATTAAGCTAGGTCTTTTATTCCAAATTCAAGATGATATTTTAGACGTAACGCAGAGTAGTGAAGAAGCTGGAAAATTAACTAACAATGATGAAGATAAAAATAGTTTTGTAACTATTTTAGGACTTGAAGAGTCGATGAAACAAGCTAATGAATTGGCTGATGAATTAACAAATGAAATAGATAGTTTTGAGCAGAGCTTACAAAGTGAGCTCTCCCCTTTACTAACTAAATATATAAACAGACATAAACAAAACTAAGGAAACTAAAAGATGAGTAATACAATGCGTCAAAAAATGGCAGACAGTATAAGATTTTTAGCGGCAGATATGGTTCAAGCGGCAAATTCAGGCCATCCTGGTGCTCCAATGGGACTTGCAGACATTGCAGTCGTTTTAAGTGAGCATTTAAATCATAATCCTAAAAATCCATCATGGCTAAATCGTGATAGATTAGTCTTCTCTGGTGGACATGCAACGGGCCTTATCTACTCACTATACTATCTTTGGGGATATGGCCTTGAGATAGATGATCTTAAAAATTTCCGTCAACTTGATTCTAAAACGCCAGGACATCCTGAGTTTGGTCATACTGCCGGAATAGAGATTACTACTGGACCATTAGGTCAAGGTATTGCTAATGCTGTTGGTTTTTCAATGGCTTCAAAATTTGTTGGGGCTCAGACTAACTCTGACACGGCAGAGTTAATAGACCATAATGTTTACTGTTTATGTGGAGATGGCGACTTAGAAGAGGGTATCTCATACGAGGCCAGTTCAATTGCTGGACACAACAAGCTTGATAACCTGATTCTGATTTATGATTCAAACAACATTACCATTGAAGGTTCTACCGAGTTAAGCATTTCTGAGAATATTCGTGGTAGATTTGAGTCTCAAGGTTGGGACGTTTTAGAGTGTGATGGTCATAATTTTGAAGAGATTGACGCAACTTTAACAACTGCAAAATCAAACACAAAACCTACTATTATCATAGCAAAGACTATTATCGCAAAAGGTGCTGGTAAACTAGAGGGCTCACACCATGCTCATGGTGCTCCTCTTGGTGATGAAGTAATTGCTCAGGCTAAAAAAGACGCAGGATTTGCCCCCGAGATGAAATTCTTTGTTCCTGAAGACGTGATGGTAAGATTTAGATGTGCTATAGAAGAGGGTGACTATCTTGAGCGTGAATGGATTCATAGACAAAAAACTCTTCCATTAATGGAGCAAAATGAGGCTTTGAGCGCGCTGCAAAATCCAGATTTTTCTAGAATCCAGTGGCCAGTGTTTGAAAAAGCGGAAGCGACTCGTGGGACAAACGGTAAGGTAATGAATGCTATCGCTAGAGCAGTTCCAAGTTTTCTTGGAGGCTCAGCTGATTTGAGTCCTTCAAATAAAACAGAACTTATAGATATGGGTGTATACCCTAAGGGACGAAATATTTACTTTGGTATTCGTGAACATGCTATGAGCTCTATCGTAAATGCTATGGCTCTTTATGGTCCACTTATGCCATTCTCAGCTACATTTTTTGTATTTTCAGACTACTTAAAGCCAGCAGCTCGTATAGCAGCGCTTACTGGAATACAGCAGTTTTTTATCTGGACACATGATAGTATTGGAGTTGGTGAAGATGGTCCAACTCACCAACCTATTGAGCACCTTTCACAATTTAGAGCACTTCCAAACTTTTATGTTTGGCGTCCAGCTGATGGTGCTGAAAATATAGAGGCATGGAAAACAGCTCTAGAGATGAAGAAATCTCCATCTGCGTTTGTATGTTCTCGTCAAAACCTCTCACTGCTTCCATCTGCTGTAGCAGGTGAAGCGGCTAAAGGGGGTTACCTTTTAGCTTCAGACGAAAACGCTACGATAACGCTAATGGCGTCTGGTAGTGAGGTTGAACTCGCTCTTGGCGTTAAAGAGACGCTAAATGCGGCTGGAACTAAAGTAAACGTAGTTTCAGTTCCTTGTTATGACCTTTTCATTGAGCAAGACGCTTCATACATCAACTCTATAATCAAAGAGGGTACAAAAACCGTAGCTATAGAAGCCGCTCGTGGACTTGAGTGGTATAGACTCGCAGACACTGTAATAGCAATGGATAGCTTTGGAGCTTCAGCTCCAGCGGGTCAACTTTTTGAGAAGTTTGGCTTCTCAGTTGATTCTATAATAGAAAAGATAAAGTAAGTTATTACTTCTTCTTTTGCATCTCTTTTTGGTTGCTTTTTTTAGATGAGTTTTTATCTAGAAAGAGTGACATTCCCATAGCCCCACTTCTGAAACCACTTTGATATCCACTATTTGAGTACTCATCTTTACCACCATGCATATCTATTTTTCCTCTCTCATAACTCTCTGAAGCTAAGAGAAAGAGAGAAATAAAAGATAAAGTAAAAAAAGCTTTCATCTACTGATTCCTTTCATATGGAGGTCGCGTTTGGATTCTACTATCTACGTGACCTCGTCCAACTGTAAAGTGATAGAGAGTTTGAAACTGATTATCTTTTAAGCCTAAAATTTCATGAACCATATCATCTAGAAAACAGCCTATCCCTGTCCCACTTAGACCCATAGAAGTAGCTTCAAGATAAAGTTGTTGCCCAATCGCTCCACACTCCCAGTAGAGCTCTTTATATCTATGAGCACCATGAGCGTTAAGTTGTTGGGAGAAGTTTACTAGCATCCCAAGCGAATAGGCTCCATCACTTGCGATATCTTGTGCGCATGATATTGTCTTGCTAAACATTTTGTAGTCATACTCATGGAGCAAGTAGAGATTAGGAAGTTCACTCTCTTTCCAGAGGAAAGCTGGGTTTGACAACTCTTGTAGCTTCTCTTTATCTCTGTCGTTTCGGATTAAAATATAAAGACCTGATGGAGTGTTTTCAACTCTGTTTACAAAAATCACTAAATGAGCTGAGTTCTCTTTTTCATCAAGAGAGGGTGTTACGCTTCTAAGCGTAGCAAAAAACTCAGCTTGTGTGATGGTAGAACTCTCTTTGTCCATAACATGAATGCTACGGCGTTTAAGTATAACTTCTCTTGATTCTTGTGAGGCAACGCGGCGTATCTTTGGTGAGACAACGCTACGTTGTGGAACTTCATTCTCTTGTGTTGCCTTCTCAATCGCAGGAATTATCTCCCACTCCTGCATAGTGGGACTCAACTTGTTCGCATCGCCATTGTAAACAAGTGGTAGAACTTCCGTGAGTTTTTCAAGTGAAAGTTTAGGGTTAACGCTCCCAGGTGAAACAACTAAAATCATATCGGCAATCTCATCTTCATGAAATCTACTCTCTTGCGTTAGTCCTAAAATAGAGTTCATGTCAATATTTGAGACGCTATCGAGTCGTGTTATATTCCAACCGAGAAGTTTTGCACTTACTACAAGGCTATGCCAAGCATGACCAGCATCAAGATTTACATATCTAAATGCACGCTCGCCATACTTCCATACTTCTCTCCATGAGATACTTGATAGTCCAACTAGAAAACTCCCCTTTGGAAGTTCTTCCCACAGAGTACTCTCAAACTCACATAAAACTTCTAGCTCGTGTTTTTTAGGAGCATAGTGCATAATGCTACTTGACTCACCCAAAAGAGGAGGCAAGATTACATAAGATTCCGTAGGGTGAAGGTTACCGCTTGAAGCGTTACATCTAACGGCCCAAGAGTCGCCACCAGCAACTTTCCAAGCGGCAAGTCCTAGGGAGTACTGTAAAAACTGTGAGAGAGACTCTTTTACAAGTGGAGCTGATGGGAGCTCTTCATCAAGTAGAGAGTAGGGTGGTGTTGTATGAGCATCGCAAAGTGGAAGCTCTATCTTTTTTGCACCTGCATACTCTCTAAAAGGATTAGGTTGAGTGGCCCAGTCCATGTAGCCTAAAGAGCGGGCATATCTTTGTTGGGAATGTTTTGTAGTTTCATGATAGTGAAACACTGTTTGTAAGTTTTTATTCATGATGAGAGTTTAGTGATTTTGCCTTAAACAATAGTAAGCCAAAGAACTTAATTTTTCCTCTAAAAAAAACTATAGCTTTGATGTTTTTGGAGTTTTTATAGCTTACTCTGCTAAAAACTCACTATGAAATTTTCAACCCTTAAATTAACAACGCCATATTTAGAACTTGATGATATCTTTTATGATAAAGTAGAACCAACTCCATTAACAAGTCCCTTTATAATCTCCGTCTCACAAGACGCTGCAAGACTCTTAGGAGTTGATGAAGAGCTACTTGATGATGAGAAGTTACTCTCTATAGTAAATGGGACAGAACTACTTGAGGGTTCACTCCCCTTTGCAATGTGTTATGCTGGGCATCAGTTTGGTTATTTTGTTCCGCGTTTAGGCGATGGCAGAGCCATTAACTTAGGTAAGGTAAATGGTCAAAATCTACAACTTAAAGGCTCAGGACTAACACTTTATTCTCGTCAAGGTGATGGACGCGCAGTTCTTCGCTCAAGCATAAGAGAGTACTTGATGAGCGAAGCTATGCATGGCTTAGGTATAGAAACTTCTCGAGCGTTAGCTCTTATAGGTAGTGAAACCGATGTTGCTCGTGAGAGTTTGGAGAAGGGTGCCATAGTACTTCGTCTCTCACCTACTTGGGTACGTTTTGGTACCTTTGAGTACTTTAATGCTTCAGGTGAATATGGAAAACTTCAAGAGCTTGCAGACTATGTGATAGATGAGTCGTTTCCTCATTTAAAAGGGGTAGAAGGAATGTATCTGGAGATGTATAAAGAGATAGTGGTAAATACGGCTAAGACGGTGGCCAAATGGCAGAGCATAGGGTTTAATCATGGAGTTATGAATACCGATAATATGTCTATAGACGGCAGGACTATCGACTATGGTCCCTTTGCGTTCTTAGATGACTATGAAGCGGACTATGTTTGTAATCATACGGATAGGGAAGGGAGATATAGTTTTAAACGCCAACCTGGTACGGCTCACTGGAATCTTGAGCGTTTAGCTAAAACGCTCTCGCCCATAGCAGACTATGCATCCTCTGAACTTATACTCGACGCTTATTTTGCTGAGACTTATGAAGATGAGTACCTCTCGATCATGTACAAAAAAATGGGGCTCTCTCTTAAAGAAGATAAAGACATACTGCTTTTCAAGCATATGCTAAGAGCGCTAGAAGCCGCTAGAATAGACTTCACCCTCTTTTTTAGAAAACTCTCAAGATACGATGGAAAGCACAAAAGCATTTTAGATATTGCAACGTTTCAAGAACCGCTTAGAGAGTGGCTAGAGCTATATGACAAAAGACTTTCTCGTGAGATATTAGATGAGGATAAACGCCATGAAATGATGCTTGGCGTTAATCCAAAATATATACTAAAAAATCATATACTTCAAGAAGCGATAGAGTTAGCTAAGAAGCATGACTTTAGTATGGTAAACGACCTTTTAAGAGTAGCTCAGAATCCATTTGATGAGCATGAAGGTTTTGAACATCTATGTAAAGTAACGCCAATGAGCGCTAAAAATACAAAACTGAGTTGTTCATCTTAGAGTTATAGTCTGAGTGATTTTTCAGTTTTGATAGATATAATCTCATTTAATAAATCTAAGGAAATAAAATGAAATTACAATTAATCGTACTTTTACTAATCACTACAGCTGCAATGGCTTTTGATATGGGTAGTGCTATGGGTGCAGTAGACACTAACAAAGCAAAAGAGTCAGTAGATACAGATAAAGCAATGAAAGCTGTTAAAGAAGGTAACATTAGTGTAGATGCAGCAAAAGATAGTGTAGATACTCAAAAAGCAACTGAGGCTGTTGATAAAAAGAAGTTAATGAAGTCTTTATTCTAGTCTCTACATTTATATAAAAAGTTACTATTATATCTGAGTAGTTGGAATAACTACACAGATATTCTCTCTACCCTCCATCCTCTTTTTTCTTAAAGTAATCTAATTGTTATCCCATGAGTGACTTTCTATCATAATTTTTCAATATTACATATGTATTAATATATTATATTATATTTTATTAATATAATGATATAATTCATGATAATATGTTTTACGGAGTTTAAATATGAAAAATACTATACTAAAAATAAGCACAGTACTAATACTTACAGTATTTCTGGGAGCCTGTAGTGGTGGGGGAGGTGGCAGTAGTTCAGAGACTCCCACAAGTCCAATAACACCAACCACTAAAACCATCTCCGGAACAATCGTAGATGGACTCATAAAAGATGCAAAAGTCTGTCTTGATTTAGACTCAAATGATGCATGTGATTCCGGTGAGCCAACTACTACTACATCTTCAACTGGTGCATATACTTTATCTATAGATTCCTCACTAAACAGTGAACTAAATATCATTTCTATTGGTGGTACAGATATAGCAACTGGTAAACCTTTTGAAGGAACTCTTAGAAAAACTATTAATACAGCAAGCGATAGTGCAAATATAGTGGTAACTCCACTAACTACGCTTGCTCAAAAAATATATAAACTTGAAAAATTACTAGACCCTACTTATACAATTACTAAAGCTCAAGAGAAACTTGCTACTAACTTAGGCATCACTCCAGCTCAAGTAAAAGCAAACCCGCTCCAAGATAAAGAACTATTCGCTGTTACCCAAAAGATAGTTCAAGCTACTCAACTACTCACAACTACTTTACAAAAAGATGATTCAGACAGAGTAGTAAACCAAGAGGTATTTGAAAAGGTACTTACTCAAGTAGCTAAAACAGTCAATGAAGACTCAACTACTAAAGATCTTAATGTAACAACACTTGCAGGAAACATTAGAACTGCAGATGCAGCCGTAACTATTCCTAATGAAGTTATAACTGCAGTCCAAAACTATATAGATGAAGTAGAGAAAAAAATAAAAGAAACTACAACTACGTCTCAGTTAGATGACATACAAGACGCCATAGATACTTTTACGGCAGAGATAATAGCTAAGATAAAAACTTCAACAGATATAGCTACAGATTTACAAACAACTATAGATACTCTAAAAGGAACAACAGCTACATCTATTATAGCGGTAGCCCAAAGCTCTAAGGCAGTAATGACAAGAGCAGTAACCCTTCAAAGTGGAGATACTACAAATACATTTATAACTACACAGTGTGGAACACTCGGTGGTATAGCAGTATATAGCGGTATAGATGAGAACAATGATGGAACCCTTAGTATATCTGAACAGAATCCTACACCTCAAGTAGTCTGTAATGGTAACGATGCACCAGCTGTAAACTTCTCAGCAAACCCACTCTCCATAGGAAATACAAACTGTCCAGCAGGTGGAATAGAACTCATAGCAGGAGATCAAACAACTTACCTCTGTAATGAATCAACTACACAGACTCCTACAACTACAGACTTTACTAAAACATCAACAATCATTGGTACACTAAACCTAGTAACTGTAAATGCAGCCCCTGCTAGAAAAGCAATAGCAAGATTAGCAGTAGCAATAGAACAAGATGAAGTATATTTAATACCAAGCTCAATTAATATAGCTACCACAGAAGAGGTAGAGGCTAAAGCTACAGATGCTACAACACCTATTCCTGAGCCAGTAATAGAACCAATTACAGTAGCAGTAGCAGCTGATAATACATATGAGATACCATATTTACCATCAGGTGAATACTCATTAGTATATATAGATGATGTAACTAATGAAGGTATTAAGATAGATGATATTTATGTAGCACCGGATACTATCGTCACTCAGAATATTGAGTCAAGTGATATAACAGTAAATGGTAGTGTGAAACTATTAGCTAAATCACTACAGCTTGGAACTGACATAGGTACAGCCACTGTAAGACTAAATGAACTTGATCGGAATACGACTACAGATACAAATGGATCAGCAAGCTTTACCGGCTTACCAGAAGGTACATACTCAGTAACAGTAAGTAAAGACGGATACGTATCTAAGTACGTTACGTTCAATATAGCTTCAGGACTTGAAACAGACTTACAAACTATAGAACTTAACTCTAAAAAAGGTAAATTAGTAGGTAAAGTAACAGCAGATGTGGTAGATGATCTTGCAAATATTATAGTTTATGCAAAGTCATCTGATAATTCAATATACACAACACTTACAGACTCTAATGGAAACTATGTATTCAATGCTTTACCAGCAGCAGATGGTTACTCAGTTATAGCACAGGCTCATGACTTTGAGTCTTCTAAAGTAGATAATATCTCTATAGTAAATACGAAGACTTCAAATGCAAACACAATCACTTTATCTAAAGCAGCTATAACAGTTGGATCAGTTGCTGGATTTGCAAGATTTGGAGATGTGAATGCTTCACTTGATCATGCAGGGATTATCGTTTCTATAGAAGGAACTGACTATGAGGCTATAACAGCTAGAGATGGATCCTTTATCCTGAACAATATTCTTGCTGGTGAATATACTCTTAATTTTACAGATTCTAACCACTTAACTCAAACTGCACAGAAATCTATTGTTGCTGGCTCAGTAACAAATATTGATAGAGTGAACTTAGTTCCTAAAGTAGGAAATATTACAGGTAAGATAGTAGATGAGAATAGCAATGGTGTAGAGGGCATACATATTACAGTAATAACTCCATCTCAAACACTTACTACTCTCACTGACTCAAATGGTGTTTATATTATCAATGGTGTAATAGCAGGAACACACGAATTAATAGCTGCTAAACCTGGATATGGTGTTGGAACTACACTAGCAACAGTAACAGAAAACACAACAACAGACATTACTTCAACTCCAACTACCGTTACAAGAAAACTTTTAACAGGAACAATCAACCTACAAAACACGACAGATAATGCAGGAGCGACAGTAACTCTAATAGGTTCAGATATTCCAGCGGCTACAACGGACACTAGCGGGAACTTTACACTTTATGGCGTTGGAGCTGGTAACTACCAACTTCAAGTTACAAAGACAGGATTCATAACGCAGAGTATCTCTCTAGCAGTTACAAGTGATAATGGATACTCTGTTCCTTATACTGTTGAGATGGTTGAGTCATTAGGTACACTCAGTGGTGTAGTGTCTCTTGGTAAAACAGACAACTCTGGAGTAGTGGTAAGTATTGCAAACACTACTTATACAACTACAACAAACTCTATAGGTGCATACTCAATGAGTATACCAGTAGGGACATACACAGACTCTATCCAATTTACTCATCCAAGTTACACAACGGCAACATATGCAAATGACTTTAACATCACTGCTTCACAAACTACTTCAATAGCTAAAGTAGATATGGCGTCACTTACAGGTGGCGTTACTATTCAAGTTACAGATGGTGCAAACCCAGTTGCAAATGCAAATGTAAGAGTTATAGATGGAACTACGTTTACAACAGATGCTAATGGTAATGTTACTCTAACAAATATCAATGTAGGAAACCAAACAGTTACAGCTTCTAAAGATGGGTATGGAATAGGAACACAAAGTGTAACAATCACTTCAAATACAACTCTAGATGCAACAGCTAATCCTATAGTACTGACACAGTTAACATTAACCGGAACAATCAATCTTCAAAACACAACAGATAATGCAGGAGCGACAGTAACTCTAATAGGTTCAGACGTACCAGTGGCCACAACAGACTCAAGCGGTAACTTTACACTTTATGGCGTTGGAGCTGGTAACTACCAACTTCAAGTTACAAAGACAGGATTCATAACGCAGAGTATCTCTTTAGCGGTTACTAGCGATAATGGATACTCTGTTCCTTATACTGTTGAGATGGAAATGAAGTCAGGTGTAATTAAAGGTAGTGTAAAACTAGAGAACCAAATAGATTATTCTGGTGTAGTTGTGACCTTAGATGGCACAGAATATTCTACTATAACTGATTCAAGTGGTTTATGGAATTTATCAGTTCCAGTTGGAAACTATAGCTCAGGTGTTAGTTTCGTTAAAAAGGATTATGCACAAGGAATAGATGATTCGACTATAACAGTAACGGAAATAGGTTCATATATCCTTTCTGAAAAAGTATTATTACAATCAAATGCATCTATAGTTGGAACTATTAGAGTTGACGATACAGCAGATCTAAGTATTGCTGAAGTTAATATTGTTGGAATTAGTGGTGCAGCATCTGGCGTAGAGGGAATGACAAACCCAGAGCTAAATGGTGATATCTCTTTTTCATCACTCCCATTAGGTACATATCTATTAACGGTTAGCTATCCAGATGGACTCCATGAAGTTGTAACTAAAAGTGTAACACTTGACAGTACTAGCATATTAAAAAGTATCGGAGAGATTGTATTAAGAACAAGTTTTGTAACTATTAATAGTAATGAAACATATACTAACTTATTAACAGCAACTCTAAGCATTGGTAGCTCAAACGCTACTTATATGCAGGTAACAGAAGGAAGTACTACATATCCTATAGAAGTATTTTCTAAAACTACAGATATTGTTCTAAGTAGTAACAATGGCCTGAAAAGTGTAACAATAGACTTTTTTGATGTTAATAGCTTACCTTTAAGTTCTGTGAGTGATACAATTATTCTGGATAATATATTAAACAATAATGGCTTTGTTATATCAGGAGCAAATACTTCTGGCGATACTTTACATATTAGTTTAGATATTGGTGAGACTAATGCAAGTGTGATTAGTTCAGTACCGGGTCTCTATACAAATTTAAAACTTTTTGACAATGGTTTAAATGGAGATGAGACAGCAGATGATGGTGTTTATGAAAGAAACTATGTTGTGCACACAGCAAGTGAACTTGAGATAAGAGCAGAAGCAAGAGTAACGGATAAAGCTGGAAATACTGGAAATTACATTAGTTTGAACTCTTTAAAACTAAAAACAGCACCTTCAATTGAAAATGTGAATGTTTCAACAGACGCTTTAAATAATAGCATGAGTATTAGTTTTACAACAAATGAGCCAACTACTAGTTTAATCCGTTATGGAGCGAGTTTTAGTACCTTAGAGAGTAGTGAAAACATAAAAGAAACTTTATCAACAAATCATTCTATAACTTTGAGTAATTTAATAGCAAATGAAGAAGTATATTATGAGATTACAGTGAGTGACTCTTCTAATTTACAATCAAAATATAGTGCTTATGACAAGTTGGCTCCAGCAGAACCACAAAATCTAGCTGTAGTAGCAGGAAACTCTGAAATAGGTATTTTATGGGATGGAATTGTTAGTAGTGAAGTAGCATACAACTTGTACCGTTCAGATGATGGAATTACTTTTACAAAGGTAAATACTCAAGCTTTCAAGCAAAACTACTACCTAGATGAGACAGTAGCAAACGATCAAGAGTACACATACTATGCTACAGCTGTTGATTTACAAGGTAATGAAAGTCTTTCAAGTCAAATACTTTCAGCGACCCCTCTAAGTGTATACACGGGTCCAACACCTTTAACATATAACTTAATAGATACAAATAGCATCTGGTTAAAATCAAGATCACCATATCAGGTCTCTAGTAACACTAAAGTAAAAGCTGGGGTAGAACTTATCTTGATGCCAGGTACTAAAGTCGATTTTACAAACGACTCGATTTTATTACTCGAAGGTCAGCTCAAAGGTTATGGAACAGCAGAGAACTTACTAGAACTCAACAATGGAAGTATAGTATTTGATACAACTCATGAGAGCCTATTGAATTATGCAACTCTTAACTATATGAAAATATACAAAAATATAGAAGCGGAAAATTCAAGACCATACTACTTAACAGAGATGACATTGAACGATAGTACTGTAAATGTAAGTAACAGTTTAAGTTATTCTTCTTATTCAAATTTTTATATAAAAGAGATCAATAGGTGTATGTTTAATGAATCTGGCATAGGCTCACAATATAATGGGCACCAACCAAAAATTGGATCTGCCAACAATTCAACATTTAATACAACAACTGTATACAGTAACTATTACATGGCATATATAAATTCAGCAAGTAATTCTCATTTTAGTAATGCTTCATTTTATGTTGCAAATGCTGTTGAGTCGGCATTTACTAATATAGATAAGTTAAGTGGAAATAGTTTAAGTTCCTCTGAGCTTAACAATGTGTCTGTAGAGAATATTGGTACGATAGAAAAAAGTAGTTTTACGGATGTACAAATAAGTAACTCATATTCAACATCGATAAAAGATAGTAATTTAACAAATACCAATGTTGTTATTAGTGGAGATTACTCAAAACTAACTATGCATTATTCAGTGTTAGATACAAACTCGACTATCTCTTCTAGGTATCTTGATGCGTCTCATAACTACTGGAGTACAACGGATTTAGCCGAGATTACATTGAGAACTAGCTATAGTCCTAGTCAAATAAATGGAACTCACCTTTACCCTATCATTACAAGTTCTGATCTATATAGTGCTGATTTTGATGGAGATACGATTCCTGATTTTATGGATTACGATAATGATAATGACGGGTATTCAGATTTACAAGAAGACTGGGCATCTGATCCTGAATATGGGTCAATATATAACCCTTTAGATGCTACATCTTTCCCTGTAGATAGTCTTGGAAATGTACTTGAAAAAGATAATGACATGGACGGATCACCAGACAGCGAAGACCTAGACGATGACAACGACGGTATAGCAGACATAGACGAAGTAAACTACGGCACAAGCCCATACTTAAGCGATAGCGATGGAGATGGAGTAAGCGATAGCGATGAAGTAGCTTATAAATATGATCCAGTAAATAATGCTAATTATCCATTAATGGGAAATAAGTCAGGTATAAACATAGATAGTTCAAATGTAAATAGCGATGGAGTTGTATATTTAGCCGGTGGCTCAATAACTTTAACAAACGTAACCATCTCGGCAGGGACGAAACTTACGATAGAGAAAGATACGGTAGTATATCTAAACGACTCAACCATAACCGCTACTAAAACGAATCCTATTGTGTTTAGAAGCTCGGGTGCGGGAAGCGGACTACTTTACCTTTCAAATACAAAAATGAGTTATGCGAATGTTAAGTTAGCACTTAGATTGACTTTGGTTACCAATTCTAAATTGTCTTATTCAGATGTTGAGTTTAACAATAGTTATAATACATTAACTGATTCAACTTCATCAATTACTAGCTCGTTTATTAATGGAACAGGTGGTTCTTGGCATAACAACGGATCAATCTTAAATAGTTATGTAACTGGTAATTATTTTTATAATCAAAGTACAGGTATTATTGACTCTTCATATGTAAAATTAACATATGATTATATTTATAACGAAGGCGGAACAGTAATAAATAGTTATGCATTCAGAGTTTATGCACAAAGTAACTCAAAGGTTGAGAACTCAGTTATTGAAAACTTACTTGGTAGTTCAGACCATGCAGAGATAATTAATTCAGATATTAAAATGTCTACAAGTAATGCAAACTTTTTCTTTAATGGCTCATTCATTCAAGATTATTCAGGAAATTTTTATAGTGGACTGGGAACTCCAGAAGATCAAATAGGTGATGGTGTTGTAGAGACAGTATTTACCATTGATACTACAGATACAGTGATGACAGGAGCAACTTATACTGTTGATGGGATAACTAATCCAAGATCTGTTAAAAACTTTGATGAAACAATCACAGCCTATGCAAGCAGTTCTTTATGGTCCCCTCTAAATGTAGGATGCTGGTGGGATAAAAATAATCCGGATGCTTTCCCAGATAAAAACCCACTCGTAAATGTAGCAGTACTTAAAGGAAATGTTTCATTGCCTGACACAAGTGATAACTCAGGGGTAACAGTAAGCATACCAAGTACAAGTTTAACTGCAGTCACAGACACAAATGGTGACTGGAGTATCACTCTGTCTGCTAGAACTTATGATGCTATAGAGTACTCAAAAGAGCATTACATACTAGAGAGTAAAAATATATATGCCCTGCTTGAGACTGGTACGACTACAGATTTAGGTGCTCTTGTCTTAAAGCAAAGTAGTGCTGAAGTGCATGGAACAATTAGTGTTGATGAAGCTAGTGATATAACACTCGCAACTATAACTGCATCAAGAAATGGAGTTGAGACTATAGTAAGTCCAAGTGTAGATGGAAGTTTTGTATTCCCATCACTTCCACTAGGTGATTATCTATTTAGAGTCAACTATCCAAATGGCAGTTGGGAGAGTGTAAGTAAAGAACTTTTACTCTACTCTGGCACAACTGTTTATAGTTTAGCTAACACTCATCTACGTAACAGTTTTGTGTATATTAACAACAATGATTTATACACAAATAGTTTAGATGTAAACCTTTCTTTAACAAATGCTAATGCATCAACTATGCAGATAACTAATGACACGATCGTAATGGCAGAGGAAGCATTTGTAGGACTAAAACAGATAACTCTTTCAAGTGGCGATGGCGTTAAAAACATAAGTGTTAGCTTTAAAGATACACTAGGAAACCCACTTATCGCTGCACAAAGTAGCATTACCTTAGATACTACAGTGAATTTAGTAGGACTAACACATAGTGGAGCTGCTACTAAAGGAGATACTCTTCATATAACTTTAGATGCAAATGAGACAGACGGATTTGCTTCTGTAGATATCATAGGTTTAGTTACAGGTGTAACACTTTACGATAATGGCCAGAATGGGGATAGTGTCGCCAATGATGGTAACTATGAAGTTGACTACTTAGTTGAGAGTGCTGATGAGTTTAACATAGACATCATTGCTAGCTTTACTGATAGAGCTGGAAATATAGCTAGTGTTAATTCTACTACTCCACTAGTCCTATCAACAATGCCAACTATTTCAAACATTCACGAAGTTTCATCTTCTAATGGGGTAACTATTAGTTTTGAGACAAATGAGGGGACTACCTCATACATCAACTATGGCGTTAATCAAATTGATTTAAATAACACTGTAATTATAAGTAATGTAAATGAAACTATACACTCAATTTTTATCGCTTTAAATCCAGGTGAAGTGCTAAACTATGCAGTGGTAGTAAATGATAGTTATGTAGATAGTGTTTTAGATTCTCAAACTGTACAAATCTCAACTCCTTCGGTAAGCGGTGTAAATGCATCTGCTGGTGATTCAGAAGTTGGACTTGTTTGGTCAGGTGTAGATGGAGCTACTGCTTATAACATCTATAGATCTCAAGATAGCAACAACTTTACAAAAGTAAATATGACTACGATTACTGATTTATATTACCTTGATGCTACAGCAATTAATGGTATTACATACTACTACAGAGTTACATCAGTTGATGCCGATGGTGTTGAGAGTGATAAGAGTAGTTCTTTAGTTGCAACTCCTTCTATAGATCTAGCTGGACCTACAGAGATAGATGGAGCGGTAATACTGGCAAATACTATATGGTTACCAAGTAGGTCTCCTTATAAGTTAACAAATAATGTCCTTGTAAAAGAGGAAAAAAAGTTAATCTTACTAGCAGGAACAACTGTTGAGATGTTAGGGACAGATAGACACATAATGAACAAAGGCTATATCTATGGATATGGAAGTGTTGATAGCAGAGTTACCATAGATGGCGGAAGCATAATATTTGACACTACAAATGAGAGTGCGTTGAACTTTGCTCAGCTTAATTATGTGAAGATATATAAAAATCTTGAAACTACAGATGATAGAGCTGCTAGTCCAGCACCAATGAGTATTAATAACTCTGTGATTGAAAGTTATGCACAGTTTAATTTTTATATTAAGTCGATTGATAACACTGTACTCAATGGATTATATGGAGGTTATTTTAATAGTACATCTTTATACTCATACCGATATCAAGGTTTTCCAAGAATAAAAACTATCACAAACTCTGTATTAAACAAAGTTAACAGTAGTGGTGAGCCAGATACAACAACCAATGCAATAGTATATGCTGATAACATTAGTAACTCCTCACTTAATGGGGCTAAGTTTTTAGTTGGAGGAAGTCTAAGTAAGTCTGTTGTTAGTTCTGCTTATGTAGTGGCTGCAGATAATATTGACGATAATAACTTCACAAATAGTTATATTAGTAACTGGAATTCTACTACACTTAATGATAATACTTTAGTAAATACTCAAACTGATATTAGCGGAGACTACTCAAGACTAACTATGCGATACAATGTTTTAGACAGCGACTCTAAAATCACAAATGCAAAATATCTTGATATTTCTCATAACTACTGGGGAAGTGCGGATCTTATAGCTATAGCATTACAAACAAACTACTCCCCATCTAAAGATGATA
Source organism: Sulfurimonas aquatica (assembly GCF_017357825.1). Taxonomy (NCBI): domain Bacteria; kingdom Pseudomonadati; phylum Campylobacterota; class Epsilonproteobacteria; order Campylobacterales; family Sulfurimonadaceae; genus Sulfurimonas; species Sulfurimonas aquatica. Next base: position 308,490 of record NZ_CP046072.1, read on the forward strand.
ACACTCATCTTTACCCAATCATAACATCACCACTTCTCTATGAAGCGGATTTTGACAATGATGGCATAGCCGACTATAGAGACCATGATAATGACAACGATGGATACTCGGACCTGCAAGAGGACTGGGATAGTGATCCATTATATGGATCTATTTATAGTCCACTTGATGATACTTCATATCCAGGAAGTGACACTGGGACTCTTATAGACATTGACACAGATATGGACGGATCACCAGACAGCGAAGACCTAGACGATGATAACGACGGTATTTCAGACATAGACGAAGTAAACTATGGAACAAGTTCATATCTAAGCGATAGTGATGGAGATGGAGTAAGCGATAGTGATGAAGTAGCTTATAAATATGATCCAGTAAATAATGCTAACTATCCATTAATGGGAAATAAGTCAGGTATAAACATAGATAGCTCAAATGTAAATAGCGATGGAGTTGTATATTTAGCAGGTGGCTCAATAACTTTAACAAATGTAACCATCTCAGCAGGTACTAAACTCACAATCGAAAAAGATACATATGTATATCTATATGATTCAACGATAGTTGCAACAAAAACTAATCCGATAGTCTTTAGAAGTTCAGGTGTGGGATCTGGAATGCTTTATCTTTCAAATACTAAAATGAGTTATGCGAATATTAAATTGGCACTTAGATTAAATTTATCAAACAATTCTAAATTGTCTTACTCTGATATTGAGTTTAGTAATAATGGGAATCAGTTAATAGATACTACTTCATCAATTATTAGTGCATTTATTAATAGTACAAATGATTATTATAACTACGGAACTATTTTAAATAGTTATGTGACTGGAAGTAGAATTATTCATAACAGCACAGGTATTATTTCTTCGTCATATATCGAATTATCTGATACTCTATACAATAATGGAGGGATAGTTGTATATAGTTATTCGTCATCTATCTATTCTAGAAACAACTCAAAAGTTGAAAATTCAGTTATTGAAGCATTGAGTGCTTATTCTTCTGATAATGCAGAGATAATTAATTCAGATGTTAAAATCAGTTCAAGTCACAATTTCTTTTTTAATGGATCATTCATCCAAAATAGTATAGGAAGTTTTTATGATGGATTAGGAACACCAGAAGATCAGATAGGTGATGGTGTTGCTGAAACAGTGTTTACAATAGACACAACTACTTATACAGTTGATGGTATTGTGAATCCAAGAAGTGCTAAGAACTTTACTGACTGGACTAATGATGTAACAATAAAACAATACTTCTGGGATCCAGCAAATGTAGGGTGCCTTTGGGATATGAACAGTCCAGATGTATTCCCTCTGGCACAATAATAAAACCAGTAGTCTGTAAATAATACTTTATAGTTGCATCGCACCTATGAAGGTTATGTAAGCTGTAAAGCTTACAAAAAAGCCAATACTCTTACCGCAACAAAAATCACCCCTAAAAAGATAAATGAAGATATAAATACAAGTGCCGTGACAACTCTAGCAGAACACTCATAGAGAGAAGCGAGATTTACATTGGCAACTGCTAGTGGCATCATAAGCTCTATAAAAATTATGCCTTTTATCATTGAATCTAAATCGACAAAGTGTAAAACTACAAATGTGATAAGCGGAAGGATGATGAACTTAAACGCGAGTACCCAAGCTACAAGTTTTTTACTTATCTCTTTTATTTTTGTTCCATAAAGATATATACCAAACAAAAAGAGTTGCATTGTCATAGACGCATAAGCTCCCATCATTAATGTGTTTTGTATAACACCACTTGGTTTATAGCCGTAGACGCTTAGGAGTATCGCAACTATAGCCGCCCAAAGAATGGGAAGTTTGAGAATGTTTATCAGTGATGTTCTTGTGTCAAATGTCCCACGGGAGTAGTAAAAGACTCCTATAGTATAAACTACAAACACGTTTACAAGGTTCACAACAGTTGTATAGGGAATAGACTCTTCACCAAAGATGGCGATGTTGATAGGGATACCGAGATTTCCAGTATTTCCAATGATGGCGGCAACCGTAGCTATGGAGTACTCTTTTTTGTCTTCAAACAAAAACTTTGCGACTATTGCTGAAAATATCACGACTATAAGAACTATGAAAAGGTAAATAGATGGAGCATAAAGCAGGGTGATATCTATAGGACGGATGAGAAGTCCCCAAAACGTAAGAAAGACTTGCAAAAAGTAGACGTTTATAAGAGTGATAGTCTTATCGTCTATCTGCTCTTTGAAACTCATTTTTGCGATATAGCCCATAACTATAAAAACATAGATACTTAAAATGGAAAATATAATTGAACTCATAAGGAAATTATACTGTATAATTTTGTTATGAATACAATAGAAAATATAAATAAAACAATAGAAGAAAACTTAGCCGTAATGGTCTACTTCTCAGCTCCGACTTGCAATGTCTGTCACGCCTTAAAGCCAAAACTTCTCGAAGAGTTAGATAAGAACTTTAGCGAGTTTAAAGTGGAGAGTGTGGATATCTCAGTGGAAGAGGATATCGCTCCTCACTTTGGCGTTTACGCCATTCCAACTGTTTTAATCTACTTGGATGGTAAAGAGTTTGTTCGCAAATCTCGTCATATGTCGGTTAATGAAGTTATAGATGAGATTAAACGCCCTTATGAGATTATGACTTCGTAAACTCTTAGGCCATAAATGCGATAAGCGAAGCGGTAACGGCCACGTTTAAAGACTCAACTTGGCGTTTCATTGGGATGCTTATAGAGTCGTTACAGAGTTTTTGAACCTCAGGGCTAACACCATCACTCTCATTTCCTAAAACATAAATAGACTTTTCACTTTTTTTTACGTCATAGATAGTGCTTGTAGCATGAGATGAGAGTGCATATATTTTCGTATTTTCTAGGCTTGGGAGTATATCTTCAAGAGCATCACAAAAGTATATGGGAATTTTAAAAAGAGTTCCAGCACTCGCCTTTATAACAAGGGGAGATATTTTTGCAGAGCTCTTTTTTGGAAGTATGATGCCATCTATATCTGAAGCAGCACATGAACGGATGATCATGCCAAGATTTTGAGGGTTTTGAATGCCATCAAGGGCTATGAGTTTAAAGCTTTTTAACTCTTTTATCTCTTTGGCGTTTGAGTAAGTTTTTGCAATGATATCTATAGCTACACCCTGGTCTTGTTTAGCATTTTTACTGATGCGCGCAAGCACGTTTTTAGCATGGTAGGTTACTTCAACCCCACGCTTAGACGCAAGTGAAAGTATCTCTTTTATAGCTCCATCTTGTTTGTTTGAATCCGCCATATGGAGTTTATGAACTTCAACACTACTATCTTGAAGAACTTCTATAACTACATTACGTCCATAGAGTGTTATAACTTTTTCAAAAAATGCTTTTTTATCTTTATACTCTTGAGAGTCTTGCATACTTTTACCTTTTATTGTAAATATTTTATTAGGAGTGGTATTTTACCCATTATCCCTTAGTCTTATGTACAAACACCCCATTAAAATCAACTGGCGGTTCTTCTATGTAGTGCTCACAGCGTTCAATATACATCTTATAAATATTTTTATTTGATTTATCAAGACAATGTTCTAAATCTTGAAAAATAACTAGAGCCTCTTCAAATTTTGCATTTTTATATAATTCAATAGCTGAGTGATAGTAATCTATCTCTTCTAAAAGTCTCTCTTTAGTAACTTTGTAGAGTGGCTTATCTTTCCATTTAGTGGGTAACTCAGAATAATCAACTATCTGCCAGACTTCTACAGGGATAGATTGCCCCTTTACAGTTACTAGGTCTAAAAATCTAAAAATATACTTATCATTAGGGATTCGCTCTTTTACATAGTTTGAGATGTTGCACATAGAGTTATAATACTTACAGAGCGATTCGAGTCTTGCACCTAAGTTGATAGGGTCACCTATAGCGGTATAGTCACTTCGACCACTACTACCCATCTCTCCAATAGTTGCTATACCAACATTTATGCCTATACCGATTTCGATAGGTTCTAGTCCATTTTTTGCAGACATATCGCAGATAGCTTTAAATCGTTCATCCTGTTTAACTTCTCTATTTAGTGGCTCTACTGCATGAATTTGATCTAAGGTAGCATCAACTGCTTTTTCTACATGGTTTTTCACTACAACCGGAGCATTCCAGTATGACATTATTGCATCACCGATGAACTTATCAACGGTTCCCTCATAATCCATAATGATATGAGTCATTTCATCCATATACTCATTTAAAAACTGGATAAGAACATGTGCATTTCCAGCTGCTTCTGATATGTTTGTGAAGTTTCTAACATCAGAAAACGTGACGGTTATCTCATGCTCTTTAGCGATGAATGTATTGTCTCCTTTTAGAGCTCTTTGCATAATGTCTTCCATAACTTGAGGAGATACTTTTGAAGCAAACTTTCCTTTGATGAGGTTCTTTTGTCTTGTTTCTAAAAAGTAGTTTACGATTATGGCAAGTATGGCACCCAAAAAGAGAGCAAAAAGTGGATAGAAAATGATTAAAATCATTCCCTCTTCAAAAAGCATATGGTAGGAAAAATAGATAAAAGAGAAACCTAAAGTAGATATAACAAAAGGGAGCATAACTGCTCCACTGTAGCCTATACTCATTACTACAAGAATAGACATAACCAGTATCATTAATATTCCATAGGCACTCGCTTCTGCGGGAATATATAGAAAATCCTCTTTAAGTATGTTGTCTATTACGTTTGCATGAACTTCAACTCCAGGATAGATAGAATCATATGGTATGTTTCTAAGATCAAGTAGACCTGCTGCTGAAGTTCCAACTATAGCTATTTTTCCTTCTATCTCTTTAGGGTCAACTCTATCATTTATGACATCAGTTGCGGAGATATACTTAAAAGTGTAAGAGGGACCTCTGAAGTTTACCGCTATTCTTCCATAGATATCCGTTGGAATTTTATACTCCCCTAGTGAAATCGAACGTACGCCCAGCTCATCATAATTTACAAGAACTTTATCCACTTGATTTAGAGCCCGAATGAGTTCTAAGGCTAATGATGGATAAACGCTCATATCATAACTCATAGCAAGAGGAACACTTCTAATCACTCCATCAACATCTGGAGTGGCGTTAAAAAAACCACTAGAGTAAGAGTTGTCTTGAATAACAGGCAGATTTTTTATAACGCCAGTAGGTTGTAAAAGATACTCTCTTTCAAGCTTACCTGTCTGTGTGAAAATGGCAGGGACATCAGGTGCTTCTAAGTCCATATACTGCTTGTTACCATTGAAGTCAAAGGTATAACCTAAAATGGTCGGAGTTTGGGATATAACTGAAGCAAAAACTTCATCATAGTCTATCTCTTTATCATCTGGGACTAAGTCCGCTATACCTAGGTCATTGATGATCTTGCGAGGACTTGTGCGATCTGCTTCAGGGAACATAATATCAAAACCTACAGCACCAACTCCACTTACTGCAAGGTTGTAAATCATTTGAGCTACTATATCGCGACTCCATGGAAATTGACCTATCTCATTTAAAGATTTTTCATCAATATCAATGATGATTACCTGTTCGGTTGTAGGAACTGCTCCACGGTATATAAATAACTTATCTCTTAATTTTTTATCAAAAGTATCGAAGTGAGTATGAAAGAAAATATACATTGTAGTGGTAAGCGAAGCCACTAAAAGTGACAGACTAAAATAGATAAAAAACTTTTTCAAAAAACTCTCCTAAAGAGTAACAATAGCTGGAATTGTAAGTTACTTAAATAATAAAAAACACAAATAAAGTATTAGTTTATAATATGTTCTACTTCTTTTAGAGGATTGGATTTTGAAATACTTGGCAAGGTAGGAATTTTGATAGCTTTGTCATTATACTCTTTATCAATAATGGCACTTTTTTCTTCTATTTCAGGTTGTTGTGAGCTTTGAGAGCTTCCGCATCCTACTATTAAAAATATGCCTAAAATTAAATATATATTTACGATTTTCATCTTCTCACTCCATACTATAATATAGATTTTAGTAATTATACAGTAATATGGCTTTATTATTAAATATTATTAGGGGATGTTATGAAGTTTATATTTGGAATGTTTCTATTAATGTATAGTTTTTCAAGTTTATCAGCTGAAACTATAACAGCTGAAAAAGCAAGTCAGTATGAAAAAGCAAAAACACTTTTTACAGACAAAAAATATGAAATGGCTTATGATGCATTTTATAAACTTTTCCAAGAGAACCTCCAAGATCCAAATATAAACTTTTACCTTGGTCGAACAGCTTATATGCTAAAAAAATTCGACCTTTCTATCTCTGCATATGAGAGAGTACTAAACATAGATGAAAACTCTATTCGAGTGAAGCTAGAGATCGCAAAATGTTACTTTGAACTTAAAAGATATGAAGAGTCAAAAGAACTTTTCACACAAGTTTTAACTAATGATCTTCCTACAAATGTAAAACAAAATATTAATATGTATCTCTCAGCTATAAAGGCTAAAACAAAACAGAACTTTTTTAGTGGTTCCCTTGTTGCTGGTATAAACTACGATACAAATATATATAATTACGCTAATGAGCAAAATGATATCAATACTTTTAACTCTACGGCAACAATAAAAGATAGTTTAGCTCATCAAGAAGCTCTAGCATTAAATCATACCTATAAAATCTCAGATGCAATGAATTTCAAAAATTCACTTATACTTTATTCTAAATCAATTTTAGAAGACCATGATAGAGATATTGTTTTAGCACAGTATACTCCTGCTCTAGCAGTTTCATATGCATCAGATTTTATAGTTGATTATGCTTTATCTTTTAGTCGTATATGGCTGGGCTTTAAGCCTTTTATTACTTACTATGGGATTCATCCAAGGGTTAAGTATATCTACTCGAATACAACATCGTTAGAGACTTCACTAAAGTATCAAAAGAAAGATATGGACTTAGTAAATACTCATCTTGGAACATTAGACTTTACTCTGCAACATATTGCATCAGATAAATTAATGTTGATGCTTTATTCACAGCTTTATAGCGAAAGAAAGTTTTCCTCAAAGTTTACAGATATAGACTATGATATGCTTTATGTTGCACTATCAGGGGCATATAGATACACAGTAAATATCAATCTTGATCTAAAAATGGTGTACTCAAAAAGAGAGTACAAAGATAGCTGGGTACAAGATGTCAATTTACTTAACACACAAGAAGTTAGGAGTGATGATGAATATCAGTTTATGTTAAACACTACTTACTCCTATAGTAAGCATGTACTCTTTAATCTGAACTATATTCATACAAAACACTTCTCAAATATACCATTAAGGGAATTTGATAAAGATTCGATAACAACTAATGTTATCGTACTATTTTAAAGGACTAAACTATGAAATTATTTATACTTATCATTATGTTGACATCAGCACTTTTTGCAAACATAGGAAAAATATCTTCTATGCGAGGTTCATGTGAGATCACTAGAGCTGGTACTAAAATAGATGCTAAAGTAGGGGTGTTACTTGAAGAAAAAGATGTGCTAAATACAGCCAAAAAATCAAAACTTCAAATCATCTTTAAAGATGGGAGTATAGTTACTATAGGAAAATCTTCTACCTTAAATATAGCGGAATATGCATTTAATGCGAACAAACCTAAAAAAGCAAAAGCAAGTTTTGGTTTTTTAAAAGGCTCTTTTAAGTCGATAACTGGAGAGATAGGTAAAATAGCTCCTGATAAGTTCAAACTTCGAACAAAAACTGCAACCATAGGTATTCGTGGAACAACTATCGTGGGTAACCAAGAGAAAGTAGCTTGTACTCAAGGTACCATTACCATCACTTCTTATGGTGTAACTAGAGTTGTTCCTGCAGGAATGTTCTCCCGTACTCCTAAAAACAGAGCTCCTAGTCTGCCTCAAGCATATGCAGGGAGAGATACTGTTGATCCAGATATTGATGATGCTCCTTCGAGTTCAGGTGATGGAACAGCATCAAGTGACCATAACGAACTTGACGATATTCCGGGAGAAGCAGTAACTCCTACTGCTACAGCTCCTACTCCTAGTGAAATAGATCCAAATCCTTCAAATAGGCTCTCTTCTGTAGCACAATTCCTTGATGAGACTAAGCAGGTTGATGTAAAAAATGTTGAATCGAATGTTCTTGAAAAAAAGCCAGTTGTTGCACAGTCTGTGGACGATATCGCTTTGGAAATTATAGCGGCATCTAGTTCTGCATCCATAGTAGAAAGTGTGAAAATAGATACGACAGGACTAAGCAAGGTTACGAGTTTTACAAATGATTATCTAGAGTATGGTTACTGGGAAGAAGCGGGTGCTCCACTTTATACTTACCTAACAGGAGTGGTAACATCAAGTGACACGATAGATCAGATGATACGAAGTTCTGCTAGCGCTACCTATAATGGTGGACTCAGTTCCATTGTTACAACTCTAGATGGAAACAAAGTGGCATCAGGTGGAAGTGTTACTCTAGATGTAGACTTTATCAACAAAAGTTTTTCTGGAAATGTAAATGTAGAAGAGGGTGGATTTGGTGCAAATGTAGCAGGAGACGTACATAAGTATGGTTTTGACACTACGAGTGTGACTACTGCTGTAGGAAGTGATGCAACAAATGTAGGTGGAAGTCTTAATGGACAGTTTTATGGAACAAATGCCGAAGCAGCTGGAGGTAAGTTTAACCTTACAAGTGATAATGCGGGTAGTGTAAACGGTCTGTTTGGTGCTACAAGAGGAGTTTCACAATGAAAACTTTAAAATTACTATACATAAGTCTATTCTTACTTTTTTCTACATATCTAAATGCGGCGATAACTTCTCCAGTTAGTGCTGGCTATACTCTTTCATCAGATGAAACATTTTTTGGTGATTTAAATATCACAGGGGGAACTTTAGACCTTAATGGTTTTAATTTAGATGTTACAGGAAATGTAAATCATACTTCGGGAGCCTTAAATTTAAATGGTGGATCTTTAAATGTAGTTGGTAACTATATAAATACATCAGATACTGCAGGTAACTTAGTTATGACAAATAGCTTAGACTATATGTATGTTGTTGGAAACTTTACTATGAGTGCTACTGCTGATAATAACCTGAGTCTTACAGATGGTACTTTGCAAATCACTGGAAACTTTACTCAAACAGGTAGTGCATTTGGTTTTAACCCAAATACTGCACACACAACAATACTTAGTGGAACATCCCTGCAAACTATCTCATTTGAAGATCCAGGTTTAGGTGCTAGTAATTTTCACCATCTAAACATTACAAATATATCTTTAGGTGGTATAAGTTTACTGAGTGATACTTATGTGAATGGAACATATAATACAACAGCTATAAGCCAGGTAAGTAATGGTTTTAACTTTTATGTTGCCACGGCATTAACAGATTTTGATGTAGTGGGCTCACAACTTCTTTTAAAAGCTCATGGTGGAGCTCTACAGCTTGATGACACTTTAAGTAATTTTACTGCTAATTTAGACTTAAACATTACAACGACTACATTAGAATTTTGGTTCAACTTTGAACAAGTAGGTAGCAGAACTATGGTTAGAGTTCTTGGAGATAATGGTCACTATGTAGACGTACTTTATAGTGGAGAGAGTACACTCCGCTATAGTGATTCAGATGGAGCTACACCACAAGATACATATGGCTCAATTAGTATTTCTGATGGTTTATGGCACCATGTTGCTTTAGTGTATGACGGGGGAGGAAACAGTGTTGCATATATAGATGGTGTAGTTGATGGGAGTGGCTTTTCAACTGCGTTTAACTTAAGTAATGCCGGGATAACCTTTAACCCTAATAATAACATGAATATGATAATCGATGAAGTTCGTATTTGGAATATAGCAAGAACACAAACTGATATAAACTCTTCAAAGAACATTCAGCTTGATGGAAATGAAACGGGACTAGTCGCCTATTACAACTTTGATGAGAGAAAAGGAAGCACCGTAAAAGACGTCACTTTAAATGCTAATGATGGAGCAATAGAAGGGAATGTAACTCGTCTTAACTTTTTAGGGAATGGATTAAGCCTAGATGGCAACGATTACGCAGTAGTATCATCTACGTTGCCTACGTCAAATAGTACAGAACATACTTATAGTGCATGGGTTAATATACCAGATACGGTAGGCTTGCAAACTATTGTTAGGGCTGATCCAAAGCACTTTCTGAGACTTAATGGTACAAACTTAGAGTGGAATATCGCTACAAACCTTGGAGCATACCAATCAGCTATCTCATATGATTTTACAGCATATAAAAATAAATGGACATATGTAACAGCAACCGTAAATACCGCTAATAAAAATGCACAACTTTATATAAATGGTGCCTTAGTTGCTACAAATACATCGGATTTAGGTGACACTCTTGACCACACCTATACAGCAATTGGAATAGGAGCAAGAAATGGAGACGGTGAAGGAATAATAAATGGTAGCGTCGCCGAAGTTTCTATATGGGATAAAGTACTATCAAGATCAGAAGTTCAACAATTTATGGCATCATCACTTCTAGGAAATGAGACAGGCCTTATAGGTTACTGGCCACTTAATATAGGTGGAGGATCAATCGCTTACGATTATACTACAAATGCTAACAACGGAACTATTATCGGTGCTACCTGGACAGATACTGCTCCAACTATATATGGTGATACAATATATACTGCACAGGGTGTAGGTACATTTCAAAAACTAGTTGTTGAAAACAACACTTCCATACCAACATATGCTTATAATGGCACTGCTCCAGATAGCTTTTCTAATTTAGGTAGCACAAGTGGACTTTTTATATATAAAGCAGATGCAAATGAAACATTGGACATAAACGCGACAGATGGAGTTACTACTTTAAACACTCTTTTTAATGTGATTTCTTATCCAGCATTACAGTTATCACTCAACCTTTCAAACGTAAACCTTACAGAGCACAACATAACAAATATACAAGTATTTGGAGTAGATGGAAACAGTGAAGACTTAGTCGTGCCAAATGTTTCAAGTATGATAGATGGAGATAATAATCTAACAGTATCAGTTTATAGTCCAGACAATAATTTTACGATTAGATTTGATGTGAATAATTCTGGTGATGAAAATAGTTACTATTATAACTCTGCAAGTTCTACTATAGACTCAGCATTGATTTATAATGGGACTATTGCTCCTGATGATTATAAAGTTGAGGTAAACTCTACACAAAATAGTTTTAATATTGATTTAAATAGCTCCAAGATTTTTTCTCAGGTAAATGCCCAGTTTAACTTTTCTGGTACGGGTGCTTCTATTATACATACACAAGAGATACATGCACAAACAGTAGATATTGCTTCAAACACTATTTTACATGATAGTAAAGAATCCATTTTTGCTGATACAAGTAAAGCTAATGATTTAAATGCCACATTTCCACATATACAAGTAGATCAGTCTATACGTTATTTTGCGAGTATATCAGGTTCCGCTCCTGTTAAAATATACTTTGCAAATGATGAAAATATATCTACAGATATAGAATATGTGGAACATAATGTTAGTGTAAGTAAACTCTCTTTTACTGCTGCTGTTGATGTAACAGATATTAGTAATATTTTGATAAAGAGAATAGATACTTTTGGTTCTACAGAGTTACTTTATATGGAAGCATCACCTAATCCATTTTATCTACCAGTTATAGATGGGGGCGAATATACTATAGAAGTTACATTTAGTGATGGCACATCTGCTATGTATGACCCATCTACAAATAAGTGGGTAGATAAAGATACCGTTGTTAGTTCTGTAGTAAGTGTCTCGGCTGATTTAAATATTTCGGCTGTTATCCCTACAACCGCTCCTATACGACCAACTCTCTCAATCGTTTCACCAGAAGAAGTAAAACTTTTAGGAAGTTACCCTGACCTTAACAATAGTTATGCCATAGCTCTTTCATCTGATGGTACAAAAGCTTATGTTGCAGATAATGATTTAGGTTTGGTTGTTTTTGATATCACAAGCGATACTCCTGTTTTATTAGGGAGTAGTGGCGTAAGCACACTTTCTTCAGCTCAAGAAGTTGTCCTCTCCCCTGATGAAACGAAGGCATATGTGGCAGATGAAAGTTTGGGGCTAGTTGTTTTTGATATAAGCTCTACAACTCCAGCTAAGTTTGCAGCTAGTTTTTTCCTTGGCATAAGAGGGGTGAAATTATCAACAGATGGAACAAAAGCCTATGTGAACGTATCTTTATCTGGAAGTGAACTTCAGGTCTTGGATATATCAGATCCTGTTAATATAACTCAAATAGGCACTTCATATTATACATTGGCAGATATAAATAGATTTGAAATATCTAGTGATGGTAAAAAACTTTATATGGCAGTTTCAGACATTCAGTCGACTTCAAATGGCTTAACTATTATAGATATATCCACTCCAACACTTTCACTTCTTGGAACTCTTTCTTTAACATATGGAGCTTACGATCTTGTACTTTCTAGTGATGGAGAGAAAGCTTATGTAGCAAACTATGAAGATGGATTAGCTGTATTAGATATATCTTCTAATACTCCAAAAATAATAGGAAAATATAACACTACAGGTAATGCACATAGGATAAAACTCTCAAGTGACGAGAAAAAAGCTTATGTAGGCGACTATCTGAATGGTTTTGTAGTGCTTGACGTAACAACTAACACACCATCATTTATAGCAGAGACAAACACTACTCAAAATGTGTACGACCTTGTTATATCTTCAGATGATTTAAAAGCGTATGTAGCAGATGGAAGTGCTGGGTTAGCAGTAGTGCAAACAGCTTTAGTGCATAAGGTACATGCAGGATTTACATCTTTTGATGTAAACATAACTGTAAATGATGCAGAACAAGATGATTTAAATATAACTGTTGATGTAAATGATAGCTCATTGGTAGTAACACCGCAATGGCCAAACAATGTGCTATGGTCTGAATATAGCAGTGGAAATTTAGTCTTTACAGTTACGAATGATGCAAATGCAACAGGTACAGTTGCTGTGGACATTAATGTATCAGATGGTACAAATGCACCAGTAAATAGACAGTTTTTAATTAATATGAACAACAATGCTCCAGTTTTGGTACAACCAAGTGACTATAATAAAACAGAAGAGTTTACAGACTTTAACGTAACACTAGAGGCAACAGATGCAGATGGAGATGCTTTAACATATAATGCAAGTTCATCTAATACAGGTGTGGCTACTGTATCAGTAAGCTCAAATATAGTAACAATCTCTCCTGTAGAAAATGGAAATGGACTGATAACAATAGACGTGAATGTTACAGACGGTATAGAAACTGTAACACAAAGCTTTGATTTAAATATTACAAATGTAAATGACACTCCAACAGGTAGTGTAACAATTACAGGAACACTAGCACAAAACACAACTCTAACAGCATCAAACACTCTAGCAGATGCAGATGGATTAGGAACTATTTCTTATCAGTGGCAAGCGGATGATGTAAATATATCAGCTGCAACAGCTACAACTTTCACTCTAACGCAAGCAGAAGTAGGAAAGGCAATTACAGTAGTAGCATCTTACATAGATACACAAGGAACAGCTGAGAGTGTTACAAGCTCTGCAACAGGTTCAGTAGCAAATGTAAATGACACTCCAACAGGTAGTGTAACAATTACAGGAACACTAGCACAAAACACAACTCTAACAGCATCAAACACTCTAGCAGATGCAGATGGATTAGGAACTATTTCTTATCAGTGGCAAGCGGATGATGTAAATATATCAGCTGCAACAGCTACAACTTTCACTCTAACGCAAGCAGAAGTAGGAAAGGCAATTACAGTAGTAGCATCTTACACAGATACACAAGGAACAGCTGAGAGTGTTACAAGCTCTGCAACAGGTTCAGTAGCAAATGTAAATGACACTCCAACAGGTAGTGTAACAATTACAGGAACACTAGCACAAAACGCAACTTTAACAGCTGCAAATACTCTAGCAGATGCAGATGGATTAGGAACTATTTCTTATCAGTGGCAAGCGGATGATGTAAATATATCAGCTGCAACAGCTACAACTTTCACTCTAACGCAAGCAGAAGTAGGAAAGGCAATTACAGTAGTAGCATCTTACATAGATACACAAGGAACAGCTGAGAGTGTTACAAGCTCTGCAACAGGTTCAGTAGCAAATGTAAATGACACTCCAACAGGTAGTGTAACAATTACAGGAACACTAGCACAAAACGCAACTTTAACAGCTGCAAATACTCTAGCAGATGCAGATGGATTAGGAACTATTTCTTATCAGTGGCAAGCGGATGATGTAAATATATCAGCTGCAACAGCTACAACTTTCACTCTAACGCAAGCAGAAGTAGGAAAGGCAATTACAGTAGTAGCATCTTACACAGATACACAAGGAACAGCTGAGAGTGTTACAAGCTCTGCAACAGGTTCAGTAGCAAATGTAAATGACACTCCAACAGGTAGTGTAACAATTACAGGAACACTAGCACAAAACGCAACTTTAACAGCTGCAAATACTCTAGCAGATGCAGATGGATTAGGAACTATTTCTTATCAGTGGCAAGCGGATGATGTAAATATATCAGCTGCAACAGCTACAACTTTCACTCTAACGCAAGCAGAAGTAGGAAAGGCAATTACAGTAGTAGCATCTTACACAGATACACAAGGAACAGCTGAGAGTGTTACAAGCTCTGCAACAGGTTCAGTAGCAAATGTAAATGACACTCCAACAGGTAGTGTAACAATTACAGGAACACTAGCACAAAACGCAACTCTAACAGCATCAAACACTCTAGCAGATGCAGATGGATTAGGAACTATTTCTTATCAGTGGCAAGCGGATGATGTAAATATATCAGCTGCAACAGCTACAACTTTCACTCTAACGCAAGCAGAAGTAGGAAAGGCAATTACAGTAGTAGCATCTTACACAGATACACAAGGAACAGCTGAGAGTGTTACAAGCTCTGCAACAGGTTCAGTAGCAAATGTAAATGACACTCCAACAGGTAGTGTAACAATTACAGGAACACTAGCACAAAACGCAACTTTAACAGCTGCAAATACTCTAGCAGATGCAGATGGATTAGGAACTATTTCTTATCAGTGGCAAGCGGATGATGTAAATATATCAGCTGCAACAGCTACAACTTTCACTCTAACGCAAGCAGAAGTAGGAAAGGCAATTACAGTAGTAGCATCTTACATAGATACACAAGGAACAGCTGAGAGTGTTACAAGCTCTGCAACAGGTTCAGTAGCAAATGTAAATGACACTCCAACAGGTAGTGTAACAATTACAGGAACACTAGCACAAAACACAACTCTAACAGCATCAAACACTCTAGCAGATGCAGATGGATTAGGAACTATTTCTTATCAGTGGCAAGCGGATGATGTAAATATATCAGCTGCAACAGCTACAACTTTCACTCTAACGCAAGCAGAAGTAGGAAAGGCAATTACAGTAGTAGCATCTTACATAGATACACAAGGAACAGCTGAGAGTGTTACAAGCTCTGCAACAGGTTCAGTAGCAAATGTAAATGACACTCCAACAGGTAGTGTAACAATTACAGGAACACTAGCACAAAACGCAACTTTAACAGCTGCAAATACTCTAGCAGATGCAGATGGATTAGGAACTATTTCTTATCAGTGGCAAGCGGATGATGTAAATATATCAGCTGCAACAGCTACAACTTTCACTCTAACGCAAGCAGAAGTAGGAAAGGCAATTACAGTAGTAGCATCTTACATAGATACACAAGGAACAGCTGAGAGTGTTACAAGCTCTGCAACAGGTTCAGTAGCAAATGTAAATGACACTCCAACAGGTAGTGTAACAATTACAGGAACACTAGCACAAAACACAACTCTAACAGCATCAAACACTCTAGCAGATGCAGATGGATTAGGAACTATTTCTTATCAGTGGCAAGCGGATGATGTAAATATATCAGCTGCAACAGCTACAACTTTCACTCTAACGCAAGCAGAAGTAGGAAAGGCAATTACAGTAGTAGCATCTTACATAGATACACAAGGAACAGCTGAGAGTGTTACAAGCTCTGCAACAGGTTCAGTAGCAAATGTAAATGACACTCCAACAGGTAGTGTAACAATTACAGGAACACTAGCACAAAACGCAACTTTAACAGCTGCAAATACTCTAGCAGATGCAGATGGATTAGGAACTATTTCTTATCAGTGGCAAGCGGATGATGTAAATATATCAGCTGCAACAGCTACAACTTTCACTCTAACGCAAGCAGAAGTAGGAAAGGCAATTACAGTAGTAGCATCTTACATAGATACACAAGGAACAGCTGAGAGTGTTACAAGCTCTGCAACAGGTTCAGTAGCAAATGTAAATGACACTCCAACAGGTAGTGTAACAATTACAGGAACACTAGCACAAAACGCAACTTTAACAGCTGCAAATACTCTAGCAGATGCAGATGGATTAGGAACTATTTCTTATCAGTGGCAAGCGGATGATGTAAATATATCAGCTGCAACAGCTACAACTTTCACTCTAACGCAAGCAGAAGTAGGAAAGGCAATTACAGTAGTAGCATCTTACATAGATACACAAGGAACAGCTGAGAGTGTTACAAGCTCTGCAACAGGTTCAGTAGCAAATGTAAATGACACTCCAACAGGTAGTGTAACAATTACAGGAACACTAGCACAAAACGCAACTTTAACAGCTGCAAATACTCTAGCAGATGCAGATGGATTAGGAACTATTTCTTATCAGTGGCAAGCGGATGATGTAAATATATCAGCTGCAACAGCTACAACTTTCACTCTAACGCAAGCAGAAGTAGGAAAGGCAATTACAGTAGTAGCATCTTACACAGATACACAAGGAACAGCTGAGAGTGTTACAAGCTCTGCAACAGGTTCAGTAGCAAATGTAAATGACACTCCAACAGGTAGTGTAACAATTACAGGAACACTAGCACAAAACGCAACTTTAACAGCTGCAAATACTCTAGCAGATGCAGATGGATTAGGAACTATTTCTTATCAGTGGCAAGCGGATGATGTAAATATATCAGCTGCAACAGCTACAACTTTCACTCTAACGCAAGCAGAAGTAGGAAAGGCAATTACAGTAGTAGCATCTTACATAGATACACAAGGAACAGCTGAGAGTGTTACAAGCTCTGCGACAACTGCGGTTGCAAACGTAGATGATGCACCAATCCTTACAACACTAGCAGATCCAGTATCCCAAGATGAAGATTTTTCTGATTTTAATATAACACTAAGTGCAAATGATGTGGAGAGTGATGCATTTACATTTACAGCAACATCAAATGATGAAAGTAAAGCGACTGTCAATGTTGTTGGAAATCAACTAGTAGTGAGCTCAACTCTAAATGCAAGTGGAGTAGTAACTTTTAACATAGTTGTTACACAAGATTCAAACACAAGCCTTGCTAATGGTCAAATGATTACACTGAATATAGATCCAGTCAATGACAGACCTCTAATACTTAACACGATAGAAGACCTCTCACTAGATGAAGACAACGGAACTACTAGCTACCAGGTTAATATTACAGATGTAGAAGGGGAAGAACTTAATGTAACTGTTGAGTCAAACAATACATCTATATTAACAGTAAATCCAAACTGGTCAGGTCTTCTAAGTTTTGCTACTTATGGGGAAGTACTATTAGACTTTAACCTAACAACAGTTGAGAATGCAAATGGTATAGTTAGAATCACTATGAATGTAAATGATGGAGATCTAAACTCTACTCAAACTTTTGATGTTAATGTAACAGCTGTCAATGATGCACCAACTCTTGATAAACTAAGTGATATAAATGTAAGTGAAGACTTTGTAGACTTTAACATTACCCTCAATGGAAATGATGTAGATGGAGTTACTATCATATATTATGCAAGTTCTTCTGATACAAATGTTACTAGTGCAGTAGTAAATGAAAATACTCTTATTACCTCTTCAGTACCAAATGAGGTTAAAATAGTCAGCATAGATGCAAATGTAACAGAAGATGCAACTAATGTAGATAATCTAATATATAATGCGAGCTCTTCAGATACAAATGTGGCAACTGTAGCAGTAAGTTCAAACACACTCACCATCTCTTCAGTGCCAAATGCATTTGGAATAGTAAACATAGATGTTAATGTAACAGATGGATTTCTTAGTGCAACTCAAACATTTGTACTTAATGTAAGCTCAATTGATGATGCACCAGTTCTTAGCGCACCACTAGATATTAACACAAGTGAAGACTTTACGGATTTCAACATCACTCTTGAGGCAACAGATGCAGATGGAGATAGTATCTTTTATACAGCAACTACAACTGATGAAAATGTAACTCTAAATGTAGTAGGAAACATTATCGTAGTAACGCCAGTGGCTAATGCAAACGGAGTAGTAAATATAGAAGTAAATGCTACTGCTAATGGAGTAACTGACTCTAAAACTTTTAGCATTTATATCGAAGCAGTGGAAGATGAAGATTTTAATGCTCCAACTATCACTTCTATCGCAGATATATCTAAGCTTACAAACTCACCTGAGTTTCAAGTAGAGTTTTTCATAGATGATATTGAAAAAAGAACTCTTAAACTTGAACTTATTACAAGCACAAATACAGTGCTAGATGCAAATCTTTCTAAGAGTGGGCTAGTAAGCTCTAAAGATTATTCTCAAGTGCCACTATACTTACTGATAAAACCAAGAGTTGATGCAGAAGGAATAGTAGAGTTTGAACTAAGAGTTACCGATGAAGGAAATAACTCAGCTAATCAAAAATTTAAAGTTACTGTGGAAAATCAACAATACCATATCATTACATCAAGTGAATCGGAAGGTGTTTTTGATGAGATACCAACTACAAGCTTTAGTGGTGACTTATATACCCTTAGAACATGGAATGACTACACTTCAGGAGTTGCACACATAGTTGGATATGAGAGGTTAACCATTAACTCAGGCACTATTATGGAAGATAATTACATAGTTGATATTAACGGTTTGGTAACACATACGAAAACTACACCAGATACAAATAGAACCATTAAGTTTGAAGAAGCAGTTGATAATATGGAAACATCATACTTGTACTTAAGTTATGGAATGCCATTTGAGTTTTCTAACCCTAATTCTAAATCTCAAAAAATGTATATTAAAGAAGCTAATGGAGATATTACAAGTTATGTACTGCTAAATAAAGAGGCAAAAGATGAGATATATAAAACTGTCTCAGTTAATCCGAAAATACAAAGAGCATTAAACAATGGTTATACATACCTCTCACTTACTTCTTCAAAAACCCTCTGTGATGAAGATGTAAAAACCGAGTATCTTCAAAGATGTGATCAAGTAAATAGTTTAGATTCTGTGTTTGGCACAAATGAAAACATAGACACAGTAATGAAGTTTGGTAGAGAGTGGATGTACTGGGATAAAGATGCTACTTCAAGTGCAGCATTTACTATACAGAAGTTTTTAACATTAAATCCTCTTGAGGGTATACTTGTTCACACAACAGCAGCTACAACTGTGGAGCTACCATTTGATGAAGATTCATTAGAAGTAAATAACTTTACAAATCTTTTCCCAAGAGGATGGATACTTATGTCAAATACTAAAGAGCAAACAACAGAGGAGATTAAAGCAGCATTAAAAGCACAAAATAAAACTCTAGAGTATATTCTTGTTCTAAGAAATAATGAGTGGCAGATATTTGCTCCACTTAATGATAGCGAAGTTGATAACACTATAACTAGAGTCAGTGATATAAAAAGATATGAGAGTTTTTGGGTTTTATTTAAGTAGGGTAAAGTATCTCTTGAGAGTGAATAACTCTCAAGAGAATAGGACTAGATAAAGTAGTTATAGCCTAATCTATAGTATAAATTATTTCAGTTTTATTTTTTGTAACTTTAGTCTCTAAAAAGCTTAAGCCATTAATTTTTAAAGAAGTAAACTCCTCTATCGAACTTACATTATGTAATGCTAGTTCTCTTAAAACCTTACCTCTATATGCTTTTGCCCAGTGACTTATACTTTTGCCATCTTTTAAAAACTTTAGAGTTGTATAGGGCTTGTTAACCTTATAAAATTTGTCGTAGTAACCTGCACGTAAGTCAAGTATCTCATCATCCCCAAGGTATAGATCGAGTTGGTATGAAAATCTATCTTTATAGAACTTTTCTGGAACAATACTCCCAATGGAGTTCCCTTGCTTTACCTTATAGTTAGCTATAGGATCCCCTCCTAAAATAGGTCCATAAAGGTTTGAAAATATAATAGTATTACTTTTGAGATACTCTTGCTCACTAGCACTCAAAGTCTCATATGCTAGATAGTCATATGCAACACCACTATAACGCTCTATAGCACTCATGAGAGGGGATGAAAAAACATCTTGAAGATAGGGCTCACAACTAGAATATTTTTTTATTCCAAAAAGGTTTTTAATCGCCTCTTCATCTTTACTCATTATGATATCGTTGTAAGTTTGTAAGACGGTCGCTCTAGCATCGTTAGAGCCAAGTAGATCTTTGGATGGTTCATTACCACCCGTATTTTTCCCTTCTGATGGGGAAAATAGTATTTTTAACATTTAAAAACCTTTTATATTTTTGCTTGGAGTATAATTTCAAGGAATTGTATCAATATAAATGATACAATAAGTAAATATTTTTTTGGAGCAAATTATGAAACTTTTCATTATATCCCTATTCTTATCTCTTAGTGCATCTCTTATTGCAAGTACAATTGTAGGAAGTGTTCAAAAAGTGAGTGGTATAGTAAAGGTTAAAAGTACAGATTCGATTAAAAAAAGTAAAATTATCTCTGGATTTGAAATAAAAGAGGGAGATTTAATCTCTACATCAAGAAAAGCATCAGCTGTAATAGCTCTCGTTGATGGCTCGAGCATAGTTTTAGATGCAAGTTCAAGTGTACATTTTAAATCTGCTAAAAATGCAGAACAGACATCAGGAAAAGTGTATTATAAAATTACCTCACGCGATGCAAAAAATACGCTTAAAGTAAAAACACCCTTCGCTATTATAGGTATTAAAGGAACTATTTTTGTGGTTAATGCTAGTGAAAATGGCTCAGTCACACTTAAAGAGGGGCTTATTGGGGTTACAAGTATTAAAGAGGAGTTTGAACTTTACAGAAAATCTGTTGAAGCCGAATTTAATAGCTATCTAGAGGATCAGATGTCTGAATTTGAGAAGTTTAAAAATGATCAAAATAAATATGCCAAACCTATTAAAACAAAAGCATTTGACTTAAAACAGGGAAATAAAGTCTCTTTTAGTGATAAAAAAGTACATGAAGATCAATGGACTAAAGAGGATGATGCAGAGTTTGATCATTTTGAATCTTTAATAAACGCAGAGTAGATTGACAAAAGATGAAAGAAAAACTTCTCTATCTTTTAGTTTTAATTCCCATAGTAGTTGCAACACTACTCCTTCAGCATTATAAGATAGAACCATTTGAGAGTTTTTCACTTACATTTAATGATGTAAATTTTAAATTACAAGATAAAGAACCAAATAAAGATATTGTATTTATCGCAGTAGATGAGCCAAGTGTAAATAAGTTTGGACGTTGGCCATGGAAGCGTGAGTATTTGGCTCAAGGCATAGACTCTTTAGTTGAAGCGGATGTTGTTCTCATGGATATGATTTTTTCTGAAACTACTACGAGTGAACAAGACTATATCTTAGCAGATTCATTAGCATCACTTAAAAATAGTGTATGTGGATTTTTTTTAAGACATAACGCAACACAAGATATCTCTGATGAAGAGTTAGACGTACTAAGTAACTCTTCACTAGATTTACTACAAACACAGATAGCTGAACACTCTAAGCCAAGATTTCCATCTGCACCCTATTCAGAGATAAATATATTGCCAATCATGGAGTCTTGTACTCTCTCAGGAAGCTTTAGTACTGTTCGTGCTGCTGATGATAAACTTCGCGAGTATCCTATTTCTATGTACTTTAAAAACCTTTTATATCCATCTTTGGCCATTCAAGGATTAAGATTAAAGTTTGATAAAGATATACAAAGAGTTGATGATTCTCATCTTGATATAAATGGGAATATTATTAGCCTTAATGAAGAAGGGCTTGTCCGGTTAAATTTTTATAATATTGATAAATATAATGTCATCTCTTTTTTAGACCTTGCAACGGGAAAAATCGCACCAGAGTACTTTAAAGGCAAAATTGCAATTTTGGGAATAACGGAAGTCGGAGCAGGGGATATAGTAAGTACACCAATTGGATCAATTCCTGGACCACTTCTACATTACACATTTATATCAAACCTTTTAGAAAATCATCTGATAGTTGAGCATAATGAATATGCAAAGGTTTTAGTCATTTTTATGGTGCTGTTACCATTTATCTTAGTGCTTTTTATAAAGAAAATAATATATAGAGCAGTGATAAATATATTCATCTATTTGATTTTATACGCTTATATAAGATATATGTTTATTGAAAATATGATCTATATCGATATGTTTTATCCTCTTATCTCTCTTATACTAAGTCTTATCGCCGTTGAAGCAATAGCGTTTAATATTCAAGAAAGAAGTGGTAAGTTTATGAGAGGTGCATTTTCATCTTATCTCTCAGGAGATTTATTAGATCAACTTATAGAAAATCCAGAGGCACTTGCATTAGGTGGAGAAAATAAAGAACTGAGTATACTCTTTAGTGATATTAGAGGATTTACAAGTATTTCCGAATCTATGGATCCAGTTAGTTTAATTACACTTTTAAATAGATACTTCACTCCAATGACTAACTCTGTACTTGAAAATAAGGGGATGCTAGATAAGTACATAGGAGATGCTGTTATGGCATTTTTTAATGCCCCTGTTGATGTAAAAGATCATGCTGATGCTGCATGTATCTGTGCACTAGAGATGATTCTAAGGCTTGAGAAGTTAAATGAAGAGTTAAAGCTAGAGGGTATTCCAGCTATTAGGATTGGCATTGGTATAAATACAGCAAATGTGGTTGTTGGCAATATGGGATCAGACACTAGATTTAACTATACAGTTATTGGGGATGGTGTGAATTTAGCTTCTAGGGTTGAAGGTTTGACAAAAAACTATTCCGTGGATATACTCATAACAGAATTTACAGTAGAAAAGCTCACTAAAGAGTTTGTATACAGAAAAATAGAACCAGTTCAGGTAAAGGGTAAAGACGAAGCAGTACTTTTGTATGAACTTATGCCTTTTAGTGATAAAGCAAAAGAGATTAAGAACTTGTATGATGAAGCACTTGGAGTCTATATAGATAATGACCTCTCTAAGGCTGAAGAGCTTTTTAAAATAATTGTGCAGAAGTATGAAGATGGAGTATCAGAGTACTTCTTAAAGTTAATAAAAGATGGACACTCTTGGGGTGTTCATAAGATGACAACTAAATAGAATTAATTAGGCTTATGGAGTAAATATGAATCAGCCAGTAAGAAGTTTAACTGCCAATGAGATATTAGAGTTAGTATTTAAGTACTTAGCTGAAGTCTCTTCGTCCCAAGATTATGATGAAATCATAGTTACCTTAGCTAATATGGGTAGAGCCCTAACAAGTGCGGACAGATGTACTGTCTGGGTTGTTAATGAAGATGGAACGAAGATATGGACGAAAGTTGCACAAGGAATGGATGCTATAGAGTTACCAATTGATTCTGGAGTAGTTGGAACCTCAATAGTTTCTAATGAGAGAATTATTATAGATGATGTTTATACTGATAACCGTTTTAATCAAGAGATAGATCAAAAAACAGGGTATAAAACTAAATCAATGATGGTAATACCTATGCATGATTACGATGGAAATATCATAGGAGCATTCCAAGTTATAAATCATTTGGGTGAAACTGATAGATTTGACAAACGCGATATGGAAAGACTCACACTTGCAAGTACCTATGCCGCTGAAACACTTGTATCTGCAAAACTTGCTTTAGAAATCGAAGAGACGCAAAAGGAAGTTGTATTTACTATGGGCTCAATTGGTGAGAGTCGAAGTAAAGAGACAGGGAACCACGTTAAACGCGTTGCAGAGTACTCTAGACTCTTAGCGCTTGCATATGGAATGAGCGTTGAAGATTCTGAATTATTGCAGCAAGCAAGCCCAATGCATGATATAGGCAAGATAGCTATCCCTGATAATATTTTAAAAAAGCCAGGTAGGTTTGATGAGAATGAACGCCATATTATGAACAAGCACGCTGAGCTTGGATATCACATGATTAAAAATTCTCAGAGACCACTTCTTAAAGCTGCTGCGATTGTTGCTTATGAGCATCATGAAAAATGGGATGGAACAGGTTATCCAAATCAAACTAGCGGGGAAGATATTCATATTTTTGGTCGTATAACTGCACTTGCGGATGTATTTGACGCATTGGGAAGCGATAGAGTATATAAGAAAGCTTGGAGTGATGAGAGAATTTTTAAACTCTTAAAAGAAGAGAGAGCAAAACATTTTGATCCGAAGTTAATAGACCTCTTTTTTGAAAACCTAGATAAAATTTTAGCAGTGAGAGATAAGTTCAAAGATATTTTTGATGAAGTCAATGAAACAAGTGTAGAGGTGAAAAAGATTGAGATACTTGGAGCTTATGGAACTAAATCCAAAGGGTATGGGACAAGTTCTTTTAGACTCAATAGAAATCATGTGATAGATGCTGGTAACCTTCTTGATGGTTTAGATGTGGCATCTGTTGAAATTGAAAATATATGGGTCACTCATTCACACCTAGACCATATTGTTGATATTGCATATATTTTAGATAACTATTTTAACCTCAGAAGTAAATCACTTAATATACTGGGCCTCCCCGAGACTTTAAAGTCGATACAGGATGACTTTTTAAATGATACAGTTTGGCCAGATTTTTCAAAGATAAAACTTGTTAAATCCGATGAGATGGCTGTTACCTACACACCGATAGAACTTGATAAAGAGTATGAGATAGGTGAGAGCGAAAAGATAATGGCATTTAAAACTGATCATACTGTACCTAGTTGTGGATATAAATTTACAAAAGATGATACAGCGGTGTTAATTACCGCAGATACTTACTCCTTAGATAATGTAATTGAAAAGATTGAAAGTGATAATAAGATTACATCCATAGTAGTTGAATGCTCTTTTCCTAGTGCTATGGATAATTTAGCTAAAGAGAGTAAACATCTAACACCTAAGCTTCTTTTTGAAAAGCTAGAACCACTCAAAAGAGATGATGTAAGACTATTTATTAACCACATTAAACCATCATTTTTAGAAGTGATTAAAGAAGAGATAGACCAATATAAGGGAAAATGGGAGCCAAAAATACTTAAAGATGGTGATTTTATAAATTTCTAATGTATTTGCTTGACATCAAATCTGTTTTAGACTATAATTCTGACTCAATTTCGATGCTGACATAGCTCAGTTGGCTAGAGCAGTTGATTTGTAATCAACAGGCCCGGGGTTCGAATCCTCGTGTCAGCACCATTGAAATTTGAATATTAGAAACAGTGTTAGACCAGAAAACATAAAAAATTATGTAATAGTGGTGGGATAGTCAAGTGGCCAACGACGGCGGACTGTAAATCCGCTCCCTACGGGTTCAGAGGTTCGACTCCTCTTCCCACCACCATAAATGACATGCGGGTGTAACTCAGTGGCTAGAGTTCCTGCCTTCCAAGCAGGCTGTCGAGGGTTCGAATCCCTTCACCCGCTCCATTGAACAAAATTTCTGGAAGCTGAAGTACAATTACGTCCTTACTTCATACAACTATATATTATTTTAATAATAAATACCTATATAGCAATCTAATCACAAAAAAACTAATATTATAAATAAAGAATTATTCAATTATTGCTTACAAAAACTTATCCAACTTTGCTCATGTGGCTCAGTGGTAGAGCACTTCCTTGGTAAGGAAGAGGTCGTGGGTCCGATTCCCATCATGAGCTCCACTTCAGCTATTTAAGTAAATTTAAGCAATAATTGAATGATTTTTGGGTATAATTCCATTTCAATTCACAATTAAAGTCGGAGGACACTATGGCAAAAGAAAAGTTTGAACGTAATAAACCGCATGTAAATATCGGTACTATTGGACACGTTGACCACGGTAAAACAACACTAACAGCAGCGATTACTGCAGTATTGGCAGTAACTAACGGTGCAGCACTTATGGATTATGATGCAATCGATAATGCACCAGAAGAAAGAGAGCGTGGTATTACTATCGCTACTTCACACGTTGAGTATGAGACAGATAATCGTCACTATGCACACGTTGACTGTCCAGGTCACGCGGATTATGTTAAGAACATGATTACTGGTGCTGCTCAAATGGATGGTGCTATTTTAGTTGTTTCTGCAGCTGATGGTCCAATGCCACAAACACGTGAGCACATTCTTCTTTCTAAGCAAGTTGGTGTTCCTTACCTAGTTGTATTCATGAACAAAGAAGATATGGTTGATGATGAAGAGCTAATGGAATTAGTAGAGATGGAAATCCGTGAACTACTTGATACATATGAATTCCCAGGTGATGATACTCCAATCACAGCTGGTTCAGCTCTTAAAGCGCTAGAAGAAGCAAAAACTGGTACTCTTGGTGAGTGGTCAGAAAAGATCAAAGCACTTATGGCTACTGTTGATGAGTATATTCCTGAGCCAACTCGTGAAACAGACAAAGATTTCTTAATGCCTGTTGAAGATGTTTTCTCTATCTCTGGTCGTGGAACAGTTGTTACTGGTCGTATCGAACGTGGTACAGTTAAGATTGGTGAAGAAGTTGAAATCGTTGGTATCCGTGATACTCAGAAAACTACTGTAACTGGTGTTGAGATGTTCCGTAAAGAAATGGAGCAAGCACTTGCTGGTGATAACTGTGGTATTCTAATCCGTGGTATTGGTAAAGATGATGTTGAGCGTGGTCAAGTACTTTGTAAGCCAGGTACAATTACTCCTCACACTAAATTTACTGCAGAAATCTATGTTCTAAGTAAAGATGAAGGTGGACGTCATACTCCATTCTTTAACGGTTACCGTCCTCAGTTCTATGTACGTACAACTGATGTTACAGGTGCAATCACTTTACCAGAAGGTACTGAGATGGTTATGCCAGGTGATAACGTAAGTATTACAGCTGAGTTAATTCACCCAATTGCAATGGAAAAAGGTACTAATTTCGCTATCCGTGAGGGTGGAAGAACTGTTGGTGCTGGTGTTGTTGCAGAGATTCTTGCTTAATTCGCCTTTGGCGAAGCAAGCAAAATCCTTATAAAGGTTAATAAACAATGAGAGAAGCAATTCACTTAGGTTGTGAGAAATGTACTAGACGTAATTATCACACAACAAAAAATAAAAAAACTCATACTGAAAAATTTTCAGTAAGAAAATATTGTAAATTTTGTCGTGAGCATACTGTTCATAAAGAGATGAAATTATAATAATGTTTTAAAGCTAGTTTGACTAGCTTTTTACATCTAGGCGTGTAGCTCCAATGGTAGAGCACCGGATTCCAAATCCGGGTGCTGGGGGTTCGAGTCCCTCCACGCCTGCCACAACATTTATTATTAATGAGACCTGCATTGGGATTATTCATAATAAATGTTACTTTTAACTAATGGAAGCATATAATGAATTTTGGTAAACATGTAAGAAATGCAAGACTAGAACTTGATAAGGTAATTTTTCCTACGAAAGGTCAAGTAAAACAGGCATATATATCTGTAGTTATTGTAGTCTCTGTAATTGCTGCATTTTTAGCATTAGTAGATTTAATGATGTCTTCTATTATGACATCAATTTTAGGTTAAGGAGAAAGTCATGGCACAACAATGGTACTCCATTCAGACCTACGGAAGTGATAGACTTGTTAGAGATGCAATCTTTAACATGATAGAAGAGATGAGTCTTCAAGAGTTCATAACAGAAGTTATAGTTCCAACTGAAGATGTTATTGAAGTTAAAGATGGTAAAAAAAAGGTAACTGAGCGCTCTTTGTACTCAGGATATGTATTTGCTAAAATAGAATTAAATACAGAAATTCAGCACTTGATTCAATCAATACCTAAAGTATCTGGCTTCATTGGTGAGGGAAATACTCCTACACCATTAAGTGAACATGATATTAATGTTATTTTAGATCGTGTAAATAATCGTGCAGCACCAAAACCAAAAGTATTTTTTGATAATGGTGAAACTGTTCGAATTATAGATGGTCCATTTGCAAACTTTACAGGAACTGTTGATGAGTATGATTTAGAACATGGTACTCTAAAACTTAATGTTTCGATTTTTGGACGTGCAACTCCGGTTGATATCTCGTATACTCAAGTCGAAAAAATAATTTAAATTCATAAAAAGGAAATAAAATGGCAAAAAAAGTCATGGATTATATCAAGCTACAAATTGAAGCTGGTAAAGCTAACCCAGCTCCACCAGTAGGACCAGCACTAGGACAACGTGGTGTTAACATCATGGAATTCTGTAAAGCATTTAACGAAAAAACAAAAGACAAGATGGGATTTAAAGTACCTGTTGTTATTACTGTTTATTCTGATAGAAGTTTTTCATTTATCACAAAGCAACCACCAGCATCTGCACTTCTTATGAAAGCAGCTGGATTGAAAAAAGGTACAGACAATCCACTTAAAAACAAAGTTGGAAAGCTTACTCGTGCTCAATTAATGGAAGTTGTTGCTCAAAAAATAGAAGATTTAAACACTGATGATAATGAAATGGCAGCTAATACTTTAGCTGGTTCAGCTCGTTCAATTGGTATTGAAATAGTAGACTAATCTACAAATAAAAATCATCGACCACAGTGATTTAAAACTATGTGGCAGAATTAATATGGAGATTTGTTATGAGTAAAAGATACAAACAATTAGTAGAAAAAATTGATAATACAAAATCTTATTCAGTAGTAGACGCGTCTGCAACTGTTAAAGATTTAACTAGTGCAAAATTTGACGAAACTGTTGAAATTGCTATGAATTTAAATGTAGATCCACGTCATGCTGACCAGATGGTTCGTGGTGCAATAGTACTTCCTCATGGAACTGGTAAAACAGTTCGTGTTGCAGTATTTGCAAAGGGTGCTAAGGCTGATGAAGCTAAAGCTGCTGGTGCTGATATAGTTGGAACTGATGATTTAGTTGCAGATATCAAAGCAGGTGTATTTAATTTTGATGTAGTTGTTGCTGCACCAGATTGTATGGGACTTGTTGGTCAAATTGGTCGTATTTTAGGTCCAAAAGGTATGATGCCAAATCCTAAGACAGGTACTGTAACTCCTGATGTTGCAACAGCTGTTAAAAATGTTAAGGGTGGCCAAGTTAACTTTAGAGTTGACAAAAAAGGTAACATTCATGCAGGTATTGGTAAAGCAAGTTTTGGTGCTGATCAAATTGCTGAAAACTTAAACTCATTTGTTGTTGCAATAAATAAGCAAAAACCAGCTTCTGCAAAAGGTCGCTATATTAAAAATGCTGTTCTTAGTTTAACTATGAGCCCTGCTATTAAACTTGATTTAGTAGAGTTAGCAGACATTAAGTAAAAACTTAAAACACCTTTGGGTGTTTAAGTCTTTACTTTGAAATATTAGTATTTTAAAGTAAAGATTTTTATTTTGAAAATCTGAAATTACTTGGACTAAAGATAGTTGGGGGTATCTACCGTGTTGGTAGTTAGCTTAATCGAGCCTTTCTCGCCCCTCTTGAAGTTATGTCTGGAAAGGAGAAATATATATGTTAAAGTCAAAAAAAGCTGAAGTAATTAACGAGTTAACTACTTCATTTGCTAATACGACGGCAGTTGTTATATGTGACTACAAAGGTTTAACTGTAAGTGAACTTGAAGTATTACGTAAAGCTGCTCGTGCTAAAGATACAAGTGTTCAGGTTGTTAAAAATACCTTAGCAACAATTGCATTGAATAACGCAGAGATGAGTGGTGTAGACATTAAAGATACAAATATTTTTATTTGGTCTGATGATGTTATTAATGCTGCAAAAATTGCTGCTGATTTCGCTAAAAGCAATGATAAATTTGTTATCAAAGCTGGTTATTTAGATAAAGAACCTGCAGACGTGACTAAAATCGAAGCATTCGCTAAACTTCCTGGTCGTGAAGAACTTCTTGGTATGCTTGCTGCTACTTGGATGGCTCCAATCACAAATATGGCTGTTGGAATCGATGCTCTTAGAAAGAAAAAAGAAGAGGAAGCATAGTCTTCACTCTTTCATGTGACTAATGTCACAACAATAAAAAAACAATAAAAAAAGGAGTTACTATGGCTGTAACTAAAGAAGACGTATTAGAATTTATCTCTGGTTTATCTGTTCTTGAGCTTTCTGAGCTTGTAAAAGAATTTGAAGAAAAATTTGGTGTATCTGCTCAACCTGTAGCGGTTGCTGGTGGTGCTGCTGCTGGTGGAGCTGCTGCTGAAGAAAAAACTGAATTTGATGTAGTACTTACTGACGTTGGCGCTAAGAAAATTGGTGTTATTAAAGCTGTTCGTGCTCTTACTGGTTTAGGACTTAAAGAAGCTAAAGAAGCTTGTGAAGCTTTACCATCTACAATCAAAGAGGGTGTAGATAAAGATACTGCTGATGAAGCTAAAGCTGCTTTAGAAGAAGCTGGTGCAGTAGTAGAAGTTAAGTAATTATTTAAATACTTATCATGAGGGCCTTGAGCCCTCAATTTTTGGGCGCTTTTACAACGGGATGTTTGTCCTTTTGTAAAAGTGCCCTTATGTCGTTTATAAGCACTGTAAAATTCGAGACTCATTATGAGCTCACAAATCTATCTAGAGACGTCTAGATATGATAGCTTAACAAATCAAAGTTAAGCCCCTAATTAACAACTTACGAGGTAGCCTATGTTAAACACTTTATATTCCGGAAACCGTCTTCGTGTAGATTTCTCTAAAACACCTCAAGAAATTGAAGTACCAAACTTATTACAACTACAACAAAGTTCATATGATAAATTTTTAATGATAGATGCTAAGGACAGATCACTTAGTGGAATTGAAAATGTATTTCAATCTGCCTTTCCTATTCATGATTCACAAAATAGATTAACAGTAGAGTATATAGGTAGTGAAGTAGCTAACCCTAAATATACTGTACGTGAATGTATGGAACGTGGACTTACTTATGCAGTTAGTCTTAGAATGAAAACTCGCCTTGTCCTATGGGATAGAGATGAAAACACTAAAGAAAAACTTGGTGTTAAAGATATAAAAGAGCAAAGTATATTTGTTCGTGATATCCCTCTTATGACTGATAGAACTTCTTTCATTATTAACGGCGTTGAGCGTGTTGTTGTAAATCAACTTCACCGTTCTCCAGGTGTTATTTTTAAAGAGGAAGAGTCTACAACTGCTGGTAACAAGCTTATCTATACTGGTCAAATTATTCCAGATCGCGGTTCATGGTTATATTTTGAGTATGATCCAAAAGATATTCTTTATATGAGAATTAACAAACGCCGTAAAGTGCCTATTACTATTATGTTCCGTGCTTTAGGCTACTCAAAACAAGATATATTAAAACTTTTTTATCCAATACAAACTATTAGCATACATGATAATAATTTCACTATTGCGTTTAATCCCAAAGATTATGCTGTAAGAATCTCTTACGATTTAGTTGACTTAGACGGAAAAATTATTGTTGCAGCTGGAAAAAGATTATCAGTGAAAAAATCTCAAAAGTTAGTAGAAGATGGTCTTGCAACTGTTCAATACCCTTTAGAGATTCTTTTAGATAGATATCTTGCTGAAGCTATTATTGACCCGGAGACAGGTGAAGTTCTTTTTGATGCGATGACTCGTATTGATGAAACTAAACTTAAAAAGTTAGCTGAAATAGGTGTAACTGAGTTTAAAATTGCAAATGATTTAGCTGAAGGCGTAGATAGATCAGTTATTAATGCATTTAACGCTGATGCAGATTCACTTAAACTTCTTAAGCAAACAGAAGAGATAGAAGATGAGAATGATTTAGCTGCTATTCGTATTTATAAAGTAATGCGTCCAGGTGAGCCAGTTACTAAAGAAGCAGCACGTATATTTGTAAATCAACTTTTCTTTGATCCAGAGAGATATGATTTAACTCGCGTTGGTCGTATGAAAATGAACCATAAATTAGGACTTAATATTCCTGAATATGTAACAGTGTTAACGCATCAAGATGTTATTGAGTCAGTTAAGTATGTTATTAAAGTTAAAAATGGTCAAGGTCATATTGATGATAGAGATCACTTAGGTAACCGTCGTATCCGTTCTATTGGTGAGCTTTTAGGTAATGAGTTACATAATGGTCTTGTTAAAATGCAAAAAGCTATTCGTGACAAACTCTCAACTATGAGTGGTCCAATGCAAGAACTTATGCCACATGATTTAATCAATTCTAAAATGATTACTTCTACTATTATGGAATTCTTTTCAGGTGGTCAACTTTCTCAGTTTATGGATCAAACAAATCCACTCTCTGAAGTAACGCATAAACGTCGTTTGTCTGCGCTTGGTGAAGGTGGTCTTGTTAAAGAGAGAGCCGGCTTTGAAGTACGTGACGTTCACCCTACTCACTATGGTAGAATCTGTCCAATTGAGACTCCAGAGGGTCAAAATATTGGTCTTATCAATACTCTTGCAACTTACTCAAAAGTAAATGAGCAT
This sequence comes from Sulfurimonas aquatica, assembly GCF_017357825.1. Taxonomy (NCBI): domain Bacteria; kingdom Pseudomonadati; phylum Campylobacterota; class Epsilonproteobacteria; order Campylobacterales; family Sulfurimonadaceae; genus Sulfurimonas; species Sulfurimonas aquatica. Next base: position 341,320 of record NZ_CP046072.1, read on the forward strand.
GGATTTATTGAAGCACCATACAAAGTAATGAAAGATGGAAAGATCACTTCTGAAGTTATTTATTTAACTGCTACTCAAGAAGAGGGTGTAAAAATTGCAGCTGCTTCTAATAAAGTAGATGAAAATAATCAGTTTATTGATGACCTTATTGCTGTTAGACAAGATGGAGAGATACTTTTACGTGATCCTTCAGAGTGTGAATATGCAGACCTTTCATCACATATGGTTGTTGGTGTTGCAGCTTCTCTTATTCCTTTCCTTGAGCATGATGATGCCAATCGTGCGCTTATGGGATCAAATATGCAGCGTCAAGCGGTTCCACTTTTACGTGTAAATTCTCCAATGGTTGGAACAGGAGTTGAAAAACTTGTTGCTCGTGACTCATGGGAATGTGTAAAAGCAAATCGTGGCGGGAAGATAGAAAAAGTTGATGGTAAACACATATATGTAATGGGTGAAGAAGATGGAGAAATCTATATTGATTATTATCCATTACAGAAAAACCTTAGAACGAATCAAAATACTTCGTTTACTCAAAAACCAATAGTTAATGTTGGTGACATTGTTAGTAAAGGACAAATTATTGCTGATGGTCCAAACATGGATCAAGGTGAGTTAGCACTTGGTGTTAACGCTATGGTTGCGTTTATGCCATGGAATGGTTATAACTTTGAGGATGCTATCGTTATCTCTGAGCGTATGATTCGTAAAGATCAATTTACTTCTGTTCACATTTATGAAAAAGAAGTTGAAGCTCGTGAACTTAAGCATGGCGTTGAAGAGATTACTCGTGATATTCCAAATGTTAGAGATGACGAGCTAGCTCATTTAGATGAGTCTGGTATTGTTAAAATTGGTACTAATGTTAGAGGTGGTATGATTTTAGTTGGTAAAGTTTCTCCTAAGGGTGAAGTTAAACCAACTCCAGAAGAGCGTCTCCTTCGTGCTATATTTGGTGAAAAAGCTGGTCATGTAGTAAATAAATCACTCTATTGTCCCCCATCTATGGAAGGAGTAATCGTTGATATTAAAGTATTTACTAAAAAAGGTTATGACAAAGACCCTTGTGCTCTTGCGTTAGAAAAAGAAGAGAGAGATTACTTAGAGCGTGAACACTATGATAGACTTCTTATGATAGATAAAGAAGAGATGTTAAGAGTTACAAAACTTCTTACTCGTGAACCACTATCTTCTGATATTAAAATAGGTGAAACAGAGTATAAGGCTGGAGATACTATTAATGGTGAAGATCTTGCAGAAGTAAATCGTTTTGCTATGAATGCCATTGTTAAATCATTCTCAGAAAATATTCAAAATGAGTATACTAAGACTAAAAACCATTTTCAAAAACAAAAGCGTGTATTTAGAGATGAGCATGAAGAAAAACTTACTATATTAGAAAAAGATGACATCCTTCCAAATGGTGTTGTTAAATATGTAAAGATTTATGTAGCTACAAAACGCCAACTTAAAGTTGGTGATAAAATGGCTGGACGTCACGGAAATAAAGGTATTGTATCTATTATAGTTCCTGAAGTTGATATGCCATATATGGAAGATGGACGTTCAGTTGATGTATGTCTTAATCCACTTGGTGTACCTTCACGTATGAATATTGGACAGATCTTAGAGATGCACCTTGGTATGGCTGGGCGTGAGCTTGGAAACCAGATACAAGAGCAGTTTGAGACTAAACAAAAAGATTACATTGATAATATGCGTTCTAAAATGATCGAAATAGCTGATGTTGCAGGAATGATGAATGCAGTAAAAGTAATTGGTGCGATGAGTGATGATGAATTCTTAAAGTATGCTAGAGACTGGGCAAAAGGTGGAGTTCGTTTTGCAACACCAATTTTTGAAGGTGTAAATGCCGTCGAATTTGAAAAACTCTACAAATTAGCGAATATGGATACTGATGGTAAAGTCGTACTTTATGATGGTAAAACTGGGGCTAAAATAAAAGAGCGTGTTAATGTTGGATATATGTATGTTCTTAAACTACATCACTTAGTTGATGAGAAAATTCATGCTCGTTCAACTGGACCTTACTCTCTAGTAACGCAACAGCCGGTTGGTGGTAAAGCACTATTTGGTGGCCAAAGATTTGGAGAGATGGAAGTTTGGGCTCTTGAAGCTTATGGTGCATCTGCTGTACTTAAAGAGATGTTGACTATTAAGTCTGATGATGTAGATGGCCGTGTACGTGCATATAAAGCACTTACTAAAGGCGAGTTAGTACCAGCTTCAGGTATTCCTGAAACACTATTTGTTTTAACAAAAGAACTTCAAGCACTTGCTCTTGATGTTGAGATTATGGACGAGGTGGAAGACGATGAGTAAATTAGTACCAGTAGAAGTAACCGAAGAAAATAGACCAAAAGATATTAAACAACTACAATTCCGTTTAGCATCACCTGAAAAGGTAATGTCATGGAGTAATGGTGAAGTAAAAAAGCCTGAAACTATTAACTACCGTACACTCAAACCTGAGCGTGATGGACTTTTTTGTGCAAAAATATTTGGACCTGTAAGAGATTACGAGTGTCTTTGTGGTAAATATAAAAAGATGCGTTATAAAGGTGTTGTATGTGAAAAATGTGGTGTTGAAGTAACATCTACTAAAGTTCGTCGTACTCGTATGGGTCACATTGAACTTGTAACTCCTGTTGCACACATCTGGTATGTATCTTCTTTACCATCTCGTATTGGTACTCTTTTAGGTATCAAGATGAAAGACCTTGAGCGTGTACTTTATTATGAAGCTTACATCGTTGAATCAGGTGGAGAATCTTACTATGACGCAGAAGCAAAAACTCCTGTTCTTCAGTATGACGTTTTAAACGAAGAACAGTACAGAACTCTAGTTCAGCGTTTTGGTGAGTTAGGATTTAAAGCTCGTATGGGTGGAGAGGTTATTCGTGACTTACTTGACTCAATTGATTTAGTAGATCTATTTACAAATCTTAAAGAAGCAATAACACAAACAAAATCTGAAGCTAAAAAGAAAACTATTAACAAACGTCTTAAAGTTATTGAGTCATTTTTAAATAGTGGAAATAATCCTGCATGGATGATGTTGACTGTATTGCCAGTTCTTCCACCAGATTTACGTCCACTTGTATCACTTGATGGTGGTAAATTTGCTGTTTCAGATGTAAATGACCTGTATCGCCGTGTTATTAACCGTAACCAGCGTTTGAAGCGTTTAGTTGAACTAGAAGCTCCAGAGATTATTGTACGTAATGAAAAACGTATGTTGCAAGAGTCAGTTGATGCACTATTTGATAATGGTCGTCGTGCAAATGCAGTTAAAGGTGCTAACAAACGCCCACTTAAATCATTAAGTGAAATCATTAAAGGTAAGCAAGGGCGTTTCCGTCAGAATCTTCTTGGAAAACGTGTTGACTTTTCTGGTCGTTCTGTAATTGTTGTTGGGCCATCTTTAGCTATGGATGAGTGTGGACTACCTAAGAAAATGGCTCTTGAGCTATTTAAGCCACACTTGATTGCAAAACTAGAAGATAAAGGTTATGCGACAACTGTTAAAGCTGCTAAGAAGATGATCGAAGAAAAAACTAATGAAGTATGGGAGTGTCTTGCAGAGATTGTTGATGGTTATCCAATTATGCTTAACCGTGCGCCAACTCTTCATAAGCTTTCAATTCAAGCGTTTCACCCTAAGCTAATTGATGGTAAGGCTATTCAGCTTCACCCATTAGTTTGTGCTGCATTTAATGCCGATTTCGATGGGGATCAAATGGCAGTTCACGTTCCTTTATCTTCTGCAGCTATTGCAGAGTGTAAAGTACTTATGCTTGCATCTATGAATATTATGCTTCCTGCATCTGGTAAGGCAATCGCTACACCATCACAGGATATGGTACTTGGTATTTACTATGTATCACTAGAGAAAAATAATGTTAAAGGTTCTAACAAACTATTTGCAAATGTAGATGAGATTAGAATTGCACTTGAACATGATGCTCTTGACTTACATGCAAAAGTAAGAACACGCGTTGATGGTCGTATTATTCATACTACTGCTGGGCGTTTACTTATTAAAGCAATTCTTCCAGATTTTGTACCTTCAGAACTTTGGAATAGAGTAATGAAGAAAAAGTATATCAATGAAGTAGTTGATTACGTTCAAAAACACGGTGGTATTGGTATTACTGCAGGTTTTCTTGATAAACTTAAAGATTTAGGTTTCAAGCATGCAACAGAGTCTGGAGTTTCTATCTCTGCTGATGATATTCGTATACCTGAGATGAAAGCTGGTAAAATTGCTGAGTCTAAAGCAAGAGTTATTGAGATTCAAAAGCAGTTTGAAGCTGGTCTTTTAACTGAACAAGAACGTTACAATAAAATTATTGATGTTTGGACAGATACAAATAATACACTTGCTTCTGAAATGATGGATCTTGTTCAAAATGATAAAGATGGATTTAACTCTATTCATATGATGGCTGACTCTGGTGCTCGTGGTTCTGCTGCACAGATCCGTCAACTTGCCGGTATGCGTGGTCTAATGGCTAAACCTTCAGGTGATATTATTGAAACGCCAATTATCTCAAACTTTAAAGAGGGACTTAATGTAATTGAGTACTTCATTTCAACTCACGGTGCTCGTAAGGGTCTTGCCGATACAGCACTTAAAACAGCAAATGCGGGTTACCTTACTCGTAAACTTGTTGATGTTGCACAAAATGTTAAAGTTGTTGAGCATGATTGTCATACACACGAAGGTATTGAGATTTCAGATATATCTGATCAAAATACACTAATTGAGTCTTTAGAAGATAGACTTAATGGTCGTGTTTTAGCTGATGACGTGATCGATCCTATCTCAAATGAGATTCTGTACGCTGAGGGTACTCTTCTTGATGAAGTAAGTGCTAAAGTTATATCTGAAGCAGGTATTAAAACAGCACACATTAGAACGCCAACTACTTGTAAAAGTGAAGCTGGAATCTGTGCACTTTGTTATGGTGTGAATCTTGCAACTGGTCATATTGTAAGAACAGGTGAAGCTGTTGGTATTGTTGCTGCTCAGTCAATTGGTGAGCCAGGTACTCAGCTTACGCTACGTACTTTCCACGTTGGTGGAACTGCATCTTCAACTGCTCAAGAGAGACAAGTTATAGCAACTCGTGAAGGTTTTATTCGTTACTATAACCTTAAAACTTATGCATCTAAAGATGGGAAAAATATCGTTGCTAATAGAAGAAATGCTGCTATTCTTTTAGTTGAACCTAAAATTAAAGCGCCATTTGCAGGTAAAGTAGAAATACAAACTATTCACGATGAAGTACTTATAAGTGTAGTAGGTAAAAAAGATACAGTACGTTATGTACTACGTAAGAATGAGATTGCTAAGCCAAATGAACTTGCGGGTGTAAGTGGACAGATTGAAGGTAAATACTACTTCCCATATGAGACTGGAAGTACAGTAGAAGAAGATGAATCAATTGTTGAGACAATTAAAGATGGCTGGAATGTTCCATCACGTATCCCTTATGCATCTGAACTGTTAGTTGATAATGGAGCTCCTGTAACACAGAAGATTCTTTCTACTGAAGAGGGTACTGTTAAGTATTTCTTACTTAAAGGTGATTACCTTGAGAGATTTGATGGCGTTAAAGCTGGATATGAAGTAGTTGAAAAAGGTCTTTTTGCAACTGTAGTAGATGCAAATAACCGTGAAGCTGTACGTCACTATATCGCTCGTGGATCTGTAATAGTTGCAGATGATAATGAAAGTGTTGATGCTACAAGTATGATAGCTAAACCTTCATCTGATGAGTCTGTTGTTATTGCTGAGTGGGATCCATACTCTAACCCTATTATTTCTGAAGCAAATGGTGTTGTTAGTTATGAAGATATTATAGCTGGTACAACAGCAACAGAGCAGTTAGATGAACTTACTGGTAAAACTCGTCTTATGGTTAATGATCATATTTCATCTGAGTACAAGCCAACAATCGTTCTTGCAACAGAAGATGGTGAACTACTTCGTTATGCAATTGAGCCTAAGTCATCTATATTTGTTAGTGATGGTGCAACTGTTAAAGTGGCAGATATTATTGCTAAAACACCAAAAGCACTTCAAAAATCATCAGATATTACTGGGGGTCTTCCTCGTGTATCTGAACTTTTTGAAGGTCGTCGTCCAAAAGCAACGGCACTTATCTCTGAGATAGATGGTGTTGTAAGTTTTGGTAAAATGCTTCGTGGTAAAGTAAGAGTAATAGTAAGTAACACTGAAAATGGAATTATCAAAGAGTACTTTGTTGATAAATCACATGAGCCAGTTGTTAGCCCGGGAGATTTTGTACATGCAGGTGAGCGTTTAACTACAGGTATTTTATCTTCACATGAGTTACTTCGTATTATGGGTGTTAAAGCACTTTATAACTACCTAGTATCTGAAGTTCAACAAGTTTACCGTTCTCAAGGTGTTAATATTGCTGATAAGCATATTGAAGTTATCTTTACTCAAATGTTACGTCAGATCAAAATTGTTAAGTCTGGAGATACTAAGTTTATAGAGGGAGATTTAATCTCTAAAGCAAAATTTGCTGCTGAGAATGAAAAAATCATTCGTCTTGGTGGTCGTCCTGCGATTGCTGAGCCTTTCCTTGTTGGTATCACAAGAGCTGCTGTATCTGCTGATAGTATTATCTCAGCTGCATCTTTCCAAGATACAACTAAAGTTCTAACAGAAGCTGCAGTATCAGCTAAAGTTGATGATCTTAACAACTTAAAAGAGAATGTAATTATCGGTCGTACTATTCCAGTAGGAACAGGTATTTATAAAGATCAAAATGTTATGTTCGCTGCTACTGAAGATTAGTTAGTAATAATTTAGATAATATACAAGCTTTTTGCTTGTATATTAAATCTTAACTCTATACAAACTAAAGTATTTTTCAGACTAATGTTACCACTTTAGTGCTTCTATATATTCTCACATTCCTATATTATTATTAATTCATACTTAAAATAAGCTAACTTTAATTGCAATTTATGTATTATCTCGTGTCTATAATTCTCTACAAAATGTAAAGAATTAAATTCTACTGGAAAATTAAGTAAAAAGGAATTGTATGCCTACAATCAATCAACTGATTCGTAATGAGCGTAAACGTGTGATTAAGAAATCAAAATCACCAGCTCTTGTTTCATGTCCACAGCGTCGTGGTGTATGTACTCGTGTTTATACGACTACACCAAAAAAACCTAACTCGGCTTTAAGAAAAGTTGCAAAAGTTAGATTAACATCTGGTTTTGAGGTAATCTCATATATCGGTGGTGAAGGTCATAATCTTCAAGAACACTCAATCGTACTTGTACGTGGTGGTCGTATTAAAGATTTACCTGGTGTTAAATACCATATCGTTCGTGGTGCTCTTGATACTGCTGGTGTTGCTAACCGTATGGTTGCTCGTTCTAAATACGGAACAAAACGTCCAAAAAAATAGTTTAATACTGTTTTTTTAATATAAATATTCAATAGCTACAGGATTAATCTTTAGTGATTAATTTTGAGTAAATTTGAAAAAATTGAAGAAGAAGGAAACTCAAATATGAGAAGAAGAAAAGCTCCGACTCGTCCAGTTATGCCAGATCCAGTTTATGGAAGCAAAACATTGACGAAATTTATAAATAAAGTAATGCTAGACGGTAAAAAATCTATAGCAGAGAAAATCATTTACAGTGCAATGGATATCATTAGCTCACGTGGTGAAAAAACTGGTATCGATACGTTTAATGAAGCTATTGAAAATGTTAAACCAATTATTGAAGTAAAAAGTCGCCGTGTTGGTGGTGCTACTTATCAAGTTCCAGTAGAAGTACGCCCAGTACGTCAACAGTCTTTAGCACTTAGATGGTTAATTGACGCAGCTCGTAAGAGAAATGAGAGAACTATGGCTGAGAGATTAGCTAATGAGTTCATGGATGCAGCAACTGATAAAGGTTCTGCATTTAAGAAAAAAGAAGATACTTATAAAATGGCAGAAGCTAATAAAGCATTTGCTCATTATCGTTGGTAATCATTCAATAATAAACTTAGATCACTCTAATCTTTTATGGTTAGAGTGTCTTTAATCGACCTCTTTTATAAGTAAATATAGTTTATTTATAAAAGAGGTTATCTCTCAACTAATTAACAAGGTACAAAACATGGCAAGAAGTCACAAATTAAATGATGTAAGAAATATCGGTATTGCTGCACATATCGATGCAGGTAAAACTACAACAACGGAGAGAATTTTATTCTACACTGGTGTTGAACATAAAATCGGTGAGGTTCATGATGGTGCTGCTACTATGGACTGGATGGAACAAGAGCAAGAGCGTGGTATTACAATTACTTCTGCTGCAACTACTTGTGAGTGGGCTGGAAAGCAGATTAATATTATAGATACTCCGGGACACGTTGACTTTACTATTGAAGTTGAGCGTTCTATGCGTGTACTTGATGGTGCTGTTTCAGTATTCTGTGCTGTTGGTGGTGTTCAACCACAATCAGAAACTGTTTGGAGACAACGTAACCGTTATAAAGTTCCTTCAATCGTTTTTGTTAACAAAATGGATAGAACAGGTGCAGATTTCTATGAAGTTGAAAACCAAATTCGTGAGCGTCTTAAGGGTAATCCACTTCCTATTCAACTTCCTATTGGTGCAGAAGCTGATTTTGAAGGTGTTGTTGATTTAGTTACTATGAAAGAGATTGTTTGGGATCAAGATGCTGCAATGGGTTCTAATTACCATGTTCAAGAGATCCGTGAGTCTTTACAAGAAAAAGCTGAAGAGTACAGAGAAAAGATGATGGAGACTCTTGCAGAAGTTGAAGGTAATGACGACTTTGCAGAAAAATTCTTAGATGGTGGAGAATTTACTGAAGATGAAGTAAAAGCTGCAATTAAAGCTGCTACACTTGGTATGGCTGTTGTTCCAATGACTCCAGGTACTGCATTTAAAAACAAAGGTGTTCAAACGTTACTTGACGCTGTTGTTGCATACTTACCTTCTCCAGTTGAAGCTGCTCCAATTGAGGGTACTTTGATGGATGATGAAGAAGCTCATGTTGCTGTTCCATCAACTGATGATGGTGATTTCGCTGCACTTGCATTTAAAATTATGACTGACCCATTTGTTGGTGTTCTTACATTTATCCGTGTTTACCGTGGTTCATTAGAATCAGGTTCATTTGTTCATAACTCTACTAAAGATAAAAAAGAGAGAATTGGGCGTATCGTTAAGATGCACGCTATTAAACGTGAAGAAGTTAAAGAGATTTATGCTGGTGAAATCGGTGCTGTTGTTGGTCTTAAATCTACAACTACTGGTGATACTTTATGTCAAGGTGAGGAAAAAGTTGTTCTTGAGAGAATGGACTTCCCAGCTCCAGTTATCTCTGTTGCAGTTGAGCCAAAAACTAAAGCTGACCAAGAAAAAATGGGTATTGCACTAGGTAAACTTGCTGCTGAAGATCCATCTTTCCGTGTTAACACTGATGAGGAGACTGGTCAGACTATTATTTCTGGAATGGGTGAGTTACACCTTGAAATTCTTGTAGATAGAATGAAGCGTGAGTTCTCTGTTGATGCTGAAGTTGGTGCACCACAAGTTTCTTACCGTGAGTCTATTAAAGAAGAAGTACAACAAGAGTACAAATATGCGAAACAATCAGGTGGTCGTGGTCAGTTTGGTCATGTTTACCTTACTGTTAAGCCAGGTGAGCCTGATACTGGTTATGTTTTCCATAATGAGATTAAGGGTGGAAGTGTTCCAAAAGAGTATATTCCTGCTGTTTCTAAAGGTTGTGAAGAAGCTATGCAAGCAGGTGTTCTTGCTGGATATCCAATGGAAGATGTTGATGTTACACTATATGATGGTTCTTACCATGATGTGGATTCAAATGAGATGGCGTTTAAACTTGCTGCTTCAATGGGATTCAAAGAAGCTTGTCGTAAAGCAAAACCTTCAATCTTAGAGCCAATGATGAAAGTTGAAGTTGAAACTCCAGAAGAGAATATGGGTGATGTTATCGGTGACCTTAACAGACGTCGTGGACAAGTTAATTCAATGGGTGATAGAGCTGGAAGTAAGATAGTTGATGCTCATGTACCATTATCTGAGATGTTTGGTTATTCTACTGACCTTCGTTCAGCTACTCAAGGACGTGCTACATACTCTATGGAATTTGATCACTATGCTGAAGTTCCAAAAGCTGTTTCTGAAGAGATTCAGAAAAAACGTAACGGGTAATTTCTACTTTTTAAAGGTGTTTCCATTTGGAAATACCTCCCTCTCTCCTCAATAACTACACAAATACTGCTATAATACAAAAAAATTTAGGTTAGATATGTATAAAATAATAATTCTTACAATACTTGTGACACTTTTAAATGCCCAAAATCCAAAGCCTTACTCCGCTCTTGGTGATGTTATCTATGATAATGTACAAAAGATAGATTCTCTTAAGAAAATTAAATATTATAAAGTTTATATTAAAGATATCAAAGCATATGTAAAGGATGTCAAAAAAACCAAGAAGATAGGCTTTGAAATAGAGTCTGGAAAGTCAAAAAATTCTAATAAAGAGTACCTCAATAAACTCAGAGAGCTATCTAAAAGAAATGATTATTTTATGAGAAGTGCAGTGACTTCATATGATAATGCAGTTAAAAATCAAGATAGCACTCTATTTGCCCAACTAATAAATAGTGGACTTATCGATACACAATCAAGAAAGCAAGAGATAATTGATTATTATTTTCTTCATTCGGAAGATATAAATATTGAAGGTGTTATTCAAGAATTTTTAGATGAAGATGCGAAGTTAAAAGCAAAAAAAGAAGCAGAACAAAAAAGATATAAAACAAAAAAACAGAGAGAAGCTGCAAAAATAAAACGTATACGTGAGAATGATAGAGCTGCCCAAGAGAGATTAGAACGTGAGTTAGAACTGGAACTAAGTCGCAAAAAAATGAAGATTAGAGAAGATCAAAAATTAGAGTTAGTTCGTTAAATCCATTTATATTCCTCATACTGATTAGGTCTGCCTTGAAGAGTTTTATAAGGTTTATATTCAGCCTTATATGACAGAGATGGACAACCCTCTACATAATAACCTAAATAAATCCACTTTTTATTCTCTTGTTTAGCTAATTTTATTTGATTGTATAGTGAATACTTTCCTAAAGATAAATATGCATACTCTGGGTCATAGTAAAAATATATTGATGAGATGCCATCTTCTAATATGTCGATTAAATCTACACCAATAAGTCTATTGTCATCATAGTATAATACTTCATATCCAAAATCTTCATGGCCTAATACAAATGAGTGATAGTAGTGTTCAGGAGTTGTTTTATTATACTCCCAATCTTTTTTCTCACTCATATGCAAATGGTATCTATCAAAAACTTTTAAGTGTTCTTGAGAAACTGTTGGACGTTGAATATAGGTGTTTATATGAGAGGCTTTTTTTAGAATTCGCCTAGCTGATTTTGAAAAGTTATAGTTAAGTACATCAATTTTAATGCTCTGGCACTCATTGCATGTAGCACAAATGGGTCTAAAGTACATCTTACCAAATCTTCTATAACCTCTCTCTACTAAATCTTGACAGCTCTCTAATGAGCAATCATTTATGACTTTATAGTGTGTAGTCTGCTGTTTATTGTCCAAGTAGGAACATTTGTCTTCTAAGGAAAATTCTTTAAGTAAATTCATAATGTAATCTTGCCATAATCTAAGAGCGATTTTGTGCTATTAGAACTCCCTCTATCATTTTATCTATATCTCCATCTAAAATAGCAGAGATATTTGAGAGTGCTTCGTTTGAACGAGTATCTTTTACTTGCTGATAAGGTTGCATGACATAGGAACGTATTTGATGTCCCCAACCTATCTCACTTTTAGATATACCATCCTTTTCAGCCTTTTGAGCTTCTAACTCTAGCTCATATAAACGCGACTTTAACATTTTCATGGCCGTTGCTTTATTTTTATGCTGACTTCTATCGTTTTGGCATTGCACTATTACGCCACTCTCTATATGCGTTAGTCGTATAGCCGATTCTGTTTTATTGACATGTTGGCCACCTGCTCCACTTGCACGGTAAGTATCAATGCGAAGATCCTTATCTTCTATGACAATATTAATGTCATCGTCAATCTCGGGAGAGACCATAACGGATGAGAATGAAGTATGGCGTTTAGAATTTGAGTCAAATGGAGATATTCGAACAAGTCTATGTATACCATTTTCTACCTTGAGGTATCCGTAGGCATTTTCACCTTTTATGATGATCGATACATCTTTTATTCCCGCTTCCTCTCCAGACTGATAGTCAAGTACCTCGACACTGAATCCTCTACGTTCAGCCCAACGTTTATACATTCTAAGAAGCATCTCCGCCCAGTCTTGACTCTCTGTTCCACCAGCACCTGGGTGGATAGAAAGAATGGCGTTGTTTGCATCACTCTCCCCACTTAGAAGAACTTCTATCTCCATATCCCTAATCTGTTCCTCTAGTTTTGGAGCATCACCGTACAAGAGGTTTAATGACTCTTCATCATTCTCCTCTTTTGCCATCTCGTAAAGCTCAAAAGCATCCGTTACTGCATCTGAAGCTATTTCATATTTATCTAACTTTCTTTGAAGTTGCGTTTTTTCTTTTTGTATTTTTGCAGCATATGTGGCATCATTCCAAAAATCCTGATCACTCTCAAGCTCTTCAATCTCTTGAAGCCTAGTTTTGATTTTTTGGGGCTCTACAACACCAGTAATATTTTGCATTTTAATGGTTATATTTTTTAAGAGCTCTGTATATTCATAATTATCCATAAAATACCTTATATTCGTTATAATGCGATTATATAAAATAGAGGCTTAAAATGAGGATTATTTCAAAAGTTCTAGAGTTAAAAGAGTATCTAAAAGAGCAGAATGAGAATATTGGTTTTGTTCCAACCATGGGAGCACTTCATGATGGTCACATTTCTCTTATCAAAAAAGCAAGAGCAGAGTGTAAATTTGTTGTAGTGTCAATCTTTGTAAACCCTACTCAGTTTTTAGAAGGTGAAGACTTTGATAAGTATCCTTCTAAAGATGAGGCAGATAAAAAGATATGTCAGTTTGCGGGGGTTGATGTATTGTTTTTACCTCAAGTTGACGAGATTTATTCAGATGATGAAGTGCGAGTGGTGGCTCCAAATGTAAGGGGATTTGTACTTGAAGGTGCGACTCGCCCTGGTCATTTTGATGGCGTACTAAGCGTAGTTAATAAACTTTTTAATATAGTAAACCCAAGATACGCTTATTTTGGAAAGAAAGATGCGCAGCAGTTAAACTTAATATCACTGATGGTAAAACAGCTTTTTATGGATGTTGAAATTATCGCTGTAGATACGGTTCGCGATAGTGATGGTTTAGCTAAGAGTAGTAGAAATATCTACCTGACTCCAGAGCAGCGAGTCGAAGCCCTGAAAATCTCGCGTTCACTCTCTGAAGCATCCAAGATGGTTGGAAAAAGACTTTTGAAATCTAGTGAGATAAAAGCACACATGAAAGAGATACTCAAGCCATTAGAAATCGGTTATGTTGAAGTACTTAATCGTGAATTTGAGCTTATTAGTGAAGTAGAACTAGGTAACAGTGTTATATTAGTGGAGGCTTTAGTTGGGGAGACCAGACTACTTGATAATGTCTGGCTTTAAAGAAGATGGCTTTAGATAGCCATCTTCTATCATAATATCTATAGCTTTTTTAAAAACAGGCACTGCCGTTTGTGAAGCAAACTGACTCTTTTTAGGCTCAATTACAATCACACCTATAGTATATTTTTTTGTTTTGTCATTTGCAAAACCCATAAACGCAGTATTATATCTGTTAACGTACTGGCCTTTTTCAACTTTATGGGCAGTTCCTGTTTTTCCACCAACTTCAATACCTGGTGTTATAGTCTTCTTTCCAGTTCCCTCATTTACAGTTTTTATCAGTATCTTTTTCATTCTTTGTGCTGTAGAGCTTTTTATGACTTGTGTCTGCTCTTCATAGCCAAGAACATCTTCTACTCCATTGTTTTTTATAAAACTTTTGAGGAGTTTTGGAGTTATAATTCTTCCATTATTGTTAAACACACTATAAGCACGTAGTAGCTGCATGAGGTTTGCTTGCATACCGTAACCATAAGAACAAGTAGCCTTATAAATCTCATTTTCCAATCGTTTTGAACTGGGGATAGAGCCACTTTTTTCATAAATAAGGTCAGGAGTAGATTTTTGTGTAAAACCAAACTTCATTAGTCCTTTGTTAAACTCATATCCTGAGAGCTTTTGTGCAAGTTGAGCAATTCCGACATTGGAGGAGTAGACTATAACATTCTCAGCAGAGAGCCAATCAAACCTATGCTCATCGGTAATAACTTTTCGACCAATTTTAAAACGACCATTATGGCCATTTACCAGGTCATAAGGATTTACAAGTCCACGCTCAAGTAATAGAGCAAAAGTTATGGGCTTTATAACACTCCCTGGCTCAAAACTATACTCAATCATCCCACTATTTAGAGAAGGGTAGTCGCTGCGTTTAATATCTTTTGGAAAGAATCTATTTGAACTTGCTAGTGAAAGCATATCTCCATTTGTGGAATCCATTATTGCACACATTATTTGTCTTGCATCTAAATCTAATTTCATTGCATCGAGCATCTTTTCTATTTTTATCTGCAAAGAAACCGGAATAGTTAGTTTTATATCAAGTCCATCAATTTGAGGTTTAGTAAAACTATCTTTATTTAATATAATGTAGCTATTGACATCGCGTTTACCACGACTAAAGCTATCTTGCTTTGCAGAGAGTGCATTATCAAATCTTTTCTCTAAACCTTTTACACCTCTGATAGAAGTGTAACCATCATCTTCAACCTTATGCGGATAGCCAAGAATTGGCGTTAGTAGATTTCCATAAGGGTACTCTCTACTCTCTCCACTCTCAATGATACTGAGCCCATGAATAGAACGCAGCCCAGTTTTTTCATTTTTTAACTCCATGAAGACTTTAAAACGGCGGAGCTCCCAAGCAAGTTTTTTAAGATAGTGTGCTTGAATCTGTGGGATGTTATAGCTAAGAACTATAACTCCTTTGCGTTTAGAGAGGCGTTTTCTTATTTTATCACTACTAATTCCAGAGTAAATACTAAAGAGCTCAATAAAAAGTTCTTTTTTCTCAGGGTCTATGTAGCGGCTATTTACAACTGCTTTATAGAGTTTTTTAGTAGTAGCTAAGTGAAAACCATCAGCACTTATTATACTTCCTCTTTGTGCTCTAGAGTCTTCAGTAGTATGAAGTGAGGGAATATCACGTGACTTTAAAATGGTAATAAGCATTACACTTAAAAATATGATAAATCCAAGAACAATAAGAGTAAAGAGAAGAAGGATTTTTTTACTTTTGTTTTTGTTTACCATTTATCAGTTGCTTTTGTAAGGATTCTTAGCTTTAAGGGAACTAAAGCATAAAGTGGTCGTATTTTAACATAGAAGTGATGAGTAGAGAAGAAAAAAAGAGAAGTTTATAAAACCCTTAGAGTTGAGTTCTACCAATCTCTTTATATGCACTCAGAGCTTTATTACGGATTTCAAGCATAAGTTTCATACTTGTTTCAGCCTTACCAATAGCGAGGGCCGCTTGATGAAGGTCTTTTACTTGACCTGTAGCCATGTCAGCTATAGCCTTTTCACTCGTCTCTTGAGCTTCATTTACTTCGTTTAGTGCTGATTTTAAATGCTCTGCAAAAGCTTCACCACCACCATTCTCAACTTTACTTTTTTGTTTTAGTAAGTCAGCGGTGCCTATGCTAGATAGGCCATTTACATTACTCATAATCTAGTTCTCCAGTTATTGTAAAAGCGAAATTGAACTATTCGCCATATCTTTAGCACTTTGAAATGCTGCAACATTTGCTTGGTAGCTACGTGTTGCTTCTACTAAATCGGCCATTTCTATCACAGGATTAATATTTGGATAGGCAACATAGCCATTTGTGTCTGCATCTGGATGATTTGGCTCAAACATCATCTTAGGTTTTGAATCATCACGTGATATTTTATCAACTATAACACTCATTATAGCAGGATTTACAGTTTTTCCAAAAGTGCCTTCACTGAGTGGATCTTCATATTTAGCACTCTCGGTCATTCCTTCTAAGGCTTTGTTAAACTGCTGGTTAAAGTCGACAGCTTTAAAAACAACCTCTTTACGGCGGTATGGACCACCTTCAGTGGTTCTTGTAGTTTGTGCATTTGCGATATTACTTGATATAGTATTGACACGTACACGTTGAGCTGATAGGCCGTAACCTGAAATATCAAAACTATTTAAAAAATTACTCATCATAAGACCCTTAGCTTATTTTTTGTGATGCTTCAATCACACTCTTGAAGATTGCACCATCTTTTTTCTTTGCCATTACAAGCGCATTAAACATGATAGAGTTTTTACTCATCTCAGTTGTTTCTACATCTATGTCAACGCTATTGCCATCATTTCGAGCCATATGACCATCTCTAAAATACATAGTAGGTTTATAACTAGTTTTTTCATTTTTAAAAGCAATATGTGAATCATCAGTCATTGCCATTTTAAGTTTTTTAGAGTCATTTTGAAAAATTTCAGCTTTTTTAGCGGCTAAAGCATCTTCAAAATGGATGTCACGAGGTTTATAAAAAGGAGTATCAGCATTCGCAATGTTTGATGCTATCATATCTTGACGAGCCGCTCTGTAGTCGAGTGCAGCTGATGCAAGTGATGCTGCTCGTGATATTTCTATACTCATTTTTATTACTCCTTTATTGATATTGAAAATATAAAGCAATTTTAGTTCCATAAATATTAACTTATCACCTTAAGGAAGCTCTTACTTTATAAGGAGCATAATTCGTCTTAAGATTACTAGTGTAATCCAAATATTTTAACTCAAGGAGTTCTTTATGAAAAGAGCTGGTTTTACAATGATCGAATTGATCTTCGTTATCGTTATTTTAGGTATTTTGGCTGCGGTTGCAGTTCCAAAAATGACAGAGACTGCTACATCGGCAAAGGTACAGAATGCTGAAAGTTTTGTTGCAACTTTAAATAGAACCGCAGCACCGAGTATGTGGGCAAAGGCAGTTAGAACAAATAATGGTTCTATACAAAATTTAGTACTTGCTGAATATATAGATTTACCAGATGGTTATACTATAGATTTAGCAGACTGTACAGGTACTGAAACTACAGCTGCGGATGGTACAGTTACAACAACTGGTGCTGAAGTTGGTGCTATAGACAATACTGCTATTCCAACGGCAGAGACTCTTTATTGTGTAGATGGTACAATTGCTACTCCTCCTAGATTTGGTTTTACTGTTGCATTAGCTGCTAAAACTCAAAATAACAATTAATATATTACTTCGTAATTTAAGATTCACTGCTTAATAGTGGTGAGTCTTAACTCTTTAAAATTTCACATAATAATTTATTTACATTAAGGACTCTTCTTGAAGAATTATAGATATGCATTTACAATGGTAGAGTTAGTTATGGTTATTGTTGTCATAGGCATATTAACAGCAATAGCACTTCCTAAATTTGCAGCTATGTCAGAAGAAGCTGCAATTTCCAAAGGTCGTTCAGATATTGCTTCAATACGTTCGGGAATAATTACTGAAAGACAAGCTAGACTTATAAAGGGAGACCCTTCATATATATCTGGTACAGCACTCAACACGGGTGGGCTATTCGCTGGAATATTAAATTACCCTATTCCCGCAAGTACTGACTCTAGTCACTGGAATGATACAGCAACGTCTGATGCAACCAATACTTATAATTATAATATTAATGGAACTAATGTAGGATTTACTTATACAAGAAGTACTGGTATATTTGATTGTACAGATTCTACAGCTACATATTGTGAAGAGCTTACAAAATAATTATATTTAGTTTTTTTATTTGAACTACTACAAGATCTCAATCATAGGCTCACCTCTTGAGCCTTTTACATACCACTCACTAAAATCAATCGATGTCGGAGTAAAAGTTACTTTAGAGTTTAACAAAAAACTTAAAGATGGAGTTCTTCTCGCCTCTTGTAAAAAGCCACCTTTTGATACACTTGAAATTTCAGAGATAACTGAGTTTACTTATTCTCAAGCGCAGACTCAGCTTGCAAAGTTTATATCCTCTTATTATCTCTGTTCATTAGGAGAAGCTTTCTCTTTGATGATGGCTTTTTCTAATGAAGACTTAGATTACTTCGTTCCTCGCTATGGCGAGGATTTGAATTTTATAAGTAAAATTGAACTCTCAAAAAAACAAGAAGAGGCTCTTTTATATCTGCAAACTCATAAAACAAGCTTACTCTTTGGCGATACGGGAAGTGGAAAAACAGAGATATATATGAAGTATTTTGAGCAGCTTATTGCTGAGAAAAAACGAAGCATATTTTTAATGCCTGAAATATCCTTAACGCCACAGATGAGTAAACGCCTTGAAGAGCACTTTGGTGAGAGTGTCGTTATGTGGCACTCAAAACTAACTCCAAAACAGAAGAAAATAGCCCAAGAAAAGATTCATAGTGGAGAGGCGATGATAATCGCAGGTCCACGTTCTGCACTTTTTTTACCTCTCAAAGATTTAGGACTTATCGTAGTTGATGAAGAACATGATGATAGCTACAAGTCCTCTTCAAGACCGCGTTATAATGCAAGAGACATAGCTATATATATGGGTAAGCTCTATGATATACCCGTAGTTTTAGGAAGTGCCACACCATCACTTACTACTTATGTAAAGTTTCCTTACATCAGACTCAAGGGAGGACATTTTGTCTCTAATAAAGAGTTTATATATGAAAGAAGTGTGGAGTCTTTATCTCCTATGATAATAAATGCGCTCGATCAAACGCTAAAGGCAAAAGAGCAGTCTATAGTTTTCCTACCAACCAGGGCAAATTTTAAGTATCTAATATGCCAAGATTGTGGACACACCTATGAGTGCGTCTTTTGTAGCGTAGGTCTGAGCATTCATCAAAACTCTCGTTCACTCAAGTGTCACTACTGTAACTTTACACAGGCTATTCCTCAAGTATGTTCAGAATGTAACAGCTCAAACTTGTCTAGCTCGCGTTTAGGGACGGCCGAGGCTGTTAAAAACATAGCGGAGATACTCCCAAGTGCAAATGTTGAACAGTTTGATAGAGACGTAATAACGACAGCAAATAAGTTGAAAAAAGCGCTTAAAAGATTTAATGATAAAGAGAGTGATATTTTAGTTGGAACACAGATGCTGAGTAAGGGACATGATTATCATGGCGTTACACTTGCAGTAGTTTTAGGAATGGATAATATGCTCAACATGAGTGACTACAGAGCTAGAGAAAAAGCTCTCTCATCTCTCATACAAGTCTCAGGAAGAAGTGGACGGCTAAAAGACGCTAAAGTAGTTGTGCAAACATTTAATGAGCCTTTTTTCAGAACATATATAGGTCAGTATGAGAAGTTTTTAGATGAAGAAAAAGAGTTTCGAAAAGAGCTCTATCCACCCTATAAAAAACTCTGTCGTATACTTTTCTCGCATAAAAACGGAGCCAAGGCACAAGAAGAGATGAGAAAGATGTATGATAATCTTTTGGCATTTAAAAACGTAGAGATAGTTGGCTCTGGAAAATGTGCAATAGAGAGAGTGGCAAATAAGTACAGGTTTGAGATACTACTGCGTTCAGATAAGAGTACAGACATTATTAAGGCGATTCTTGGAAGCCGAGTACCATTAGCAGAGATAGACATGGACCCAATAGAATTCGGCTAAAAATATAAATAGCAATGCATCTTCGTCGTTGCTTTGTTCGTCACATACTTTAAGTATGCTTCCTTACTCGCTGCCTAGAATCTACATCACTATTTATATTTTCCTAGTTAGAAGCTTTTTGGTTAGTTTTTTATGTTTTCAAAGAACCAGTAAAACGCCATCATCATCCCAGGGGTTTTTTGATAACTCTCATCAAACAAAAACTCCCTCGCCTTAGAAGTAGAGAGGTAAATGACTTCTATATCTTCTTCCATTAGTCCCCCACCATCGTTTAGTTTCATACTCTCATCTATTTGGGCATAGTAGAGTGTCTGTTTCGCACCTGATATGCCTACGCTTGTATAAAAAGAGGTCACTCTTTGCATCTTCTTGAGTGGTACGTCAAAGCCACACTCCTCAAGCACTTCTTCTCTAGCAATTTCTATTTTTGATATCTCTTTATCAACTATGCCTGCGCATAACTCATGCATATAGCCATCAGATGGATTGGCATTAAAGATAGGGGGCCGGAGCTGTTTTACTATAACAAAGGAGTCTTTTTCTTTGTGCCAAAGTAAGATGGCAACGCTATCGTGAGTGACTACAGCTTCCCAGATTCTCTGTACACCTTTATGTGTGTAGGTTATCTCTATGGGCTTGACAAAATTTGGCTCTTTTAGAATGGAAATTTTGTTGATTTTATCCATTTGCTTGACACTCTAGAGAGTGAACATAACACTTACCCGTAAACTTTGGAAGCTTCTTAAATTGCGTTTTATTTGCTAAATGAAGATTCACACTCTCATCATAGTTTTTCTTTAGAGTCAGAAAGGCTTTTCTCTCTTTGCCTTTGAGTTTTTTAGTGGTTACTTGAACTACTCGAAGAGGATTTATAGCTCGTCCATGTTTTCTTAGCTCAAAATGTAGGTGTGGTCCCGTTGAGCGACCAGTTGTACCAACATAGCCTATAGTTTGGCCTTTTTTAACATATTTACCACGGTAGATACCTCTGCGAAATGATTTTAGGTGAGCATATCTTGTCTCATATCCATCATTATGTCGTATCTTTATAAGGTTTCCATAACTTCCTAGTCTAGCTGCATAGATAACTTTTCCACTTCCAGCGGCAACTACAGGAGTTCCACGACGTGCTGCATAATCCATACCTAAGTGAGCCTTCCATTTTTTTAGAACTGGATGGTATCTGCGTTTTGTAAAGTGAGAAGAGACTCTAGCACCTCTTACTGGACGAGCAAGTAGAAATCCTTCTACCTCATGACCTTTTTCATCATAATATCTGTCATCATCGTTAAGATAGATAAAGTGGCGTTTCTTTCTCATCTCTATCATGGCAACTTTCAGCGTTGGCATAGAAAAAACTTCACCTAATCTATACTTTTGATCATAAATCATTACAAGCTTATCACCTTTTCGTATGTCATTTTTAAAATTGAGTGAGTTTTTAAAGCTTGCTATAAAGATTTGAGCTAGTTTTTTAGATCCTGTTTCTTTGAGAATATTATAGTTTGGAGAGTGTGTTATAGTAGTTGTAAAGGATTCTGTTCTTGTTGTGCTGATGATAGGAATAGCTTCAAACGCATAAGAGCCTTTGTCTTGATAAATATGAATTTGTAGCTCATCATTTAGAGGTAATAGTACTTGTTTTATTGTTTGGTTAGAATCTCTAAGTATTTGATAGTGGATACCACTTCTCATCTCTTCGGTAAGTCTTTGGTCATCTTTATCTAAATCATAATAGAGTTGTTTTAGAGGAAGAGAATTTTTTTCTAAAAAGAGTAAAAAAGTTTCGCCATTTTTCCATCTATATCTCTGAACATCCGAGGCAAAAGCTGAAGTTATTAGAGCGAAGAGTAAGAAGATTCGTATCACAAATATTAGCCTATAGTAAATTATTTTCAAAGATTAGCAAATTTTTGCTTAGTCTGAGGTTTGTTTGATATAATCGCTTTATATAAATACAAAGAAGTAAAATGAAATATATATTTATACTAATCATGCTTACATTTGAACTTTTCTCAGCAGTAGTTAAAGCACCAATTTTAAGTCTTAATGAAGACATTATTACCATAGAAGTTGATAGAGTAGATGTAGGAATGAGTGGTTTCGTCGTACACAAGATTTCTGATGAACATAGCATTATTTTAAAAAATACAGTTGTGCTAAAGTATGATAAAGAGAGTAAGATAGCAACTCTTAAGATGAGTGAGTTTACTTCTCTTAATAGTGACGCGCTTCCTCGTGGGAAGTGGAAAGTGGAAGTTGGGGATGAAGTTGAGCTGGCGTTTGGATACTCTCGAGCGATTTTAATAGCTCCTAGCGAAGAGGTTTATCATAGAGTTACAAAGTCCGTAAACACTCAGTGGGTGCACTCTGACATCTTTGCAACGTCACTCTCATATACTGGTCACCCAACGCCACTTATTGAAGATTTTCAATCTTTTGGAGAACTTACCAGCGTTGGGTTACTCTTTATATTTTTGGATAAAAAACTTTATACCATAGATATTCAAAGCTTTAAAATTTTAAATATAAGCGACGCGCCCCTAGAACAAGAGTATGTTGAACTTCCTTTTCACTCTAGAGTTGAAAAGATTGCGGCAAACTGGTTTGGTAAAGGCAGCTCAAGACTCAAGGAGTATGAGCCATACTACTATACACTTTTAGCTGAGTATAATAAGGACAATAGAAAATTCTATGAGATTTTAAAAGAAAAAAAACTATTACATATAGTTGATAAATTTGAGATTGGAGAGTAATTATGATAGACAAAAAGCATTTAAAAAAACTAAGTTCAATTGTTGGCGATGATAATATTTATAGTGACAAAGCACACTTAATTGCATATTCATACGACGCTACGCGTGAGCATTTTGAGCCAGACGCAGTTCTTTTTCCTCGTAATGAAGCGGATATCAGTGAGATATTGAAGTACTGTAACGAGCATAGAATAGTAATAGTTCCTCGTGGAGCGGGTAGTGGATTTACAGGTGGCGCGCTTCCAAGTTCAGGGGGTATTATTTTAGGCTTTGAGAAGCATATGAATAAGATTCTAGAGATAGATATGAAAAATATGGTTGCGATAGTTCAACCTGGCGTTATAAATATGGATCTTCAACGCGCGGTAGAAGAGGTGGGTCTTTTTTATCCACCAGATCCAGCGAGTCAAGACTACTCAACTATCGGTGGAAACGTAAGTGAAAACGCAGGTGGGATGAGAGCCGCGAAGTATGGAATTACTAAAGACTATGTAATGGCAACTCGCGCGGTACTTCCAAATGGCGACGTCATCAAAGCGGGTAAACGTACGATAAAAGACGTCGCTGGGTATAACATTAGCGGTATTTTGATAGCTTCAGAGGGGACGCTTGCGGTTTTAAGCGAGATAACGCTGAAGCTTATTCCTAAACCTAAGATGACTAAAACGGCAATGGGCGTTTTTTCAACCGTTAATGACGCAATGGAAGCGGTTTATAAGACCATGGCAAGCGGTATAACGCCAGTTGCGATGGAGTTTTTAGATAACTTGACTATTCGCGCAGTTGAGCAGACTTATCACAAAGGTCTTCCAGTAGACGCCGGCGCGATTTTAATTACTGACGTTGATGGAAACCTAGAGGATGATTTAGATTATCAACTTAGTGAAATTAAACGAGTTTTTAATGAAAACGGATGTACGGAGTTTAAAATTGCGCAAAACGCTAAAGAAGCGGCTGATATCTGGTTTGCAAGAAGAAACGCGTCACAGTCGATTACCGTTTATGGAAGCAAGAAGCTTAATGAAGACGTTACCGTGCCTCGCGCTGTTCTTCCTGAGCTTTTAGAGAGATTTTACGCCATAGCTAAAAAGTATGACGTTAATATTCCATGTTTTGGACATACCGGTGATGGAAACGTGCATACAAACGTAATGGTGGATGGTAAAGATCCTGAGCAGGTAAAAATCGCGCATGAAGCTATAGTCGAGGTATTTCAAGCTACTATTGACTTAGGTGGAACGCTCTCTGGCGAGCATGGAATAGGACTTGCAAAAGCTCCTTACATGAGAATGGCTTTTAGTGAAGAGGAGATGAACCTTTTCAAATCCATTAAGATGGCGTTTGATCCAAATAACATTTTAAACCCTGCAAAAATGGGACTAAACTAAAACTCTATGCGCAATGTAAATGCTCAAATAATCAAACAGATAAAATTTTTGGCAAATAGTTTTATCGACAAAGAGTTAACGCTCTTTGCCGCGAGTTTGAGCTTTTATACCATCTTCACTATCATTCCACTTCTTCTTATCATGCTTACTCTTTTGACGTCTCTTCCAAGTTTTGAAGAACATTACGAGACTATAAAAGTATTTATTTTCTCAAATCTTATGCCGGTAAATTCTGAAGCTATTATGGGCCATATTGATGGTTTTTTGAAAAACTCTGCAAAGATGGGAGTAATGGGCTTAGCTATGATATTAGTAGCATCGCTTCTTTTTTTTAAAAACTTTGAGTTTATAGCAAATAAGATTTTTCATGCACAGCCGCGAACTCTGTGGGAGTCAGTAACAACATACTGGACTATGCTTACCCTTACTCCTATAGCTCTTGGTATCTCTTTTTACATTACAGGCTATATCGCAACACTTATGGCCTCAAATGAGATTACATCTGGGTTTAACATACTGCCACTTGTACCATATATAATCATATGGGGACTCTTTTTTCTTATATTTCAAATAGGGGCAAATGCAAAGATAAATCCTCGCGCATCAGCTATTAGCTCATTTGTAGTTTCCATAGTTTTTAGTATGAGTAAAAATGCATTTATCTATTATGTTTTTTTAAATAAGGCTTACAGTACTATGTATGGCTCTTTCGCTATCGTAATGTTTCTATTTCTTTGGATATACGTCTCTTGGATTATTTTTATTTATGGGCTAAAGTTATGTTACATAATTAATGGCGTATATAAACAAAGAGAAGCTATAAAAGAGTAAGAGATAGATAAACTCTTTTTTATAGAGTGATAAAAGAGAGAAAAGCACTTCTAAAATTAGCCATCCATAACTCAAATCAATTTTCACAGCTGCCGTATCTATCTCAATAAATGCCATAAGTATTCCATCAAAAACATCCCCAAATCCTATAAGGTGCAATAGTATTGATAGAGGATAAAAAAGAGTAAAGAGTGACGTCCAGATTATTGAGAGTGGATGATAGACGCTAAAGTTTGAAAATATGACTAAAGAGTAGGGTAGCATTAAAAGATAGACCCAAATAGGAATGAGAGTAAATTGCCATAATTTACTCAAATGTTTGTAGTGGATAAGAAATAGAAATATATAATAAACGCCACTTATGCTGAGCCAAAACCCAACGCTTAAAAAGAGTCTTGGAAAAAAGATAAGAATCATAACTAGACTAACAAAGAGTGTCTGCATCGAGACTATTTTAACCCCTCTATCATAAAGTATAAAGCCAACGACAAGCATGACAAAAGCACGAAGAAGCGAAGGTGGCGAATCTAAAAAGAGTAGATACAAAAGAAGTATGCCAGATATAAGTACAAAAGAGTCGACTTTATAACTTCTATAGGGAAAGTATCTATTTTGAAAAAACTTGTATGGATACTTTAGTAAAAAAAACAGAACTCCACTAAGCACTCCAAGGTGAAAACCGCTTATTGCGATAAGGTGAGAGACTCCAAGGTTTGAAAATATCCCTTGAAGTTCTCTACTTAATGGTTTAGCGCTAAAGAGGGCTTGGTATATAGAGGAGTTGCTTTTATCTTTGTGTTGAGAGTCTATAAACATATTAAATCTATTTTTTAAACTCTCTTTTTCATCAACTTTAAGGATTTTACTAAAGGCAAAAAAAGTGCTCATATACTCGTAAAAAGATATCTCTCCCGCCCAGGCTTCTATCTGAATATGCTGATATTTTATATCTCTAAGTTTTTTACTCGCAGTTGTGTAAAATACAAATCCTTCGTCACTTTTTAGTTTGAGCACTTGGTAGGTTCTAGGATTTCCTTTTTTTGTTAGTTTTGTTTTTGCGTACTGTTTAAGAACTGTGGCGTTTATAAGAGCGGAGTCAAATTTTGTAAGTTGTTTATAGTTGTAAAATTCGTAAAGAAGTGAAAAGATGAGGATAGAAAAAGTAAGAGTTAAAAAGTAGAGAATCTCTTTTTTGGAGTTAAAAAGGGAGACTCTCTCTATCATCTTAAAGTGCTGGCATATCGATTTGAGGGACTCCAACGTCAATATTTGCAGAACGTGTGTCTATGTTCTCATAGACCGTTTCAACACCAGCGCTATATGCGGGAGCGTCGACAAAACGAGTAAGTTTTTTCTGAAATACAAGCTTTACGTGTCCAGTAGGTCCATTACGCTGTTTTCCGATGATGATCTCAGCATCTTCTTCCTCTTTTTCCACGTACTCAGAGACAAACTCTTTGCCTTCTGCTTTAGCCGCTTTTTCACGCTCTTTTTCTTCTTTATAAAGATATACGTCATCACGGTATACAAAAAGAATAATGTCGGCATCTTGCTCAATAGAACCAGACTCACGAATATCGCTTAGCATCGGGCGTTTGTCATTACGAGACTCAAGTCCACGGTTAAGTTGTGAAAGGGCTACAACTGGCATCTCTAACTCACGTGCGAGCATCTTAAGTCCACGAGAAATTTCAGATACTTGGAGGTGTCTGTCTTGATTTCCAACGCCCTGCATAATTTGAAGATAATCGATTACGGCTATCTCTATTTCAGGGTGTTGATTTTTGAGTTTTCTAAGCTTGCTTCTGAGTTGATTGATGTTTATGCTACCCTGATCATCCACAAAAAGTTTCGCAGAGTTCATTCTATCTATTGCGCCGTTAAGTGAGCTCCATTGGTCGTCATTCATATCGCCAACGCGAAGTTTTTGAAGTGGGATGGAAGTTTGGATGGAGAGTAAACGCAACATTAACTGCTCAGCTGGCATCTCTAGAGAGAAAAACGCCACGCCTTTTCCATTCATAATCAGTGAGTTTACGGTGTTTAGTATAAAAGAAGTTTTTCCCATCGCGGGACGAGCGGCAATGATGACAAGGTCCCCTTTACCAAAACCGGTAGTCATCTTATTTAGCTCATTAAATCCTGTGTCAACTCCAACTAAAACAGAGTTGCCACGAGCCTTCATCTCTTTGATGTACTCCATAGTGTCAAAGGTCATTTTTGGAGAGTCTTTGAAGTCACTTGTCTGATTATCTTGCGTTATTTCATAAAGTTTTTTCTCTACTATGTCTATAACTTCAGCAGAGGGAAGCTCTTCTTCTACTGTTACTCGTTTTATCTCTGTAGTAAGAGTTAATAGATGGCGTTTAAGAGACTTGTCTTTTATCTCATCAACATATGCTTTAGTGTTTGAGATAGGATTTGCAGATAAAATCTCAAGCAGTACCTGCTCATCAAATTTCTTGATCTTAATAAGTTCTTTTTTTATAAACTCTTCATCTATAGGCTGGTCTTTTTGTAGTAAAAGTAACATAGTAGAGTAGATATCTTTGTGGGCTGGAAGATAAAAATCATCTTGTTTAAGAGCAACGCTTAGCTCGTCAAACTGACTTGGTTCAAAGACTATAGAGCTTAAGATGCTGCGTTCAAACGCAAGGTTGTAAAGGTTGTCTTGCATTATGCACGCTCTGCCATTTTCTCTACTTCAAGAACAAATCTATCTACAAGTTCAGCTTCATCAAGATTTGCAACAACGTCACCTTTTACCATGACAAGACCCTTGCCTTTTCCATAAGCGATTGCAACATCAGCATGAGCAGCTTCACCTATTGCGTTTACAACGCAACCCATAACTGAGACATTCAGTGGCGTTTTGATGTGAGCAGTGCGTTTTTCTATTTCACTTACTGCTGTTACTAAGTCAGCCTCTATTCGCCCACATGTTGGACATGAGATGATGTTAAGGCCATCTGGCATAGCTCCACTATCTTTGAGAATTGCGCGAGCCACATTTATCTCTTCTTCTAACTCACCAGTGATACTTACGCGCATAGTGTCACCTATACCCTCAAGTAGGAGCGTTCCAAGCCCTATAGAGCTTTTTACAGTCGCATGAAAAAGCGTTCCCGCTTCTGTAACGCCAAGGTGAAATGGATAGTGGTTTTTAGGACGAAGCATTCTATATGCGTCTACTGTCCGCCCTACATCACTAGCTTTAAGTGATATTTTTATATCTTCAAAACCTAAGTCTTCAAGATACTTGATGTTGTACTCAGCTGAAGCTACCATTCCCTCTGCCGTTTGACCATACTTGTTTTCAAACTCTTTTTCTAAACTACCTGCATTTACACCGATACGAATCGGGAGATTACGCTCTTGACAAGCTTTTACTATCTCTTTTATTCGAGATTTCTCACCAATATTACCAGGGTTAAAACGTATGCAGTCTACAGACTCAGCAGCAACAAGCGCAAGTTTATAGTTGTAGTGAATATCTGCAACAAGTGGTAGCGAAATCTGCTCTTTTATAGATTTGAGGGCGAGTGCGTCTTCCATATCGGGAACGGCAACTCTAACTATATCAGCACCAGCAAAGTGCAAGCGATTTATCTGCTCAACAGTTGCCGCAACATCATGAGTGTTTGAGTAAGTCATTGATTGTGTACTAATAGGTGCATCACCACCCACAGCTACATTTCCAACAAATATTTTTTTAGTAGGGTATCTTTTTATCATACTTGGATTTTAGCTTTTTTATTATGAAAAAGGGCTTTGATTTGAGGTTTACCTCAAGAGAACCTTGAGGTAGGTATATAAGAGTTATATTAGAATTTAAAATCTAAGTTTGTATAGACGTAACGTCCTGGTTCATTCATCAGCATGATATCACTTGGAGTACCATCTGTAATAAGCGTTAAGTCGGCATAAGTATTACTTTGAGCATACGTTTCATCAAGAATGTTGTTTACCCCAAGAGTAATGTCAAAGTCTTTATTCACGGCATGTTTTATTTTCGCGTTTAAAATACTCCACGCTTCTAACTCTTGCTCACCGTTGTCGCTATCTATATCACTCCATTTATCACTTGCTTGCACTTCAATAGTTGCTATGGAGTTATTTGCATATTCATAGTTCAGAGCGATATTTCCACGTAGTGGCGCCATATCTGCTAAGTCTGTATCGCTTTGACCGGCAAGCGCTTCAGATTTTTCACCCTTTTTATAAGACGCTCCTAAATCTACCGTAATGTCATCAGTCGCATAGTATGATGCGCTCAGCTCAGCTCCATAAATTGTCGCGTCAATATTTTGAAACGCGTTTACCGGTACGTTCTTTTTAATGTAGATATAATCACTTAACATAGAGTAAAACGCTTTTGCTTTAAATTTGAAAGAATCAGCATTTGCCTCATATCCTAAGTCAACTTCTTGGTTAGTTGTTTGCTCAAGAGTAGGCGTTCCAGTAAGATTTGCTTTAGAACCTACAAAGTAGAGCTCTCTAGCGTCAGGTACGCGAGAAGATTGTCCAAAACCTAAGAAGAGTTTATTTTCATTATTAATATTATAAGTACTTAATAAATTTGCGTTTATTGCAGAGTAGTCATTAGATTGATATGAATCATTTGTAATGCGAGTTATATCATATCTTGCTCCAAGCGTAATGTCTAAGTCACCATAACTTTTATTTATTTTTGCAAAGAGCGCCATATTTGTCGTCTCGGCGTTATCTATGCTAGTGCTAGACGTAGTTGCAGTATCTGGAAGTCTATTGTCATTTTTATAATAGTTTCCATTCCAAGTTCTTTTACTTGTGTCAAGACCAACTAGAACTTCGTGAGAAGCTATGTCAAGAGTGTTTTTAAACTTTAAGCCCTGCATAGAAGTCTTTAAGTGACTTGTGATTGTTCCCATAACCGTAGCGGCCATTCTATACTTTATGCTCATTGGATGGTCAACGTCAGAGTAGTAGTACTGTAGATTTAGATTTTTGTACGTATCGTTTAAAGCGTCTACGTTGTACTCAACGCTATAAATGTTTGAATCATCATAGAGCGCGTCCATTTTAGAGTTTCCATAAAGAATATTGTTACTTCTATTTGCCGTAACGCTTAAGCGCAACTCTTGATTTTTTGCAGTAGTAACAAATGCTTTAGCCATAATGCTTTTTTTACTATAAGCTTCCATATCATGGTACGGCGCTTGTAATTTTATACCATTTAAAGCAGCTGGATTAGTAGCGGCATAGTTGTCCATTTGCTCAGCTATAGAATTACCATCGCCATCTCTATATTGATTGGCGCTTTCCGTTGAAGCAGTTACTAAAACTCGTACTATATCATTTCCTCCACTAGCGGTAGCTCCAAATTTTTTATAGCCCCAAGAGCCAAAACCTACATTTATTGAAGCTTTTTCTTCGGCAGTTGGTTTTTTAGTCTTTATTTTTACTCCACCACTTAGCGTTCCAAAGTTAGTAACGTCATAAGGACCTTCAGTAACTTCCACTTCAGTTATTTGATTTGCCAAAATGTGAGATACTGGGGGATCCATTCTGTTTGGACAAGCACCATAGACCTTTGTACCATCGACTTCTATAGAGATATTGTCGCGTTTTTGTCCACGGATGAGAATATCGTTTGCTATTCCACTACGGCGAGACATGTCTATACTTGGCACGCCATCTTTTAGAGCTTCTGCAACGTCTGCTGACGTTTGTGCTTTTTGAGCAACTTCCATTATAAGAGTAGACTCAACTCCAATGGGAGATACTTCCACGTCAGTTGCATATAAAGACGCAAGAGCGACTAGAGATAAAGGGATAATTTTTTTCATTGTTTGTAACCTCAAAATATTTAATTGAAATATAATAGTTAAAGAGTGTTACGTATGTGTTAAGTCATAAGTTATTTTTTGATAAAATTCGCACTATGAGTAAAATAGAGAAAATAAAACGAATCATTTTGATAGCCCTAGGCTTTGGACTTGCAACTTATCTTATTATGAGTGGATCTGCAATACTTAATCAAGACCAAAATAGCACTATAGTAGATAGTAAAAAGTAGGTATAATCTTTTCATGTCATACATCACGCTTAGTAGAGAAAACTTTTTTTATAACCTTGATAAAATAGCCAAGCAGACAAAGTCGGTAGATAAAATCGCCCTTGTCTTAAAAGATAATGCTTATGGTCATGGAATATGTGAGATGGCATCTTTGGCAAAAGAGTATGGCGTTACAAAAGCCGTTGTGCGCTCAAATAACGAAGCAAAAAAAGTAGAAGAGTTTTTTGAGTATGTTTTAGTTTTAGCGGATATCCCCCAAGAAAAAAGTCCTAAAGTACGCTATACGATTAACGATATTAGCGCCATTAAAAAATTCCCAAAAGATACGTTGGTTGAGTTAAAAGTAAATACTGGAATGAATAGAAATGGCATCTCCATGGATGAGGTTCAAAGTGTAATAGAGCTTATACAAGAGCAGGGCTTAAAACTTGAAGCGATTTTTACTCATCATGGCTGTGCAGATGAACTCAACGGAGTCTATGAGTTACAAAAAAGTAATTTTCTTGAAGTAAAAAAGAGTTCGCCGAAGGGTCTGCGTTTTCATTCATGTAACTCAGCGGCGCTTTTTCGAGAGAGTGATTTCAGTGAAGATATGGCAAGAGTGGGCATAGCGGCTTATGGATGTATGGAATTGCCACGGGAGATAAGTTTAGAAGAGTTTAAACCAGTTCTTTCACTTTATGCTCAAAAGATCTCTTCTCAAGTTGTTAAAAAAGGTGAATACATTGGTTATGGTGCAACACTTGAAGTGTGTGATGAATGTCTAGTGAGTAACTACGACATAGGGTATGGGGATGGTTTTTTTAGAGCTAACTCAAATGTTTATGAAACACCAGAAGGCGTAAAAATAGCGGGAAGAGTCTCTATGGATAACAGCTCTTTTTTATCTAATGAAGAAGAACTATTACTCTTTAATGACGCAAGTAAAGTGGCGGAAGTTGTAGGAACTATTAGTTATGAAGTACTCACGTCTCTTAAGGCGTATATTAAACGCCAGATTGTTTGAGTCTTATTTATTTAAGAGTTGATTTTTATAATGGCGTCTGAAAATATAACGCCGTCTATCCCAAGACGCGCCATCTCTTCTATATCCTCTTCATCGTCTATCATTATCAATATTTTTGCGTCAAAAAGATAGTTTTCAGCGATAGCTTGTGCCGTTTTAATTAGTTTCTTTTTTGTAAGTATGTACTTGGCATTTAATGCAGACGCATAAATAAGCTCATTGATATCTTTGACACAAAGCGCAAAGTCGATTGCATTTTCGTTTAGATACTCGATAATGTCAAGGTTATCCTCGCTAAATTCTAAAAAGATAGTAGAAGAGGGTGGCGTTTTTTTTATGGCGTCTATATCTATAATATGGTAAAAACTCTCACTCTTTATAAATCTATGTCCAAATAGTAACATTTTAATTTACCTCGCTTAAGCACTCTTTTGAGCAGTAGTATTTACCATTGCTAAGCATACACTCACTAACCTCTGTGTAAACGCCACACTCTGCACACTCTATCATGTCGTTTGTTTTGAGGGTCTCTTTATCTTTGTTCTTTTTCTTTGTATCTGTTATGGGTTTCTTTTTGATAAACATAAAATATACAATTGCAATAACTGCCATAACGAGTAAAACTTTGAGTATCATATATCTTCTCCTAGAAGTAAGTAGTGTCTATTTTTAGTCTCTATAATTTTATGGTTTTGTATCTCTTGAACTTCATCAAAGACTTTTTCACCCTTATAAAAGAGAAGTTTTGAATGCTTATCTCTGAAGTTTTCACTTAGCTTTAAAAGCATCTTTGTATCTGTTACGGCACGAGACGTTACAAGGTCAAATATTTTTGGTTCCATCTGCTCTACTCGTTTTTTAACAACCGTTACGTTAGAAAGACCTAAGTCGGCTTTTATAAACTGTAAAAAACTAGCGCGCTTCGTGAGTGGCTCAACAAGCGTTACATGAGTATCTGGAAGAGCAAACGCCAATATCATACCTGGAAAACCAGCGCCTGTTCCTATATCCATAAGAGAGTTGACCTTAGGCAAAAAGCTAACGGGAAATACGGCATCATAGATAAACTCATCTACGGTATTTACATCTTTGGCACCTGTAAGATTATGGATTTTATTCCACTTAAAAAGATGCTCTTTATATTTTTGAATATTAAAAAAGAAGTTCTCAGGAAGTTCTATGTTGTCACTAGCAAGTGCCGCTTTTAAATCCATTGAATATCTCCTTTGTTTTCTTAAACGCCATCTATGCGAAGTAGTTTTGTTTTTCCAACCATCAAATCAACAGTCATTAAAATTCTTTTAAATACAGAGTCTTGACGATACTCTAGGTTATGTTTTTTGCATATTTCTTTTACCATAGGTTGCATCTTTTGGTAAAAACTAAGAGGCATATTTGGAAAAAGATGATGCTCTATTTGGTAGTTTAAAAATCCATGCATAAAGTCAATAAAGTCCGTTCCAGTATTATAATTAACGCTTCCCATAATCTGTCTTAGATAGTACTCGCCCTGAGTTTTATGTGGCGTTGAGAACTGGTAAATGTCTTCTGCTGAATGGTTGGGCACTATGACTAAAAATGAGTGAAGGTTTGCTAGGAGCTCAGCGACTAAAAGAAGGATCAAAACGTTTAAAACGGCACCCATTCCAAATGGGAAAAATAGAGCGGGAAGAAGTATAAACTGAAAAACTCCATAAGGTAAAAAGTAGTGTCTCCATAACTCACGACCATTTTTTGTAAAGGGAGTCAGTTCATAACCCTGAGATCTTGGGTCGTTTACGGCTTTGCGTTCTTTGTTATCTAAAATTCTCAGCGTATTTGGAGCGTAATACGCTACTTTCCAAAATGAAGCAAAGGTATAAACTATCGCATATTTAAAAAACATAGGCATATTTATCTTATGAAGCCATTCGAGGTTTTTTTCTACGTTATCAGGATCGTCCAACTCTCCTAAATGATAGTGGTGCATGATGTTATGCTCAAAGGCCCAAGCGTCTGGTTTTATCCAGTCAAGCCAGTCTATCCATCTACGACTTCCTTTGGCAAAACCATCTTTAGTATAGTTTTTAGGAACGTTGGGAACTTTGTCATATGCGCCATGCAAAATAGGATGCGTTACGTTTGCCCATCTTGCTAGGTTCCCAGTTGAGATAAAAATAGCCCCAAGGATTCCTATGAACCAAAATGCAAATGGAGAAAAATCGGTAGTTGCATAGTCTAAATATATAGCAAGTATGATAGTGAAAAATCCTAAAAACGTAGAAAATCTTCCCCATCTTTGCATTTTTAAAAGATGTAAAAAGTCATCTTCAGTCGTTGCGCCAATAGACTTTTTCATATCTTCTATATCGCGTTGTAACTCTTCTTGGTCTATATCTTTGTAATCAGCATATTGTGGCAAATATTATTCCTATATAATGTTTATTAGATGGAATTATATAGAAAAATACTTAGAGTTAATACTATATGAATAGCATTTAAGATAAAATAGCATCAATTATAAAAAAGTATGGAGAATTTATGGACGCTGCCAAATATATCTGGATGAATGGAAAGTTTGTAGCTTGGGATGATGCTAAGGTACATGTACTTTCACACACAATACATTACGGAAATGGTGTAATAGAAGGAACAAAAGCTTATAAAACTGCGAAAGGTTATGCGATATTTCGTTTAAATGAGCATACGACAAGACTTAAAGAGTCTGCTAAAATGACTTTGATAAATATTCCTTATTCAGTTGAAGAGATGAATCAAGCTCAGATAGACCTTATAAAAAAGAATGAATTTGTAGGTGATAATGTCTATCTTCGTCCCTTTGCATTTTTAGGTTATGGTGTTATGGGAGTTTATCATAAAGATGCTCCCGTTGAGACTGTAATGTCTGCATGGGAATGGGGCGCTTACCTTGGAGAGGATGGCCTTAAAAAAGGTATAAAGCTTAAGATAGCTTCTATGACTCGTCCATCAAATACTTCAAACATGGGTAAAGCAAAAGCGACTGCAAACTATCTAAATTCTCAAATGGCTAAATACGAAGCTATTGATTGTGGGTATGATGAAGCACTGCTTTTAGATGACCAAGGTTACGTTGCAGAAGCATCTGGGGCTAGCTTTTTCATGGTTGTTAATGGCATTTTAGTATCGCCGCCAAGTGATAACGCACTTGTTTCTATAACACAAAAGACAGTTATTGAAATAGCACAAGATATGGGCATAAAAGTTGAACGCCGTCGTATCTCTAGAGAAGAACTTTATGTAGCTGATGAAGCCTTTTTAACAGGAACGGCAGCAGAGATTACACCGGTACGCATAATAGACGCAAGAGAGATAGGTAATGGTTCTCGTGGCGAGATGACTGAGAAACTTCAAAGTACTTATTTTGACATTGTATTTGGTAGAAATGCTAAGTATGAGCACTATTTAACATATATAGACTAATAAATTTCAAGGAAATATTAATATGAAAACAGAGGAGAATATACTTATGGCATCAGATATGAATGATTATTTTAACAAAAAAAAGAGCGAGGGTAGCGGTGGATCTAACAAGTCTGGCGGTGGCTCAGGTGGTGGTCCAAAAGGTCCTCAAATGCCAAATATTGATTTTAATTTAGGTGGTGGTAAAGCTGGTATTGCATACTTTGTTATAGCGATGATTATTTTACTTGTTTTAGCAAAACCATTTACAATCATCGAAGAGGGTCAACGTGGTATCTTAAGTACAAATGGTAAGTACCAAGACCAAGCTCTTCTTCCAGGTCTTCACTTTATAGTGCCAATCATCCAAAAAGTATATGTTGTAGATACAAAAGTACGTATCATAAACTATGCATCAAAAATGGAGTCAAATACGGGAGCATCAGGAATACTTACAAAACCAGCCGTTACAGTTCTTGATAAGCGTTCACTGCCAGTTTCTATTGAGCTTACCGTTCAGTATCGCCTTAACTCTCAGTTTGCGGCACAGACTATTTCAAACTGGGGATTTTCTTGGGAAGATAAAATCATCAATCCGGTTGTTCGCGACGTAGTTCGTAATGTGATTGGTAAATATGATGCAGAGGCATTAACGCAGATGAGAAATGAGCTAGGTGCTGAGATAGAAGCAGGAATAAGAAAGAGTGTAAATGGCCTTCAAAATGCTCCTGCAGTTTTACAGTCAGTGCAGCTTCGTGACATTCTTTTACCTCAAAAAGTAAAAGATCAAATCGAGCGTGTTCAAATAGCAAAACAAGAAGTTCAAAAAGCAGAACAAGATGTTCAGCGTGTAAAACAAGAAGCATTAAAGCGCGCAGCTGAAGCAGAAGGTATGGCTCAAAAAGCAAGAATCGAAGCACAAGGTGTGGCTGACGCGGTTACAATCGAAGCTGATGCAAAAGCAAAAGCAAACATCTTGATTGCTAAATCTTTAACACCTAATCTTCTAGAGCTTGAGCAGTTGAGAGTTCAAGGTATGTTTAATGACGCTCTTCGTGAAAATAAAGATGCTAAGATTTTCTTAACACCTGGTGGTTCAACTCCAAATATTTGGGTTGATACTAAAGACGTTAAAAAAAGAACGACAGCAAACTAATCTGATATGCAAGAGATAATAAATAGAGTAGATTGGGAGAAGATAGATCTTCTTCCAGTTGTTGTTCAAGACGTAACAAACAACGAAGTTCTGATGATGGCGTTTATGGATAAAGAAGCGTTAGAACTCTCTTTAACTACAAAAATCGCACACTACTTCTCACGTTCAAAGCAACGCATTTGGAAAAAAGGTGAGTCAAGTGGACATACTCAAACCATTCACTCCTTTAATATAGACTGCGATAACGACACACTTCTTATAAAAGTTACACAAGAGGGTGTGGCATGTCATACCGGCCGTCGTTCATGCTTTTTTACAGAGCTAGAATCAGGTGAAGCAAACTCTGAGGTAAAAGTAAATTCTGAAGCTATGTATGGTGTTATAGATACACTGTATCACACTATACAAGAACGTAAAAATGCAGATCCAGAATCATCATGGACAGCAAAGCTTTTTGCAAAGGGTGAGAATACCATACTTAAAAAAGTGGTAGAAGAGTCTGGTGAATTTTGTTTTGCATATAAAGATAATGATGAATCAGAGATGGTTTATGAAGCGGCAGATTTGACTTACCATATGCTTGTAGCACTTGCTGCAAAAAATATATCTCCGGATAGAATAAAACAAGAACTCGCACGAAGATTTAACATGAGTGGTATAGCTGAGAAAAATGCAAGAGAGGACTAATGAAGTCAAAAATCACGGAATTTATAAATAATTTAATTTTTTATGATTTTATACTCTATGGTGCTACTTTTTTCTTCTTCGCATTTTTTATAATCTTAGCAATAGTTTTTAAAGATAAAGCTGGAAGAGCTTTTTTCTTTGTACTTCTAGGATTTAGCAGTTTTCTAACAGGACCAACACTTGGTTACCACTATATGCACAAAGCACTTTTTAAAAATTCTACAGAGATTATAAGTCAAAAAAGATTGAGTTTTACTGAAGCTGTAGTACTAAAAGGCACGATTACAAATGAGTCTGCTAGAGATTTTAAGAGCTGTATAGTTACTGCTAGTGTTTATAAAGTAACATCTAATAAATATAGAAATTATCTTTATGAGTTTAAGCCTTTTAAAAATATGTCGATGGTCGTAGATGATATCATGATGGCTCAAACGAAAGAGTTTAAGCTGATAATCGAGCCCTTTACATATAAAAGGGACTACAATATATCTCTAGAGGCGGATTGTAAATGACACTTTTAAACTACTGGCACTTCATATCTTTTGGAGTAATTTTTATAATCTTTGTTGGAGGTGTACTGAGTGCATTAAAACAAGAGAGTGCAAAGATAAAGTTCGGAATGCTCTTTTCTGTGACACTTATAAGTATTTTCTTTGCTGTTTTTTCTGTCTTAGTTGTTGATAAGTATACCAAAGTTGTAAAACTGCACAAACTGAAAAATAAAAGACTTCTCAGTACTGAAAAGATTATCTATACGGGAATCGTTAGAAATGAAGGTAATCATGATATAGGTAAGGTTACTTTTGAGATAAAACTGGTAAATAAAGGTCATGCTACAGGAAATGTAAAGGGTGGAAACTTTTACAAGTCTAGTGGCTTTATGGACTTTTTTGGCGGCGGATACAACTTAAACTTTAAACCACAATCAATTACAAAAGAGTTTGTAGTTGCTACAAACCTTAAACCAGGAGAAGCGAAGTCTTTTAGAGTCTATTTTCCATTTCCACCTTATTTTAGAAGTGTTTCTCAGTTTAGTAAGGTTTGGGGTCACTAACTACTAAGGAGTGAATCCCAAGAAAAGAAGAACAACAACTCCTTTTTCCCTTGGAGTTTGTTAGGTTTAACTACTCCAGTGTACATCTCTATTCCTCTTCATCATTTATGTAACTATAGATCTCGTGTATACATATAAATCAAAGAACTCTAAACTCATGCTAATGGCTATATTGGGCTCTACCTTTTTTTAAGTGAGCTTGGATATAAGATTTTGATTTGTGCTCCCCTTGGGTATAGTTATGTAGTATATTGATAGAGATATAAATGTATGTAAAGATATAAGTATGAAAGAGTATGAAGAATGAAGCTTATTTATGAAGAAATTCAAACTACCTTAGAGGTAGTTTGAACGAAGAAGAGTCTCTCTATTTTGTGTCAGAGAAAACTTCAGTTACTAAGTGCTTATTGAAATCACTATATGCTTGATTTAACCAACCCGGAGTAGAGTTTGGATATTCTGTGACAGAACCATCTGCAGCAGTATAAGTGTAAGAGCCATCTAAGAACTGACCATTAGCACCTTTTTGCATGTAGTATACTTTATATGTAGCAGATACACCTGTTTTACCACTAATATCATAAGTTAAAGTATATGTTTCAGTCTCATTTGGACTTAATCGTGTATCACTTTGAACTTTGTTAGAATCAAATCCAGGACGAACAACAAATGTACTTGTTCCATCTACATCATACATTTTACCAGTTTCGTGTCCATAGATACGTGTAAACTTTTGAGTTGCATTTGAATCGACAATAGCAGAGTTAAAAACAAGGCCACTAGTTTTACCGTCTGTAACAACTTGGGATTTAACAGTTGCATCAGTAGCAGAAATAGCTACTTTTCCTACACCGCTATCACTATAAAATCTTTGTGATGTAACTGTACCACTTAAGTCAGCTACCTTCCCTGTAAAGTTTAATGCATCGCTTCCATTTTCTACTAAAGTTACTGTAGTAGGTTGACTAGAATGTAAATTTTTCCCAGTTAATGTTGCTAATGTATTATCTATATTTGTAAATGTTGATTTTCCAGTTACAGATGTAGGGGCAATGATATCACCATTAGCATCAGTTACAATAACACGTGTAAGTACACGTCTCATAGGGTGTGCACCTGGGAACATATGTCCTGTTTCATTTCTGAAAGTAGTTTTTAGAACAAGAGTTGAACCATCATTACTTTCTTCTTTTAAAGTTGCATCAAAACCACTTTTTATTTTTGCAACAGCAGCAGTTTTATCACCACCTGTTTTACTTGCACCTAAGAATCCATGAGAATTAAACCAACCATCACGTTCAGGATTTTCTCCAGCTGCAATTGTCGTGTCTTTTGAATCTAGTTCTGGTGTAAGAATGTACCCTGCGGCAGTTTCAAACTCTTTTGCATCAAAGTCTAAGTCAGGTCTAGCCCATTGATGTAAAAGATTACCTTCGATTCTCTCCATGTGACATTTTTGACATTTTGGAGAAGTATCTGTATCTTCTGTTGGTGTATCCATACCTGTCGTGACAGCTATTTGAGTTGAACAAAGTTCCATAAATTCACCTCTAACAGTACCTGTACCTTGGTCTGCTGTTGCATCAAATGCTCCTGCAGAACGTTGGTGACATGACAAACATAGTGACTTACCATTGTTTCCAAAATGATTATTATCCTGATTAAAATGAGGATTTGCTAGTGCTTTTCTGTCTGTAGTATCATCAGCATTTTCATTTGACTTACCACTGAGCCCAAATGGTCCATAGAATGGTCCACCAGTAAAGTGAGTATTGTTCTCATCATGAATATTTTTACTTGCCATAGTGTATCTACCATCTGCAGCTCTTCCTGTAGTGTCAGTTGCACTTTTTGTTGTGCTTGCATAGTCAGTTGGTTTTTCAGGTCCCCATAAGCGGAAGAATTTGTTCATATCTGCATTAGTTGCATCTTTATTCCACTCTAAGTCTGTAGCCGTGTCATGTTTCACTGGTCCATGTGGTCCAACTCTCATATCTTTTACAAGTCTATACTTGTCTCCCTCTTTCATCATTCTAGGAGTCTCTATACTATGACAAAAAGCACAGTTAATACCTTCCATATTTGCTTTATGACCAATTTGGTATGTTGCTTTATATATTTTTTGTGCACTTGCATTAGAAGCTATTACTACCGCTTCTTTAGTTGCATCGTATGTAGTAGTTGTCGTTGCTAAGTTTGATTCATGAGTTGTTTTTAAATCAGCTAATTCAGTTGCATCTAAGTTACTTGAAGCCGCTACTTCTGATATGGTAACTTTAAAGTCACCTGCATAGTATGCACCTGGAGCATGACATTTAATACAAGTTTGAGCTACACTTTTGAACATGCTCTTTGAACCAACACCAACATCGACTTCTTGGTATAAGACATCACTTGTTGTACCAATTTTAGAGATTTGAACACGTAGAAAATCTTGAAACTTAGATTGGAAGATTGGATCCACCCAAGATTTACCATGCATAGAGCCTTTCCATGTATCGTAAAGTTCGTTGTGACAGTTTTGACACTTGTTTTCTGCTGAGTCAAAAAGAGTATTTCCAAAGCCTGTACCTGTATGGTACTCAGCTGCAGCTGCTGACATTGGAGCTTTTCTTACTTGGTTTTTGTAGTCGATGTAGCTAATTGTGTTACCTACTACAACTTGAGAACCTAAAGATTGTGTTGTATCTGAAGCAAGTACAGTTGCTATAGTCTCTTGTACATGTGTTTGTGCTTGGGCTACTGTTACTGTCTTAGTGCGTGTAATCCCAGCATCTATAAGTTTAGTTTTAAGGTCAGCAATATTTGCAAGTGCTGTCTTATCAGCTGTTAGTGCTATAGTTTTAGCACCACCAAGCCACTCTGCAACTTTTTCTTTAATTGGTTTAGTTACAGTGATACCATTAGTTGGGTCACCATCTTCATCTATAGACTGAAGTAAAGTGATAACTTTATCTTCATTTTCAATGAGCTTCTGTCCATCCTTGAGGCCTTTTTGTTCTCTAAGAACTAAGTCGCCTAAGCTAAACTTAACAGTGTCGCCATCGGAAAACTGGAATGACCCATCTGGACCAGTTTCTCCCGCTCCCCCACTTGTCGTTGAATAATCAACACCTTGAACCGGCGAGTCAATATAGTAACCCGTTAGTACTTTGTTTTCACTACAACCGCTAAAACCACTAGCGAGTAACGCAGCAAGTCCAATAGAACCTAAAGTCTTTGAATACTTCATCTATACCCCTTTGTATGTAATGTGATAATTATATAATGTTTGTTTTTATATTATCGAAGTATCACATAAAAATATTTATACATTTTTTTGAAATGTTTCTTAATGTAGCAAACTAATTATTAATTTAAGTTGATGTGATTTTTATATGATTTTATTGTGAAGAAATTGTGAATTGTTGATAGGGTTTAGTATTTAAGCCCTATCTTTTTTAATGCACTGTTTATGTTTTTTACTTGAATATTTTTGTCTCGACACCAAGATGGTGCAAGAAGTGAATCATCATCTAAGCCAGCAGTTATTCTCTGAACGTTTACATTTTTAGGTTTCATCAGTAAGGATTTCATAAGTACGTCAAGGTACTCTTGTTCACTAATTGGAGTGAATTCTCCACGATTGTATTCATTTGCCAATGCTGTGCGTTTAACTACATAAAGTGGGTGGTACTTTACTGAATCAATACCCCACTCATATGCTTGTTTTGCAGTTTCTAGCATCATCTCTTGTGTTTCATTTGCTAAGCCAAAGATAAGATGGCCACATACATTTAGCCCGGCATCTTTAGATTTTATAATCCACTCTTTTACATTCGCAGCATCATGTCCACGATTAATCTTTAAAAGTGTTTCATCATATACTGACTGTATTCCAAACTCTATCCATATCTCTTTATCTTCATTTAGTTTTGCAAGATACTCTAATGTCTCCTCAGTAATACTATCTGATCGAGTACCGATGCTAAGGCCTACAACATTATCAAATGAGAGAGCTTTTTCATAGAGAGCTTTTAGTGTGTCAAATGGAGCATAGGTATTTGTGAAAGATTGAAAATAGACAAGAAATTTCTCTGCGCCATACTCTTTAGCTTGGCGTTTAGAGATAGCATTAAACTGAACCTCTAACTGTTTGAGCTGTTTTTCTAGGTATGGATTTTCTGTAGAGTTAAGGTTGAGATGAAAGCCTTTTAGTTCTTGAACTTGATCGGTACTTGCACTAAAGGAGTCGTTTTCACAAAAAGTACAGCCACCTTTAGCCACCGTTCCATCTATATTTGGACATGTGAAACCAGATATATTGATACCTACTTTGTAAACTTTACAACCAAACTTATTTTTTAGGTATCCACCATATGTATATATCTGTTCCATTAAATTATGTATTTACCTGTAAAACAAGCTGTACAGTACTTGTCCTCATCCAAATCAGAATCTACACTTCTTAGTAGTGAGACTTCATCAAGGTAAGCAAGTGAATCTGCTTCTATATAGTCGCAAATTTCTTGAGTAGTCATATTTGCGGCTATAAGTTTATCTTTACTTGGTGTATCAACACCATAAAAACATGGATCAGTTGTTGGTGGAGATGAAACTCTCATATGAACTTCACTTGCACCTGCTTCTTTTAGCATTCTTATGATTCTTCTAGAAGTTGTGCCACGTACTATTGAGTCATCTACTACAATTACTCGTTTACCTTTAATGATGTCAGTCATCGGCGAAAGTTTCATTTTTACTTTAAGGTCGCGCATCTCTTGAGTAGGTTCGATAAATGTTCTTCCTATATAGTGATTTCTCATAATTCCCATTTCATAAGCTATGCCACTCTCTTGAGAGTAGCCAATAGCTGCTGGAACGCCACCATCGGGAACTGGGATAATAAGATCTGCTTCTACAGGTTTTATCCTTGCTAACTCTTGTCCCATATTTTTTCGCGTTTGATAAACTGACTGACCAAATACGAATGAATCTGGACGTGCAAAGTATACATACTCAAATATACAGTGTTTTGGAGTAGCTTCAAAAACTTTAATACTTTTAGGTTTTTTTCCATCTTCAAAAATAAGAAGTTCTCCAGGCTCAACATCACGAATAAATGTAGCACTTACTAAATCAAATGCACAAGTCTCTGATGCAACAATATATCCACCATTTGGAAGACGACCTAAACTAAGTGGACGAAATCCAAAACGGTCTCTCATTGCAAACATTTTCTTTCTGCTTAAAAATACAAGTGAAAACGCGCCCTCTATTTTTTTTACGGCATCTATAATTCTATCTGTAAGTTTATCTTTTGCACTTTTTGCGATTAGGTGAATAAGGTTTTCAGTATCCATAAAGGTCTGGAAGATTGCACCTTTTTTTATAAGTCCATTACGAACTTCTTCTGCATTTGTAAGGTTACCATTATGAACTATTGCCATCTCACCAAGATCATATCTTGCAAAAACTGGCTGTGCATCTAATATAGAATCGTCTCCTGCCGTTGAGTAACGTGTATGGCCAATAGCACTTGAACCACTAAGAGTTGCAAGTTTTTCT
Organism: Sulfurimonas aquatica; assembly: GCF_017357825.1. Taxonomy (NCBI): domain Bacteria; kingdom Pseudomonadati; phylum Campylobacterota; class Epsilonproteobacteria; order Campylobacterales; family Sulfurimonadaceae; genus Sulfurimonas; species Sulfurimonas aquatica. The sequence goes on from NZ_CP046072.1 coordinate 385,099, forward strand.
TCATTAAAAACTCTCATCACAAGACCACGGTCTTTTATAGTATGGAGTTTTTTGCCATCTGATGAGCTAATACCTGCAGCTTCTTGGCCTCTGTGTTGAAGCGAATGTAGAGAGAAATAAGCTAGTTTAGAAGCTTCTTCATGACCAAATATTCCGACAACGGCACACTTTTCATTCATATTTTCGAGCAAAATCGTATCCTTAAGAGCAGAGGGTTAATTATTGTTGCAATTATACTCAAAATTCAATTAATTTTATAAATATTTAGATTAAAGATGAAAATAATATTAAATAACATAACAGTATGATCTTTTGTTTTTAATCTATTCTTAATTAATATGATAATACAATTGTATTACATCTAGTTTAAGGAGGGTGCTTTGTTTAAGAAAACTTTAATGTATTTTTTATCCATAACATTGTTAAGTATAATGTTAGGATGTACAAGCGGTGGAGGTGGTGGATCTTCTAGTCCTGAAGTAGTAACTGAAGTAGTTACTAATCCACCTGCAGTAGTTGTGGACCCGGTGGTAGTAAATTCTTCTACTTCATTTTCCATTAACACAAGTAGTGTTTCAGATAATTTAAGTAGAGGCACTGCATCAAGTACAAGTGAGTTTGGAGATAATTACAAACTTGTTGTACTACGTGGTTCGGCAGATATAACAGCGGACTATTCAGATAGTATCAATACAACAAATGAAAATGGTGTTATAAATATAGAATTTTCAAAAGTTACAACTGATGGAGTTCTAACAAGTGGATCAGATGGACTTCTTGTAGGGGATATCATTACATTAGAAGTTTCTGGTTATGCTCCTCAGCAATTTGTTGTAACACAATCCATGTTGGATTTAAATGCTAATGCTTTAGTCCTAAAACAGATTGACTCTCGTCAAACTTTTACATTAGAAAACCTAACAAGTGGAAGCGATAGAGTAAGTGCTAGATCTTCAATGGGTGCAAAAGTATACTCTACTGATACAGAAGTTGTATTTGAAACACTTAACAAGTCTGTTCAACTATCATTTGATACAGAAGGGTTTAACCGTTTAACTCAAAGCATAGCTCGTTTACCACAAGCAGATGGAAATACACTTGTGACTATGGATATGACGACAGTTGATCCAAACCTTGAAGACGATGCGGCTATTGGTGATTTTTCTTACAAACCAACTGCTGCTGACAATAGAGACATATCTCGTGCGACGATGGCAGATAATGATGAAGACACAGGTTTGGAGTCTGTTGTTATGGCAAATGTCGAGATGAGAACTTCAAATGGTGACACTATAGATTGTTTTGGTGGCGGTAATTTTGATGAGGCTACCCAGACATGTGATGATGACAAAATAGCTACTTTAAAAATGAAAGTACCTGCAAGTCAGTTTGAAAGGTATGCAAAATCATATAATAATGGTTCACTTATTGTACCTTTGTACTCATATAGTAAATCTGAAGCAACTTGGATAAGACAAACAGACTCTTCAGGCGAACCTATAGACGGTGAATTAGTATTAGAGGATAATGATGCAAATCAATTGGCTAATGAAGGAGACACTCTATTTATTGTAGGTACTGTTGGGCACTTTAGTTACTGGAATGGAGATTATCCAATTCAAAATACATGCTTAAAGGGAACTATAGTGCCGGGGGCAAATGGTATTCCTTATGGTACACTAATTAAAACACAAGGTATAGATTATTCTGGTAGAAAAACATCTCAACGCCTGAGTGATGAGACTACGGCATTTGATAAGTTAAATGCTAGAAGAAGCTCACAAGTAGATGTTTTTATAGAGTATTCTGATGGATCAACTAGCTCTCATAAAACAGTTTCAACGACTGAGAGTCCCGTCACAGATGAATGTCAAGATGTTGGTGAATTCACAGTTGATGATGGCACTCTTATAACTATAACTGTAGAGGACCAAACAGGTGCTAAACTTAATAGAGCTCGAGTACGTGCTGCCGGAAGTTCAAAATACACTGATGAAAATGGAACTGCTGAGTTTACTATATATGGTTCGGGAACTTCAGTTACGGCTTACTACTACCTAGATGGCAACTCTTTTAGTGCACAAAAAGATGTTAATGAAACTGCAACAGTAGTTATAGACACATCGTTAACAGAGCTAAAAGGCAGTGTTAGCGTTAAAGAAAATGGAGTTAGTTCTCCTGCCGTAGGCGCGTATGTATATGTAAGAGCAACAGATTATAGCTATAGCAGATCTGCAAGTGTAAATGATGATGGGACATATAGTGTTAATTTACCAAAAACAAAAGTTGCTGATCATACTGAAGTTAACATTCGCGTTTCATACTACTATAGAGAGTATGCAAAATATCTTTATGCTAACGTAGATAAAACATTAGATGCAAATAGTATTAATAATATAGATGCTATTGAGTTGACAATTAAGCCTGTAACAATTACTGGTCGTGTGACTCAACGTTTCGCTACAGATGATAAGATAGGGATTAGCGGTGCTTATGTTTATTTGGGTAGAAGATCAGTTTATGCGGATAGCGAAGGCTATTATGCAGCTACTATATTTGATGAAGGTGATGACAATATAACAGCTTACGCTTATGATTACTCATCATATAAGTCTTCAGAGAAAAAATATCTCAATCCAATAGATGGGAACCAGAGTATTGATTTCCAAATAGATAACAGACCATCGTATATCACTGGTAAAGTAATAAATACAAAAGGTGTGGGCATTGAAAATGCACGTGTATATTGGACAGGAGATTGGAGATCTGTAAGAAGCGATGAAAATGGTTCTTTTACTATTAAAACTTATACAATGGAAGAAAACAATAGAAACTATGTAGTAAGAGCATACCTTGATGGTAAATATAAGGATTATGATGCTAACTTAAGCACTATAGGTACAACAGTGGACGCTGGTTATTTGACATTTGACTTTAATATCGCTCCTGTGATTAAGGATGTGGTGTTAGATCCATCGGACCCAGTTGCAGGAAAAGAGTTCTTGGTGCAAATTGATGCTTACGACATTGATGGTGATGAACTTACTTATACACTTGAAAATCGCTATAGTGGATACCATGAAGTTACTATCTCAGATACTAGCGATAGTGGAGTTTATAATGTGACAGCAAATAGTGCTGGATCAATCTATTTACTAGTTACTGTTAGTGATGGCGTTAAAGAAACGACAAAATATTTAAGTCGTTATATAAAAAGAAATTCTGTACCATATATAAGTAGTGTAAGTGGTGTAGTAAGTGACTATGATAAGTCATCAGATATGAATGTAACCGTATCTGCTTATGACAATGATGGAGACTCATTAACGTATCTATTTGAATTGTTAGATTTAAATGGTAAGAATCATAATGACAAATTAACTCAGAATGATAATAGTGTGCTTATAAGTAAAAGTATTGCTAATGCTTCATATAAGTTAAAGGTCAGTGTGAGTGATGGTGTAAATCAGAGAGAGGCCAAAAAATCATTTACAGCAGATAATAATATTAAACCAGTTATCTTAGACATCTATGCGAATACTGTTCCGACAAAAAGTAAAGCATTTTACGCTAAAACTACAGATACTATTAGCTTAGAAGCAAATGCAAGCGATGCAAATGGTGATGCATTAACATATTCTTGGAGTATTGCAGGAAAAACATCTACGGATAAAACTTTTGCATTAGGAACAGTTGGAATAGGTACTTATACTGGGTATCTTCAAGTTAGTGACACAGCGGGTCTTTATGACACTGCAAAATTTTCATTAGTGATAGCGGCGAATCAAAAACCGACTTTTAGTTCATTAACATGGGAGCCTACTATTATAGTTAAAGATTCAAATGGAATCTATACTAATGGAGATGATGAGAATATTAGTGATGTGACATTAACGGTTGTGGCAGCTGATGAAGAAAATGATACATTAGAGTATACTTTTGGTAACATAGACGGAGATACGATAGTAGGTACTGCAAGTGCAAATAGTGCAACATACCCACTTAACACTTTGAAAGCTGGAAAACATGCGGTAAAAGTTACTCTAACTGATGGAACAAATACAGTGGTTAGATACACTTCTTTTGAAATTAAGCAAAATAACCCTCCAGTTATAAAAGCTTTCTATGTTCCATATACGGCAAAAAGTGCTTCTGTCATCAATGTAAACGCATTTGCAGTGGATAATGAAGGGGATACTTTAACATATAAATGGAGTACGACAAGCGGTACTCTCAGTGGTGAGACTACATCTAATGCTAAAGTTGCTTTACCGACAGTTACTTTAGACACAAATGTAACCGTTACATTAGATGTGACTGCTGGAAAAGACACAGTAAGAAGAACACGTGTTGTGACGGTAAGACCAAATCAGCCACCAACTATTAAGACTAAGCGTTTTTATTCGACAAGTGTGATAGAAGGTGATAAGGTGAACTTTGAAGCTACGGCTTATGATATAGACGGTAGTGTTAAATCGTATGAATGGTTAGTTGATGGGACGGTGGTGACTACTGGTACTATTTCTAGTTTTACAGCCAACACAGTAGGCGTTTATACAGTGTCATTAAGAATTACAGATGATAGCAATGCACAAACAGTAGAAGAGTTTACTAAAGACAAACTTACTGTTAGTGCTAAAAATGCAGCACCGATTATAAATAGTTTAGTTGCTACATCAGTAAATTTACTTCCAGGCGAAGATACAAACTTAAGTGTGAGTGCAAGTGATGCAGATGGAGATTTGATTAGTACAGTTTGGAGTAGCACAGGTGGTACTTTAACGTCTAACAATGATAAGGCGAGTTTCTCGGCTACGGAAGTAGGAACATATACCATTACAGCTAAAGTCACAGATGGTACTCATACTCCAGTGCAAAAAAGTATTGAGGTTACTGTTGAGAGTGTGACATTTAACCTTAGCGCTTCTAAAACTTCGGTTATCACTGGAACAGAGGTTACACTTAACAGCTCTTTTAGCGATTCAACTATAGTCTCAAGTGCGACTACTTGGAGTATTTCTTCAAAACCAGCTGGTTCAACTGTAAGTGTAGTAGGCGATGGATCATCAGGGAAAATATCACCTGATGTGGCAGGAACATATACTTTAAAAGCTCAAACGTCACTCTATGGCATAACATACTCAAAAGAGATTTCTATCTCAGCAAGTACTGAGATTGTAGGTAATGTTATCGAAGGTGTTATTGAAGGTGCTAATGGAGATATATTAGTGGGTGCTCAAATTAGACTTTACAACAAAGCTGATAGTGCTATATATGATGTAATGCTAACAAGTGATGCAGATGGAGGGTATAAGTTTACTGATATCCCTGCTGGTGATTATTACCTAGTTGTCTATGCTGGTCAAGACTATATTCAGACGACTCAAGTCGTAACTGTTAATTAAGGAGTTTAAGATGAAAAATTTAAATCATAAAAAAGGAAATAAAATGGCAAAATCAATAACAGTGTCCCTCATCGCGTCTATCGCATTGATTGGTGGCATGGGTCTTTCTGGATGTACGAGTAATGAGGCTACAACTTCCACAGTTACGATAGAGCAGCATGAAGTAATGCAAAGCGTAAACTTAACTGGTAGAGTCTCTGTGGATGCAGCTCGCGCAACAGCATCTGCGACTCAAGGTGTTTATAGTGTTGTAGCTTATAATCTTAATGATAGTACTGAGTATAAAACACTTACTGACTCTACGGGTTCATATGCTCTTTCGGGCATGACAGAGGGTGAATACCAAATAGTTGCAAGCAATAGTGGTTATGCGATCGCTACTGCGGTGAGAAAGACTATGTCTCGTGGAACTGCAGCAGTGGTTAACATCACTCTTACGGCAGCAGGTTCAATAAAAGGTACTGCAGTTGGTGCGGGTCTTGTTTCCATACCTGGTACATCTTACATATCTACTGTAGCTCCTGATGGTAGTTATGAGCTTATAAATGTTCCAGTGGGAGAGTATACGTTAAATTTTGGGCTTAACGCAATTACAGAGGGCTATACAAATATAAATAAAACAGTATCCATTGTAGCAGGTGCAAACACAGTTGATCCTGTAAACGTTTATGCTTTAAATGTTCAACAATATGATAATACATGGGGAACGGTATTAGGTATGCATTATGGGGATGGCTATGAATTTTCCTTTAATAGATCTGTTTCTGTTGAGCAACTCTCAGGAGCTATTACTTTAAGTGATGGAAAAGATACTTATCCGGTTAAAATAGATGCAATGGATCTATACACAAATTATGTTAATGTACATTCAGAAGATTTACTCCCTGCGGGCGATTACACTTTAACTTTGAGTAAAGATATAGGTTTAAGTGAAGATGTAGTCGTTACGTTAACTTTAAATAACACTGCGGTAGTATGGAGTGATACATATGAACAAGAAAGATCTATGGGTATACAGTTCGCAACTGACACTAATCTAAGTGCTGAAAACATAACTGTAAGTGGTGATGACGGTTCAGCTGTGAGTGTGTTAATTCATGAAGGTGAAAATAAAAATGGCTATATCTTATCAGGTGATTATAAGTCAGGTGTGAATTATACGGTTGCATTAAGTGGTTTAGCGACTACGGAACTCTTTTATCCAACAGATTATGGAGTTAAGACATACGTCTCTTTTTATGCTGCTAAAGCGAATATTCAAGCTTATGGAATTGAACCAGGGGATACTATCTCAACTTACTTTAATTCGAATGACGTTGATTTAGGCTCAGTTTCTATTACATTGACAAATAGTGACACAGGTATAAGTAAAACATTTGATGTAAAAGACCCTTTAGTTGATGTAAGAAGCACTGCTTATTATAACTACTATTATGGTTCATATGTTTATGTAGATTTAAAACCTGTATTAAAATATGCAGAAAACTATACAATGACGGTAAACGCTACAAATGTATATGGTGAAGATATGAGTAGTACTACTACTTTTTCAACTCCTGTTCCTATCTTTACTGACATAAGTCCGGATATGCAAGACGGCTTAGATCTTGGAATGCTTGCATATGGTGATCAAATGTACAGTTCAATGTTCTCAGCCTCTTTTAACGTTAAGATGAACACGAATAAAGGAACAGCCACATTAACTGACATTACAAATAGTGATACTGTAGATACTATGGGTTCATTCTATATGTCAGATAGTGAGTATGGTGCGATGCCTGCTTCATTGAAACCATCAACATCGTATGAGTTGACATTTAGTGGTTTTGAAGCAGTTGATGGAACGGCTATACCTGATAAAACGACTACATTTAAAACACCAACAAGTTCGATAGTGTTCTCAAGTATTCAAAATGCTCAAATCGTAGACCCTGAAATGATAAATAATCAAATAACATTTAGTATCTTTGGAATGTTGGATGGTGAGCAAAAAGCAACTCTTGAGGGATTAGTGGGAATAACTCAGTACGGCGAGGCTATAGGTGTAAACGAAACTCATCCTACTCCGAAGTTTATCTGGAGGGACCTGCCGACTGGTTTTACAATGTTAACGATTGCATTTACTATAGAAGATGACTCTAACTACGAGATAAAATTGAGTGATCCTCAAGCTATACCAGAGATGATTCTTCCATACACTATGTTAAGCTTCTCTACACTCAAGCCAAAAGAGACAGTGGTAGAGAATACTTTACGTTCATTTTCAATTATAGGGAATGCATATATTTCTAATAGTATTTATGCCCCTATCGGTGCTTATTATGATGAACCTATGTATACTAATGATGCACAAAGTAATGTTAATGTAAGTATGAGAGTTCCATATTTAACGACTACAAACTCTTCAGAGTGCTCTAGTAACTCTCCTGTAATAGATACAGAAACATATGCGGGAATGGTTAGCGTTAGTGAAAGTGACGGAACAGTTGTAGATATAAATGCAACGGCTAGTGATAATGGTTCAAGTTATGAATATTATTATTACGATGCGAATGGAAACTATATAGGAACACATTATTTATGTTATACAGATGTTTATGTAAGTGGAAGTTTTGCAGAAGATTATAACACTACTTACACATTGGCTGTAGATACGACATCAGAAGACTTTACAAATGTTGTGAGTCCTCAAAACACCACTTCGTCTTACACTTATAGTGTGGCTCCATATGGTACTGTATATGTAAATGCTTACGGTAATTCAATGGATGGCGTGATACAAATGAGTATATCGTCAAATGTGGCATTGAGTGTGGAAGAGATGAAGAATAGCTTAGTTGTTAATACTGATGATAACCTATCCGTGTTAGATTTCTATGTTTCTGGTTATCCTTATGTTGATATAGATGAAAATAACATATCTACTGAGTATTCAAGAAGCTTCGGAGTGACTCTAAGCCAATCAAACTACTCTTATACGAAATATGAAGTTTCATCTCCTGCTGGAATTAGCTCGTATGATGTGAAAAATGCTACAGTAGGTGCTAAAGTCTTAACTTCACCTATTAGTGGAGTATTCCAAAGTGTGCCAGACTTAACGCCTATGACGGTTTTAGGTGCAGAGTCTGAGTCAGTGGCAAATGACATGATTGTTATTGCATTAAATAAACCTGTCTATTTAAAAGACATAGCGACGTTTGATACAAATGGCACTCCTTCAGATGTGGCGTTTGAATTAATGGATGATGCAAATGCTAGTGTAACAATCACAGATGTAAAACTCTCGGATGGATCAATGCTTGCAGATATGAATGCTTCAAGTAGTTTTGTATTTACATTGGCAGAAGCTATGGATGTGACTAAAGAGTATACTTTAACATTAAAATCAGGTTCTAAACTTACTTCTCCTGTGAGTAAATTGACTCTAAGTGGCCCGGTTGCTTTACCTGTAATGACAAAAGTTATAGAGATAGCACAACCAATGTATCTGTATCAATATTACGGGATGAAAGATCAAAATGTAGACTTGGGTGTATCGGGTTATGTCAGTTCTTATGCTGGGTCTAATTATTTTACTGCAACAAAAATCACTGCAACAAGTGGATATATGATTAATCAGGAGGATGTAACATCCCTCTTCTCGGGAACATATCAGACAGATAGTGGTTATGATGCATACTTTGAGGGAGATTATGCTATTCAAAAAAATCAAAGTTACTCAAGTATAGATGCTACTATAGCAGTTTCTGCTACTGATAGCTCAGATAAAACTGTAACAGCAATGAAAACATTTGATAAACTTTACCGATCTTATGTTCCATCAATATCAAGTGTTTATACCAATGGAACTGATGCTAATGTTCAACTTCAAATGTATAATTTTGATTCTTATTCAACTGATGTGAATGAATCAAACTTTAAGGTATATAACTATGATGCAAATACATCTTTATTTACAACTGAAGTATCTGGTGCGATAAGTAGTGTGACACACACTAGCGGAAGTAGTTCTGTATATGTCGACATTAACACAAGTGTATTAGATGCTAATAGTAGCTATGGTGTGAGAATGATGGGTGTGCCTTATTACGGTACAGAATATCCTTCTGACTTTACTCAGGATAGTTTTATATTTGGTGGTATTGTTGAGACTACAACAGCTAATCCAACAGATATACCTCTATAATTAATATAATATAACTTAGCTTCTTTTATTTAGAAGAAGCTAAGTGTATACCCTCTTTTTGTAAGCTCCTTTGTGCTACAATTTTTATATGAAATCATATATCTTTTTTTTAATCGTCATCTTTTTTTTATTTGGTTGTGGTAGTTCTAGGTCTGCACAGAGTAATGAGCCTCTAGATGATAATACAACTCAAAATGAATCTTTAGAAAATAATGCAGAGATAGACGATAACACAACTCAGATTGATGCTAATCAAACTCAAAATGATCCTCTTATGACATACCAGTGGTACCTATATAACGAAGCACAAAATGTTGGTGACGCTAAAGGTGGAAGTTATGGTGAAGATATTAACCTAAAAAGTGTTTGGGATAGCTACACAGGAAAGGGAGTGAAAATCTCCATCGTAGACACAGGTATAGACTCTAGCCATAAGGACTTACAAAATGTGGATCAAAACTTAAGCTTTCGTTATAGTGATGAAATAAATACAAGCGATTTAACTAGCTCGCAAACAAATAACTCTTTAGCAAATGCACATGGAACGGCATGTGCGGGAATAATAGGTGCACAAAAAAATAGTTATGGAATTCGTGGGGTGGCTTATGGTGCAACACTTATAGGATTGAATGTTTACTCTAATCCTACTGATGAGACTTTTTTACGAGCACTCTCTTATGAAGGAGTAGATATCTCTTCAAACAGTTGGGGAAACTCAGGCAACTCTCTTTTTGATGATACATATACAGTTTCAGGAATAGAAAGTGGACTGGAAAAAGGCCGTGAAGGAAAGGGAACTATATATGTTTTTGCGGCATCAAATCTTGCTACAAACTCAAATACATTTACACCTGCTAGTCATAGAGGTGCCATAACGGTTGCTGCTACGGATGCAGATGCAAAGCAAGCATCATACTCTAACTATGGATCAAATATACTCTTATGTGCTCCTGGTGGTGAAGATGGTTATAAAGAAGTTGCTATCGTTACAACTGATCTAACTGGAAAGAACTTTGGAATGGATGAGGGCATTATAGATAAACTAGAGGAAAATAATGGTGACTACACAGCTGTAATGAATGGCACTTCTGCAGCGACTCCTATGGTTTCGGGAGCTGTAGCTTTAATGCTTGAAGCGAATCCAACATTAACATGGAGAGATATCAAATATATTTTAGCGAGAAGCGCGAGAGTGAATGATGCATCTAATGACTCATGGCATTTAAATGGAGCAGGATATAGTGTAAGTGAAAAGTATGGCTTTGGTATGTTAGATGTGAATGCATCCGTGGAGATGGCTCTTGATTTTAAAAAGCTAGGTAATGCTTCAGAGACGACTTTGAGTCGAAACTCTATCACTCAAGCAATCCCAGATAATAATACAAAAGGCATTGTTAGCAGTGTTACTATTCTTGAAGATATACTTGTAGAGCATGTTGATGCATGGGTTGATATAACGCATGCATGTATAGGACAATTGAAGATAAAACTAACTTCTCCCTCATCAACCGTTGTAAATTTGGCATATGCAGATGGTATTAGTGGGAAGTATGAACAATGGAGATTTGGAGCAGCTCACTTTCTTGATGAAAATAGTAATGGAGAGTGGAAGCTAGAAGTTATAGATCCAAATGGAGGGTGTAATGGTGCTCTTAACGAGTTTTCATTAAAAATATATGGGAGAAAATTATGATAAACACTAATCATATTTTGATAGGAATTTTTATATCGGTATCGCTGTTTGCAGAGGATGTTACACTTAAAATAAAAAATACTATACCAATAATTTTAAAAAAAGTAGATAAAGGCCCACAAAATTCACCTACAAAAGCACAAGAGAAAATCTACTATAAAGATGACGAAATGCTTATTTTAACAAATAGTGTATTTATCTACTTTAATAGTAATGTAGATGTAGAAAAGTTCATGAAAGAAAATAAGCTAAGAGTGCTAAGAAAGTTAAATAAGTTGTATGTTGTTGAATTTTTAGAAGATATTGATTATATAAAAAAGATAAATGCATTAAATGAATTTTCTGAAGTTATCCAGGTTAAACCAAACTGGATTAGATCTTCCAGGGGACCAATGTAATAAAGTCTTTGATTTTGGAACTTAATTTGCTTTATATCATAAAACTATCCCAATAAAGGTAGGATATATGGATATTGTATTACGTAACAATCTCATTCTTATCACTACAGGATTTGAGACATTAAATACAGACTGGATGAGAGAGTTCTTAAATCATCATGCCCGCGGTATGCTCTTTTTGCCTAAGGCGGTTTTAGTGTTTAGAAATGAGACCCTAATCGAAGTTAGAGAAGAATTTTTAAGTCAGTTGAGCCAGTTTCATGCTGCTAAACATGATTTTAATCATGAGTTTTTTCTGCGTTCAATGTTGAAGTATGGAACGCAGCCTATTAAGATTGAACTTGATAAACTTGAAGAACCAGAGACTTTACAAGTACATCTGTATGCATATGATAAAAACACAGTTTTAATATCTTTGGACCAGCCAAACTCATGGGTATTAAACTATATGCGCTCACAGCTTGAAGTTTATGTGGAACGTGGAACGGACCTCTCTTTAGTTATAGATGTGTCTGACTATAAAGCAAAAGCTAGACTCGAGCGTGCTTTAAATAAACGCCATATCTTACATTATCAGATTCAGTATACATATGACAATCATTTTATGTCAAAACTCTACTCTGACTTTGCAAACTTTAGTTTTGGGGATCTTTGTAGAGATGAAGATGATGTTCATACACAGTTTTACACAGTTTTAGAATGTCCTGTAGGTGCAAGTCAAGATGCTCTTAAGAAGAGTTATAAAAAACTTACTAAAGTCTATCATCCAGACAAGATTATTCATGAAGCGCCACATATGGTTGAGCACTACACACAAAAGTTTCAACTTCTTCAAGAAGCTTACACAGCGCTAAGAGTAGTTAGTTAATAAAATTTTCTATCAGTTTCTCTTTAGAGCTGTTTTTTACAAGGGCTTCAAAGTCTTCGCTGCTAAAAAGTGCAAGTTTTGCTCCTCTCATATTTAGGAGTTCGTTTGAGAACCCGCGTTTAGAAAAGAGAACGATTTGAGTAGGTTCTATTTCCAGTTTTTCACATTTTTCATTTAACTTATGTAACTCTTTTTTATTTACTATGTGGTTTGTCCATTTACACTCACCAGCATAAATTTTCTCATCTTGAGTTATTGTAAGTATATCAATCTCTATATTTGCATCCCAGTAACTTCCTGAACTGATAATTTGAGAATCTCTTAAATTGTAATTTAAAAGTACTTCTGAGAGCTCTTCAAAAACAAGACTTGTATAACTGTTATGTTTAGCTTCAAAATTTTCAAAGAGTTTACTAAAATCTTTATTTTTTATATTTTTAATTTGAGGTGCAATGAAGTAGAACCAAAAACGCACAAAAGGGTGAGTGAAGAGGACCTTATGAGAGATTCTATGTCTTGAGTCCTTGCGTTTGAGTTTTGCTTTTGGATTCTCTTCGCGTGGGTGTTTTTCTCTTGAGTACTCCATCTGAATTAGACCACTCTCTTGAAGAGAGTTGAGCGCTCCACCACCATTACCATTATTAAGGCCAGCTCTATTAAAGGCAGAAAATATTCTTCTATCTCCAACCGCTAAGGCTTGAAGTAAACGCTTGTTTGTAGGCTCATTAAGTGTGAGCTCTTCAATTTTCTCATTTAAAATTTCAAAGTTGTCTAGAATAAGTTCTCGGATCAGAGTAGTTATTGGCTTAGAGGTGTCAATATCCCATCCTAAACCACCAAATACAGCAAAGTAGGATATAAAGATTTCCATGTCATCAGGATAATTCCTAAAATAAAAAGAGCGAAATTGTTGAAGAAGTTTAGAGTTTGTCATATGATTTATTTTACCCCTACTTTAAATAGTACAACTTTAATTGTTTTGATTAAAATGACAAAGTCTGCCCATAAAGACCAGTTTTGGATATACCATTTATCTAATTCAACTCTTTCGTTAAATGTAAGGTTATTTCTTCCACTGACTTGCCATAAACCAGTAATACCAGGTTTTACTTTTAGAATAATCTCTTCATGTGATTTACCAATTTTATCTTTTTCATTTAACATATATGGTCTTGGCCCAATCAAACTCATTTTACCCTGCAAAATGTTATAAAACTGTGGAAATTCATCTAAGGATGTTTTTCGTAGAAAGTTTCCTACTCTAGTAATTCGGGGATCGTTTTTATACTTATGGTACAAAGCATAGTAATCTACTTCTTCAGGGTGATTTTTTAGATACTCTTTTAAAAGAATATCACTGTTTTTATACATGCTTCTATACTTATAACAACTAAAAACTTTTGAGTCTTTACCTAATCGCTTTTGTTTAAATATTACTTCACCCATAGAGTCCAGTTTGATTAGGAGACTTATGAAGATATGTAAGAATAGGGCAAAAGGAAAAATTAAAATGACAATAATCTTTTCAAAAATATATTTAATAAATATATTTTTATAGTTGAGAAGTTTGTTTTCAATATGAATTGCTGATAAGCGAATATTTGAATACTCAGCTATACTTGCATGAGATAAGTCAAGATGGTCCATGTACGGTATCACATATATATCTTTGGTTTTTTTAGAGTAGCTCTGTATAAGTTGCTCCAGTTCAGCTTTATCAAAACTCCTTGAGGCTATTAGTGCCAAGTCATAATCTTTACTGTCTTCTTTATAACCAAAATACCAATTATTTTTGATCTCTTTGGATAATATTATTTTTTGCTTATCTTTCGCAACGATATTTATTTTAAGTTTAAAAAAGTCATATTTGAAAAGAATCTTTTTAATCAATCTTTTTGAAAAAGGGAGTAAAAAAGATGCAACCAAGAAAAAAACAACAATAAAAATTCGAGAAAATTCTTCAGACATTTTTGTTAAAGTCAGCATTGTAAATATAGTCAAAAAAGAGAAAAACAGAGCTTTGAAGATTTTTTTCATGTCTTCCCAAAAGTCATTTCTAATAAAGTATATTTTTTCTAATATAAGCATAAAAAGTACAATCATAATAAGCCAGTAATATTTATCTAAATTATTATAGTTAAAATTTGGTAGATACTGAAGGAGATAATTGGATCGTACAAAAAGTGCAACCTCTAATGAAGCTATGAGAGTAGTCGCATCTATGGATAGTAAAATTATAAATAGTATATACGATGCAGTGTTACTTGGAATCTTGTTCATGAATAGAATTATACTTTAATATATCACTATTTCGATACTTTAGAAAAAATTTAATTGCTGATACAATATGCCACAATAATAGTTTGAAGCTTTTAGAGGAACCTTTACGGTGTTCATGATATATCTTGTAATGAGGATTAATTACGGTTTTACCAAACTCTTTTGCTCTGATAAAGATATCAACATCTTCCATATAAAGAAAAAACCTTTCGTCAAATCCATTTATTGTTTCAAATACGGAAGAATTAAAGACAAAGAAGCATCCGTGTGCGAATGGTATTTCTGTTGTCTTGATAAATGAATTATTTTTGTATTCATCTTTGATGACTAGTTGATTAAAAAAACCTAAAAAGTTAAATTTTCTTATAAATAAAGATAGAAATGTAGGTATGTTCCTAACTATAGTTTGGTCATCTCCATTAGGATACAAAACTTTTGGTACAGATAATGATATATCTTTGTTGTCACTCATCCAGAGAATCATCTTTTTTATCTTATTTGACTCAAAGTATACGTCTGGATTTATTATGAGGTGAATATGAGATTTTTCAGTTATATTTTTAAATGCTAGATTATGTCCAGCACCAAAGCCTATATTTTGTTGTGTATGTATATATTTAACACCTTCAAAACTTAAGACAAACTCTTTTAAGTTAGCTTTATCTGAATTATCAATAATAATCAGTTCTTTTTCTAGACTAATTTGTAAAAAACTTTCGATTACATTTTTTAAAATTTCTTTTTTTTCATTGTATATTACTATGCTTGCGCTAATTTTCATATTTTAATCAATAATCCGAGATTTCTTATAAACCCATGTTTAAAGAGTTTATATTTTAGAAGTATTCTTCTTTTTTGGTAATATGTTTTTTGATTAAGAGATATAAATTCATTAAGCATTTGCCTTGTTTCATCATTAATTTCATTCTCAAACTGCTTTAAAAAGGCTTTTGCTTGATGTATATTGTGATCTAAACTTACTTTATTAAAAATTATTTTAAGTACAAAACCAATATCAAAGCCTTTCGCACCTATAGTATTATCTGCATGTTGTCTATACTTTATAGTAGTCTCATCCACATAGCATATCTTTCCAAACTTGCTAGCAACTAAACCTATCCACCAGTCATGCATGATAGCAGTATCTGGTATGGGCAAACTTTTTTGTGCTAATTCTCTGTTTATCATAACTGTACAACCAGTAATAGTGTTTTGTATTAAAAGATTATGAAATTTATTTTTTGATGGATCTATTTTTTGAAAATCCATAAAAGAGCTATTTATACTGTTGAGTTTTTCATCAACTACTTCCAAGTCAGTATGCACTAATAAAGGAATATTACTATATTGTCTTTCCATTTCTTGCATCTGAAGTAGAGTTTTTTCTAGTTTATCCTCTTCCCATACATCATCTTGATCGCAAAACATTATATAATCAGTATCGCTATCTTTAATTGCATATTCCAATAATTTCCCAAAACTTCTTTTTACACCAAGATTTTCTTTTGACTCAATTATTGTGACATCATAAGAACGAAGTATTTCTAATGTTTTGTCACGAGAACCATCATCTCTAGCTATTATCTCAAAGTTTTTATAAGTTTGAGATAATAAAGAGTCTAATTGCTGTTTTAAATATTTTTCACCAGTGTATGTAGAAAGGAGTACTTTTAATGTCTTCATAATAAATCTTTTATCTTAAATTGTAAATTTTAAAATGAAAAGAACTTATAGTTCTTTTCATTCGCTAGGTCCAACATCTCTTTATCACCTCGACTATCACGGTAAGCATAAATATATTCGTAATCGGCTAAAGTATATATTTCATTTATTCTGTTTACTTTTTCAATACCATAGCAGTTTTTAGTCAGAAGTTTTCCCATAATTGTAGTATTTCTTATCTCTAACTTTGTGGCAATTAAACCTAAATCCATTTGCTCACACCATGGTTTCAACCAACACTCTATTGATGCAGATACAACTACAATCATATGCCCTTGTTCTTTGTGCCATATAATCCTTTCTATTACTTTTGACTTTATTATAGTGTTAATATGATTTATTGAATACTCTTGTGCAACTTTTTTAAATTGTATCTCACCCATTCCTTTGAAAAAATAAGATAGCATTATCTATTTTGCTCTGGAATAAATTTTAGCTTGTATAAGCTTATGATAAGCGAAAGAAATAGCATTCAAAAAAAAATCTATAATCACCAACAGCAAATCTTATAAATTCCAACAAACAATCATCAGTTGTAATTGTGCCATCAAAATCAAAAAATGCTATTCTCATATAACTATATACTCATCTTTTTAAATATAAATTCCGGAATATGTTTAATGATGAGCATTACGTACTGCCAGATCCATTTTGTATAGAGTATGTTTTTTCCTGCTTGTTGTGCTTTGAAAATATCTTCTGCCACATCTATCGATTGTGCAGTTAATTTTTCTGGTAAGTCTAGGTTCTCAGTCATTTTAGTTGCTACGAAACCAGGCTTAACCGTTAAAACATGGACACTACTTTCGTAAAGTCTGTTTCTCAAACCGCTCAAGTAAGTACTAAATGCAGCCTTCGCACTTCCGTAGATATAGTTAGCTTTACGACCACGATCACCTGCAACGGAACTCACTCCAACGATGAAACCATTTCTTTCGTTTTCAAAGTCGTTTGCTACTATGTTTAAAAGACTTACCGCTCCCGTATAGTTCACATTTATAGTGTTTAAGGACTCATTCCAATCTTTCTCAACTAAATGCTGTTCATTCATGTATCCCGAAACTACAACAACTCCCAAGGGTCTCTCTTTTAAAGAGTTGTAAAAAGTCTCATGAGTATTAAATGCAGTGATATCAAGTTCAAGCAGTTCTACTTGATTATTTGAACGCACCTTTAAATCATTTGCAAAATCCTCTAGTTCTTTTGAATTTCTTGCCGCTAAATATAAATCGTACCCATTTTGAGCATAAACTCGAGCTACCTCTTTTGCGATGTCACTCTTTGCACCAACTATTAAAATATAACTCATAAACCCAACCTTTTACTTTGTAGTGAATTAAACTTTTCACTCATATTATTATCTTTTCTATATTTTTTAAATGTTTCTATTTTGGAGTATCCCTTTTCAAAAGTCTCTTGTGAAACCCGAACATCTTTTGTAAGGTAAATGCGTCCGCCATACTCTACGACTATCTCATCAAGTTGGTCAAGTAGTTCAAACAAACCATCTTCTATCTTGAAGTCCAAAGCGAGAGAGTACCCCTCTATAGGAAATGATAGATAGTTTTCATTACCTTTTCCATAAAGTTTTAAAACGGCAAGAAATGAGCCTTTTCCACTCTGGGATATCTTTTGGAGTATATGTTCAAGTCCATCGAAACTAGACTCTTTTGGAAGTATAAACTGGTACTGTGTAAAACCATTTTTGCCATAAATACGGTTCCAGTTCCTAATGCTATCAAGTGGATAAAAAAAGCTATCAAAATGTACTTTCTGCTTTGAAACACCTTCTGGTGATTTCCAATAGTAGAGCCAGTTAAAGGCTTTTACACTCCAGTTGTTTAGGGCAAACGAAGGAAAATTAAAAGGAATGTTGAGTTTTGATTTCGCCTTGTATTTTAAGTCTCCATCATCTGCGAAGTCTCCAACCATTAAAAGACACTTTCCAAGGTTCTCGTCTTTTGCGAGACAGTCTATCCATGCAACTGAATATGAAAGATGTTTATACTCTTCAAACGCAGCGAAAGTCTCTTGGAGGTTTTTAGTTTTTATGGTTGTCTGTCTGATAAACTGCGAGTTTATTTTTTTAAGAGCTATTTTAGCTGTTAGAATGACACCTGTAAGTCCCATTCCTCCACAAGTAGCGAGAAAAAGTTCATCACCCTTTTTAGCAGTTTTGATCTCTCCATCTGCTATCATAATAGTAAATTCTTGGACACATTCGCTAAAGCAACCCTCGATATGATGGTTCTTTCCATGAATGTCCGAAGCGATAGCACCGCCAACTGTTATGAGTTTTGTTCCAGGAGTTACTTTTAAAAACCAACTACGAGAAACATAGGAGTCAAGGATTTCGCTGAGTAAAACACCGGCTCTACAGTGAAGTATTCCAGAATTTTCATCGAAGTCTAAAAAGTAATTGTACGGTCTAGTATAAACGATATTTTCGTTTATCGCACTGTCTCCATAGCTTCGACCATTTCCAAATGCGATGAGTTCATCATTATTTTTTAAAGTCTCTTTTAGGCTGTATTCATCTGTAAGTTTATGAACTCTATTTTTTATACGAGGATACATTCCCCAGCTGATTAAACTCAAAAATTAATCCTTAAAAACAAATTTTTTATCTAAGTTGTATTTTATTATATACCCGATACCAAGACCGATAACTGCACCGAGATACTTCGCATTTTCATCCATAAAGAGATAATCAAAACCAATCTCAAATCCCCAAAATATCAAAGTCGTAAAAACTCCCATGAGTGAGTAAAGTACAAACTTTGTACCATTATCTCTTTTGCTTTTTGTCTCGTAAAAGAAGATGTACTTTTTATCTAAGATGTATTTGGCAATTAAACCTGCCATTGTTCCCATAAACATAGCAACATAAAGTGCAGCGATGTTTGAATATACTAAAAAGCTTAAATATTGGAATAGAAGGTTAAAAAGTGTAGAGATTATTGCGAAGATAGTGTATTTAATAGCGAGCATTTAATATAGTATCCATGAGAAAGAAACAATCCATGCAAGTATAGACATCTGCATAAAACGGTCTTTAATTACTATTTTAGTTGGCGAACCACCATCAAGATAGACAAAAGAAATCTGTAAATATCTCATAATCCCTAAAATCACAAACAGTGCTGTCAAGTAAAGATATTGACTATGAAACTTTTCTACAACTTCCGCGGAAGTAGTATAGATAGTATAAGCTACAATAACAACAGCTGCCATAATAGCCATAGCAGTATCTAAAAACTGTAAATTATAACCATCTATTACCTTTCTCATCTTCTTACCAGTATCTAGAAAAATAAGAACATCATCTCTCCGTTTAGCAAGTGCCATAAAAAGAGCTAATAAGAAAGTCATGATTACAATCCACATAGAGAGTACTATTCCAGT
The DNA here is from genome assembly GCF_017357825.1 of Sulfurimonas aquatica. Taxonomy (NCBI): domain Bacteria; kingdom Pseudomonadati; phylum Campylobacterota; class Epsilonproteobacteria; order Campylobacterales; family Sulfurimonadaceae; genus Sulfurimonas; species Sulfurimonas aquatica. The sequence goes on from NZ_CP046072.1 coordinate 405,056, forward strand.
AACAGCTGAACCGATAAAAAGTCGAAGTACAAATCCAGTAGCAATAATTGTAACATCAAGAATAGCAATATGTTTGAGATATAAACTATAAGCGATATTCATTAGAACATAAGCGATAAGTATAGCCATTGCTTGCACTGAGAGTGAGTACATTAGGGCTATACCAACTACAAATAAGATACACATAATAACAATTGCTTGATGTTTTGAGATGGCACCAGAAGCTAAAGGACGACTCTTTTTCTTTGGATGTTTTTTATCTTCTTCTATGTCGTGATAATCGTTAAGAGTGTAAACAGCACTTGCTGTGAGTGAAAAAGCTGTGAAGGCGATTGCTGCATTTAGTAATAAGTCTGTATCTGTAATCTTTAATGCAAAGAAAAGTGGTAAAAAGATAAATAAGTTTTTTATGTATTGTTGTATTCTAAATAATTTTATGTATTCTTTAAAAGTTTGTACATATATCATTGCTTCTCCTCAGATGCTATAAAAGTCATTTGATATAGTATAAAATTTGCTTTTTTATCTATTGGGTCAAGTCTAATATTATGTATATATTTTTGATTGTTACTATTTAATCTAACATAATAATCTATTGGCTGATTTATACTATCTACATTAAGTTTCAGACTATTCTGAAATTCAAAGCCATCACCATAATCAAAAATAATTTCAAATGTACCCATTTCGCTACTTGCTATTTTCAATTCTAAAAAGTTTTTGTTAGCCATTTTAAAATTAATATCTTTGATGTAAAGAAATGGATCTAAGCCAACAGAATTCATTTCAAAACTATTATTTGTATAACTAAGCAGTCCTGCATCTTCATTACTCTGGATATTTTTCTCATTAAATGTTAGTGTTTTAGAGATCGTTGTTCGAGATAATGAAGAGATTTTTTTATAAACGACATAATTATGTCCAAAAACTCTAGGTAAAATAAAGATGGGCTCATAGTTAGTATTAAAATATTTATTTTGTAATACATCGGTTACAGGTTGATAAAATACTGTATCAACAATTACTACATAGTCTATGTCATGATTTTGCAAGAGTTGTACAGAATATTTTTTATATCCACCATTTTTCACTACTTCAGGAGTAACTAGACCCAATAAGTCCCAAACCTTTCCAGGTATCATATAGCCTAAATAACCAACTTCAAAAGCATAAATAGACACTTTGTCTTTCTTGTCCTCCTTCATATCTTTTAAAATAATCTCTGACATCTGTCGTCTTTCTTCATTTTTATATGTATTGAGACCTAGAAAATCATTTTTTAAATGTAAATATGTTTTATTAACTTCTCCTGTAAAAAAACCTAAGGCTACAACAACTAACAAAATATTTATTAGAGATAAAGAATATGTTCTAAAAGAACTCGATGTACAAACTTTACGATGAATAAATTCTATCATACTAGATAATACAATTACAAATAAGGATATAAATATTGGCAGTACTGGTGCATAATACCATGGAGAATGTGGCATATGCTTTAAAATAAACATGCCAATATATAAAAAGGACCAAACAAAAATAAGGTTGCTTTTATCTTTAAGGATGTTAACAAAAGATTGTACTATCCCTATAACAACAATAGAAGAAAAAATAATCATTAAAAATGGATACTTTGCTACTGTTAATAACTGAAAATAGAAACTTATATGAAATACTCCAGATACTTCATCACCAAAAAAATTTTTTGCTTGAAAACTATTTGGTAATATCCCACCAAAATAAAGATATAGAAAAAGTAACCAAAAAACAAAAAATATAAGTGGGTATTTTGCACTTAGAAGTATATTTTTCAATCCTTGTAGTAAACTAATATTGCCTAAAGTTATAAAATAGTGAATAAGAATAATAGTTGGGACCAAGATTCCATCTAACCTTGTCATAATAAGTAATACTGATATCCATGATAGCAAAACTAATTTTTCTTTGCTATATAAATAAAATGATAGTATTATCAAAAGAGTATATAAAGATGTTTCCATTCCGTAAGATAAAAATACATGCATAGTTGATACAGTAAGAAACAAAAGTGCAAGCAATGCTTTAGTTATATCATATTTATTTTTTAAAATTTTATATATAAAATAATTCGATAAAGACCAAAAAATAGAACCAAGGAGCATGCTCGTTGCTGGTATATCGAATCCTACTTTATGAAAAAAAGCTAATAACACAGTGTATAAAAATGTTGTAGACCCATATATTGGATTACTATCATATGCTGACCACGATATAATCCCATGTTCAGATAAATTTTTTGCAAATTGATATGTAATCAAGGCATCATCTAAACCACCAATATGCAATGTTCCAAGTAAAATAATTGATATGTTTAAAAGAAAAAACGACACTAATATTATTTTTTCATACCTCTTTATTTTGTTACTAATTTCCATTTCTAATCCTTATACTACGTTTCTTAGTTGTTACATCACGTATAACTTACTCATTCTTAATTTATTCTTATAACTCTTTATTTGGATTAACTTCAATCAAAATCATTTATTATCATCCTTTACATATTTCATTAAAAGTTTAATCAAATAATTGCTATCAAATTCTACCCCTACTGCACTTAAGTATTTGTCAACTATACAAGTATTAATCTTATAGTATCCACCCTTATCAATAGTATTGTAGATTGCTTTTATATTTAAAATATTTTCTATATTTTTTACTATTTCAAGTATTTCATATGTATGCATTGAAGCAATATTTAAGATAGTATTTTTTTCTAAATTTTTACTAATTATATAGTCTACAATTTTATAAACATCATCAACATCTATTAAATTACGTCCACTTTTTTTCCATATATCAAATGTTTTACCAGTTTTTATTTGTGTAGCTATAAAATTAATCAAGGTTGGACTAGTTGTTTTACCAACAACTTGAGGCAATCTAAAAATATAATAGTTTTGCCCACTATTTTGAACTAGTCTTTCCATATTAAGTTTATGTACAACATAAGGAGTATTTTTACTTTCCGGATCATCAACACTACATGTACCAAAATAAACAACCGTTTTTCCTTTGTTGTCATTTAGTACTGTTTGCAGGATATTTGATTCTCTTTTAAAATTATCTTCATCTTTTTCTTGAGAGTTAGATACTCCTTGAGCAAATATTAGAATATTTTCTTGATCTTTATAACTTGCAAATGCTTTTGCAAGCATCCCATTACCCTTAATCACTTGTTCTTCCCTAATGCATTCAAATATATATCACGATATGCTAAACATTGTTGTTCTATAGTAATTACTTGATAGTTCTTGTACATATTTGTTTTAATCTTGTTTAATTTAACTGGATTGTCAATTATTTGCTCAACAACTTTCCTTAAATCATTAACATTAGACATTTTAAATACAAACCCTGTTTTTTCATCTTCAACCATTTCCGGTAAACTTCCAATATTTGAAACAACTGGAGGTAAGTTTGCTGCTATCATCTCTTGAAGTATAATAGGATTATTTTCATACCAAGCAGATGGAATCAATACTACATCATTTTCTTTAATCAGTTTTTTAGTATCTTCTTTAGAATAAGAACCAAAAAAGTTTATGTTATTTTCATTTTTAATTTCTTCAATAACATATTCTCTTAATGGCCCATCTCCATATATATTTAATATAAAGTTTTGATTTTCTAAACTTTTAAATGCTTTTACAACTGTATCAATACCTTTATGTTTTGATAAAGTTCCTGAATACAGAAAGTTTATTTTACTATTATTGTTATAAATGCTATTATTAACATCTAGATATGAAAAATTCAATCCATAGGGTATATTTATTGATTTAAAACTTTCTAAAGAGTGTGTCATCATGTTATGTAAAAACTTTGAAGAGACAATGTTTGCACATGATTCTTCTAATATTTGACTTGCTTGTTTAAATCGCTTTTCATAATACTCTTTCTCAAGGCCAGTACACATTTTTTGGCACTGCTTCCCTTCTTTGGGTCCATCGCACAGAGCACCATTGTCAACTAGCATTTGAGCTTTATGGCAAATAAACCAAAAATCAGTTAAACTTAAAACATAGGGGATATTAATCTTCTTTCCTGCTTTTAAGAATGCATTCATATACATTAGATGACCTACATGTATAATGTCGGGATTAATTTTTTTAATTATATGCTTATGCACAGAACTTTCATTTTCAATGAAGTAACTATTATTATATGCTATATCATTACTTTTTACAGCTATAACACTAAGCCCTTCAAAAATATATTCTTTATATAAAATTTCATCCATTTTATGTTGATATGCCTCATCTGGTTCATAACTATATGTTAAAACTGTAACTTTATAGCCGAGTTTTTGCATATACGATGCAGTACCAAAAATCACTCTTTCTGTTCCAGAATAGTGGTTAGGGTAGAACTGATGTATTAAATATAAAACATGCATTATACACCCTTCCCAAGTTTTTCAAATAATCCATTTAAAAATGGAAATTTCTCTAAATACTCTTTTTTATTTGTACCGAAACGAACACCACTCCATGTTCCATAAGTATTCAACATAAATAAAATATACTCTGAAATAATTTTTTCATCTATTAAAGTATACTTGTTTTCAATAAAATTTATTGCTTCACTATTAATATGATGCATAGAATAAAACAAATCTCCTTTTTTCAATTCTATATTATTTTTAAAAAGTACATCTATAACATTCATAATATTAGCATCATATTTATATAAAACTTCATGAACATGGCTATATTCATCTTTTAAATATTCTCGACCTAATAAATTATCAAGTGAATTTGACATACTAACTTTGAATTTATTGAAAGATATAGGAGAATTAATATTTTTTATTTCATTTAAAAAAAATGCTAACACAAATGATGTTACTAAAATATCTGATAATTGATCATCTAAATTTATTTTTTCAGTATTTTTTTCAAACATATCTTTAACAACTTCTGTTTCCACCATAGCTCTTTTCATATAATAGTAGGCAGGTCTTAGATGTGAATGGAGAACGGAAACTTCCGATGTCATTCCTATTCTATGTTTGTCTTTAATAAGTCTCAGCCCTAAATCTAAATCTTCAGCATATTTCCCTCTAAATTTATATTGCTTGAATACATTGGCATCAACTAAGCAAGAAACATTATCAAGTTGAGCCAACTTTCTTGCATATGTAGGATTATCTATATATTTTTCAGTAATTTTTGTTTTTGATTCACTTATATCTAAAAAATCATTAAACTGCTTTAATCCATAACATGTATACAAATCGGCTTCTGCATTTGGTATTTGACTACAACTTAAAGCTACTAATTTTGTTTTTTTAAAAATATGAACAAAAGAGTGCAACCAAAAGTTTGATGTGGGAAGGGCATCTTGAACCATAAAAAGCACTACTTTACCACTGCAGGTATCAAAGCCAAGGTTTCTTGCATAAGAATGTGAAAAGTTTTTCTGTTCTATGGTGATAAACTTAATGTCTGAAAAATTCTTAATAAACTCCTTTGTCCCATCTTCACTCGAGGAGTCAACTATAATAATTTCTATATCATGAAAACCTTGTTGATTAATAAGTTGAGGAATTAATTTTGTCAAATCACGTAAACCATTATGTGTTGGTATTACAATAGATACTTTATCGTGGACTATAGAAATATCCTTTATGCTTGCATCATTTGTATGAAATACAACAGCTTTACTTTTATACATTCTACTATTATAAAGTTGTTTAATTGTAAATAATAATCCATTGACCTTAACATATGAGTAAATTTTTTTCATTAAATAATGCGATCGTTTATATTTTATAATAAACATTTTTATCTTATTTCTAATTTCACTTGGAAGTAGTCTTTTTAATCTATTTTTCAATCTCATATATTCTGCCAATGCAAGTAAATTCTTTGTATGTAATTCTAAATCTTTGATATGCTTTTGCATTAGTTGGATCTGTTGGTTTTTCTCTTGTTCTTTTCTTTCAATCTCTTGATGTTGGCTTTCAAGTTCTTGACGTTGGCTTTCAAGTTCTTGACGTTGGCTTTCAAGTTCTTGAGTTAATTGGTTTATCATAAAATTCCTATCTATAGCTATTTCATTTACACATGCTTGTAAAGCATCATTTGATATATGTAAATATCTAATATTAGCCATTAAAGATATTGTACCTTTTAGCTCTTGACTACTCAGATCTTCAAAATAAATTTGCGGGTCATGATATTCAAAAAAATAGTTTTTATCATGATGTGTACAATCATTCGCAGATATTTTAGGAAGCACATTTACTTCACTACCATCTAACTTGATAATACTTAACTTTTCTATCTCTATAACACAGCTATCATTTAATGGGTCAAGTCGTAAATTTGTAATATTTTCATAGTTTGATATATCGAAAGTGAATTCTTGGATTTCACTAGGTTGATTTACTGGAAGTTTTATTGATGATTCTTCGGATATGCCTTTATTTTGGTCTATGAAAAGTTGAATAAAGTTTTTCGTATATGTTTTATATTCAATAGAAAAATCACTTACCAAAGGCATATGGTATTTTTTAATTTCATATACATACTGATAACTCTCGCCCCATGATAATCTCTTAAGATATTCAGAGAATTCTTCTGGTAAATCAGTATAGCTATTTCTAAATTCTGTATTTTCAGGATTTAAAAATATTGCTGTTTCGTAAGTTCTAAAATATCCTGTTTTCGCAATCAAATCATCAAAAGTTTTTTTTGTAAAAAATCGTATATGAGTGTCATCTAATAGTCCAGTCGGACTATAATTAAATTCATTTTTAACAAGATTGATGAGAATAGAGTTATGAGCTATATTTGGTATAGAAATCAATATGCTGCCGTCTCCTTTTAAAAATTCTTTTACACTATTTAAAACTTTTTCAGGGTAATACAAATGTTCCAATACATCTGCGAAAATTATGTAATCAAATTTTATGCTTTCAAATTCCTTCCCCCAAGTGTAGTTTTCTATACTATCTACAATAATTTTTTCTGTATATTGTGATGCATCTTTCGCAGCTTTCTCGTCTATTTCAACAGCATATACTTTACAATCTAGCTGTTCTTTCATATATTTTGTCATTCGACCATTTGCTGGTCCAAATTCTAAAACAGTAGAGTTTTCTTTTACTCGTTTTACTAACACAGATATACTATTTCTATCTTCTAAGTTTAAATCACAATCATATTTGTTCATATTTATACTCGATTTCCTTGGGATATAGTGAGAATATACAAGTATCTACAAAATCACACGATATAATATTTATGGTAGTAGCTGAATGAATCCAGTGTTGTTGTATATGATTTAGCTGAGTACCTTCAGATAATGCTACTGTCACCAAATACTCTTTTGGATTAAGTTTTGGTACTTTAAACTCAATTATTACTCTAGTTCTAGTCTCTTTTTTGACATACTTGAGAGGAGAACTATACATATATGAATTAAAAGTGAGAATTTCGTTATTTAAAGTATCTTTTAAAAGCACACCAATGCCTACATTATGCAAATCAATGGATGTAGCAAATTCACAAATAAATTTTACTTGTGTCGCTTGTTTTAAGTTTGTGATAGAAATATTGTTTTCATCAAAAAAACCAATAGATTCTATAAGAGCTTTTTTTTCTCCAAAAGAGTCTAGTGTACTGATATTTTTTAAGTTAAGTTGAGAACTATCTAGTCTGACTATTTCTTTTTCTGCAGTATTTTCATTTCTTTGTGTCTCTATTCCATAAGACATAAATGACATATAGTTTTCTAAAATAAACTCCGGTTTGCCTTGTTCTTTTATTGTTCCATTGTTTAACCATACTACTTTGCTACAAAATTTGTTTATCGTTTGGGTGTCGTGACTTACAAATAGAATAGTTATGCCTTTTTCTCCAATTTCTTCCATCTTTCTTATGCATTTATTTTGAAATGCAGCATCTCCTACACTCAAAGCCTCATCCACTATTAAAATATCAGGGTCAACATTTATAGCAACAGCAAATGCAAGTCTTGCAAACATACCACTACTATATGATTTCACGGGCTGATAAACAAAGTCTCCAATATCTGCAAAATCTAAAATAGCTTCTAATTTAGATTCCATCTCATCATGCATATATCCCATAAGTGTACCTTGTAAATATATGTTTTCTATCCCTGTATATTCAGGATTAAATCCAGCTCCAAGTTCAAGGAGAGAAGCTATACGACCGTTTACATATACATGACCACTTGAGGGAGTAAGTACTCCTGTTATGATTTTAAGTAGTGTAGATTTACCTGCACCATTTTTTCCTATTATCCCTACTGTTTCACCTTTTTTTATCTCAAAACTCACATCGTTAAGAGCATAGAAGTCTTTGTGGTACTGTTTCTTTAGCGGATGTAGAGACTCTTTTAGTCTGTCTATTGGTTTGTTGTAAAGTTTATATACTTTTGTAAGGTGGTTTACTTTTATTGCTGTATTACTCATTATAGTACATCCGCGAAGTGTGGTCGAAGCTTTCTAAATACAACGGCACCGGCAAAGAAAAATACAAATGTTACAATCCAATATTGAACACTTAGATTAATCTTTTCCCAAAACCATGTATTGTAAATGAGACTATCTCTATAGCCCTCTATAATATAAAAAGCAGGGTTGTATTGAATTAGATGATGATATTTCTCTGGTAATATTTTTATAGACCAAAATATTGGAGTTAACCAAAACCCAAATTGAATAATAATAGTTATAAATTGTCCTAAATCTTTAAAAAACACAACTATAGAACTTGTCATCCATGAAATACCCAATACGAAAATTATCGTACAAAATAGATAGTAGGGTATCTGTAACCAATATATAGTGGGCATGTATCCATAGTATAAAAACATTCCAAATAAAAACAAGATAAAAAATAGATGAACAGTTAGAGCAGATATAATTTGAACTATGGGAAGCAAGGAGACTCTAAATACTATCTTTTTTACTAAAAAACTGTTCGATAATATTGCATTTGTACCTGTTTGTAGACTCTCAGCAATAAAAAACCATGGAATCATTCCTGCCATCAGCCATAGAATAAAAGGAAAATTGTCTACGGGCATACTTTTAAAACCTACTTGAAATACAAACCAAAATATACCAATCATTGCAGCCGGCTGAATAAATGCCCAAAGTATCCCTAAATAATTAGCCATATATCTTGACTTGAAATCATTTTTTGCAAGATCTAGTAATAATCTTTTATTTTTAAATATATCTTTTAAAAATCTGTAAAAAGTTCTTAAGAAGTTCAATTGTTTATGCCTATAGAATATTTATCCATATACCAATCAACAGTCTTAACTATCCCAGAGTCAAAATCTTCATCAGCCTTCCAGCCAAGTTGTGTTTCTAGTTTTGTTGCATCTATAGCATAACGTCTATCATGTCCTGCTCTGTCTTCTACGAAAGTTATGAGCTCTTTGTATGAAGAAATGGATTGCTTTGCTTCGCTCGCAATGACGGGGGATAACGAGAGTGGAACTTTTTCATCTAGGATAGTACATATAGAGTCTACTATCTGAAGATTAGTTCTCTCGTTTCTTCCACCAATATTATATACATTAGCTTCTTTGCCTGTATGGTAAACTAAATCTATACCTTTACAGTGATCAAGTACGTATAACCAATCTCTTATGTTCTTACCATCACCATAGATAGGAATAGCTTCACCGCTAAGTGCTTTGCGGATAATAGTTGGTATTAGTTTTTCATTATGTTGTTTAGGACCATAGTTATTTGAACAGTTAGTTATAACTGTATTCATTCCGTATGTCTCTTGGTAAGACCTTACTATCATATCGCTAGATGCTTTAGAAGCTGAGTATGGAGAGTTAGGTGCATATGGCGTCTCTTCAGTAAAGAGGTCAGTTTCGTTTAGAGTTCCGTATACTTCATCTGTTGAGATGTGGTGAAACCTACATCCTTTGTAGTTCTCTTTGTAATTGAATGGTTTATCCATCCAGTATTTCTGAGCAACATCAAGTAGAGTGAAAGTGCCGTTTACATTTGTCTCTATGAACACACCTGGGTTTTTAATAGAGTTGTCAACATGAGATTCAGCAGCAAAGTGAATAACGCCATTAATGTCATACTCGTTAAATATAAACTCTACTAGTTCACGATTACAAATATCGCCTTTGATGAATTTATACTTAGGGTTGTTCTCACACTCACTTAGGTTAGCTAAGTCACCTGCATATGTTAATAGGTCTAGATTGATTACATTATACTCTGGATACTTCTCTAAAAAGTAGGGTACGAAGTTGCTTCCTATGAAACCTGCACAGCCTGTTACTAAGATGTTTTTCTGTTGCATTATTATTTTTTTTCTCCCATAACTGTTAAACACTCATACAAACTATCTTTCCAGTAGGGGATAGTAATGTTAAATTCTTTTTTTATCTTTGATTTGTTAAGTAGGCTATAGTGAGGCCTTTTTACGGGTGTTGGGTATTCCTTTGACTCTATAGGATTAACCTTACACTCTATCTTAGCAATTTTCATTATCTCTTTAGCAAAGTCGTACCAGCTAAGTACTCCTTCGTTTGAGTAGTGATATGTTTCTACTTGTTGATTATTAATATTTGGAATTATATCTAAAATTACTTTTGCTAAATCTTTTGCATAAGTTGGTGTTCCAACTTGGTCAAATATAACTCCAAGAGAGTCTTTGTCTTTACCAAGCCTCAACATTGTCTTCACAAAATTAGCTCCGAATGAAGAGTAGACCCATGAAGTTCTAATGATGATAGAGTTTAAAGGATTAATATTATTCATAGCTTTTTCACCAGTAAATTTAGTCGTGCCATAGACTCCATTAGGGTTTGTCGTGTCATCTTCAACATATGGCTTGAAGTTCTCACCATTAAAGACATAGTCGGTTGATATATGGACTAGTTTGATGTTTTTTTCTTTTGCTAATTCTGCTAGATATTTTACAGCTAAATGATTTATCTTGTCTGCATTCAGTTCATCTTCTTCCGCTTTATCTACAGCTGTATATGCGGCACAGTTTATAATGGCGTTTATGTTGTTTATATCGATGAAGTTTTTAACTTCACTAAAGTTTGTAATGTCTAGTCTGCTTCTATCTGTAAAAAAGAAGTTGTACTCATAGTTGGATGATATCCCTCTTATCTCTGAACCTAATTGACCGTTTGAGCCTGTAACTAGTATATTAGTCATTATAGTAGTTCATTCCATATTCAAATAAATCATTAGTCTGAGATAGTTTAGGTTGAACCTTGTCTTTAGCAGATAGGTTCAATTCGCTTGGCGGAACTTGCCAATCTATATTTAGGTCATTATCATTAAATAATATTCCTCTATCATTTTCTGGAGAGTAATAGTTATCTACCTTGTAAGCGAAGATAGTATCATCTTCAAGCACTACGAAACCATGAGCGAATCCTCTTGGAACTAACATCTGTTTTTTATTCTCAGCACTTAATTCTACTGCCACATGTTTACCAAATGTTAGTGAGCCTTTTCTGATGTCTACTGCAATATCAAGAACACGACCTTGAATAACTCTGACTAATTTAGTTTGAGCAGCTGGAGCTAGTTGGTAATGTAAACCTCTTAAAACACCACGAGAAGACTTAGATTCGTTGTCTTGGCGGAAGTTTATTTTATAACCTAAGAATGATTCTAATTTATCGGCTCTAAAAGTTTCTACAAAGTAACCGCGTTCATCACCATGAATGGTTGGCTCACATATGACTACATCTGGTATGTTGGCTCTTAGAAAATTCACTTACAGTTTACCTTGCTCAGCACGAGAGAGTAGGTACTGACCATATTGATTCTTCTTGAGTGGCTGAGCTAGTTCTATGAGTTTTTCTTTAGATATATAGCCCATCTCAAAAGCTATCTCTTCAAGACATGCTACTTTAAGAGATTGACGGTTTTCAATTGTTTGGATGAACTGTGATGCTTCTAGAAGTGACTCGTGAGTTCCTGTATCTAGCCATGCATAACCTCTACCCATAAGTTCAACTTTAAGTCTCTGCTCAGCTAGGTAATCTTGATTAAGAGTAGTTATTTCTAACTCACCTCTGTTGCTTGGTTTAACGTCTTTAGCTTTTTTTACTACGTCGTTAGGATAGAAGTAGAGACCTATAACTGCATAGTTAGATTTAGGATTTGTAGGTTTTTCTTCTATTGAAGTTACATTACCTTCTTTATCAAACTCTGCAACTCCATAACGTTCAGGATCTTTTACATAGTAACCAAATACTGTAGCTTTATTTTCAGCCTTTGCATTTTTAACTGATTTAGATAGAAGTTGAGTAAGTCCATGACCGTAAAAAATATTGTCGCCAAGAACAAGACATACATCATCATTACCTATAAATTCTTCTCCAAGTATGAAAGCCTGTGCTAAGCCGTCCGGTGAAGGCTGAACAACGTAAGAGAACTGCATACCTATGTCTGAGCCATCGCCTAACAATTCTTCAAACCTTGGAAGATCTTTAGGAGTAGAAATTATAAGAACTTCAGTAATACCTGAAAGCATTAAGACAGAAAGCGGATAGTAAATCATAGGCTTATCATAAATAGGAACCAACTGCTTACTCACACCTTTGGTTATTGGATATAAACGAGTGCCGCTTCCGCCTGCTAGTATTATGCCTTTCATGTATTTAAATGCCTCCATTTATGTTATTTAAATTAGTTTTATATAAACAGATTATAGTGTACTTTAGCATTGTCTTTGCTGAAAAATATTTGATTTATAAGAATGTAGCAATATGCTTTGATGAAAATATTTGAAGATTAAACCTGTGAAAGTGAATTGTAAGTTTAATTTTAAGTCCTTACTTTACTTTCAGCGCTATAATTTCAAATATGAAATATTTACTAATTATATTTATACTTATTTTTAATGCATGTAGTATTAAAAACTACAAACTAAATGAGAGTAAAATTTTTATAATTAAATCTCCTCAGTTGAAATTCTCAGATCTAGGATACTTGCGAAGTAGCGATGACAGTGTTGAGTTAGAGCTTTTTATTGCTGGTAAACCTATTCAAAAGATAGAAATAAATCATCTTATTTGTGTGAATGAGGGTTGTATGAGTAAGAGTAGTTTTAACGAGGAGTATTTATGTGAATCATATCCAGATGATTTACTCCAAAACATACTCTTAGGTCGCGCTATTTATAATTCAAAAAATATGAATAAGAAAAAAAATAGTTTTACTCAAACAATTAAAAATGAAAGTGTAGATATAAGGTATGAAGTCTCATCAAAGATGATATTTTTTAAAGACAAAACTAATAACATAATAATCAAAATAAAAAAGGTGAATAATGAAAAATAATAAATTTGTAGGAGCGCACTGCTCGGCAAGTGGTGGCGTTTATAACGCAATAACTAACGCAGAGGCTATAGGCGCAAAAGCGTTTGCGCTATTTACTAAAAACCAACGCCAATGGGTTGCAAAAGATTTGGACGCTGAAACTATAGATAAATTTAAAAGTATGTTAGACGCTAGCGGCATACTTCCTAAACATATACTGCCCCATGATTCGTATCTTATAAATCTAGGACATCCTGAAGTTGAAAAACTGGAAAAATCAAGAACTGCTTTCATAGATGAACTGCAGCGTTGTGAACAACTTGGACTAGACCGTTTGAACTTTCATCCTGGTAGCCATTTAGCAAAGGTTAAAAAGTCAGATAAAGAAAACATTGAAATAATGAAACCTATAGAAGACGTTTGTTTAGACGTTATAGCGGAGTCGATAAACATAGCGCTAGATAAAACGCACGGCGTTAGCGCGGTTTTAGAAAACACTGCTGGACAAGGGAGTAACCTTGGATGGCGTTTTGAGCATTTAGCGCATATTATAGATAAAGTAGAAGACAAATCTCGCATTGGCGTTTGTATAGACACTTGTCATATGTTTACAGCAGGATATGACATTAGAACTCGTGACGTATATGACAAAACATGGGCGGAGTTTGAAAAAATAGTAGGTTTTAAGTACCTAATGGGAATGCATATAAACGACTCTAAGCCACCACTAGGCTCTCATGTAGATAGACACCACTCACTTGGAAAAGGTGAAATAGGGCTAGATGCATTTAGATTTATCATGAATGATGAGAGAATGAATGATATACCATTAGTGTTGGAAACAATTGATGAGACTATTTGGAAAGAAGAGATAGAACTTTTATATAGTTTTGTGGATTAAGAAACAATAGTGTAGTATTACTTAAAAACATAATAAGGATAAAAAATATGAAAAAAATAGTTTTAGTGTCTATAGCTGCAAGCTCGGTTTTAATGGCTGGTGGGTATAAAATTCCAGAGACTTCAACAAACTCGGTAGCATTAGGTGGGGCGAATATTGCTCACACCAAGAGTGCTGATGCAGCTTATGATAATCCAGCAAATATGATTTTTATGTCTGAAAAGCATCATATGGAAGTGGATTTAATGTATGTAGGCATTAGTTCTACTAATTATGAAGGTTCATATACTGATCAGACAGGAACAACAACGGGTCATAACATCAGTTCTGAGAATGAAACTTTTCTTATTCCATCTTTACATTATGTATCACCAACTATTGGGAATGCAAAAGTCGGTCTGAGTATTGTTGTTCCAGGTGGACTTACTAGAAGATGGAAAGAGGATCCAGCTAAGAAGTCTGCTGAAGAGTTTACCCTTAGAATAGTTGAAGTAAACCCTACTGCAGCATTTAAGGTAAATGAAAAACTTGCTCTTGGGGTAGGTTTTAGAATAGTTCACTCAGAAGGTGTTGTTAAAGCTACTCCATCTTCAAACGCACTTGTTCCTATTTCACAAGATATGTCTGGAGATTCTTTAGATTTTGGATATAACTTAGCATTAGCATATAAGCCAAATGCAGATATAGAAATTGGACTTACATATCGTTCACAAGTTAACCTAACAGAAGAAGGTAGTGCTAACCTTGTTTATACACAGTTTACGCCTCCTGCTACTATTACTCCAGTAATGAATGGTACATATGATGCTTCAATCACAGTACCTCTTCCAGCTACATTTGCAGCTGCAATAGCATATACTTTACCTAGTGACACAACGGTTGAGCTTGTATATGAACATGCTCGCTGGTCTGCATATGAAAATATAAATTTTGATTATACTAATCCAACAGCAGAAGCAGTCTTTGGAACATCACGATCTAAAAACTGGAACGATACCAATACATTTCGTTTAGGTTTAACTCAAGAGTTGGATTCTGCAACTTTAATGGCTGGATTAGTGATTGATGAGACGCCAGTGCCAGAAGAGACTTTAGGATTTGAGACTCCTGGAAGTGATTCTATATCTGTGTCACTTGGTGCTCGCTATGATGTAAATGAGAAAATGGATGTAGCTTTTGGAGCTTTATACTCAATGAAAGAGGACAGAGTTGTTAAAAATAATAGCATAGATGGTAAGTTTACTGATTCAAATGTAATATTAATTTCTGCTGGTGTTGGGTATAAATTTTAAGGATTTTTTTGAAAAATTTAATTAATTTTCTCTCAGAAAAAAAGATTGAAAAATCTGATATTTTTGTACATTTAAAATGTAATAATACTGAGGCTATGATGCTTCAGTATTTAGCCAAACAGTATATGACTGGACAAGATGATGTTCTTGTCTTAGATCTTCTTCAAGAACTTTTTAGCATTGATGATTATGCATACTTAGATCATTTAAGTGAACTTAAAAACCTACTAGAACTTGGTTGGATACATCAACAAAGCTTTACCCCAATGAAAATATCAGATGTTACTCCTTTAGAGCTTTTAAATACAGCAGTTGGCTTAACACCATCTTTTTTAAGACTATTGCAAGAGGGAACGTTAGAATATGATTTACCTGATGTTAAGCCTTATTCAGATCACTTAGAGTATCTTCAAGATCAATTTTTTAGAATTGAACTTTATCAGAAAATGAGCACTATTCGACAAAATGTTCATGAACATTCCCTAGGGATAGATAGAGTACAAAAAAAACTGCAACTACTTGAAACTAGAATAGCTGAGAGAGTTGCTCAAACATCAGAGAATCTTGTTTTAGATAAGTTTTTTAAGCAAAAAAAGATGACTAATCTTGATCAAGTGATTTTTATTGCACTCCTTCGTGAGGAGTATAGTTCAACTGATGCAAGTTTAAGAGAGATGAATTCTCTTATAGATTTGATATCCTTGGATGATTATGAACGTATTAAAAATCGCTCACTTTTAGAAGATGGCTCAAACCTTCTGAGTAATGATATTATAGATTATGAAGAGATGCTAAACCCATTTGGTGGTATAAGTCGTGCATTTTATATTGTGGATGAGGTGCTTCAAAGTATTATACATCCTCAAAAAACAAAAAAAGTAACTCGACTGAAACTAAATGCTCTAATAGAAGAACAGGACATATTTGAACTTGTAGATAGTGATAGTTCTTTAGAAGATGTTGTGTTAAATGAAAAAACAGAAGAGACGCTTCATAATCTAATGCGTCAAGTTGATAAAGAAGTAGTCTCGCGTTTAGTGAAGTGGGGTATCAAAGATAAAAAGAGTGGCATTGATGCTCGTATAATATTTTATGGAGCAGCTGGAACGGGTAAAACGATGACAGCCTACTCTTTAGCCAAGTCTCTTAAACGCCAAGTACTTGCATTTGATTGTTCTAAGATTTTATCTATGTATGTAGGTGAGAGTGAGAAAAATGTTCGTAAAATATTTGACACTTTTTACGAGCTAAGTGAAAAGACAAAAACAGAACCTATACTACTTTTAAATGAAGCAGATCAATTTTTAGGAGCTAGAAGTAGTGGAACTATAACCGGTGCCGATCAGATGCATAATCAGATGCAAAATATTTTTTTAGAGCAGATCGAAAATTTTCGTGGAATGCTTATAGCCACTACAAATTTACTTGAAAATATAGATAAAGCATTTTCAAGACGTTTTAACTATAAGATAGAATTTAAAAAGCCGGATAAATTACAAAGAGAGAGACTTTGGGAGCTAATGCTACCAGTTGATGCCCCTTATGAAAAAGGTTTTGACTCTAAAGAGTTGGCTACTTATAGTTTAACAGGTGGACAGATAAATCTTATAGTTAAAAACACAGCATATAAGGTTGCAGTTAAAGAGAAACCAGTATTTAAGATAAAAGACTTTATTGATGAAATAAATAGAGAAAAAGATGCAAATTTTGATAGTGAAAAGTCTATGGGCTTTTTAAATAAATAACTAATATCTATGTTTACTCTTTTTTTCATCATATGTGAAAAAAAGAACGGTTATCCATATCATTGCCAATCCTGCGACAATTTCATAGCCTATGAGCCAGACTATTAAAAATGAATCAGTATCTGCAAAAACACTATTTTTGAAGTTTCCACCGGCTATAAAGTATGTTAGAAATAGATAACCAAAAATATAAGGGATACTAACAGCATAGACTGTAAACATAGTCCCTTCCCAACCTTCAGGTGCAAGTGTAATATCTTTTAAACTTAACTCTTGTTTTGCAAAAGAACGAGGTCCTTTAGGTTTTTGATGCTTTTTTTGATGCTCTTTGCGAGAGATAAAATCATAGTAAGTTCTATTTTTTTGCTCAATTTTGTATTCAATAGAATTGTCATCTGCCATAATCAAATCTCCTCGCTTTTTGTCATGAATTATTATAGCACTCTTTAGTGATATTTTAGTGATTAGTTAAAAATTAATGTATTTTAATAAGCTTAAAACCTATCTCTAATAATATAACATATTACTATTTTACACACTTGTTTTAGCTCCTAAAATTTACAATGTAGCAAATTGTGACAGTTAAATAAGAGTTAAAGATCTAATAACTTTTATTTAATACTCTTTTTGATATAGTGCAGTAACTGTTTTTTCCTATACTAAAAGTGCATATTATCCATATGTATAGGTGTTTTAGAGTATTGGAAAACAAATATTTTCAAGGGTTATATTTTTTATAAGTATGGCTTTTAATTTTAAAGGTAGGTATATGGAACATATAGTGACTTCAAATCCGTATTTTGGGGTATTTGTACTTTTTGTTTTAACATTTGGTGCATTTACGATGACAACGACCATCGCTCGTTTAGCGAGTCGTGCACTAGCGGCAAAAGATAGCGAAAAAATTAAACTCTCTGTTTATGAGTGTGGACCGGAAGTAACAAGACAGGCAAACAGAATATCACCACAGTTTTACCTCTTTGCACTTTTGTTTCTACTGTTTGATGTAGAGATCGTATTTATGTTCCCTTGGGCAGTTGACTTCAAATTATTGGGTTGGTTCGGTTTTGCTGAGATGTTAATGTTTATATTATTATTAACAATCGGTTTTGTATATGCATGGAAAAAAGGAGCCCTAGAATGGCACAACATAAAGTAAACTATACACAAGATGGTGGATTGCCAGTTGCACTTACAAGTATTGATAAGATTGTAAACTGGGGTCGTTCAAACTCACTATGGGCATTGACTTATGGTCTTGCTTGTTGTGGTATTGAGATGATGGCTTCAGGTGCTTCTCGCTTTGACTTTGACCGTTATGGAACTATCTTTCGTGCATCTCCTCGTCAAGCGGATGTTATGATCGTTGCTGGAACGCTAACTAAAAAACATGCTGAATTTATTAAGCGTTTATATGATCAGATGACAGAACCTAGATGGGTGATATCTATGGGTTCATGTGCAAATACAGGTGGTATGTTTAACACTTATGCAACTGTTCAAGGTTGTGATAGAGTTATTCCTGTTGACTTATATCTTCCAGGTTGTGCACCCCGTCCTGAAACACTCCAGTATGGCGTCATGTTACTTCAGAAAAAAATTCGTGCAAACAAAGCTGGAAATGCACAAAAAGCTAAAAGGTTAATGTAAATGAGAGCCTATACACCTAAAGATGATGTACAAGCAAAAGCTTACTATACAGATAGATATTACGTAGCGCCACAAGTGCCTAAGCAAGAAGTAGAGAGTGATGAAGTTTTCGCACAGGACTTAGCGGCGATTAAAGCGAAGTTTGAAGTTAAAGAAGCATATATTCAAGTAAAGCAAATGGTTGTATATATCAACGCTAATGATATATATAGTCTGCTTGAGTTTATGAGAGATGAGTTGGAATATACGCAACTTTCAGAGATGTCCGCTATTGACTGGTTAGCAAAAGATAACACTTTTGAAATCTTTTATCAGATGTTAAGTATGAATAAACGCAAGCGTATTCGCATTAAGTATTTTATTACAAATGGCCAGGCTGTTGATAGCGTTGAAAAACTTTTCCGCTCAGCTGATTGGTCTGAACGCGAAATGTTTGATATGTTCGGTATTGAAGCAAACAATCATCCATTTATGAAAAGAATCCTTATGCCATATGATTGGCAAGGGAATCCACTTCTTAAAACTTATCCATTAGAGGGTGATGAGTTTGCAGCATGGTATGAAGTAGATAAGATCTACGGTAAAGAAGCAAGAGATGTAATAGGTCCAGAAATCCGTGATACTGCAAAAGTAGATCGCTATGACTCTGAACGTTTTGCACGCCTTGGTTATGAAGTACCTAAGGGAACTAAAATTACAGGTGATGAGCCTAAATCTGAGAAAGCTTACCAAGAAGATGGTGGCGTTTTCTTAATTAAAAAATACGATAAAGAATCATCAGTTATTGTTGATGATCCACAAAGATAGGGTGGTAGAAATATGGCACAGGTAAAAAATAGATTAACACCGTTTTTTGAAAATATTACTTTTGATAGAGACGATAATGAGTTAGTACTAAACTTTGGTCCACAGCACCCATCTGCTCATGGACAGTTGCGTTTAATGCTTCACTTACAACAAGAACAAATAGTAAAAGCTCATCCAGATATTGGATATCTTCACCGCGGTATGGAGAAGATGGCTGAGAACATGATATACAATGAGTTTATGCCTACAACTGACCGTATGGACTATATAGCTTCATCTTCAAATAATTATGGCTTTGCGCTTGCAGTTGAAAAGCTAATCGATGTAGAAGTGCCTCGTCGCGCAAAAGTTATTCGCATGATGCTTTTAGAAATTAATCGTTTAATGTCTCACCTTTTCTGGTTAGCTACAACGGCACTGGATATTGGCGCGATGACAGTTTTCCTTTATGCATTCCGTGAGCGTGAATATTTAATGGATATTATAGAGGGCTACTGTGGTGCGCGTTTAACGCATGCTGCTATTCGTATAGGTGGAGTTCCTTTAGATATTCAAGATACTTTTATCTCTCAACTAAAAACGTTTTTAGATAAGTTGCCTCAAAATATCAAAGATTATGAGGACCTTCTTGACACTAACCGTATTTGGTTAATGAGAATGGAAGAAGTTGGAACAATTTCTAAAGAGATGGCGCTATCTTGGGGCTGTACTGGACCAATGCTTAGGGCATCTGGTTTCGCATGGGATATTCGTAAAGAAGAGCCATATGAGCTATATGATGAAGTTGAGTTTAACGTGCCATATTCGGACAAAGGCGACAACTTCGCACGTTATCGTATCTACATGGAAGAGATGAGAGAGTCTGCAAAGATTCTTTATCAAACAATAGATATGTATGAAGAGACTGTCAAAAACAATCAGACTGAGCTTATGGCTCATTCTCCAAAATATATTTCAGCTCCAAAGTTAGATATTATGACTCAAAACTACTCTTTAATGCAGCACTTTGTACTTGTAACGCAAGGTATGAGACCACCAGTAGGTGAAGTCTATATTCCGACTGAGTCTCCAAAAGGTGAACTTGGTTTTTATATTAACTCTCAAGGTGGACCATATCCATATAGATTAAAACTTCGCGCTCCATCTTTTTGGCACACGGGAATATTGACTGACCTTCTTCCTGGTCACTATATTCCAGACGTTGTCTCTATAATTGGTACAACAAATATCGTATTTGGTGAGGTTGATAGATAATGAAACGTTATGATTTAAGACATTTAAAAAATGAGTTTGAACCTCGTATGAAAGAGATTTTAAACGAGCATAAAGCAAAAGAAGTAGCGATATTTCTTTTTGAAATTGGTGATTTTACTACGGTTCAAAGAAGTGCAGATCTCGTTAAAGAGGCTGGCTATGAGTTAATGAACTCTTTAAAGTTTAACGAAGTCGATTGGACTATCGTAGTTAAGAAATAGGTATATAAAATAAATGGATGCACTAATGAGTTCAAAAAATTTAGATTTAGAATTATTTCAAAGATTTATGAATGCATATAGTTCAATAAGTGCTAGAAAAGACTATAGAGGCTCCTTAGACAAAGTAAAAGAGTCAGATGCAATTATTGTATTGGGTACAAGAATTTCATCTGAAAGTCCAGAATTGTATGATTCTTTAAAAATAGCCTCAGAAAAGAACTATGCAAAAATTTTGTATGCGCATCCTATTGAAGATGTATCTATGCAAGGCATAGCTACTCAGTTTATGAAATATGAAGCTGGTTCGGAAGAGGGCGTTATAGCATTGTTTGCCAATTATATATTAGAAAATAGTGTTTTACCTGAAGATAAAAGAGCATTTTTAAATGATTTAGATTTAGGAAACCTTGAAGCAGAAAGCAATATAGGCGAAGAAGAGTTTGAAGGGATGATTCAACTCTTTGAAAACTCTAAGAGTAAAATAATTATCATAGGTAACGACGTAATGGCACATGACAGAGCGGAGAATATTGCAAAGCTATGCGCCTTGATTGAGAATAACTCGGAATTTTCTTTACTTGTAATTCCTGATGAGAGAAATGAAATTAGTTTATCCTCTCTTAGCGAGGTTGATGGCGAATTAGAGAAGGTTGAAGAGTTGCCTGAATTTAATGGAACTGTGATCTATAATATAAACAGACTTGAAGATAGCGACAGTCGTTTACGTGGTTCGGAGCAGTTTGCTAGAGCGGCTAAAATCTCTGATGGAGATTTTATTTCAATTTCATTTGCTGGATTAACTATCAATAGAGAATTTAAAATTGAAAATGAATTAAAAGGAACGATTGCATTGAATCCTACATTCGACATTGCTGTGGACACAAGAAGATATAAGTTTGAGAGATCTGAAATAAACAAAATTAATCCAAATAGTGAGAGTAACAATGAGTAAAATTAATATAAATATCGACGGTAAAGAAATACAGACGCAAGAGGGTGAGTTTGTACTCAACGCAGCTCGTGCAAACGATATCTACATTCCTGCCATATGTTATATAACAAGATGTAGTCCAACGCTAGCTTGTCGTATATGTCTTGTAGAAGCTGATGGTAAACAAGTATACGCATGTAACGCAAAAGCTAAAGATGGTATGAACATTACGACTACCACAGAGGCTATTGAGAAAGAACGCCGTGCCATCATGGAAGTCTATGACGTAAATCATCCTCTTCAGTGTGGTGTTTGTGATCAGTCTGGTGAATGTGAACTTCAAAATTATACACTTGAAATAGGTGTTGATTCTCAAAGCTATACAGTTAAAGACGTTGACAGAAGCTCTCATGATTGGGGCCACTTACACTATGATCCAGGTCTTTGTATTGTATGTGAGCGTTGTGTAACTACTTGTAAGGACATGATAGGCGATAATTCACTTAAAACTATAGCTCGCGGTGGTGATCCACTTAACGCTGAGTTTAAAGAGACTATGCCTAAAGATGCATATGCAATGTGGAATAAACTTAACAAATCTGTAATCGGTTTAACAAATGGTACAGATGATTTAGACTGTACGTCTTGTGGAGAGTGTGCTGCTGTTTGTCCAGTTGGAGCGCTTGTAAACACAGAGTTTATGTACACATCAAATGCATGGGAGTTAAGTCAAGTGCCAGCCACTTGTGGGCACTGTTCAGCAGGTTGTCAAATTTCATATGATGTTAAGCATACGAGCATAGAAAATTCAGAGGACAAGATTTATCGCGTTATGAATGAGTGGAACTATGTATCTTTATGTGGAGCGGGACGTTATGGTTTTGATTATCAAAATGCTGATGTTGTAAAAGATGAGGCTAAGTTTAATGCTACGGTTGAAGCGTTTAAAAAGGCTGATACAATTAAGTTTACTTCAACTATTACAAATGAAGAAGCACTTATTCTAGAGAAGCTAAAAGATAAATATGGGTATAAGCTTGTAAATAATGAAGCTAAATCTTTTCAAACTTTCTTAAAAGATTACTCAGAAGTAAGTGGAAAATCCCTTTATGGAACTACTCTTCAAGACGTAGCAAATACTAACTTTATAGTAAGTGTTGGAACAGCTATTAAAAGTGACAATCCTAATGCAAGATACGCCCTTAATAACTCTTTAACGGTTAACAAAGGCGCTGCGTTATATTTTCACCCAGTTAAAGATCCAATAGTAGACGATATGAGTAAAAATCTTCTTAGTATTAACCATAAGCCACTTCAGGAAGAGACAGCACTTTATCTAATACTTGACCTTTTTGCGGATAAAGAAAAATTGCCAACTGACATTGTTGATTACCTAGCGTCATTTCACTCTACTAAAACTGTAACGGTTACTGAAACTATTAAAGAAAAAGTAGTTGAAATCGTTAAAGAGATGAAAGTAAATGAAGAGACTGGTGAAGAAGAAGAAGTTGAAGTGGAAAAATCTAAAATGGTTCCTAAAAAAGTAAGTAAAGATGTTGAAGTAGATGATAATAGACTCGCTACTATGTTAGGTCTTGGCGATGATTTTGCAGAAACTTTAGAGAAGTTCTTAAAGAAAAAAGACTCTTTTTCATTAATCGCTGGTCCAGATTTGTATAATCATCCAAACTCAAAAAACTTAGCTCGTTTGCTTGCATTAATTGAAAAATATTCAGAATTTGAACTTGTAATGATTCCAACATTAACAAATACGTTAGGCGTGGCGCTTATAAATGAGTTATCTGATGAAGCTGGAAGTTATGCTATTGGTTACAACACTAAGGCTGATTTCACTATTTCTGCATTAGGTGATGGAGATATGGATATGCCAGCTATTAACCAGCAAGAGGGAACTCT
Organism: Sulfurimonas aquatica; assembly: GCF_017357825.1. Lineage (NCBI taxonomy): Bacteria > Pseudomonadati > Campylobacterota > Epsilonproteobacteria > Campylobacterales > Sulfurimonadaceae > Sulfurimonas > Sulfurimonas aquatica. Next base: position 429,122 of record NZ_CP046072.1, read on the forward strand.
TACATCAGTGAATAAACGTGTAAATCCTACGAATGCAGCACTTGGATATGGTGGATATGAATTAAATGATATTGCTAACGCACTTGAATTAAATAAAGAATTAACAGTTTCATATACAAAAGAATTACCAACTGAAAAAGGTTTCTCAACAGTTGAGTTTGATTCGTTACCAAATCACTACACTAATGCAGGCGAAGAGATACGTGGATATGAATTGGAATCATTACCAGCGACTTTATCGGCAGATGAAAGTGTTACGAAGATTGATGAGTCACTATCTATAGATGGCACTATTGTTTATATGGCTAATCCAGTTAGACAGTTTAGTGAATTTACAAATAAGACAACACAACTTCGTGAAGAAGCTGGACTGTACATGAGTGAAGCATCGTTAAAAAATTCTGAATTTAATTCAGGAGATAGCGTGAAGATTAAAACTGGAAATGGGGAAGTTATTACAACTATAATTAGTGATAATAAAATAGCAGGTGAGATTGCTTTAGTACCGACATTTGATAGTAGTAAATTAAACTCTGAAACTCTGTTTAGTGATTATCGCTTTAACTCAGCTTCAATACAAAAGGTGTAATATATGGATACAGGATATTTAATAGAAACGATAATCAAAGTCGTTGTTATTTTACTAGTGTTTTCAGCATTAGCAGGTATAGGTACGTACTTTGAACGTAAAGTACTTGCATTTATGCAACGTCGTCTTGGGCCAATGAATGTTGGTCCATATGGACTACTTCAGTTTGGTGCAGATGCAATTAAACTTTTTACAAAAGAGGATATTATCCCAACAAATGTTGTAGCGGGAGTGTTTAAAATTGCACCTGTTATTACAGCGGCTACTGCATTTATGGCTGCTGCAGCGATTCCATTTTTGCCACAGTTTACAATATTTGGATATACGGTTCATCCAATTGTTGCAGATATTAATATTGGTATTTTGTATATTCTTGGTGTGATGGCTATTGGACTTTTTGGTCCACTTCTTGGTGGTATGGCATCGGCAAATAAATTCTCTTTACTTTCTGCGGCTCGTGCCGCAGCGGTTTTTATCTCATATGAGGTTGTAAGTGGTTTAGCTGTTTTAGCTCCAATTATGATGGTTGGTTCACTCTCTTTAATTGATTTTAATAACTATCAGGCAGATGGCATTGGCTCTTGGATTGTATGGTCTCAGCCAGTAGCGTTTATCCTTTTTTGGATTGCGGCATTTGCGGAAACTGGACGTACTCCATTTCACTTAATTGCAAATGATCATGAGATTATTGATGGTTTTGGTACTGAGTACTCTGGTATGAGATGGGGTCTATTCTTCATAGGTGAGTATGCAAATATGTTCTTTATATCTTTTGTTATTCCTATCATCTTTTTAGGTGGTTTTGGTGATGGAAGTGTTTTAGGTGCTTTTGCACTACTAGGTAAGATGTCATTCTTCTTCTTTTTCTTCTTATGGACAAGAGCGGCATGGCCAGATGTTAGACCAGACCAACTCATGTGGTTATGTTGGAAAGTACTTATGCCAATAGCTGTGATTAATATTGTAATCACTGGCTTTGTGACGATGTTTTAAGGGGATATGAATGAGCAACGAGCAATTTAATGATAGAAATGTAGCTGATAGCGGCTACTATCTTGTAGATATAGAAGATTACCCTACTGATGGTTGGGGTAAATTTAAACGTGTAGTTGAGAGAACATTTAGAGGCGAGCTTTTTGTCGGTCTTTGGGTAGTTCTTCGTGAAATGATAAAATTTGACATTCATACAATTCAGTATCCTGCTGAAAAAATGCCTATTGGTCCACGTTACCGTGCTGTCCACGAGATGAAGAGACTATGGGAAAGTGATGCTGAGAGATGTATTGGTTGTGGTCTTTGTGAAAAGATTTGTATCTCTGATTGTATTCGTATGGACACAAAAATAGATGAAAACTCTCGTAAAGAGGTCTCATCTTATACGATTAACTTAGGTCGTTGTATATTTTGTGGTTACTGTGCTGAAGTTTGTCCAGAACTTGCTATTACACACGGTGGTGAGTATGAGCAGGGTTCAGAACAAAGAGAGCACTTTGTAGACTATGAGTATATGCTTACTCCTATTGATACAATGAAAGCTAACGCTCAAAAAGAGTTTGAAGGTTTTGGCGCGATTACGCCACATGAAGATGAGCGTGTTAAGAAAACACCTCTATCATATTAAGGAGTTTGGAATATGTTTGAAGCAGTAGCATTTTATTTATTTGCATTTTTAACAATTTCGATGTTTTTCATAGTTGTAACAACATCACAAGCGTTATATGCATTAACTGCGTTAGCAGCAGGAATGATTTTTATATCGGCATTTTTCTTTATTCTAGGTGCTGATTTTTTAGGTGCAGTACAGATTATAGTTTACACTGGTGCAGTAATGGCACTTTATGCATTTGGTATGATGTTCTTTGATACGACGAGAGAAGTAAAAGAGAAACTTGGTAACAAATATATTATTCTAGGACTTACGACATTTGCAGCAGTTTTAGTTGTTGTAATATTTAGTGCTCCAATGGTTTCATCAAATATTACAGCATTTTATCCAATGGTAGAAGGTGCTGGAAATACTCAAGAAGTAGGTTTAGTTTTATTCACTAAGTACCTAGTGCCATTTGAGGTTGCCGCAGTAATGCTTTTAGTTGCTATGGTAGCTGGAATTGTACTAGCTGGAAAAAAGATGGACAACTCTCTTACTCTTATGAGTGAAGTGGAGATAGACGAAACAAATAAGAAGGTGCTTTCATGATGGAAATTGGTTTAAATCATTACCTTGTACTATCAACAATTCTATTTGCTATAGGATTGGTGGGTGTAATGAAGAGAAAGAATCTTCTACTCCTATTTTTTGCTACAGAGATATTACTTAACTCTGTAAATATCGCTTTTGCAGCGATTTCACACTACTATGGTGACTTAACTGGTCAGATGTTTGCTTTTTTTGTAATAGCAATCGCTGCATCTGAGTTAGCTGTAGGTTTAGGTCTTTTAATTGTTTGGTTTAAACGCCACGGTACAATTGACTTAGATACAATGACAAGCATGAGAGGATAACAGATATGGAAAAATATTTATATATCGCACTTTTCGCACCTCTAGTAAGTTCTTTGTTTGCAGCACTTTTTACTGCTACGCCAAAGAAACCTTTTGTAGGTATAGTTGCAAGTTTACTTATATTTACAGCATTTGTAAGTAGTTCAATCCTTTTAACGCACATCTTAGGTGGGGGAGATATTGTACATGTTGAGTTAATGACTTGGATGGCAACTGGTAATCTTTATATTCCATTTGGATTTGTAGTTGATCAGGTATCTGTAACAATGATGATGGTCGTATCTCTTGTATCGACTATAGTTCATATCTACTCTATAGGTTATATGGACCATGACACTGGATTTAACAGATTTTTCTCTTATCTTTCAGCATTCGTATTTTCAATGATGATTCTAGTTATGAGTGATAACTTTGCTGGTCTATTTATAGGATGGGAGGGCGTTGGTCTTTGTTCTTGGTTGCTTATTGGTTTCTGGTTTCACAAAGAGAGTGCTACTTGGGCTGCAAATGAAGCGTTTATAATGAACCGTATTGCTGACCTTGGAATGTTGATCGGTATATTCTTAGTATATTGGAACACAGGTACGCTACAGTATGCTGAAGCTTTTGCTGCTATGCCTGCTTTAGATCATGAAACTCTTACATGGATGGGTATATTTCTTTTCATCGGTGCTATGGGTAAATCTGCTCAGTTTCCACTTCATACTTGGCTTGCAGATGCGATGGAAGGTCCTACTCCAGTATCAGCACTAATTCATGCAGCAACAATGGTAACTGCAGGTGTTTATTTAGTTGTTCGCTCAAACGAGCTTTATAGCTTAATCCCTAATGTTGGATTATTTATAGCAAGTTTAGGTGCTTTTGTAGCGATTTTTGCAGCTACTATGGCCCTTGTTAATCGTGATATAAAAAGAGTTATTGCTTACTCAACACTTTCACAGTTAGGGTATATGTTTGCTGCTGCTGGTCTTGGAGCTTACTGGGTAGCACTATTTCACCTAATGGCGCATGCTTTCTTTAAAGCACTACTATTTCTTGGTGGTGGTAATGTTATGCATGCTATGAGTAATGAACTTGACCCATTTAAAATGGGTGGACTTGGTAAAAGCATGAAATGGTCGATGATAATGATGACACTTGCATCAGTGGCTCTTGCTGGTATATTTCCACTTGCTGGTTTCTTCTCAAAAGATTTGATTTTAGAAGTGGCATTTGTTGATCATCATTTTATTATTTATACAGTTTTATTATTTACTGCTGGTCTTACTGCATTCTATTCATTTAGAATTATTGCACTTATTTTCCATGGAGAAGATAGACATACAGCTTTAGGTTTTCACCCTCATGAAGCATATAAGTTTATGCTTATAGCAATGAGTCCTTTATTAATTTTAGCAATCATTGCTGGCTTTACATTGAAAGGTAGTTATTTTGAAATGGTTACACAGCTTTTACCAGGTACTGAATATCATGTACATTCAGCTACAACATACTGGATTATGACTATAGGTACACAGTTATTTGTAATGGCATCAATTTTCTTTGCATATAAAAAATATATGAGTAAAGATATTAAAGTTCCAGATGGTACAAGTGCGATGGAAAATAGTTTTAAATATAAACTACTTATAAATCAGTACTATATTCCATATTTTTATGAAGAGTATATAGTTAAATCATATAGAGAACTTTCAGTTATTTTTTGGAAACAGATTGATCAAAAAATTGTTGATGCAACTGTTGATGGTATAGCAGGTATTATCTATTCTACAGGTAAAAATACAAGACAAATGCAGAGTGGAAACTTATCTACAATGCTTACATGGATGGTAGCTGGTACTGTAGCACTACTTTCGTTAGCTGTAGTTTTTGGACTAGCAGTTAAATACTCTGATGAGATTAAAACAATCTTATCAGGCTTAGGAGTTTAATAAATGTTAGATCACATTTTATCGATTTTAATTTTCTTTCCAGCACTCGCAGGTGTGTTTGGTTTTATGATCCATAAGGATGGAATGAGAGCCTATGGTACTGCAGTTGCAGCTATTGAATTTGCTTTATCTTTATGGCTATGGTTTGCATTTGACTCAACTGTATCTGGTATGCAGTTTATGGAAAACATTCCTTTAGTTCCAGCATTTGGAATTAATTACATTTTAGGTGTAGATGGAATATCTTTATTTATTATTATTCTTGCAGCTTTCTTTACAATGATTGGTATAGCGTCTTTAACGGATACTCCAAATGTTAAAAATATGATAATTACGCTTCTATTTTTACAGATGACTATGATTGGCGTATTCGCAGCTCTTGATGCAATTGTATTTTATGTCTTCTGGGAACTTTCACTTGTACCAATGCTTTATATCATTGGTGCATGGGGTGGACCTTTACGTATATATGCATCAGTTAAGTTTTTCTTATATACTTTTGCTGGTTCATTAGTAATGCTTGTTGGTATGTTATTTATGGCTTACTTCTTTTATCAAGCGACAGGTGTATGGTCATTTGCTATTCTCGACTGGTATAGATTGATTTTACCTGAGTCATTTCAGCTTTGGTTATTTGCTGCATTTTTTATTGGTTTTGCGATTAAAGTGCCAATGTTTCCATTTCATACATGGTTACCATATGCACACGGTCAAGCTCCAACAATAGGTTCAGTTATACTTGCAGCAATTCTACTTAAAATGGGTACATATGCATTTATCCGTTTTTCACTACCACTGTTTCCAGATGCATCTGTATTTTTTATGTTTCCAATAGCTATTATTGCTATTATAATGATTATATACACTGCGATGGTTGCTTATGCACAAGAGGATGTTAAACAAGTTGTTGCTTACTCATCAGTTTCACACATGGGTGTTATCGTTCTTGGTACGTTTGCATTAAACGTTGAAGGTATTTCAGGTTCTATTTTTCTAATGATCGCTCACGGTGTTGTATCGGGTGCACTATTTTTACTAGTTGGTGTTATATATGACAGACGTCATACGAAGCTTATGAGTGAGTTTGGTGGTTTAGCGCATGTTATGCCTAGATATGCAACAATCTTTGGTCTAATGTTAATGGCTTCAGTTGGTATGCCTCTTACGATTAACTTTGTAGGTGAGTTTTTATCTCTCTTAGGATTTTATCAGCAGTCACATATCTTAACTCTTTTAGCAGGTATTGCCATTATAGTTGGTGCTATATACATGTTAGCGGCATATAAGAAAATGTTCTTCGGAGATGTTACAAATGAGAAGAATAAAAATCTTCCTGATGTTAGTAAACGCGAATTACTAGCACTTATTCCACTCTCTATTATTACTGTTTGGTTAGGTATTTATCCTAAGCCTATACTTGGACCAATAAATACATCAGTTGAGTCTGTAGTACAATTAATGCATAACAAAGCAACAACGCAAGAAGCTAAAAGTAGAATTCCTAGTGTAATAACGATAACTCATGGTACTCAAGCTTCAGCGAAGGAGGCACACTAATGTTAAGTCCTGTAAACGTTTCTTTAGAGTCTTTAAATTTAATGACTCTAGCACCAATGCTTATTCCAATAGTTGGCGCACTTTTTATTTTAGTTATAGATCTTTTTAAATCAAATCTTGATAGATCTCTTTATGTTATGGTAAGTATTCTCTTCTTACTTTTAGACTTTGGAGCGGTTAGTGATGCTGCAGGAGTATTTAGTAAGGATGGTATTGTTTTAGGTGTATTTGATGTAATGCTTATAGATGGTTTAGCACTTTTATCTCAGTTTATAATTGTGGGTGCTTCAATATTCTTTATTCCATTAGCTCTTACAAATAAGCGTTTTCATGAAACGTCATATCCAGAATTTTTTGCACTTTTCTTATTTATGATTGGTGGATTCCAGTTTATGGTTGCAAGTGATAACTTAATCTTAATCTTTGTAGGTTTAGAGACAGCTTCATTAGCACTATATACTCTTATCGCTCTTCATAACCGTGACAAGTCATTTGAAGCAGCAGTTAAGTACTTCACTATGGGTGCTTTAGCAGCAGGTCTTTATAGTTTTGGTGCCATGGTCTTTTATGCACTTACTGGATCTGTTGAAATTAATCAAATAGCTACAGTGCTTGCTGCAAATTCATATGCAGATATTGGATATGTACTTATCGGCGTAGTATTTATGCTTGCTTCATTTGGGTTTAAACTCTCTATAGTTCCATTTCATACATGGACACCAGATGTTTATGAGGGTGCATCATCTTCAATGGCTGGTTATATGTCAATCGTCCCTAAAATAGCAGCATTTGTAGTTGCTATGAGAATCTTTGAATTTTTAATTCATAGTGGTGTAGTTTGGTTAGAGATAGTACTTTATGTATTTGTAGTGGTGACAATGACTGCTGCAAATATATGGGCATTAGTTCAGAGTGATGTTAAACGTATGCTAGCATATAGTTCTATATCTCATGCAGGTTTTGTTATGGCAGCTATTTTAATCGGAACTACACAGTCAAATAGTGCACTATTTTTATACTGGATACTATTTAGTTTTACTAACCTTGGTTCATTCTCTATGCTTTGGATATCTCGTCAAAAAGAGCTACCTCAAGGTCAAGCAACTGATCATAGTTTTGAAAGATTTTCAGGTATGATTAAAACATCACCTATTGCAGCAGTAGTGATGGCTATATTTATGTTAAGTCTTGCTGGTTTACCGCCATTTGCTCTATTTTGGGGTAAGGTATATATGATAAGTTCTGCAGTAACAAGTGGATATACTGTGCTTGCACTTATTATGGCACTTAACTCTGCAATCGCTGGTTACTATTACATCAAACTGATAGTATTTATGTTTATGAAAGATCCGGTTGAAAATGGAACAGTTGAAACTATTGCTAATTCCTCTACAGCTTTAAAGACTATAGTTGGGTTCTCTTTAGTAGGAACTATATTTGCTTTTGTAGCATTAAATCCACTACTAGAGTTTGTCACATCTTTTGTATATAATAGTGGTTACTAGATTATAGTAAAAAACTACAGGGGAAGAGAATTTGTTTAAATGGATACTCTTACCCATCCTCTTTATTAATCTTTATGCACTTGAAGTTTCTATGGATAGTGCTAAAGATGATTTCTTACGCTATTCAATTCTAAATATTTCAGACTCTAAAGATTTTGTTTGTGAAGAACAAAAAAATGATTTTGAGGTTACAACTGAAATAATATGTGCATTTTTAAAAAGACCATCGCAAAGTATAAAAAAAATACAAAATGATTTTTTTAAAGTTGATACATTTATAAAAAAGGATACATTTTTCATATCTGTAAAGCCTTATCATAAAATTAAATTAAGAGCTGAAGTATTTGATCTTACAAAAGATAGTACTACATATGAAGCAGATGTGACTCTGTCGAAAAAATGGATTATCTTTGGATATGAAGATAAATTACCTCTTATTAAAAATATTCAAAGACCAGAAATAAGTATTAATTTTCCATTTTTTTCAGACAAAGACAAACTTCCATATGTAGGTAGCTTAGATATTAAGGGAAATCCTGTACATATTAAAAAGGTAGGTGACGTAACAGATTATCTTCAGGTAAAAAAGTACTATAAAGCGAAGAAGTATGAGCAGTGCATGGAACTAGCAGACGATATTTTGATGAAGTATCCAAATACACTCTTTAAAGCAGAACTTTTATATTACAAGATAAAACTATACTCTAAATTAAAAGATTATGACAATGTTATTAGTCATTCAAAAGTTTTTTTGAGGGAATACTCTTCAGATGAAAATATTCCAGAAATTCTTTCCTATACTGCAAAGGCTTATGCACAAATTGGTATTAACATAGACGCAGACTACTTCTTTGATAGACTCTTTAGTGAACATCCAGACTCTGTTTATACACAATGGGCTTATATTTATAAGGGTGAAATGTTTGAAGCATCAGGTGGGGACTCTAAAGCAGTTTTTTACTATAAAAAAGCTCTTTATGAAACACAAAATGTGGATGTAGCAGTAAGTGCAGCATATAAACTAGCATTTATTAGACAGTCTGAGTCTTTTAAAGACTCAGCAAAATATATAGATAAAATCATTAATGCAAACCAATCTTTTTTTATGCATGACCTAAGAAAATCTAAGACAATTATGCATAATTTTGCTGATGGCGGTGACTATGAAACAGCGCAAAAGATTGCTAATGCTTTACTTAATTCGATTGATGCTACAAACGATGATTATGAAACATACTTAAGTGAAAAAGCTCTATGGCTAGCAAAGACTGATAATAAACAAGATGCTTTAGTCGCTTTAAATACCTATCTTAAACAGTTTCCTGATGGTGAGTTTGAGCATAGAGTCCAAATTGCAAAAGACGCACTCTTTTTTGATACAACGGAGTCAAACAGTTCGGTTAAACTTGTAGAGTATGACAAACTTATAGAAGATTACGCGAATGATTCTATTGGTAACCGCGCTCTATATGAAAAAGCTAAGTTACAACTCTCAGAGGGTATGTACAGTAAGGTCTTAGAGGCTAAAGAAGAGCTTTCATATTTAGATATTCAAGAGTACTCTGACACAGATGAAATGATTAATGAAGCGGCTATTGGTGTTATGAAAAAATCATTAGAATCTAAAGAGTGTAAAGATGTACTAGTAATCTCAAATGATTATAACATCACTCTTTCAAATGAATGGGATGATGGGATATATGATTGTGCAATGATGGGTGGAGATTATCAACTATCTAAAAACATAGCAGAGAAGAATTTAAAATCTGAAGATATATCATTAAGAAAGAAGTGGCTCTATAGATATATAAAAGTTGACTTTGCTACTGGAAATTATAGCAATGTAATAGATGCCTCAAAAGATCTAATAGCACTCATTGAAGATGACAAGGATTCTGAGTATAAAGATATTTATAGATATATCTTTGATACATATGATAGAGTTGAGAAAAAAGATGAGATGGTATCAGCTATGTCTAAAATTGAAAATATTTTTGGGACTACTTATATAGATATTGATAGATACATTGCAGTAATGTCTATAGGAAGTAAGAGAAAAGATGACACAATGGTAATATCATTTGGCTCAAAAGTGATGGATATACAGAGATCTTCAAACTCAAAAGCTCAAAGTCCATATGTTGAGTTTACACTTTATCAGTCATATATAAATAAAGAAGATTATATTAAAGCTTTAGAGGTTATAGAGTCTTTAGATAATGTAGAACTTGATAAAACACAAAGAGCTAGACAAAAGTACTTATTAGGGACAACATTAACAAAGCTATGGAGAGATGATGAGGCTAAGGTGGCATATAAACAAGCTATAGAAGCAGATGGTGAATCTGCTTGGGCAAAGTTAGCAAAGAGTGCACAGGAGATTTAAAGCTCTAAGCAGTCACTTATGCTATAAAGACCAGCTTCTTTGTCGCTTAGCCATTTACCAGCACGAATAGCTCCTTTAGAAAAAGTACTTCTAGAGGTTGCGGTATGGTTTAACTCTATAAATTCACCATCATTGTAAAACCCTACAGTATGGCGGCCAACTATATCACCACCACGAAGAGCCATTACTGAAATCTCATCTTTGGATCTCTCGCCAATATTTCCATCTCTACCACTCACTCTTACATCTTCTATATTTAAACCTCGACCATTAGCCGCAGACTCACTCAGAGTAAGAGCAGTACCACTAGGAGCATCTTTTTTATGTTTATGATGCATCTCTACTATTTCTATATCAAAGCCTTCTAGAGCAGCTGATGCCTGGTATACTAGCTTGTTTAAAAGTGCAACTCCAAGAGACATATTTGTAGCATACAAGATAGGCATAATTTGACTTGCATCTTTTAAAAGATTTAATTGATGAGTATTTAATCCTGTAGTACCTATAACAAGAGGTTTTGGTGTTTTTGTTGCTTGTTCAAGGAGTGCTTCACAAGCATCAGGAAGAGAAAAATCTATGATGATATCAGAGGCACTTAAAAAAGATTTCAAGTCAGAAGTAACTAGAACGGATGGATCGATTGAAAAGTCTAGTGTGCCTCTAACATAGACACAACTCAAACTCATATCAGGAGTAGATTTCAAATCTTCAAGAAGTAACTTTCCAACACGACCACTTGCACCATATACACCAACTTTTATCATTATATTGCCTTTAAAAATAGTTTTTAAAATGATACCAAATATTTAGCCTATTTTGCATTAACTTTTATCAGCAAGGGTGTGCTCTTTCATCTCTATAAGCTTTTTTATCATCTCTTTCATCACCTTTGTGCTAACCTCAGGATTTTGAAATAAAAGTTGTTTAAACTCTTTTTTAGAGATAGTAATAGCGGTAGTTGGTTCAATTGCTCTTACAGATGCAGTCCTTTTAGTATCACCTAAGAGTGCAATCTCACCAAAGTAATCTCTTTCACCCAGAGTAACTGTCTCAATTGAATCAACCTCCGCTACTGCTTTACCTTTTATAAGAATATATAGAGTATCTCCTACTTTGCCCTGTTCAAGTATATACTCATTAGTGGAAAATGATTGTATCTGGGTGGCTTTACCTAAAAGTTTTAAATCTTGATACTTTATATTTTGAAAGAGCGATACTCCATTGAGGTACATCATTCTCTCATATGTTGTAAGTTCATTAGTATTGTTAATGATTTTATCTACCAAAGTAATGACATCGTTATTAGAACTCTCTTTAAACCTATCTAGATTAATATCCTCTATAAGAGTTTTAGGATAGAGTGTAGTTGCTAATAGAGCTGCAGTTGCTATTTCAAGAGATTGGTGAGTTAATAACTTGACAACCAGCAGTTGATTATTATGTTCTATAGGATTCTTATCTCTTTTGTCAATAGCTTTTTTTAGTGATAGTATTTTTTCAGCAATATCCCTATCCATAAAATTTAAACTATCTGCATTCAAAATAAAACTATCATCTACTTGCTTGCCTTTACTAATATTAGCGAGAGTTTTGATCATGCCTTTGTGGTCTTTATAAATTACAAAGAGTAAAGAGAAAAGATCTTTAGCAAGAAGATTAAACTCATTTTTAATTATATATTTTAAAAAAGCTATCTCTCTTGAGCTATCATTGTAAATCGAATTTTCTATATGTAGTAAAGCAGAGAGCTCGCCTAGTAAACTTAAAACTTCTGAGAGAAATTTTTCATTAGAGTTTAAGAGAGAATCCATAATGTTTTTATGAATTTTATCACTTATACAGAATTGCTTTTGAAGAGATTTTATATATTCATCTTCTAGCTCAATATGTTCATCTAATGCATTTTTAATTACTTGTTTATAACTCTCTTGCTGATAGATCCTCTCGCTAGATTTTTCAACACTATTATCAAAGAGTTCACCATTTTGTAACTTGATACTTCTCATAACTGAGAGGTGATCTTTAGCAGATATACCAATCTGTTCACGAAGTTTTTCAAGTATAATCATGCTCCCTTCGTTTAAAATACCCTCTTTCAAAAGATCTTTTACACTCTCTTTGTAAGTATTGAGTCTATCTTTATTATCTCTATTTTTTGTGATGTATGTATAATAAATTTCTTTTAGATTTACAGCGATTGGTTTCTCTGATGTCCATGTACTCAATATTTTAAGTGCAAATCTCTCTTGAATAAAAAAACTCTCTTCTCTAAAAATCTCTTTATACAAAATCATTGAAGAACTTGCTACAATGAGAAAGTAAAAAATTGCATAAGTGATAGGGTATTGCATATATGTTGGTGCTCCAGCGAAGGCATAAAATGCATTAAACGCCATGAATGAAGCTACAGTTTTAACTCTGTGCGAGACAGTCTGATAGTCAGCATTTTTAAATATTTTCTTTTTCCATAAGTAAGTTTCAATGGATGAAAATATAAAGTAGCTAACAAGTGCAAATAGAGCTAACGTCAGTGGAGCTGCTAAAAATGTTGGTATATACGGAGCAAAGAAAAAACCAGGACTTAGGGGTGATAGTTCATTGTAGCTCCAGTCTCCTGAGAAATAGTAAGCAAAGCTTCCTGATTGTAAATAAAAGTAGAAGTAAAAACCTAGTATAAGACCAGTGAATGAGTAAAAAACAAACTTTTTTTGAGTATTAGCTCCTTCTCTCCAATAGTTTGTCTCCATATCGATATCTGGACAGTGTAGTTTACATCCTGTACAGGTAGAACATTTAGAGTTTACTAGGTAGTTTTTTGCGTTTGAGATAGTATAGATTCTCTCAACAACACCAACAGGGCAGAAAAAGTTACACCAACTTTTCCCTGTATAGACTAGGTTAGTGAAAAATGCTGAGAGTATGACAAAGATAAAAAATAGAGCAAGCCATGTGCTATCAAAATTTAAAATAGTTAACCTAAGAGTCAGTGCTAAAAAAAGTAAGAAGTACTGCAAAAAATAAAAATTCTCTTCAAACCATTGTGGTACTTTTCTCTTTTGAATCCAATTAAGGTTTTGAGAAACTTTGGAAAAAAAAGCTAGAGGGCATATATTTCGAAAGTTTGAAAATCCAAAAAGAAGAATTATTAGAGGTAAGAGAGGTATAATAGCAGTCCATACCAGTGATACACTTTTATCGATAAAAAAAAGCATAGGAATGATTGAAACAAACCCTATTACTGATATGACTTTTATACTACTATAAAATATTTTATGCATTTATAGCTCTATTAGTTACTATTTTACCAGAGGAGTGTCATCAAGGTTACCCCATTCTCTCATGGAAGCATCATATATCTTTACATCTTTAAATTTAAGATGCTGTGTAAGTATATACCAGTTCATAGAAGCTTCTAATCCACCTGTACAGTAAGTTATTACTTCTTTATTTTTATTTAGAAAGTTGTTATCTAGATATATGGCTTTTAGCTCACTATCTTTTCTTACTCTGTAGTCAATATCAAATTTATCTCTCCAGTAAGAACTTTTAGCTTTTGGGATATGCCCTAATCTTTTTACACCTGGGGATTGTTTTTTACCATAGTAATATTCACTTGGTCTTGCTTCTATCATAGCTACTTTGCCAATTCTATCGAGTACATAATCCTTATCTACTAAAATATTAGCATCAAAGTTAGCTTTGAAATTACCTCTTTTGGGAGTTGTAGTTTTTTTAGAGATTAGATTATCAAACTCATATTCACTTACCCAGTCAGGGTATCCGCCATTGAGTATAGATACATTCTCTAATCCATTAGCTACGAGTGCTAATGCTATATAACTAGCTTTTAGTATATCTTTGTCAATGTTATGACCATAAAGTACAACTTCAGAGTCATTATTGATACCTAGAGATTGTGCTAGTGTTTGTATATCAGATGAAGAATTAATAAGTTGATACTTACCTACTTGATGTCTAAACTTACCAGCATCAATACTAATGGCATTTGGGATATGTCCTTCGTTAAATACTTTTGTATCTGTTGTGTCGAGAATAACTAAGTTTTTATTGTCTAGTTTCTCTTTGAGCTGCTTTGGTGTTATAAAGGCTTCACTTGAGAAGAGTTGGAGTCCTAAAAGTAAAAGTGAGAGTAAAAATTTCATTTTGTGTCCTTAAGTGTTAAATTATTGTTGTAGTTTAACAGATATAGGAAACATTTTCATTACAATAGTGCCTAGAATTTAAACACTATTGAAAAGTTTATTAAAGTTTAGAAGCAATATCCTTTAGAGCAAAACTTGCATGGTTAAATGCAAGCGCAATGCTACCTTGATCCGTTACAACATCACCTATAGTATAGAGACCTTGAACATTTGTTTCCATAGTCTCTTCATTATATACAGGAACATCCCATTCACCAGTTTTAACGCCAGAGTTTACAAGAAGGTCTTTTGGAGTTGTACCACCAAGTGCATAAACAGCTCTATCATATTCTGATTTTGTGCCATCAGTAAAGTTTACTAGAATTTTTCCATTTTCAGAGGGCTCAACACTCTCTATATCTACACCCATTTTATTAAGGATTTTTCCATTGTCTAGATATTTGGTACACATCTCTGTGTTAAGAGGGTTCATTCTTGTAATATCGGCTTTTCTGTAGTTTAGAGTTACAACACAGTCTTCCATACCTTCTAGTTCCACTAAACCGTAAGCATACTCGCCAGCAGTGTCTCCACCGCCGACTATCATAACATGCTCGCCATTTTGAACTTTTGAAAGATTAAAGTTAAGTAACCCTTTAATCTCTCTTGGAAACTTATACTTTGGTTTATTTGGCTTACCCATACGACCGACTGAGAGAATAACATTTTTTGCTTTCATTTTCTCAATACCTTCAGCTACTTGATCGTGGCCAAAAACCATCTCAAACAGTCCATCTTTATCTTTAGTTACTCTAAAAATATCATGGTTATACTCAAACTTATCAAGTACTCCAGCATCTTTTAGTTTGTCGTCCATCTGCTGGATATACTCTTCTTTAGAACACTCATCAAATGTTACATTACCTGTAAATTCAAACTTGATTCCCATCCAGTCCTTATCTACACGTTTGCCTTTTTTGTAAAACTTATGGATCATGTCATTGTGGTGAGGTGCTTTATCTATTACAATAATATTTTCGATTCCAGCAAGTTTCGCTTCAATAGCAGATGCCATACCACCAGGTCCAGCACCAATAATTGCTATATCTACTACTTTTGAATTATCTTGAATCATTTTTTATCCTTTAAATTTATAAATTCTTTTAGTTTAGAAGTTCATCCACATATGCAATAGCCTGAAGGGCTGCAACAGCACCATCACCTGCCGCACTTACAACCTGCTTAGGAGCTGCTATGCGCATATCACCTGTTGCATATAATCCGGGTACAGATGTTGCCATAGAGATATTTACTATCACTTGACCTTGATCATTCATATCACATAAAAAGCTACCATCTTCTTGAATTAATGTCTCATTATTAACATCATTTCCAACAAATGTAAAGATACCAGGTACCTCTATATCTCTAGTTTCACCATCTTTATTGATTACTCTAAGTCCTGTAACTCCAGCAGTCTCATCACCATAAACTTCATCAGGTGTAGAGTTTAATACAAATTCAATATTTTCTGTATTCTTTGCACGTTTGATTGTATTTGGAGCGGAGCGAAAAGTATCACGTCTATGTATCAGGTAAACTTTTGAGCATATCTTTGCAAGGTAAAGTGCCTCTTCTAACGCAGTGTCTCCACCACCAATTACGGCAACTTCTTTACCCTTATAAAAAAAACCATCACAAGTAGCACAAGTACTGACACCCTTGCCAAAAAACTCATCCTCACCACTAAAGCCAACTCTACGAGGAGAAGAACCCGTTCCGACTATAACACTATGAGCATCAACAGTTTTTCCATCTTCTTTATGAATAGTAAATAGATCACCATCTTTTGTAATACGAGTGACACTTACCATTTCATGGACTAGACCAAATTTTTGACACTGTGCTGGCCATGGCATCATTAAGTCCATTCCTGTAATTTCACCTATGACACCCGGGTAGTTTTCAATCTCTGAAGAGTTAGTAATTTGCCCACCAGGCATACCTTTTTCAAACATAGTTACATTTTCTAGGCCGCCGCGTGTAGTATAGAGGCCAGCAGTAAGTCCAGCTGGTCCACCACCAACTATTGCACAATCTAATATCATATTATTCTTCCTTGGAATTGTTTAGTTTTTCTCATAGTGAATTGACTTGTTGGGACAACTCTTTTAAATTATCTAGTTTTCTTATCATACTATCTTGTTTATAAAGTGAGTTCTTATCTTTTTTTATAATAAATATAGATGGAGACTCATATATATTAAAACGCTGTATAAATTTAAGTGAAGTAGATGTACCTGCTCTTAAAAACGTTGTTGTAGACGTATTTTCTCTAGCCATATTATAGTGATCAATTGCTAAGATATGTATATTTAGATCTGTGTTTGCTAAAAGGTCCATAGTTCCTTTTTCTTTAGAAGAGTAGTATACAACTATATATTTATCTGCTTTTGGGGTGAAAATATTGCTCTTTTCATAAAAAGACCACTCTTTGAAATTTATAAATTTGTATTCAGAAAATTTGTAGTTAAAGTAAGCAAAGGCGATAGCTATCATAGCTGCACCAAAAAAAGAGGCTAAAAGAGTGGAAAGAGAAAAGAGACTCTTGCCGCCTTTTCTTGCCACTTTAAAAAATTACGCTAAAAGAGAGTTGATCTTGTCAGCAAGAGCTTGTTTTGATTGTGCTCCAACAACTTGGTCTACCATTTCTCCATCTTTGAAGAACATAATAGTAGGGATTGAACGGATACCAAACTTAACAGCAATATCTTGCTCTTCATCAGTATTTACTTTACAAATTTTAGCTGTACCATCAAAATCTTCTGCTAATTCTTCAATTACAGGAGCGATCATACGACATGGTCCACACCATGGAGCCCAGAAGTCTACTAAAGAAACACCTTCGCTTAAAGTTGATTCGAAATCTGAACTAGTTAATTCTATATATTTACCCATAAGTAAATCCTTTTTATTGTTTGTATTTGAAGTATTATACAGGGGATTTGATTAATTATATCTTTAGTTATCTCTCTTGAGTAATAATTATGAAAATAATAAGAAGTGCCTATAACAGTAAATATGTTTAAAATCTTAAAAACTTTTTTTGGCGTTTGTTAAAGTAAGCGCACTCAGTATATCCAACTGCTTTTGCCATTTTTACCACTTCTTGGTTAAAGAGACTAACCTGCTCAGGTTTGTGCGCATCAGAACTAAATGTTATGGGAATATCTAAATTATAGGCATCTTTTAAAAGAGATAGAGAAGGATAAGACTCTTTGACATCTTTTCTAAAACCTGCAACATTTATCTCTAAGACCATATCTGCTTTTTTAATGGCTAAAAGAGCATTCTTAGCCATTTGTGAAATATCACCCTTAGGCATAAATTTAAAAACTTTAATAAGGTCTAAATGGCCTACTATGTCAAAAAGTTTTGAGTTTGCCATCTCTTCTATGGTGTCAAAATATTTTTGCCATATTTCATCTATATCCTGTTCATGCCATTTTCCTATAAATTCAGGATTGTCAAATCCCCATCCCTCAATAAAATGTACGGAACCAATGAGATAGTCTACATCTGCATTGAGTACCCTTTGATCCATATGACCCTTGAGGTAATCTACCTCGTAGCCTAAAAGTATCTCTATTTTATCTTGGTACTTTGCCTTGGTAGAGAGAACGTCTTGCTCATACTTTTTCATCTGCTCAAAACTCATGCGGTACTTTGGATCAAAATCCATAGGAGCATGGTCGGAGAAGCCAAAGACAGCTGTTTTAGCCTTAATAGCCGCTTCTACATACTCATCTATTGTGCCCTGGGCATGATTACAAAGTGGAGTGTGGTTGTGAAGATCAACAATCATTTTTCTCTCTCATTTATATATTTTATGTTATTATAGTGATAATTAATAAATTGACCAATTTTACATGGAGAATTTGTATGACTCAAGAAGAATTAGATGCTTTAATGGGTGGCGATGTAGATGAACTTGATACACTTGAAGATGAAGTAGTAGAAGAGTTTGAGCCAGAAGTCAATGAGATAGAGGAGCCTATCAAAAAGGATAAGCCAGAAGCACCATATGGCTACTCTGAAAAGAATGCACACCATTGGCCAGAACCAGCAACTAATGAAAATAAAATGGTTCACCAACTTGATGATGTCACAAAAGAGAGTGAAGAAAAAGCAAGTGAAATTTTTGATATTATTGAAGTCATAAGCAGTGATTTAATGGATAAAGAGGAAAATATTACAAATGTAATAGAAGTATTAAATAGTAATTTAGAACTCTTTAAGACTTTAAGTGAAAAATTTCCTGATGTAGAAGCCTTTAAAATACAATTAGAAAAAAATAATGAAGCACTTAATGATGCGAATTTGACGTTAGAGATGATACAAACAAGCGGAGATTCAATTATGAATGTAATGGATATTATGCAGTATCAAGATATTCATCGTCAAAAAATTGAACGTGTTATAAATGTTATGAGAGCTCTTTCAAAGTATATGAATACTCTCTTTGAGGGCCGTATAGATGATGATAAACGTGTAGCTTCAGCACAACATATCGCTGGTGATACACATAATGATGTGGCTTCTAACGATGACATAGAAGCACTTTTAGCACAGTTTGGACAGTAGTTTAAATTCTTAATCAAGCTACCAACTCTTCTTTGGTAGAATTCCTCAAAATTTATTAGCTATGAGTTTGAAAACTTATAGCACTACAAGAGAAAACATGAAAAAAGTAGAATTACTCTCCCCTGCAGGGTCATTAGAAAAACTAAAAATTGCATTTGACTTTGGTGCCGATGCAGTCTATGGCGGTGTTTCACACTTTTCTCTTCGTATACGCTCTGGAAAAGAGTTTAGTATGGAAGATTTTAAAGAGGGAATAGAATACGCACATGAGCGAGGTAAAAAAGTTTATGTAACTATAAACGGATTTCCTTTTAACTCACAACTCTCCCTCTTGAAAAAGCATATAATAGCAATGGCGGAGTTAAATCCAGATGCATTTATCGTTGCTACTCCAGGTGTTTTAAAATTATGTCATGAGTTAGCTCCTGGTATGCCACTGCACCTCTCTACTCAAGCAAATGTTATGAATGTTCTTGATGCTCAAATATATCATGAGATGGGTGCAACTCGTATTATTACCGCTCGTGAAATTTCTCTTAAAGATTTAAAAGCGATTAAAGCAGAGTTACCAGATTTAGAGCTAGAAGTTTTTGTACATGGATCAATGTGTTTTGCATATAGCGGGCGTTGCCTTATCTCTACACTTCAAAGTGGCCGTGTTCCAAATCGTGGAAGCTGTGCAAATGATTGTCGTTTTGAGTATGAGATGTATGCAGCTAATCCTGATACGGGAACTCTTTTTAGACTTGAAGAGGAAGAGGGTGTTGGTACTTACATTATGAATGCTAAAGATTTAAACTTGGCTTCACATATGCAAGAGATTTTGGATAGTGGTGTTGTAGACTCTGTAAAGATAGAAGGCAGAACAAAAACAGCTTACTATGCTGCTACAACCGCTAAAGCATATAGAATGGCTATTGATGATTATTATGATGGAAAAATCGATAGTGATAGATACCAATATGAGCTGCAATCCTTACAAAATCGTGGCTATACAGACGCTTATTTAGTCTCTCGTCCATTTGAGAGAAATGACACTCAGAGTCTAGATTTTTCTATGCAACTTGGTACTCACCAGGTGAGTGGAATTGTAAACGCAGAGGGTACACACTTTTTATGTAAATATAAGACACTTCCTAATGATGAGATGGAAGTTGTATTTCCACTAGGAAGTGAAGTTGAGATAGTGGATAATGAAACTGGCTCTACTTACGAGAGAGATGGAAAGTTTTTCATGCAACTAAAACATATTAAAGCAAAAAATGGAAAAATCCTTCCAGAGATACATAGTGGTAACACAAATGAGATAGAACTTCCCACCTCATTTCCTGCATATACATTCTTTAGAGTCCCTGCAAATTCTAATATGGGGACAAACCCAAAACACTAATAATTCTTTTAAATATTTTAGTTATAATATTCCTAATTAATCATGATTAGGAGTTTTGTATGTCTGGAAAATACCGTTTAGTTACTAGAAGTGATATGGATGGTTTAGT
This sequence comes from Sulfurimonas aquatica, assembly GCF_017357825.1. Lineage (NCBI taxonomy): Bacteria > Pseudomonadati > Campylobacterota > Epsilonproteobacteria > Campylobacterales > Sulfurimonadaceae > Sulfurimonas > Sulfurimonas aquatica. The sequence goes on from NZ_CP046072.1 coordinate 449,877, forward strand.
TTGTGCTGTGATTTTAAAACAGTTAAACCTGATAGATGAAATAAAATTTGTACATCCCAAAGATATGCAAGATGGAACTATTACAATCACTGAAAATGATATTATTACAAATCTTCCCTATGTTGCTCAAGCTTATTTAGTATTTGATCATCATGAGAGTGAAACTATAAGAAATAAGGGCGCCGATAACCACATAATTATTGCGGATGCTCCCTCAGCTGCTCGTGTTGTATATGATTATTATGTTAAAGATAATGACCTCTCAATGATTCGTGAAGATATGATGGTAGCTGTTGATAAAGCAGATGCGGCACAATTTTCTAAAGAAGATATACTTAACCCTAAAGGATGGGATCTACTAAGCTTCTTAATGGATTCTAGAACAGGTCTGGGTAGATTTAGGGAGTTCAGAATATCTAATTATGCACTTATGATGGATCTTATTGATTATTGTCACGACCATGGTATTGATGACATTATGAAACTTCCTGATGTAGCTGAGAGAGTAGAACTCTTTAACAAGTATGCAGAAGACTTTAAAGAGCAACTTCGTAGATGCTCAACTATACATAAAAACTTAGTAGTACTTGATTTAAGAAATGAAGAGACTATTTATCCTGGAAACCGTTTTATGATTTATGCGATGTTCCCACAGACAAATATTTCCATTCATGTAATTATGGGATTTAAAAATCAAAACACTGTTTTTGCAACAGGCAAATCTATCATTGACAGGAGCTCAAAAACAAATGTTGGTGAGTTAATGCTTAGCTATGGTGGTGGTGGACACGGTGCTGCTGGGACATGTCAAATAGATAATGATAAAGCAGAGAGCGTCTTAAAAGAGTTAATTAGTACAATCAATGCCGATGGCTAATTTAAATTATAATTATTAAGGAATCTAGATGAAGTTTGTATCGATTGTTATTGGAAGTAAAAGCGACTATGAGGTAATGAAATCTTGCTCAGATACATTTGAGGCATTTGGGGTTAATTATGAGATGATTATTTCATCTGCTCATCGCTCACCTGAGAGAACAAAAGAGTATGTACTTGATGCGGAGAAAAAAGGCGCTCAAGTTTTCATTGCAGCTGCTGGTATGGCAGCGCATTTAGCGGGCGTTCTTACTTCTAAAACAATCAAGCCAATCATTGGTGTTCCTATGTCAGCTTCAGCACTTTCAGGGATAGATGCACTTCTCTCAACCGTACAGATGCCAGCTGGAATGCCAGTTGCTACAGTAGCTATAGGTAAAGCAGGTGCAATTAACTCAGCATTCTTAGCTATGCAAATATTAGCACTGAATAATGAAGAGTTATCTGTAAAACTAAAAGAAGATAGAATCTCAAAAGCAAAAAAAGTTGAGATGGACTCTTTAGAAATTGAGACTTTAATACAATAGGGATTTATATGAGCTGGATGAGTGATGAAGAGTATATTGAGCTAACAGGGTTAAGTTTATCTGCTATAGAAGACTTAGTGGATCATGGTAAATTGACTATAAAAGTCGAAGATGGCGTTAGATACATTGACCCATCAAAAGGTACAAGAGAGTCTGTCGTTCCAGCTAAACTACAAGAGCTCTCAGAACGCAATACTCATGAGATGATTGTGCAACCTGAGTTTGTTGAAAAAACAATAGGCACCATAATAAATCTTCATGAAAAAGTACTTGACGCTAAAGATGAGACTATCGAGGCCGTCAAAGTAGAAAACAAGTTTCTTCGCGAGGCATTAGAATCCCTTCAAGAACTTTATGATGAAGATAGAAAGACTATTCACACTCTTCAAGAACAACTCAAACTCTCTCAACAAGAAGTAGAGTTTATGCGACGTAAGTATAAGCTTATGTGGAACAAAGCTATCGCTGACCATACTGACTAATTTATGAATATTGATGAAGCGTGCGTCGCATGTATAATAAATCAGAGCATGAAAGTATCAAACGCCATAAACGCAGACGATGAACTCCAAAAAAAACTCACTAATTCAGTTGAGAAGATGAGTGAAGATTTCTCATTTAGTAAATCCCCTCCAGAGATTGCCGCAGACGTATATGAAAAAATGGCGTACTTAGCCAACAAAGCAGACTTATATAAAGAGGTAAAAGAGACGTCGACTAAAAAAGCGCTCTCTTGCGTGCCTGCACTAAAGACTAGACTCAAAAAATCTGATAACAAACTACTTACAGCTACAAAGATAGCAGTTGCAGGAAATGTGATAGATTTAGCCGCAGCAGTAGAGTTTGACTTGGATGAAGAGTTACAAAAAGTTTTTCATACCGATTTTGCGCATAATGATTTTTCTCTTATGCAAAAGAAGATAGAAGAAGCAGAGACTATTTTAATCATTGGCGATAATGTTGGTGAACATATATTTGACCATCTGTTTATAGAGATGCTCAAAGAGCTCTATCCAAGGAAGTCGTACACTTATATGGTAAGAGGTAATCCCATCATTAATGATGTAACGATACTTGAGGCAAAAGAGGCTGGTTTTGATAAACTCTGCACACTTGTAGATAGTGGTGTTAATACCCCTGGTTTTGCTTACACTCATGCAAATGAAGAGTCACAAAAGATCTTTGATGAGGTAGATTTAGTTATCTCTAAGGGAATGGGAAATTATGAGTGCCTAACGCCACCTGTAAGAGAAGGTATATGCTTCTTACTTAAAGTGAAATGTGGAGTTGTTGCAGCTGCTTTAGATAAAGAAGTAGCTGACATTATCTGTAAGGTAGTTTAAGCCTTTTATATTCTCTACTAGTTAGATAGTCTCAATATCTACAAGCTCAACGCGAGAACACTCTTTTTTAAGTAGTTTTCTATTGTTAGCATCCTCTTCGGCTAAGGTCAAAAGATCCGCAAAATCATCTTTTTGAACTTCAAGAGTATAAAGCTCCTTAGTCGTTTCTATGTAAAGTGATGCACTCTCTTTTGAGCCTAGAGATATATTTCTATGTCCTTTTGCAAACTCAGATTTAATGACTTTTAGCACTTTTTCATTTGAGAGTAGTTGTTCTAAAGAGATTTTTTGATTCATATCTCCACTGCATAAAATTTTGTAAGTTATCAGCATATTGCCATCCATAATAGATCTCCTATTTGATGGGACTATTTTACACTAAAAACTCCTTATATAGACTCTTTATGGCATTTTGCAATATTTATCGAGAAAGTTTGAGTTAGTGTTTAAATTTTGAACGATGAAGCTTTTGCTTTTCACCCCATAGTTTATATAACTCTTGATGATTTAGTTTATTGACTCTGCCTATCGCTCTAGCTCTTTTAGAGTTGTTTTTTTCATACTTAACACCTGAAGCTTTAAGCTCATTTTTTTCTATCTTAGCATATTCAAAGTTTTTACTTTTTTGGTTGTACTTGAGTATCTCGCCATCTTGCGTTATAAGCCAATTTAGGTGCTGATTTCCTTGAGCTTTAGCCATAAACGTAGTTCCATCGGCGTTTTTAAGTTCTCTCTCCTTTGTAAAGGCTGGAGCTGAGAAAAGTGAAGTTGTAATGATTAGAGATAAGAGTATAGTTTTCATAAAAATCCTTAGTTTATATTAAGAGACATTATCGAGCCCCTTGATGATACATTTGAAAATAGACCTCCAAATGAGCTCACATTTCCCTGATAAAAAAGTGCGTCTTCATCTCCACCATTACGCCGAAAATCAATAAGACCAGGTTGCGCCTCCACTAAATCAACACCTTTATTTGTTGTACTTGCATTTACGCTGTTGTCGTCAAAATGCGTTTGGGTAAGTTTTGTTTCATCTATCTTCCACAGAGCCATACCACCATTAAAGATACCATCTAAGGAGTAAAGGCCTTTGTCATAGCCACTATTATTGCGATTTTCTAAAAGATAGTAACTTGTTGTTGTGAGTGGAATTTTTATAAGATCATAGTCAACTGAAGAAGTTTGAGTCAATGTTGTGCTTCCTTTAACAGACTTAGGAGTAACCCAATTATTATAGTATTTACTCCAAGCACAAAAGTGTGTAGGTGTATTACCAGGCTTATCTAAACTATTTTGCATACCCCAAGTTCCAGCACCCATAAGACCAAAATTTCCTATTCCTCCAGTAGCACCGTTGTTTGACATATTATAAAGATCAGGAAGATTAAACGCAGAGTGTCCAAGTTCATGTGCAATTATTCCTATAGTTGCATCATGAGGGTTTAAAATATCGTGTTTTTCACCAAATAAGGCGAAATTACCTTTTTCTTCGCATCCCATAAGAGAGACACTATCCAAAGTAGGAATTATATTCGAATTTTCTATGCAGGATTCATGTGCCCAAATACTATTAATATCACTTCCTATTGTCTCATATGCATCTTCAAATCCTGCAATTATGAATATCAAGTTTAATTCATCTCTTGTTATATGGCCATTAGCATCTTTATCATAATTTGAAAAATCTATATTTGAGTCAAGCTTCTTTAAGGCATCTGATAAACCACTATATACAGTGTCCGCAAAATAATCTGAGTTATCAGTTATTAGGTTTGGGTGATTTATATTTAATTTGACAGATGCCACACCATTATTTATTATACCGCTACTCTCAACTACTTTTGAGAATTCAAAATTATTATTACTTACTTCAAGATAGTAGTGGTTTAGTTGATGCGGACTTTTACCAAAAAGCTTATCACTCCAGACTTGTTCTGAGGAACTAATTGATTGATTATTGTAACTAACAAGAACTGCCAACATCGGTATGGATGATTTGGCAACAGCATTACTAGGTGCTCCCAATGTGGTATCTGTTGTTTGTTCTTGAGTTGTAGTGACATTTGTATCAACATTTTCTGATGAGCTTACTCCTCCACATCCAATAAAAAAGAGAAGAGATAGTAAAAGTAGTATTGTTTTTATCATAAAATAGCCATTCATTTTCCCTAATTATACAGTGAGCTTTATTAATAAACAAGCCCTACCAAGATATAATTACAAAATTTTAAACTGTCTAGGAAATACAATGATAACTTTTAGCGAGATGTTACTAAAACTACAAGAATTTTGGATGAATGAGGGGTGTAACATTGTACAGCCTTATGATATTCCAGCGGGAGCGGGGACTTTTCACCCTGCCACTTTTCTTCGTTCTTTAGACTCAACTCCTTGGGCTACAGCTTATGTAGCACCATCTCGTCGTCCAACAGATGGGCGTTATGGAGAAAATCCAAACAGACTTGGTTCATACTATCAGTTTCAAGCGCTTATAAAACCATCACCAGATAACATTCAAGAGCTCTATTTAAAATCTTTAGAGTATCTAGGTCTTGACGTATCTAAGCACGATATCCGTTTCATAGAAGATAACTGGGAATCACCAACTCTTGGAGCTTGGGGTCTTGGCTGGGAAGTTTGGCTAAATGGTATGGAAGTAACGCAGTTTACATACTTTCAACAAGTTGGCGGGATAGAGTGTAATCCCGTGGCAGTTGAGATTACTTATGGAACAGAGCGTTTAGCTATGTATCTTCAGGGTGTGGACACTATCTTTGACATAGTATGGAACGAAGATAAAAATGGAAACAAAACACTCTATAAAGACGTACATAAAGAGAGTGAAATAGAGTTCTCAAAGTATAACTTTGAAGTTGCAGATACTGATATGTTGTTTGCGGAGTTTGAAGCTAAGAGTAATGAGTGTTCACGCACACTTGAAGCTGGTCTTCCTCTTCCCGCTTATGACCTTTGTATGATGGTTTCAAATGTATTTAATGTTTTAGATGCAAGAAAAGCTATCTCACAAACTGAACGCCAGAACTATATGTTGAAAATTCGTGAACTATCAAAAGGGTGCGCGGAACTTTATAAAGCTCAAGAAGAAGATAGAAACAAAAGAGTTAATGCCTAAATATATGTCAATATGACATATCAATAAAAGTAAATATATTTTTTGGATATAGTTTAAAAAATGAACTATAGACAAAGAGGAAAGTATGAAACTCACAAAAGAGCAAGCGTCGAAGTTTGAAAAACTTGGTATCAGTAGTTACTCTGAACTTGCTCTTATCATTCCCCACTCTTATGAAGATCTCAGACTTCATGAAAAACTCACTCCACATACGTTTCAACTTATAGACGCGACCGTTGAGTCAGTTTATCGCGCACCAAATAGTATTCAAGTAACTTTTTTTGCACATAATTTTGCTCACAGTATAACTGGCGTTTTGTTTCGTCCTAAGCCTTATATGATGCATCAGTTTCAAGTGGGAAGTCGTGACTACTACTATGGAATGATAGAGTGTAAAGTAGGACAATGCAGTATGAGCATGCCTAAAAAAATGACGACTATTGGAGAGATAACGCCAAAGTATAAGTGTGGACTTAGAAGTGACGCAATGTGGCGTTTTATACAAAAAGAGTTAAAGGTGAAAAAGCTTTTAGAAGAGGGTATCCCACAAAATATAGCTGAAGAGATTTTGAAGTTTCACTTTGATGGAGAAGCGTTTATAACAAAAGAGGAGCTACAAAGTAGTTCTCTTGAAGCACTCAAGTTTATAGAATTGCACGGCTATATGAAAGTACTTGCGAGTAAACGCAGGTACTTTGAGCCACTTGTTTCAAAAAGGAGTGAATATGACTCATGGAGCAAAACACTCCCTTTTGAGCTAACGCCTGAGCAAAAAACCACTATAGATGATATAAAAGAGGATTTTTCTAAAAACATAGCTTCTAAAAGAATGATAGTTGGCGATGTGGGAAGTGGCAAGACTATGGTTATATTAGCTTCAGCGTTTATGATGGCACCAAATAGGTCTATACTCATGGCTCCAACAACTATCCTTGCAAATCAAATCTTTGAAGAGGCGCAGAAGTTTTTACCTGCATTAAAAGTTGCACTTGTGACAAACAAGAGTAAGAAGCTTGATTTGAGTGAATATGATTTTATCATAGGGACGCATGCTCTACTTTATAGAGAACTTCCCTCAACGGCTTTAGTTATGGTAGATGAGCAACACCGTTTTGGAACACAGCAGAGAAATATGCTCGAGAAGTTAGTGAGCGAGGGTGCGAAAAAACCGCACTTCCTTCAGTTCTCAGCAACACCAATTCCTAGAACGCAGGCGATGATAGAATCAGCCCACATAGACGTAAGTCTTATAACCTCTACTCCATTTACAAAAGACATAGATTCAAAAGTGATACATAAGAGTGATTTTCAAGAGTTGTTAAAGCGCATAAAAGAAGAGATAGATAAAAATAACCAAGTACTTATAGTCTATCCGCTAGTAGAGCAGAGTGAAGTTTTAGAGTACCAAAGCATAGAAGAGGCTCGAGGATACTGGGAGAAAAATTTTGCTAACGTATATGTAACGCATGGAAAAGATAAGGAAAAAGAGCAGGTGCTTTTAGACTTTAGAGAAAATGGAAATATTCTAATCTCGACTACTGTTGTTGAGGTTGGTATATCTTTGCCTCGTCTTACCACTGTAGTTATAGTAGGGGCGGAGAGACTAGGCCTTTCAACTCTGCATCAGCTTAGAGGTCGCGTTAGTAGAACGGGACTTAAAGGCTACTGCTATCTTTATACAAATCAAGAGAAGTCTGAGCGTTTAGAGGAGTTCGTAAAGACTACAAGTGGTTTTGACATAGCAAATTTGGATTTGAAGTTTAGAAAAAGTGGGGACCTGTTAAAAGGTTCAAACCAGAGCGGAAATCAATTTAAGTGGTTTGATTTCGCTACTGATGAAGAGGTTGTAAAGGCTGTGAAAAAATCTATAAATCCTTAGTTACTTTTACTATAAAATGATTTTAGATATAATTTTGACAATTAATGCAAGGAGCTATTATGACAATGCCAGTAAATTTGCATCCTCAATATATAACTAATGATAATGGAGAAAAAGTATCTGTAGTTATAGATATGAAAGAGTTTCAAAGTATGTTAGAAGATATAGAAGACTTAACTGCCATAGCAGATAGAAAAGATGAAGAAACAACATCACATGCAAAGTTTTTAGAAGAGTTAAGAGCAGATGGCACTCTATAGTATAAAATGGAAACTATCAGCTAAAAAAGAACTTCGTAAACTAGATAAAAAAGAGATACCAAGAATTATAGAAGCAGTAGAAAACCTAGCTTTAAATCCTCATCCATCAAATCATAAAAAATTATTAGGTAGTGAGCATAACTTTAGAATTAGAGTTGGCAATTATAGAGTTGTTTATTTTATAGAAAATAATGAGCTTTTAATTGAAATCATTAGAGTTAGGCACAGAAAAGATGCTTATAGTATAAAATAATGATGATTATTTTATTCATAAACAATTATACCTTCCTTTATTAAATTAAAATTAGAATATATTTTTACTAAGCTAGATAGTCTTGTTAAGGAATTACATACCTAAAACAGTGTTTATGGAGTATCTCATATCATCATCAAGATTATCCATAGAACTTAGCATCCATCTTAGATAACCCGCATCTTCGCGAGCTACTTCAGCTAACTCTTTTCCCTTGTGTTTTCCAAATCTAAATGTTTTAACTAAAATAGGTGTGTTTGTTAAATCTACCATTTTTTCAACTGGATTTTCACTTGGATAAGCTTCGCTAACAGCAAGCTTTAGTTTAGAGAGAAGAAGTTTTAAAACAAGTACATCACCTATGGCATCATGTGCTTTTACAACTATGCCAAGTGCATCTGCTTCTTTTTTCTCTTCTTTATAAAGCTCCATTTTATAACGAAAGTACTGAAGTCTGTGAGCATCTTCATCTGGGAGTATATGCTTAGCCACACGAAGAGTGTCTATCACTTTCATTTGAGTGTCAAAGCCCTCTTTTTCTAGCATCTTCAAATCAAAAGGAGCGTTATGGATTATCATATAATTATCTTCAGTGTTAAGCTCTAGCAGTCTCTTGTAGGCTGAAGTCTCAACACAAGTTGGTTTGCCCTCAATCAGTTCTTGCGTTATGCCATGAACTTCCATCGCTCCATAACTTATGGGAACATCTGATGAGTTAAACTCATTGTGTACTTCTACCTCTTTTGCACCAAGGACTATATAACCTAGTTGTATGACTCTATCACTCTCTGCCGTTCCTGTTGTTTCTGTATCTAAAATTATATATTTTGCCATTAGTTTTACTCTTTTTTATTGTTTAATATTCTTCTATGAAAATGTAACAAAATTTCGCTTAGTATATCTATACTTTTGCTATAATCTCTCTTTATTTGAAGAGGATATTTATGATAAACGAACTTATATTGAACTACCTAATTATTTTTGTGTTTTTAGAGATTTATGAAGTATGGTGGCAAAAGGCAAACACTGTTATGGGAATGTTAGCTAAGATGTACCAGCACTACAGCAAAAATATTTTCCTATTTTTTATCATGCATCCGACATTTTACTTTGCAATTTTCTTTATGATGATGAGTGATTATAATGGATATGGCATTACACTTTTTTTGATAAAAACTGCTGATATGGTTTTGAAGTTAATCCTTATAAAACAGATATTTATAGACAAAGAGATATCTAAAGAGTTGACTTTAGCTATTCTCGCTCCTCTTCATCCACTCCTTCCTTACATAGGAATTGGACTCTATCCACCACTGATATATATGGCACTTATGTAGATATTGGTTTAAATTTTTAGAGAAAAGATAGCAGTAGAACCCTTTTTTAAACCATCACTCGTAAGTTGAATATCGCCATCAAGAAGATTAGCCATTTTTTTACTCAAAGAGAGGCCTAAACCTGAGCCCTTATGTTTTTTTTGCATAATGTTTTGAACTTGGGTAAAGTCACTAAAAAGCTTGCTAATGTCATCTTGAGATAGCCCAATTCCACTATCTTCTACCACTATATATAAAGAACTATTTTTATTATATACACTCAGTTTTACATAACCGCTAGAAGTGAATTTTATCGCATTTGAGAGCAGGTTAAGAATGATTTGCTGAAACATTTTAGAATCAGTTTGAATCCTCTTCTCTCCTAGCTTATCACTTATAAGCTCAAAAGCTATCTCTTTATCATCTGCAAGTGGTCGTAGCATGTCATAACAGTTTTGCACGAGTTCTAAAATATCCACATCTTTGATGTGTGTCTCCATCTTTCCAGCTTCAATTTTTGCAATGTCGAGTATCTCATTTATCATACTCAGAAGATACTCAGCAGATGACTCAATACTAGCAACGGAGTCTTGCTGATTTTCTGTAAGCTCTTCATAAGAGATGAGGTTTTGAGAGAATCCAATTATTGCATTTAGGGGAGTGCGAAGCTCATGTGACATATTTGATATAAATGCTGATTTTGCTTTTGAGACTGCTGTTGTAGTGTTTATAAGTCTTATCCTTTCAAGTTGAAGAGTAATCATACTTACGATAGAAGCATAAAAGTTTCGTTCATTCTCATCATCTATATTTTTTACAATCAATGAGATTGATCCGAAATACTCTTTAATATCTTTTTCAAAATTTGTTACATAAATATCTATAGAGTTTTGGTCTTTATTTTTGTGGAAATAGAGATCATTTTTGTTTGTAAGTTTTTGGATCTCTTGAATGGATGTCTCTATACACTCCTGCTCATCTTGCGTTTGAATAATAGTGTTAAATATCTCTATTAGTTGTATGAAACGCTGGAGTCTTACTCTATTTTCTGTCTCTAAAGTTTTTAGAGCATCGGAGGTAGTTTCAAGCATCTTGTTAAATGAATCAGCAAGTGTTGCTATCTCGTCTTGCGTGTTAATTGTAAGTTTTGTCGCATAGTTATGCTCTTTTGTAATTGTATCGGTAACTTTTGTGAGTTGCTGTATCGGTTTTACTATCTCTTTGGCGTATCTTATAGAGACTATTATAATGATAAGCAGTATAAGTGCAGATGTGTAGAGTATAAACCTTGTAAAATCATAGAGCATGCCTAAAGCTATATCTTTGTTAACGCCATAGACTAGATAGAAGCTTTCTAAGAATGAAGAGATCTTCTTATAGACTATCACATGTTCATCCGTTATGACACTCTCTATGTCTTTTTGAATACTGAACTTTAGATGGGCATCATCTCCTACACTAAAAGAAGAATTTGGATTTATAAGATAAGAGTGTATGCCCTCTTGTTTATGAAGATACTTATGTAGATTTAAAAGATTGTACTTTAAGACTAAATGACCTAATGTTTTTCTTTTATTAAAAGAGCTATATATGCTTGAGTAGATGTAGAGATATTTATCAACTATAGAGAAGCCACTTTCGTTTTTTAAAGGAAGTTGATGAAATCTCTGGGATAGGCTCATAATATTTGAAGATGAGACAATGTTTGCACTCTTATCGACAACAAGCATCTCTATATCTAAGTCATAATCTGCTACTTTTTTACTAAGAAGATTTGATATGCGTTTATCTATATCTTCGGCTAATATATCATCCATAATCTCAAGTGAACTCAAAAAGTTAATCTCTTTTTGCATTGATTTAAGATGTGCCTCTATGCGTTTTACCACTACTTCAGTTTGATTTATCTGCTCAGTTATGATTTTATCAAGCATCTTATTTTCACCCAAAAAGAGTGTGTAGCTTAAAAGGGCCAAGAAAGGTAAAACACTAATACTTATAAAGCTAAAGAGAAGTCTGTTCTTGAGAGATTTTTGTAAAAAATGAAACATCACTCACTCCATCTATATAAAACTTTAAGACTCTCATCTATATTTTTTACATCCATATAGCTAATAGCCCCATCGACTTTATTTATAAAGGCTTTTATACTCTTTTGAGAGTTCATAATCATTGGAGGACGATGGCCTTGATAGTGCTGTTTTGTCCAGTAGGATTTGAGTCTGGGGCGACTCATTTTTAATATATTTTTCTCAAAACTATCTCTAAGTGCATTTGGAGATTTAAGATTGATAGGGACTACTTGCACATCGTTTATAAAAGCTATTTTTTTGAGAAATATGGCTTTTATCTCTCCATGGGAGAGCTCTTTCATATTTTTGTTTGCTACGACTGCATACTCATCTGCATAGAGGTTTATAGATATAAATAAAAATATACTAAAGAGGTATAGAGTAGTTTTTTTCATCAAAACATCATTGAAAATGATAACTTAAGGTTATCAGATTGAGAAAGGGTATGAAACTGGTACTCACTCTTGATTGCAATAGGGTAGAGTGGTCTATAGGTATACCCAACTATTAACATTTCACCAGATCTATTTATGAACTTCTCACTATAAGCTTCTGCTCTAACTATACCAATATGCTTTTGTGTAAAACGGTATAACCCTTGAAGGTATAGAGCATAGTCTGTTGTAAATTCACTTTTAGATCTTTGTGAACCAAGCTCACCCATTATTTGATACATATCACTATCATACTTCATACTCAGGTGGGCATAGTATCGCTCTGGCTCTTTTAAGTCATCTTTTTGAAACCTGTACTTATCTTCAGCTTCTTCGTCATTTTCTTCACTCTCTTCCTCTTTTTCATCCTCCTCATATTCATCATCATCTTCGAAGTAGTACTCTATGATATTGAAAACACCAGCATTGAATTTCATACTAAAGTTATCATGTGTAAAAGTCATACCAATACCAAAGTGTTCATCAATCCTATAGTTGTTGTAAGTGGGGTCTAAATCACTATTTTTTTGAATCATTAGATCCAAAGTGTATTCATTTTCAGCAAAACTACTATAAGTAGCACCCATACCAGTAGTGTACTGAGGAAAGACAAGATAGGATGTATTTGGATTTGAGCTTGTTGCTCTAAGAACATTTACAGGGAGTAGGTTCCAGTAACCAATGGGTGAGTTGTACTTACCAACTCTTACAAGTGAGTTTTCATTAAAGTTATAGTCTACATAGAGTCTTTCAGTATGAAGATAAGTGTCCTGCTCAATTGAGGTCTCTTTGTAGTCATCACTATTTGGATTGTTTTTTGGTGGAGTTCTTTGAAGTTCTGTCTCCACATAAAACTCTTTAAACTCAAACTCTGCCATATAGGAAAACTTATCATAAGAGCCATAGGCTAGAAGTGCTATATCATCAACTCTATATTTTTGAGAGGTTTGAGTCTTTTTATAATCGAGTGAGAAGTAACCACCTATATAAAGAGGAAAAGAGGCTACCTGCATACCTTTGCCAAGTTCATAACTACTTTGCTCTAACTCCTCTGCACTAAGGGAGAGCATAAAAACAAAAAAAATAATTAAAATTTTCTTCAAAAAAAGTCCTAACATGATAAATATGCTGATATGCTAACATGATTTATGTGAATATGTTTTAAAATATATTCGAAATATTCAATCTTCATTAAATCTTCATAAAACTATTTTAAACTTACATAATTAAAAATTAGGAGTACAAAATGAGAGGATTATATTTAACAAGTTTTATAGTTGCTACATTAGTATTGAGTGGATGTGGGGGAAGTTCAGATAGTAGCAGTGAGAGTAACGAAGCTACTCAAAGTAGTTCAACTATTACTGTAGAGAGGGGTCCTATTCTTGGAGCAACAGTAGTTGATTCAGAGGGAAAAGTTGCAAAAGAAGATGCTAATGGTCGCTATATATTTACTCCAGCTCCTCTTTACCCTATTATCGTAAGTGGTGGTGTTATAGATATGGATAGAGATGGGAGTATAAGTATAGGCGATGTGAAGAATGATTATAAGCTCAGTACAACATCGGGGAGTGTCGTAACTATGGCTACTACAATGGCGGTAAATCCAGCAACAAAACTGAAGTTAGAGACACTTGCTAGTAGTTTTGGATTGTCGCTTGATGATGTAATGAGCAAAACACCAACAGAGTCTAAAGAGATAGAAGCCATTTCAAACATTCTATATAAGTATGCAAAAGATAATAATATTTCAGATTTACTAGATAGTAGTGATGAGAAAATACTTAACTTTGATATCGCAGCAATTACCTTAGATATAAAAGAGACATTTGATGCTTATGAAGCTGAGGGAGATGAGCATGATTCTAAAGAGACTGAAGAAGAACTGATGAATGCCATAGCTTATGGTGTCTCTATTTTAGACTCAGATGGAGTGAGTGAAGCACTAAGTGGTTTTGGGGAGATTGATGATGATTTAGTACAGAGTTTATCTCAAGAGCTTTTAGTAATGAAGAGCGAGTATGAGTCTGAATATGGAGATTTAGACTATGAAGAGAGTGATGGGGATGATTATGTGCATAACCAAGGGTTGGACTGTATGGCCTGTCATGGAACGAATCCTACTGCACTTTTTGAAAGTGAGGATGAAGATGATGAGTCAGATGATCATGATGATGAAAATGAAAATGAGTCTGAAGAGAATGATGAGCAGTTTACATCGGGTGCTACTATTTATAGAACTCTTAATGCAGCCAATGGAGTTACAAATGTGGCAAGTGGTTACTCTTTAAGATTAGTGCTTGAAAACACTAATGCAGTAATAAATTATAGATTAGGTCAAGGTAATGGAAATGTAAACGCGACCTTTGATGAAGGGACAGTAAATAGTTATACTGCTCATGTAATAGACCCAGAGGGGAATATTGTAAATAGCTCTCTTAGCAATTCTCATGATTTATCTAGACTTGCATGTAATAGCTGTCATACATCTGCTGGAGCTAATGGAGCACCGGGAAGAATAGTCTCTTTTAACTACTCTACCCCAGAAGCTGAAGTTCAAACACCTGTAGTTACACCTGAGGTAAATAGTACGACAGAAACTACACCTACTACTACAGTTGTAAAAAAATCTTTTGCAAATGATGTCATGCCAATATTTGAGGCTAAATGTAAGATTTGTCATGGAAATAGTGGAAATTTTAGTGTAACTACAGCTGCAGTAACATATATGAGTATTAATGCTTTTGGTGGGACAAATATAGCAACACCAACAAGTTCATCTATCTTAACAAAAGCAACTGGAGTTGCTCATGATGGTGGGGTTATATTCAGTAATACGTCAGCTGAGTATGCTACCATAAGGGATTGGATTTTTGAGGGTGCGTTAAATAACTAAAGGGGGCTTTATGAAAAATAGCATTTATTATCTTGTATTTTTGGCTTTTACAACTCTTCTCATCGGTTGTGGTGAGAGTGAAGATGAAACTGTTCTTACAACTACTCAAGGTTGGCACTATCAAGGGAGAGATTGTTTAGGGTGTCATAATATTGACTTAAAAGAGGAGAAGCATCTTCTCTTTGGAGGGACACTCTATAAAAGTGAAAATGTTACAGACCAGAATGACTTAGATAGTGTCTGTGGTGGTAACTTTATAATTAACTTTTTGGATAGTAGTTTTCAAACCATATACAGCTCAAAAGATTATGTAGATGAGAACTCACCGGGATATAATGCAAAAGGAAACCTTTTTGTGCTCCAAAGAGAGCTTCCTCTAATCAGTGCTGGAGAATACAGAATCCAAATTACAGATGAAAATGGGATTGTGATGGCTATAGAAGAACATACATTTAATTCACAACCTTATGACATCAACAACCCAGCAAACAGTCAAAATAATGTCTCGTGTAATGCATGTCATGGTATAGGTAAAAAAGAAGACCCTATTTATGTTGAAATAAATGCAAATCTTTGTAAATAAAGGATAAAAAATGAAAAAATTAATAACACTACTATTTTTAACTCTTTCGCTCTTGGCAGCTCCAAAAGTTGGTGATAAAGCAGTTTCGTTTGAACTGCCAAATCTTTATGATGCTAGTAAAAAATCACTCAATAGTGACTTTGAAGGCAAGGTAATCTTACTTAATATTTGGGCTAGTTGGTGTCCTGGCTGTAAAGAGGAGATGCCACTCTTTGTGAAACTTCAAGAGGAGTTTGATAAAAAAGATTTTTCAATTGTTCTAGCTAACATAGATTCTGAAGCTATAAACGCCATCTCATTTTTAGAAGAAGTGGATGATGATGCGATACTTACCGCACTCTATGATGAGTCTAAAAAACTACCAAAAGAGTACAGATGTATAGGTTTGCCATCTTCATATCTTATTGATAAGAGTGGGACTATTGTAGAGGTTTATGTTGGGGCTTTAAATGAGAATGCGATAGTAAAGTTAAAAGAGAAGATTAAAAATCTTATAGGAAAGTAGATATGTATAAACTTATCTTAATATTTTTTGCACTAATTATGAGTGGTTGTTCTGAGCATCTTGTTCGTGTAATGCCTTATGAAAAAGAGTATTTTGCACAAGATAAGATGAGTCTCTCGCCAATAGCTGAGCGCTCAGAACAAGAGGGACATATATTCTTGATTCGCGAAGCAAGTGCTGGTGGAGAGAGTTCATTTCAAGGAGGATGCGGATGCAGATAAAACAACTACTTAGCTTTGTTCTCTCTTTGATTTTTCTAAATCTAAATGCGATGGCATCTGACCTTAAAGATAAAATGTCATTTGGTGTAAGCACATATAGTGATAACGCTGATGTTGAAGTCTATTCACCAACGTTTGCACTCTATAAAAAACTTGCATCTCAGTGGATGCTGGGTGTAAAGATGAGAATAGATGCAATAACAGCCGCTAGTATTAAAAACGGAAGTAGTGCTGGTCGTGTAGATGCTGTAACTTCAGCTTCATCAAAAGAAGACAAAACATTTGATGATGTCCGTTTCGCTCCAACTGCTATGCTTACATACGACGACAGTGATAATACACTGACATTTGGAACTTACTTTTCATCTGAGGTTGACTATACTGGTCAGGCACTCTTTGTAAACTATGTAAGACAACTCAATGAGCAAAACACAGCTTTAGGTATCGGATTTGCCCAATCATTTGACAAGTGGAAACCAGTATATGATAGAGAACTTCCAAGAGATAATAGAAATGAGATGAAGCTAGATTTATCTATAAACCAACTTATATCACCGACATTCTCTATGCAAGCGGTTTACTCTTTCATGAATAGTGAAGGATTTCTCTCTTCACCATATCATTATGTACTTCAAGATGACCTCTCAAAGTTTGAAAACTATCCTGCTACAAGAGCGGGTCATGCCTTTGCACTCAAAGGGGTTTATCTTTTAAATGCGACAAATAGTATGAACTTTTCATACAGATACTATATGGATGATTGGGATATCACTTCACATACTTTAAACGCCGAGTATCTACATGATTTTTCTAAAGTTTTTACAAGTGGTTTGAGACTACGTTACTACTCTCAAAGTGAATCTTTTTTCATTAAACCAATTGGCTCATATACTTTAACTGATAGATACTATGCGACAGATTATAGGATGAGTGCATTTGATTCTTATACTATTGGTATTCCATTTATCTATAAACTTGGTGGTGGGGATAAGCTTACTGCGAGTGTAGATTATTATAAGACATCGAGTAATGAGTATCTTCAAACTTGGTATGGTATAGACTCTTTAGAATCAGTTTTTGCAACTTTAACATACGAGTTTGATTACTGATGTCCATCTTTAGCAACGGTCTTAAAACGACCGTTATGAGTACAGAACTTCTTATAGAGTCTAAGGTTTCTAAAAAAGTGCTTTTTGAGTGTTTAGAGTTGGCAAGAGAGTTTGAGGCTAAATACTCTGCTTATAAAATAGACTCACTCCTGAGTAAGATAAACGCCAACTCTGGCAAGACTCCCATTAACGCAACAAAAGAAGAGCTAGAAATTTTTCAAAAAGCACTTGATATGGCAGTACTCTCAGATGGAGCATTTGATCCAACCATAGGCTCTATAACACAAGGGAGTTATGGCTTTGGAACTTCAGAAGAAAAAATCCCTTCTCAAAAAGAGCTAAATTCAAAAAAAGAGTTAGTAAACTATAAAAATATCCAACTGACAAATGAGAGTATATATCTAACAAAAAAAGGTATGCGACTTGACCTTGGTGGAATAGGTAAAGGGTATGTGGCAGATAAAATAATAGAGCACTTAAAACTCAAAGGTGCAACTAAAGGCTTAGTCTCTGTTGGTGGTGAGGTTTGCTCATTTGGTAAAAAGTATAACATAGCAATTAAAAACCCATTTAATGATTCAAATATTGCTCTCATTAAAAGCTCTAATAGCGAACTAAGTATATCAACAAGTGGAGATTATGAACGCTACATAGACTCAAAAGAGCATCACCATATACTTGACTCTAAGACACAACTCTCTAACCACCATTATAGCTCTTTAACAATAGTCCAAAATGGCAGAGATACAACTACTCTTGATGCTTTAGCGACTGTGGCGTTTAACTCAAAGCCATCAGAGTTAAAGGTATTGGCAAAGAAGTTTAAAGTTGCTTTTTTTGCGTTAACTCCACAAAAAGATATCATTATAGAAAACTTTATAAATCTAGATATAGAGGGTTTTGAACTTTTTTCGCTTTAGTATTTTTACTCTATTATTAGGATATACTCTTGTAGAATAATATAGAGAGGGGGATTTTTAGATGTTTAACAAAACAAGTTGTAACATGAATCAGACTGAGTCTTATATCCGCTTTGTTATTGCATCAGCACTTCTCACTTATGCTGTGTTAAATAGTAGTATTGTTTTTAGTGTTATAAGCTTATTTATCTACTATAGTGCAGTTAAAAAGTTCTGCTTACTTTATCATATCTTTCATATCAATGAGAAATATGGACTCAAAAACTATTACCTTGCACTTTTACCTAAATATAGAACTTCACCAGTCTTTATTTTTAATGATAAATCTAAAATTATTTTTTCTAATGAGTCTGCAAAAGAGGAAATACCAAATATTCAATCACTTACAGATCTCAATATAGACAATCAAGATGAGTTTATCGACAATGGACTAGAAGATGTCATCATGTATAGATATAGAGATAAACATTATCAAGTAGAACTTAAAGGGATTTCACAAGAGAAGATTTTTTTAGCATATTTTACAGATGTAACAGAACTTATAGAGCTAAATGAAGCTGTCAGTAAAGCAATAGAAGAGACACAAAGAGAGATTATCTATGCTATGGGTGAGATAGGTGAGACCCGATCTAAGGAGACAGGAAACCATGTAAAAAGAGTTGCCCTATACTCTAAGGAACTTGCTAGACTTTATGGACTCTCTGAAGAAGAGTCAGAGAGACTACAGATGGCAAGTCCTATGCATGACATTGGTAAAGTTGGAATTCCTGATGCCATTTTAAATGCACCAAGAAAATTAACTTTTGATGAGTTTAAAATTATGAAAACACATGCGCAGCTTGGATATGAGATGCTCAAAAGCTCAAATAAACCCATACTTAAAGCTGCATCAATAGTAGCAAATGAGCATCATGAAAAGTGGGATGGTTCAGGGTACCCTAATGGAACAAGTGGCGAAGATATTCATATATATGGTCGCATTACTGCCATTGCAGATGTGTTTGATGCACTTGGAAGTGAGAGGGTTTATAAAAAAGCTTGGGAGCTTGATGATATTTTAGAGCTATTTAAACAAGAGAGCGGTAAACATTTTGACCCAAAACTTATACTGCTATTTATAGATAATTTAGACAAGTTTTTACTCATTAGAGATAAATATATTGATTAAAATAGAACATATTAAAATATACTGTGAGATTGCAAGCTCAAAAAGTGTAGTAGCTAGGGCAACGAAAGTCTCATTTGTCGTGGGCACAACACTCAACCTAATAAATCAAGGAGACTCTTTAATAGCACTAGATCTGATAAATGTAAGTATCATTAAATTAGTTCTTACATACTTTGTGCCATATGGAGTTACTACATATACAGCAACTGCAATGAAGGTTGAATTTCAAATAGGAACAAAGGCAATAGTCGATGCAGATTTACAATGTGTAAACTGTAAGCAGGAGATTCATGTAGATAAAGATGAGATCATACCAGAGTGTAAATCATGTGGGATAAAGACACATTGGCAACTAAAATAAGGTCTAATATATGTTATTTGGAATCAAGCTTCAAGAAGATGAAGAGATAGTAAAAAAAGAGCAGATGAGAAAACTCCAAGAACAAGCTAAGCTACTTGAACAAATTCTTCAACTAAACTCACTAGACATTGCAACTACAATATTTACTAATGCACAAAAAGTAAATGATGCATCAAAAAATCGTTTACTGAGTATAGAAGTAACTAAAAAAATGGTAGATAGTTTTATAGCTCAATCCATAGAAATTCAAAGCATAACAAAAAATTCTGAGGAGATTGCAGATAAGACACTCGACTCAACAAACCAAAGTCGTGAACATATAAATAAGCTCTCACAAAACTTAGAAAAAAATCATGAGCTTACAAGTGAGTTTCAAGAGCAAGTATCAGAGTTATATGGAAAAATTAGAGGGATTAACTCTCTGGTTGACTCCATTAAAGATATAGCCGATCAAACAAATCTTTTAGCACTAAACGCAGCTATCGAAGCAGCACGTGCTGGAGAACATGGACGTGGGTTTGCTGTTGTTGCTGATGAGGTAAGAAAACTAGCTGACAGTACTAACAAATCTGCTGACCAAGTCCAACAAGAGATGAATATAATAATGGGTATCTCGAATGATGTGCTTGAGAGACAAGATGGTATGGCCGAGGCTATTCAAAGTAGTGTCGTTTTAGCAGAAGATACAGTAGATATACTAGATGAGTTAGGTAAAAATGCAGTACAAAATAAAGAAGAGGTAGCAGTGGCGTTAATCTCTATACAAAAGCAACTGCAAGACTCACAAGTCATTAAAGATAATATGAACTCTTTAGTTGATGATACAAAACACTCCATAGATGGATCTAAGAAAAATATTGCTTTATCTCAAGAGTTGATTTCTAATTTAGAGTATTAATTTTTGAGTTAAACTTTACCAAGTTTATACCCAATGCCACGAACATTTTGAATAATCTCTTTTTGAGAGAGTTTTTTTCTTAAGTTTTTAATGTGTACATCGACTAGATTACTATGTTTTATGGAGTAGTTATCTTTGTTTATATGCTCACTAAGTTGAAAGCGTGTAAGTACTTGGTTTGGATTTTTCATAAAGAGCTCAAAGAGATCAAACTCGGATGCAGTAAGATTAATGAGACTACCCTCTATAAAAACTTCTCTGGATGTTGTATCTAGAGTAACATTTCCTACAACTATAACACTACTCTTCTCATTAGAGTCCCTTCTCAAAAGCACTCTCATTCTTGCTAATAGTTCCACTGATGAGTAGGGCTTACAAAGATAATCATCCGCGCCACTATCCAAAACTGCCACTCTATCATTTATCTCTACATTAGCTGAGAGCATCATGACAGGAGTGATTAACTCTAAATCACGCATCTCTTTTAATAAAACAAGACCATCCCCATCGCCTAAATTCCAGTCAAGTAAAACAAGTGCATAACTATTTTGGTCAAGTAGCTTTTTAGCCTCTTCATATCCAGCTGCATGGTCACAGTGATACTTCTCACTTCTTAAAAGTTGTAGAAGTTGTTTTGCAGTGAGGGCATCATCTTCAACTATGAGTAAATTCAAATTAAATTCCCTAAAGTTATATTTTCACCCTTATTATAACAGTAGTTTGCTACACTTATAAAAAAATATAGGTAACAATTTGATTACAAATCCTTTTATATATCTTTTTATACTCTCTTTTATCGCCACAGGCTTTTATGTTTTAGAGAGTAAAACAAAGTTTAAAATCTTTACTCTCATCCCCGGCGTTGTTATGATATATGCTTCGAGTATGGTTTTAGCCTCTTTTAATCTTTTTGAAATGAACGATGAGATAAATGAGATATATAAGCGAGTTAAGAGTAACCTTCTTCCAGCGATGCTTTTTTTGATGCTCTTGCAAATTGATTTTAGACACTTTTTGAAGCTCGGAAAGTCTCTGCTAATCTCTTATGTTTTAGCAGTTTTCTCCATAGCGTTTAGTTTTATTGTAGTGGCGTTTATATTTGACTTTTCACCTGAGATTTCTGGAGCTTTTGGAGCACTTGCTGGCTCATGGATGGGAGGAACTGCAAACATGGTAGCAGTAGGTTCCGCTCTTGAAGTAAGCGAAGCGAGTTTTGCATATGCACTTGTAGTAGATAGTGTAAACTACACGCTATGGGTGATGTTACTTCTCTTTTTAGTTCCCTTTGCACATATTTTCAATAGGTTTACTAAGAGTGAACAAAACTTAGAATATTTAGGTGAGATAGGATGCTCATGCACTATAGGGGCTAAACGCTATTGGTTGTTTATACTGCTCTCTTTAGTGGTGGCGTTTATAGTTAACTTAATAGCTCTAAGTGAGTTTAAGATACTCAATTCTACTACAACGGCAGTCCTCTTAGCAACACTCCTTGGCATACTAGGCTCCTTTACAAAACTAAAAGAGATAAATGGCTCAAGTGAAGTGGCAACGACAATGCTTTACCTTTTAATAGCGCTCATTGGCTCAAAAGCTGTGATAGATAATTTCTCAGGCATTGGCATTTATGTCTTTGCGGGCTTTATGATTTTATCTTTGCATGCTCTAATTATGATTATTGGAGCGAAGCTTTTTAAGTTGGACCTTTTCTCCATTGCAGTTGCATCACTCTCTAACATAGGCGGAGTAGCCTCAGCACCAATACTTGCGGCAGCTTATAACAAGTCTCTAGTAAGCATTGGTGTTTTAATGGCGATAATGGGTTACTTAATCGGAACATTCGGTGGACTTGGAGTTGGAACCATTTTGATTAGGATGGCACAGTGATAAAGATAAAAGAGATTCTAACTGAGGTCAAACGCATAGCCCTAAAAACTCCCTTTATAACAGCACTAAGACGAGTTGAGACTATAGAGTTTGTAAGAGCAAAAGTACTCTGTGATGATGGAAGTCTTGGCATAGGCGAGGCTCCTGCGACTTTTGCTATCACTGGTGAGGATATTCCTATCATTTTAAGTTCTATAAAGAGCACAAAAGAGAAACTTTTAGGTAAAGATATCCTTACCTCTTTAGAGCTACTCCACAAAATGAGTATAGGTTCAAGTGCTAAAGCGGCTTTAGACATGGCATTTGTATCATTACTTATAAATGAGAAGTGTCAAACGCCATTAGAGTACTTTAATATCAAAGATAAAAGAGCAATACAAACGGATATAACCATCAGTTTAAATCATAAAGAGAAAATGTTTGCAGACGCAAAAGAGGCTCTGCAAAATGGCATGGATATCTTAAAAGTAAAACTAGGCTCAGATATCTCTCATGCCATTGAAGTGACAAAACTTTTAAGCTACGAACTTCCATCTGCAAAACTCCTCATAGATGCAAATCAGGCTTGGAGTCTAGATGAGAGTTTGAAATATGTAAATGCGGTGGAAGATTTAAATATAGAGCTTATAGAACAGCCTGTAGTTGCAGATGACTTAGAGTCGCTAAAGATAATTACAAATGCCACGAAGATTCCAATTTTAGCGGATGAGGCTACGTTTACTCTTGAAGACGTAAAAAGAGCGTATGAGAGCTCTTGTGCTGATATGATAAATATAAAATTGATGAAGTGTGGTGGCGTTACAAAAGCCATAGAGATTTTAGAGTATGCAAGAGAGAAGAAGATAATTTGCATGCTTGGTTCAATGCTTGAGGGGCCATACTCTATAAACGCAGCTTTGTATCTAGCGTTTGCCTATAGAGACGTTATCAAGTATGTAGACCTAGATAGTCCGCTACTTTATAAAGAAGCGCCAAGTGAGCTAGACTTTAACTTTTTTAAAAACTCAATCAGCATTGTTAGAGATAAATCGTAGCCATAAAAAACCAAAGAGTCCGGCAAACAAAGAGGCTGTAAGTATGCCTATCTTTGCTTGAAATATTAACTGCGGTGAATTTAAAAAAGCTAAATCTGCGACAAATATACTCATAGTAAAACCTATGCCGCCAAGAGCGGATACTCCAAAAATCTGGCTCATTGTACTATCTTGGGGGAGTTTAGCTATTCCCAGTTTTACAGCTATAAATGCGACACCCGCTATGCCTATGATTTTTCCTAGAACAAGGCCTAAGATTATTCCCATAGAAACAGGTTCTAAAATAGTGGAGCCAATAGATGAGAAGTTGATGCTGACACCTGCGTTTGCAAGGGCAAAAAGAGGTATGATAATCAAACTCACCGGAAGATGTAAGTCATGTTCAAGCCTAGCCGCAGGCGTACCCACAGAGTCAATTCTATCTTTAATATTTAGCAGAATAGCCTTTTGCTTTTCATGCATCATATGGTCAGTTCCAACGGGATAGTTGTCAAATTCATCGAGTAGGTTCTTAGCATGTATGGTAAGGTCAATAGGTGCTCGTTTTGGTCGTGATGGAATTGCCATTGCAGCAATAACACCGGCTATAGTGGCATGAACACCAGACTCTAGCATAAAAAACCACATCAATACTCCAAAGATAAAGTAGGGAAGAATAGTATGAATCCCAAAGCGATTAAGACTAATCATAACTAAAAATGAAACACCAGAGAGAAAGAGTGGTAGAAACTGTATCTGCTCAGTATAAAAAACTGCTATGACAATTACCGCACCTAAGTCATCAACAATGGCAAGGGCAACTAAAAATGTAACTAAAGGTGGTTTAACGCGATGGCCTAAAAGTACTAAAGCACTAATCGCAAACGCGATATCTGTAGCCATTGGTATTCCCCATCCTGAGGCTCCATTTCCTGAGTAGTTGATACTAAGGTATATAAGTGCAGGTAGAACCATACCTCCAATGGCTGAGAGTATAGGAAGAATGGCTACTTTTATCTGAGAGAGTTCTCCAACAGAAATCTCGCGTTTAATTTCAAGCCCAATAATAAAGAAAAATAGGGCCATAAGACCATCGTTTATCCAGTGGTGTATTGTGTGAGATATTTTCCAGGTGCCAACAGTTAGGTTTACCTTTGTATGAAAGAAGTCTGCATAGGCTTCAGTCAGAGGAGTATTAGCTAGAGTGAGTGCTAATATTGTCATACCTAAGAGAATGATGCCGGTTGTAGTTTGTGCATGAATAAAGTGCTCTAAAGGAGTATAAATCCTATTAAACACCTTCTCCCATGGTGCATATATTTTCATTGTCGCCCTATGTTTTAGTGTAGTGCCTTATTATAGCAACAAAGCCTTGATTTGTGACTTTGCAAGAGGTCTAATTTTTAATCATCTTCTTATATTTACTGTGATTGAGATGCTTTTACAAGGGAAAAGAGTTCATTAAAACCTGCTTCGCTTGAGTTTTCTACATCTAGCATACGTGTAAGTGCTGCTTCATACTCTCCTGCATCTTTAAGCTCTATGGCTTCTTTGAGACCTTGGTGTACATTTGAGTGGTGTTTAGTGATAGTAGAGAGAGATGAGTTTCCTTTTAATATTCCATTTGTCGCTTCAGCATACCATTTTCCAAATCTACAACTATCTTCATCTATGATATTTACACTCTCAGAGTTGATAAGTGCTTTATAGCCCTGAACTTTTAAAGAGATATGGTCAATTTTGCCAACATTGACTTGTAGTTCATCTGTAACGTATTGTGTTTTATTTTTAATGCCCTCTGAGTTATTTACAACACCTTCTATGCTATGGCTAAAGGCATCTAAAATCCCCATAACAGTAGAGGTCTCATCTTGAAAAGTATTACTAATTTCCATCATTGAGTTTGAGTTTTGTTTGAGACCGTTTATGTTTATCTCTACCTCTTGAGTTGCTTTTTGAGTACGCTCGGCTAGTTTTCTTACTTCATCTGCCACAACGGCAAAACCACGACCATGCTCACCAGCACGCGCCGCTTCTATGGCTGCGTTTAGTGCTAAAAGATTTGTTTGGTCTGAGATGTCTTTAATAAGGTTGATGATAGCCGCAATTGACATAACGCTATCATTTAGTGATACCGAGTCATTGCCAAGTGAGTGTGAAAACTCCTGTATTTTATCAATTGCTGAAGATATTTGTGCAGTTTCACTCTCAACTTCACTCATCATCTCTGAATTTTGAGCAGTGAGGATATTTATCTCTTCAAGTCTATTTAGTGGAGAGTCTACAGTTTTTTGTAAAAAAGTATTTCCATCCTCGTAGCTCTTAAGCATACTCGTGACAAACTCATCTTTTTTTGTATCAACTGGTTTGGAAACAGGTGTCTCAAGTTGAAGAACTTGCATCTCCAACTCATTTATCTGAGCCTTGAGCGCATTTACCTCTTGTTGGTGTTGAGCTTTTAGCTCATCTATCTTTTTACTAGTTCCAAACATTTGTTTCTCCACAGATTAGATTTGAAATTCTTATAATAAGTCTATATTAGTTTCTCTTAATGAGAGGTTAGTTCTCAAAAACAACTTGATTGCGTCCCTTGTTTTTCGCGTTATATAACATGAGGTCTGCTTGGGAGATACTATCTTCGAGAGACTCTTCACTATTCATCACCGCCCCTATTGAGATTGTTGATTTTATGAAGTTATCGGCATCTAAAGGAAATGAGTAGTTGGCAACTTCGTCTTTGATGCGCTCAAGAATATCTAACGCACTATATCGATTGATATTTTTTAGAACTACACAAAACTCTTCTCCACCAAAACGGGCAACAATATCTCTGTGACTTGTAGAAGTTCTTAGTATCTCAGATATAAAAACTATGATTTTGTCTGCTACATCATGTCCATAGGTGTCATTTATCTTTTTAAAGTGGTCTATGTCAATCATTGCAATTGCAAACTGCTCCCCACTATTTTGAACATCTATCTGATAATCGTTCATGTTCTGAAAAAAGTATCTTCTGTTGTAGAGGCCAGTTAAGTAGTCACGGTTTGCATGGTTGGTTACTATTTGAATGTTTTCTAAGGCTTCTATGGCATTGTGAACGCGACAAGAAAACTCCTCTTTAGAAAAGGGCTTTTTTATATAGTCGTTTGCACCCTGTTTTAAAAACATGGCGTTTATCTCTTCATCTTGGTTTGAAGAGATCGCCAAAATACTGATCTCATTTTTACTCGAAGTTTTGCGTATCTCGTAAGTTAACTCCAGTCCATCCATTACAGGCATATTGTAGTCAGTTAAAACTAAAGAGATATCTTGATGTACATTCATTATTCCAAGTGCTTCTTCGCCATGTGCGACTGTGATGACCTGAAAAAAGAGATTTTTTAGCATCGTCTGCATGGTTTTTCTAAAAACTAGGGAGTCATCAACTATGAGTACTTTATGATTTTGGTTCTTTTGAAGTCTTATGATAGTTTGGATAATGTAGTTAATCTCGTTAACGCCACCCTTATTTACATAGTCAACTATATTTTTTTGAAGGATTTTTTTTCTAAACTCTTTGTCTATGTTTGCACTTAGAACTATAGCCCGTGTGCCTTTAGAGAGTACATAATCAACAACTTCCCCATTAGGAGCGTCTGGGAGGTTGATATCAAGGAGCGCTATAAAGTACTCATATCTCTTTAAAAATAGTTTTGCCTCTAAAAGCGTGTATGCGATATCTACTTCAAAATTAAGAGCATTTTCAATCTTTTTTGAGATCAGCTTAGCTAGCGTTTTGTTATCTTCAACTATTAATATTCTCTGGCTCATATTCTCTCCAAATTTGTTGACATATATTACTATAATTCATCTGATTTTATAGTAATTATCGCTATTATTTTATATGAATTACCTCGATACAACTATTGAAAAACTAAACTCCAAAACAAACATTTTTTTAACAGGTGGTGCTGGCGTTGGCAAAACAACTATAACGCGAGAAGTGATAGAACACTTTGAGAGCGAAGCAAAAAAAGTGGCAAAACTTGCTTCTACAGGTATGGCTGCTACTCTCATTGGGGGTCAAACGCTACATAGCTTCTTAGACCTAGGCATCGCTTCAAATGTGCAAGAGTTAGAAAAAAATAAAAAGTACGAGATAAAAAAGAAGATAAAAAAACTCATAGAAAGTATGTCCCTTATCGTAATAGACGAGATATCTATGGTGAGCGACGCTCTTTTTGAGATGATATCTCTACGTTTAAAGCAAGCTGATTTTCATGGAACTCTAATGGTTGTAGGAGATTTCTTACAGCTTCCTCCCGTTGTGCGTGGAGCGGAGGAAGTGAAGTTCGCATTTGAGTCTGAAGCTTGGGATAGTTTCGCGTTTGATAAAATAGAACTCACTCACATATATAGAACAGATGACGTGGCGTTTATAGAACTTCTTCATCATGTGCGTTTTGGTTTCGTGGATGAGGGCGTTCATAATCATCTTAACGAGTATATCAAACCTCTGCCTGAAGATTTAAGTCAGTTTACTTTTTTGTTTGGGAAAAACATCTCAGCCGCACACCATAATAAAAAGCAGTTAGCACATATAGAGAATGAGCTTTTTGTAAAAGAGGCTCAGATAGTTAAGCATCAAAAGTCTGCAAAAGATATTGAGGTAGAGCGCTTTATGAATGACGCAAGAATAGAAAAAGAGCTAGAACTCAAAATAAACTCTCCAGTTCTTTTTACAAGAAACTCTTGGAACTACTTTAATGGTGAGCGAGGCATCGTTGTAAATATAGATGCCTCAAATGTTTATGTGCAAAAAAGCGATGGCAAGGTGGTGAAACTCGAAGCTACAGCACAAAGTAAAGCCTTGTGGAAGGAAAAGACCATAGACGGCAAAAAAGAGATGGTAGAGGAAAATATCTTTAGTATTTATCAGTTTCCTATAAAGCTAGCGTTTGCCATAACCATACACAAATCACAAGGAATGAGTATAGAAGATTTGATAATAGAGACAAATGAGATATTTGCTCCCTCACAGTTTTACGTAGCGCTTTCGCGTTCATCAAACCCCTCGCGTTTAAATCTAATAGCACCCCAAAAACAGTGGTATGACTTAGCTTATGTAAACGCTAAGGCAATGGCGTTTGTAAAAGGGGAGGAGAGTTGTTAAAAACAATAGACAAGGGCATACTCTATATGCTCTTAGGTGCTCTTATCTCAGCACTTAATGGAGCACTTACAAAAATACTTTCAGAACATATGAGTGCGTTAGAGATAGTCTTTTTTCGTAACCTTATTGGCGTCTTTATTATTTTATATGCTTTAAAACATACAGCGCCTAAACTTAGTGGCGGAAAGTTTTATATGCTCTTTAGTCGTGGCCTATATGGTTTTTTGGCAATGATTTTATTTTTCTATACCATTACCGTTATTCCTCTTGGCGAAGCAATGACACTTAACAAAACTTCACCTCTATTTGTCACTATACTAGCTTATTACATTTTAAAAGAAGAGTTAGACCAGAAGACGCTATTTGCCCTACTTATAGGTTTTTTAGGAATTATTTTGATAGTGAAGCCTTTTGGTATGAGTATCTCGTATGTACACTTTTTAGGAATTTTAGGTGGATTTTTTGCGGCTTCTGCTTATACAACTATAAAAAAGATAAAAGACATATATGACTCTCGCGTTATAGTGCTCTCTTTTGTTGGAGTGGGAACTCTGCTACCGGCTATTTTCTTTTTAGTAGCTCCCTATTTTGAACCACCAGAGGCTATTAGCTTTTTATTTCCTCTGTTTGTTATGCCTACAGATATTTATGTTTGGACTTTGATACTTTTTATAGCTATGATTTCTACACTTTCACAGTGGCTTCTTACAAAGGCATACAGTACTTCAAACCTTAGTATTATAGGTGTCATTAGCTATACAAATATACCCTTTGGGGTTGGTTTTGGGTTTTTACTTGGAGATACTTTTCCTGACTTTTTAACCCTCATGGGTATCACTCTTATTGTTCTAGGTGGTGTACTTGTTGGCATGAAAAAGAGGAATTAAAACACAAAATATATTTTAAAATGTTAAGCTAAAATTATTATTTTAAATAGTATGATTATTATTATTACTACTATTTTAATAAGGAACAATACAACATATGAAATATTATCTCTTACCTCTTCTCTTAACTCTTACTCTCCATGCTGGGCATATGAATGTAGCATACGGAAATGCTTCTATGAATCAGTTTAGTAAGAAAGATACGATGATTGTTATGGATATTTGGATTCAAGAGATTATGAAGACTACAAAACACTCTGCCACATTCTTTTTTTATGACTCCTCTACAGAGATGGCAAAAGACTTCGAGGAAAGAAAGCTAGACTTAGTCATTACTACAGGTGTTGAGTTTGTAAAGTCTTTTGAGAAATCAAACCTTGTTAAAGCCTTTACGGGTGGTTCAAAAGAGAAACATGCTGAAGATATTATAGTTGTCTTACCTGCAAAAAAATCACTCCAAGAGCTCTATAGTAAAAAAGACCCAAAAGTAGCTCTGCAAGAGAGTGAAGAGATAGCTATGATCTATATAGAAAAAAACTTTTTTGAGAAAAATAAAGAGGCAAAG
Organism: Sulfurimonas aquatica; assembly: GCF_017357825.1. NCBI lineage: Bacteria > Pseudomonadati > Campylobacterota > Epsilonproteobacteria > Campylobacterales > Sulfurimonadaceae > Sulfurimonas > Sulfurimonas aquatica. The sequence continues at coordinate 480,135 of NZ_CP046072.1, forward strand.
ATTGAGTATATCAAAACGCGAAAAAGAAACGCCGCTATTTTAAAACTCTTTTTTGGCAAAGCAGATGCAGCAGTCGTTACTAAAAAAACATTTGATTTCGCAAAAGAGTTAAACCCTCAGATAGGAAAAAAACTAAAAATAGCTAAACTCTCTACTATCTCAGCGAGAACTTTTGGTTTTTTTCACAAAGATTTCAATCCAGAAATGGCTGAAGAGATACGAAGTTTCGCCTTAGCTATCGGTAAAAGTGCACGTGGACAGCAAATCTTGACAGTTTTTCAAACCGATAAGGTTGTTGAGACAACTGTAAAAGATTTAGAACCAATTGGTAATATCTATAAAGAGTATATAGCTTTGAAAAAGGAAAATAATAAATGAGAAAAAATAAGTTTGTAGGATTTCTGATCCTATCTATCATCGCCAAACTAAGTTTAAATGCACAAGAACATATAGTCTCATTAGATGAGGCAATAGCAGTTGCATTGGAAAATAATAAAAAGTTAAAAGTTTCACAAACTTCCATAGAGATAGCAGATACTATGTATAACCAAGCTATGAGCGCACACTATCCGACTTTAGATGTGGAAGTAAGTGCTATGAGAATGGATCAGGCTCCTACATTTACAATGGTTGGGAGTACTACAGTCGATAATTCTCAAACAATAGCACTATATAATGGTTTAAGCGGGGCGGCAGCGGCAGATGGAAATGCGTTTACGTCAGGCGTGTATGCGCAAACTGCCGCAAATACTCCTGCAACAAGTTCACTTCCTATAAATATGGAAGTTCAAATGGCTGGAAGAGATACTGTTGTGAGTAACATTAACACTAAACTTCCTCTTTATACAGGTGGAAAAATAAGTGCTATAGTTGAGCAGGCTAATGGCGGAAGAAAAATAGCGCAAGTTATGAGAGAACGCACAAAGAATGAAATCATCTTTGACGTTAAACGCTACTACTATGGTGTTGTGCTTACAAAACAACTTAAACAACTCTCTGAAGACACTATTGAGAGAATGGGATTTATAAGTGATTTGACATCAGAACTTTACCAGGGTGGTTCTATGAACGTAAAAAAGACAGACTATCTTCGTACAAAACTGAGTGTTAGCCTTTTAGAGTCGCTGAACCAAAATATCTCAGAGAAAGAGACAATGGCAAAAGCGGCACTGTTATTTGCAATGGGTCTTCCTTATAATGACACCATAGATGTTCAAGATACAAAGCTTATGGATCCAAATATGGGAGCATCTTTAACTACTCTTGTAGAGGATGCATACCACTTTAACCCTCAGTACAAAACACTTAAACTTGCAGTTGATATTCAAGAGGCAAAGATTGATGAGGCACAGAGTGGTTATCTTCCTATGGTTGGACTTTCTGCGAGTGCACAGCATATTCATAATGACTATGAATATGGCGTTTTTAATGAGACAAACGATAGGTCATGGACTATCGGTGTTGGGGTGCAATGGTCACTTTTTGATGGAATGAGAACAACAAACCAAGTGGAGCAGAGTCGCTTAGAGAAGATAAAACTTAAGCAACAAGAGATTTTACTCCAAGAGGGCTTAGCACTACAGGTAAAACAGGCATTTATGAAGATGCAAAGTTCACATAAACAGTTTGTTATCTTAAGTGAAGCAGTAGAAGTAGCACAAGAAAACAGAGAATTAAATACACGTGCTTATCAAGAGGATATGGTCGAAACTAAAGATGTAATAGAGTCTCAACTTTTTGAAGCATACTCGAGTGCTGACTATTATCGTAGTATTCATGATCATGCTTTAGCAAAAGCAAATGCAGACTTTTTAGTTGGTAGAGCACTTGAAGATAGTGTAAAGTAGTCTGTTACTTATGCTAAAAAACTTATTTTTATTCTCTTTTATATTTACTCTATTTATTGGGAACTCTCTTGTAGCAAAAGAGGAGTCTACTAAGTCTGCTAAAGCTACTATGGGTTACTTAGTTGAAGGTCTTCATGACATAAAGTTTAAAGATGCAAGAATAGCATTCTCTTTATGGATTAAAGAGTTATCTATAAATGAGGATATGGATGTAGGAATTAAGTACTATGAGAATGAAGAGGAGTGTATTGAAGATTTTGAATCTGCATCTTTTGAGTACTTAGCACTCAATGCATACTTTTATCTCAAGCATCAATCAAGAATAGATGCTAATGCAAAAGAGTATTGGGTTGCAACAAAAAGTGAAAAGAGATTTACAAACAGAGTTATATTAGTAAATAAAAAGAGTGGCATAAAAAGTTTAAAAGATTTAAAAAATAGAACAGTTATGTCTCGAGAAGATGACTATCTCGGTAGACTTGTCTTAGATAAAGAGCTTTTAGAAGAGCTTGGAGCTGACTCAAGTTCTTTTTTTAAAAGTTCTCTAAAGAGTGCAAAATCCTCTACAGCGATTTTAAAAGTATACTTTTCTACTGTAGATGCTTGCGTGGTTCCAGAGTATATGTTCAAATTTATGCAAGAGATGAATCCAAAGTTATCCTCAGAGCTTAGTGTACTCAAAAGAACACCGGATATATTTCTCCCTGTGATGGCTGTTTTTCATAAAACAACACCTACTTCGAGTATAGACTCTTTTCATAGAAATGTAGCAACACTAGAGAGTACACCTAGAGGACAAAATATTTTAGCACTTTTTAAGATGCATAAAATGAGAGTAGTTGATGTAAAAGAGTTTGATGGCTTAAGAGAGTATTACCAAGAGTATCTTCATCTGAGTAAGGCATACAAAAAATCCAAAACAGGAAGCTATAATGAGTAGCAAAAATAGTCTTTTTAAAAGAACCTTTTTTATTATCGTTACGGGACTTTTGAGTGTTGTAACACTTTTTAGCTATTTGACAATAATGGATCAAAAAAGTGCACTTATTGAGGTTATGTACTCAAAAACAAAAACTATAGCTAAGTCAATATCTCTTGTCTCTTCTGATGCTATGGTTATAGAAGATTATGGTTTTATCGTAGAGCATAATGAAAAAGTTTTACAAGACAATAAAGAAATTAGTTATATACTCATTGTGAAAAAAGGGGAGGGAGAGAGTAAGCTTTATAGTGATGTTAATCGCTGGGAATTAGTAGATAAACTTCCTGATTCAGTAACTGCCTCACTACTCTCGAATGAGTATCAATCGATTATTAAAAATGGTTTTTCTAAGAGTGCTGAAGATGTCTTTCACTACTCATATCCAGTGGTCTTTTCTGGCCTTGAATGGGGCTGGGTAACAATAGGCTTTTCATTAGAGAGATATAAAGAGATGATGAACTCAATTTATGTAAATAATGCAATTCTCATTGTAACAATTTTATTCGGCTCTATGCTGTTTTCTCTGCTTTTGGCACGCTGGATTACTAAGCCTATCTTTACTCTCAACGAAGCAGCTAAGCAGGTCGCGTTAGGTGATTATAGTGTAGCTGTAAATGTAGATACAGATGATGAACTTGGTGAGTTGGCAAGTAGTTTTAATATCATGATAAACACTATTAAACTCTCAAGTGAGCGACTTTATGCATATAATGAAGAGTTAGAGAGTAGAGTTGAAGAGCGCACAGATGAGCTAATTACTCTCAATCAAGAACTTGACCAAAGAGTAAAGGATGAGGTGCATAAACGTGCTGAGCAAGAGCAGATCCTTATACAACAGTCACGTTTTGCAGCTATGGGTGAAATGATAGGAAATATCGCCCATCAGTGGAGACAACCTCTAAATGCCCTTGGACTTCTTTTACAAAACATCGAAAATGCTTACGAGATGGATATGCTTGATGAAGAGTATATTAATAGAAGTATAGAAAAAGGAACTCGTCTTACAAATGGGATGTCACAAACTATAGATGACTTTAGGAACTTTTTTAAACCAAATAAAGAAGCACTTACTTTTTCAATAGCCTCAATTATAGAAACGGCCATGGGAATGTTACGTCCAAGTTTAAACAATCATAATATTGAAGTAAAAGAAGAGATAGACAAAAATGTTTTAGTTCGAGGCTTTCCAAGTGAGTTCTCTCAAGTAATACTTAACATAGTAAACAACTCTAAAGATGCTCTTCTTGAAAATAGAGAGAGTCAAAGAGAGATATATATTCGTGTTTTTGAAAAAGGGGATTATGCATATCTGGAGATTGAAGATAACGCAGGGGGCATTCCTAAAGAGATAATTAAAAAAGTATTTGACCCATATTTTACAACAAAAGATGAGGGAAAGGGTACTGGTATTGGTCTTTATATGTCTAAGACAATTATTGAGAACAATATGAGTGGTGTCCTATCTGTCCATAATACAGAGCATGGTGCATGTTTTGTCATTAAGATAAAAGTAGAAGACTCTAAAGGTAAATAAAATGGTTAAAAACAATATTGATAAATTAAAAAATTATAAAATACTCTATGTTGAAGACAATCTTGAAATCGCTGAGGAGATAGCTTTCTTTTTAAATAAAAAAGCAGGAGAGTTATACTCTGCATATAACGGTGAAGAAGGTGTTGCTCTGTTTAATGAAAAGAGACCAGACATAGTTATCACTGATATACAGATGCCTAAAATGAATGGCATTGAGATGATTAGAGAGATACGTAAGATTGACTCTAATGTCCCCATAATCATCACTACTGCGTTTAATGAAAGTAAGTATCTTTTAGAAGCGATTGACCTACAAGTAGATGGCTACTTGATGAAACCACTCAATATGAAAGAGCTTATAAATCGTGTACTTAAAATTCTTGAACCTATAGAGTTAAAACAGGCACTTATGGATAAAAATAGTGAACTTGAAGAGATAAATAATAACCTAGATGCTATCGCTAAAGAAAAAACAAAAGAGTTAGAACATTTTTATGCACATGATCCACTTACTGGACTTGAGAACTTTATAGCACTAGGTCAAGAGATAGATACGGGGGAGTATAGACATCTGTTACTTTTAGATGTGTCAAACTTTTCTTTGATAAATAAACAGTATGGAAAAGATTTCTCAAATGCAATTTTAAAAGAGATAGCAAAGATTTTAAAAAGTCATATAGCTAACCATGCGAGACTTTTTAAAACAGAGTCTGATCGTTTTGTCTTTTTACTTGAAGAAGAAGATCACACAAAGATAGAAGAGTTCTGTCAGCAACTTATCAGCTTTTTTGATACACAAGCTGTAGTGATAGACGCGTTTGAAGTGAACATAAGCTTTTCTATGGGAATCGCAGAAATAGCAGAAGATTTTTTTCCACTTGTAAATGCTGAGTTTGCCTTGGATATAGGTAAAAAAACAGGAAGCCGTTACTACTACTTTTATGATGAAACTGAAGATAGTGTAAAACAAGCAAAAGAGACTATCAAGTGGATAAATATAACAAAAGAGATGATACAAAATGATAGAATTGAGCCATACTTTCAGCCAATAGCTGACACACAAACAGGTGAGATAGTTAAATATGAAGTTTTAGCTCGTGGAAATTATGAGGGTGAGGTGTTTTCTCCGTACTTCTTTATCTCTCCAGCTGAGAGGCTAGGAATGATTAGCTCTATTACTCGAATGATGATAGGTAAAAGTTTTCAATACTTTAATGGACAAGAGATGAATTTTTCTATTAACATTACCCATAGAGATCTACTCGATAAGTTTCTCATCCAGTTCTTAGAACAAAAACTTGAACTTTATAATATCGAAGCTAAAAATGTTACCTTTGAGATACTTGAAAACATCACAATAGGTGAGCAGCATAAAGTTGTTATCGCTCAACTCAAAGCTTTAAAAACGATGGGATTTAAGATTGCTATTGATGATTTTGGTATAGAAAACTCAAACTTTAGTCGTCTTTTGGAGATAGACTTTGACTACATAAAATTAGATGGCCTGTTTATAAAGTCTTTGGAAGTAAACACTAAAGACAGAATTGTTGTATCTGCAATAGTTAGTCTAGCAAAAACATTAGGTATCAAAACTGTAGCGGAGTATGTTGAAAATGAAGCTATTTACAACATCATTAAAGAGTGTGGAGTCGATATGGCGCAGGGTTATTATATAGGAAAACCAGAGGCACAGACTTTATAGGCTATAATAATTTAAAATTTAAGGAGTCAATATGAAAAAGTTTTTACTGTTTTTAATACTAATTGTTGCATTTGGGATGAGTGCTTGTTCAAGTAAGCTGATGAAAAATAGTCATGGTTCTTATGAAAGAGCGAACGATGCTTCTAAAGAATCTATTAAAACATTAGATAAAGATACTAAGTAGCTCCTAATAAGGAGCTATAAAAAGTATGATCTCTCTTAAGTTTTTAGTTTAAAACTTTATTTATCATTGGTGCAATCAAAGACATTGGTGATTCATCTTCTATCATCTTTTTAAGTTCAGCTTCTGTTGAGAGACTCTCTATCTTAGTAATCGTCTTATTTATTATATAAACAACAACAATTTTTTCAGTTTCAACATCTTTTCTAAATGGTGCAGCTGCTGTTTTATCATCGAGTAACATAACTGTATGTTTAAAATCTTTGAGTCCAGGAAGGATAAAAAGGCTTCTTATAAGTGATGGAGCAGTACTAATGTCAGCTATAAACTGAGCATTATGCTTTTGTAAGTAATCTGCTTCTTGTGAGTTAAAAAAATCATTACAAATATGTGCTGGCTCTTTGTCAAGTGCAAAGATAAGCTTATAAGTATCTGCACTTATAGTGTGTGATTTTTCAAACTGATCGTTTAACTTTAAATCTCCAAGAGTTTTTCCAACAACTAGTTTAGGTTCTACATTAACAACTTCTTCACTTTTTGAGCTACAGCCTATGATGAGTAGTGTAGCAATTATCGCCGTAAGAGTTTTGAGCATTTTGAGTATCCTTTTAAATTTTTGACATACTACATGAACTTAGATTGTAGTATCAATATTAATCATATCTAACTATTAATATTAATAAAATTTAAAGAACTTCCGTGTAGAATTTCAATAAAAAATTAAGGATGCAATATGGCATGGGCAACAGCAAGACATATATTAGTAGATAGCGAAGAAAAGTGTAATGAATTAAAAAGTGAGATAGAAGGCGGAACTGAATTTGGCGAAGTTGCAAAAGCTAACTCAAGCTGTCCATCATCTAGAGATGGCGGAGATTTAGGTAAATTTGGACCTGGACAGATGGTTCCTGAGTTTGATAAAGCAGTGTTTAGTGGTGATGTGGGTGTTGTTTATGGGCCTATTAAAACACAGTTTGGTTATCACCTACTAGAGGTTACCGGGAGAGGATAATCTCTTCTAGCTCTTCAAGCGGAGCGCTTATAAGTCCATCAAACTGAGTTTTATTAAAAGTTTGTTGGCGTTTAGCAAGTTGAGCGGTATGTATAGAGATTAACTCTATCATTTGCTCTTTATCACTCTTACCATCAAGAAAATCTAAAACTTCAACAACTCCTATAGACTTCATTGAATGTGGTGCTCTTGTATACTTCTGCTCTAAAAAAGAAACTTCATCTATTAGTCCCATTTCTAGCATTTTTTTTGAGCGTTTAGAAATTCTTTGTCTTAATACATCTCTAGAAACTTCTATATTATATATATCTAAATTCTCGATAATTGGTTTTGGCGGGTTCAATTCAAACCATTTTGAAGGGCTAAGTTTAGATGCTTCGTATATAAGTAGTGCTTTTTCTATCCTATAGCTATCGTTTGAATCAATCTTACTCATATATGTTGGATCTAAATCATTTAAAAACTGATAACACTCTTCTAAATTTTTTAGTTTTTTGTTTACACTCTCAACTACCTCTTGAGATATCTCTGGAATATTTGAGAGTCCTTGAATAAGTGTTTTTAAATAAAAAGAGGTACCACCAACAATAACAAGATTTTTCTTATCTCTTTGACACTCAAAAAGTACCTGTTTATAAAGGTCTATAAATATATCAACGCTGAAGTATTCATCAGGATTTAAAACGTCTATTCCAAAATGCTTTATACTACTTAACTCCTCTTTGGAAGGTTTTGCAGATACTATATCTATCTCTTTATAGATACTAAGAGAGTCTATGGAAAGTATGTAGGCATTAATTTTTAAAGCAATTTTTATAGCTAAATCACTCTTTCCTGAAGCAGTTGGTCCAATAATCGCGAGTTGTTTCATGAGTGAATTATATCATTTTAAAACAACTTTGGATAAAATGAGCATTAATTATCTAAGAGGGTTAAATATTGCAAAGAGCTATACAAAAAGCGAAAGATTTTAATGAGTTGGTTATGTTTGAACACTCTATATTTTCCCTGCCTTTTATCTTCATAGCTATGGTTGTTGCAGCTGATGGCTGGTTTGGTTTTTGGCTTTTGTTTATGGGTGTTTTAGCTGCACTTAGTGCTAGAAACTTTGCTATGGGTGTAAACCGTTATGCAGACCGTGACATTGATGCACAAAACCCAAGAACGTCTGGACGTCCAAATGTTGATGGGCGCTTGAATGCTTCGAGTATTTTACTTTTTATCTTTGTAAACGCCATTATATTTATCGCAGTAGCGTATATGATTAATCCTCTAGCGTTAAAGTTAAGTGTCCCTATATTGATTGTTCTTGGTTCTTATTCTTACTTTAAACGCTTCTCATCTTTAGCACACATCATACTAGGGATATCATTAGGTCTAGCTCCAATAGCTGGCGTTATAGCGGTTAGTGCGACTATCCCGTTATGGTCTGTATTTTTAAGTTTAGGCGTTGTTTTTTGGGTAGCAGGATTTGATCTGTTATACTCACTGCAAGATATGGAGTTTGATAAAGAAAATTCTCTGCACTCTATCCCATCAAAATATGGTTCAGAAAATACACTGAAAATTTCAGCATACTTTCATAGCTTAACGGTACTTTTTTGGGTACTCTTTGTATATTATTCAGGTTTGGGAGCAGTGGCTTACGTAGCAGCAATTGGAAGCGCGCTTGTTCTTGCATATGAGCAAAAACTTGTGAGAAAAGATTTCACTCAGATTGATAGAGCGTTTTTTACAGTCAATGGTTACCTTGGTATCGCATTTTTTACCTTAATAGTAATAGATAGGATTGTAGCATGAGTGAACCGCGTTTAGTTGCAGCGCCGATACATATATATTTCAGTGAAGCCGAAACAGATTTACTAACATATGAGAGAGAATACCAACAACTTAGTGAAACAGATGATGATCCCATCTCTCAATGGCTAAAACTAGCTAAGGCCCGTGGGGATACAAGAGAAACAGATCAGGTTTTACTGCAACTTGTAGTAGAGCTTCACAGAAAAGTAGACGCTCTGGAGATGTTCATAAAAGATGAAAAACCAAGTAGAGTATCGCTGACAAATGAGATGCAGATTAACTCCATAGGTTTTGAGTACTTTAACCTTGAAGAGCCTTCATTAGATGTTGGTAAGATTTACTATGGTCGCATAGAGATGCCAGTTTATCCTAAGCACGACGTTGGAGTCTTTTTTGAAGCACTTAGCCCTACGCTTGCTAAGTTTACTAAGATGCATGAGCGAGATGAAAAAGAGTGGGCAGCATATATGACTGCACGCGAAAGAATACTAATCCGAGAAGCAAGAGAGAAGAAATAGTGAATATTGAACACTTTAACATAGAGTATGTCGTTGTAATTATGGCGGCTATTATTTTATACCTTTTATATTATGTTTACACAAAAGATGCAGATTACACAAAAAACATTCGCTCCGTTGCCTCTGTTGTCGAAGAGCTAAATCGTGAGCTGTTTTATATGAAAAAAAACATAAGTGAAACGCAGGGAAGTATTAAAGAGAACTCGCAAAGAATGAACGATGAAGAGATTTATCAAGAGATTGAACGCAGCGTTTATGACATGGTTCAGCCACTAAGCGCAGGTTTTAAACAACTCCAAGAAAATATAAACGCGATAGATGTGGAAATAGGTAGTCGTATTACTCAGCTTGAGAGTGGCGTGAAGCAGATATCCATTCCATCTTCGATTCATGGAAATGACGACGAGAAGATTATTTCACTTTTTAAGCAAGGTGTTTCCGTTGAGACGATATCAAAAGAGCTTCATATCTCAAAACCCGAAGTTGAGTTTGTTCTAAAAATCAACAAAATAAAGTAAGCAGAGCGAGCATGAGCGCAGATAGACAACTTTTTACACTTGTTGGCATACTTATTATGACTAGTATAGTATTGTCTTACACTCTTGCTCCCTATACAACGCTTCTCTTTGGCGTGAATGAGTTTCATTTCGCTATCCGTCAAGCTATTTTTGGATTTCTTGGAATCACTATCATTTTTATCCTCTCGCAATTAGACCCAGAAAAATGGTTAAAACCAGTAGGCTTCTTACTCTTTTTTGGCTCACTGTTTTTAATGGTAGCTATGCCATTTTTACCTGAGAGTTTAGTCTCAGAAGTAGGTGGGGCTAAACGCTGGATTAAAGTAGCCGGGTTTTCTTTGGCTCCCGTTGAGTTCTTCAAGGTTGGATTTGTTTACTTTTTAGCATGGAGTTTTTCTAGAAAACTAGGCCATCATGATGGAATGGGACTAACAAATGAGTTTAAGCGTTTCTTACCTTATGGCGTTATATTTGTGGGGGCGATGTTTATTATCGCGTTTTTACAAAAAGATTTAGGTCAGGTTGTTGTTTTGGGACTTACTCTAATCTTTATGCTTATATTTGCTGGAAGTAGTTTTAGATTTTTCTTTTCCATTCTTGGAGCAATTTTTGGCGCGGTTATTCTTTTTATATTAACCGCAGAACATAGAATCATCCGTATAAAGTCTTGGTGGGCGCTTGCTCAAAACTCGGTACTTGAAATATTTCCAGATTCTATTGCAGATAAGTTGAGAGTGCCAGTAGAAGTTGAGCCTTATCAGATAGGACACTCTTTAAACGCCATACATAATGGCGGTTTTTTTGGCGTTGGAATAAGCAATGGAACATTTAAACTTGGTTTTTTAAGTGAAGTTCATACTGACTTTGTCTTAGCTGGACTTGCTGAAGAGTTTGGATTCTTGGGTGTAACGTTTGTCGTAGTCGTATTTTTATGGATGCTTCAGAGAATTTTTAAAGTAGCAAACCGTACAAAAGATAGAAGTGCTTATCTATTTAGCATAGGTATAGGGCTTAGTCTCTCATTTGCATTTTTAGTAAACGCTTATGGTATCAGTGGAATTACTCCGATTAAAGGTATTTCAGTTCCATTTTTAAGTTATGGGGGTTCTGCTATGTTAGGTGCGGCGTTTGGCGTTGGAATGGTTCTAATGGCTTCAAGAAAAGCGGATATGAGCTAAGATGAAGTTATGTATAACGGGTGGGGGCACTGGTGGTCACTTAATGATAGCCGAAGCTCTTGTGGCAGAGGCCGTTTCTCGTGGTCATGAGGCTATTTTTATAGGTTCTACTAAGGGACAAGACAGAAAATACTTTGAGTTCAATAGTCAGTTTTCTCATGTGTACTTTTTACAAACAACAGGCGTGGTAAATCAAAAAGGCTTGGGAAAACTAAAGGCATTGTGGAAAGTTTTTTTAGCTTTTTTAAAGGCTCGAGCCTTACTTAAAAAGCATAAAGTTCAAGCTGTATACAGTGTTGGCGGATTTTCTGCGGCACCTGCGTCATTTGCAAGTCTGAGTCGCTTTACTCCTCTGTTTATACATGAACAAAATGCGGTTACTGGAAGACTCAATGCTCTTTTAAAACCATATGCAAAAAGTTTTATATCGGCATATGAAGATGACTCAAAGATAAAAGGTTATCCCATAAAAGAGATTTTTTATAAATCTGCGCATAAACGCCAGAATTTAAAAACAATCATATTTTTAGGTGGCTCTCATGGAGCGAAGGCTATAAATGATTTAGCACTTAGTGTGGCGTTAGAGTTAGATAGTCGCGGCATAGCTATTATTCATCAAGCAGGTGAAGCTGATTATGAGAGAGTAAGAGATGAGTATGAAAAGCTGGGCTTAAGAATAGAACTCTATGGATTTACTAAAGAGTTACCAGAACTTATAACAAAAGCTGATTTGGCAGTAAGTCGTGCAGGAGCAAGTACTCTTTGGGAGCTTACAGCAAATGGATGCCCAGCTTTTTATATTCCCTATCCTTATGCAGCGGGAGATCATCAGTATCATAACGCGAAGTTTATAGTTGATAATGAGATGGGTTGGTGTGAGAGAGAAGGTGAGCAGTTAAAATCTAAGTTTTTAGATATATTAGAGAGTGACCTTGAGCAAAAAAGTACAAAGCTACTCTCATATAGTTCAAAAGACGTAGCGGAAAAAATGATAAAAGACGTTGAGGAAAGTATAAAATGATAAAAGAGTTAGCACAGATTTTAGTAGATCTTATTTTTGACTGGGGGTATCTAGGGATATTTTTATTAATGGCTGTAGAGAGTAGTTTCATCCCCTTTCCAAGTGAAATAGTCCTTATTCCTGCAGGTTATTTAGCCTCAAAAGGTGATATGAATATAGTGATGATTATGATAAGTGCTCTTGGAGGCTCTTTAATAGGTGCGTTTATTAACTACTATCTCGCCCTCACTCTTGGGAGAAAACTTTTAACGAAGTATGGAAAGTACTTTTTTATTAAAGAAGAAGCCCTTGTTAAGATGGAGAGTTATTTTAAGAAACATGGGCATATCTCTACGTTTACAGGAAGACTCATCCCGGGAATTCGTCAGCTAATTTCGATTCCCGCAGGGCTTGCTCGTATGAATTTGGCACAGTTTACGCTCTTCACGTCTTTAGGTGCAGGTATTTGGGCTTTGATTTTAGTACTTTTGGGTTATATCATAGGTGAAAATCAAGAACTAATAGATATCTATCTTAAGCAGATAACAATGGGTGTTTTAGCTTTGATGGTTATCGTAGCTTTTGTATACTACAAATATAAAAAAAATAGGGATTAATTATGGATTATATGTTCGCACAAGGTTTTTTAGGAACTAGGGCTCCATTTTTTATGGATTTTGTTACTTTAATAGTTGCTGTTTTACCGCTTTTAGTTTTTAGCTCCATCCTTCTAGCAAGACAAGGAAGATACAAACTTCATGCTCTTACTCAAAACTTGATTTTTATCGTATCTGTTATAGTTGTTGGTTATTTTGAGTATGGCGTTCGCGTTGGTGGAGGATTTGATTTTTTCATCAGTGAAAGTGGCGTTTCTAAAAGTTACGCTTCGGTTGTAATGGTATTGCATATTATGATAGCTATTGTTACGTTTTTTACTTGGGTTGTTACAGTCTTTAAGGCAAATATACAGTTTTCAAAAGGTCTCATTCCAGGAGAAAAATCAACTTCTCATAAATCATTAGCGCGTAAAACATTTTTAGGAATTATATTTACGTCATTTAGTGGTATTTGGGTTTATGTACTTCTTTTTGTGTACTAATAAAATTAAATTAAGGAATAAGAAAAATGATACAAATAGATGAAAAAGCACCGGAGTTTTGCTTACCAAATCAAGATGATGTAGAGATATGCTCTCGTGATTTAAAAGGAAAATGGGTAGTTTTATACTTTTACCCAAAAGATAGTACACCAGGGTGTACAACTGAAGCATGTGAATTTACAGAAGCTGCACCAGACTTTTCTTCACTTGACGCAGTTATCATTGGAGTGAGCGCAGATAGCACTAAACGCCATCGTAACTTCATAGAGAAGCAAAACTTAGCTATCACACTACTAAGTGATGAGAGTACGGAAATGATGCAAGAGTATGGTGTTTGGCAACTCAAAAAGAACTATGGCAAAGAGTATATGGGAATATCTCGTACAACAATGATTATAGACCCTGATGGAGTTGTAAAGGCACTATGGGAAAAGGTAAGAGTTAAAGAGCATGTTGCTAAAGTGAAAGTAGAACTTGAGAGATTGACTGCAATCTAATTAGTAGTTAAATATAGTATGAAAAATAAGTCACTTTAAATAGTGACTTATAGAGAAAGTATTTTAACTATAGATAAGGGACCGTTTAAAAATCTGTGTCAATCGGGTAAAATAACAATTACTCAAGGACACACAGATGAAGATAGAAATAGATGCAGAGCAATTTGCTCGTGATATAAAGGCTGGTAAGAGTATCAGTGGTAAAGATGGAGCATTAAGCTCTTTAATAAAGCAACTTACAGAAGCTGCTCTCTCCGCAGAAATAGATTCCCATTTAACACAAGATATCTCAAAGAACCGTAAAAATGGCTATGCCACTAAAACTATGAAAAGTGAACATGGTGAATTTGAACTTGATGTTCCAAGAGACCGTAGTGGTAGTTTTGAGCCTGAGATTGTAAAGAAAAATCAACGAACTATGTCAGGTGAGATAGAAGATAAAATACTTGCTCTTTACTCTCATGGTAACAGCTACTCTCAAATAGCAAAGCTTATCGAAGATATTTACGGTGTAGGCTTTTCTAAGGGTGCAATCAGTACAGTAACAGATAAAATAATACCTATGCTTCAAGAGTGGAAAGTTCGTCCTCTTGAAGAAGTATATCCTTTTATATTTTTAGATGCGATTCACTATAAAGTAAAAGAGGATGGAAGATATATCTCAAAAGCATTTTATACCGTTCTCGGTGTCGGCATTGATGGGAAGAAAGAGATACTTGGTCTCTATCTCAATGAGAGTGAAGGTGCTAAGTTCTGGCTACAGGTACTTACTGATTTATCTCATCGTGGTGTTAAAGATATACTCATCGCTTCCGTTGATGGTTTAAAAGGCTTTCCTGAAGCCATAAACTCAGTCTATCCTGACACAGAAGTACAACTCTGTATTGTTCATCAAATCCGAAATTCACTTAAATATGTAGGTTCCGCTAATCAAAAGCAGTTCGCAAAAGAGTTGAAGAAAGTCTATCAAGCCTTTACGAAAGAAGAAGCTGAAATTGAACTCGATAAGCTTGAAGAAAAATGGGGTAAAAAATATCCAATCGTTTTTACTTCTTGGAGAAATAAATGGGATAATCTGTCTGTATATTTTAAATATCCAGCTGATATTAGAAAAGTAATCTATACCACCAATATCATTGAGTCTGTGCATCGACAGTTCAGAACACTGACTAAGACTAAAGGTGCTTTCCCTAATGATAATAGCTTATTAAAATTACTCTATATGGGCATCCAGAATGCCTCAAAAAAATGGACTATGCCAGTTAGAAACTGGAGCTTAACTATCTCTCAACTCTCAATTCACTTTGAGGGGAGATTAGATAAAGCTCTTAATTTATGATACAATTTTAGGAATTACTCGATACTGACACAGATTATTGAACACTACCATAGATAAGAACTAAAAAGCTCTAAAATCTATAACGTAGGTAAGCACGGATATCTTGTGCAGTATCCACTGTTACTGTTGAACCAGTCATTGGCGTTAAATCTTTAATTAACACTGCACTACCAGTATCCCCTCCAAAAAATCCATTACTTCCAGTATATTCATAATCTATATATGTATAGCGAATCTGAAAAGTTAAAATATCTTCAACAAGCGGTTCTGTAAAATAGACTTCATATGCACTACCGCGAGTTGCAAGTTTTGAGCCAATATTTGTATCCTCAGCATACGTAATACTTCTCCAGTATTGTGAACCCTGATTGTACTCAACTCCCCATCTTCCATCTTCAGTTATAAAAGAGGGCATTTGTAAACCAAGCCAAACTGAGTGCCCTGTTACAGACTCGCCAGCAACAGTTGTAGCACCTGTTAGATCATTTTTTCCATAAAGCATTCTCTCATCAGATTTTGGATCCGTTACACTCATCGCACCACTTATAAAGAAAAATGTATCATCGAGGTAATCATTCCACTCATCACCGATACCATTTACTGTAAAGTTTGCGGTAAAACTATGCATGCCACCTACTGTTTTCATACCATTCATTGTCGGTACTCCACCCGGGTAAACAATATCTGCATCAATTAAGTTATTTGCATAGTAGTATTGTGTTGCAAATGCATATTGACCATTGTCATATGGAACAAAGATAAGACCTCCAAGGTCTATATCACCAAGATCATCTGGTTGAGTAGCATATGGAGCACCAGTTTGAACAACAGAACCATTTTGAGGATTTACAGCAAAGAATTTTGGATTTGCATTTGTTCCACCACGACCTGCACAAAACTTAACATACATACCTTCAATGCCAGTTAAATCTTCAAATGAAAACTTTGAACTTATCCCATCAAATTCAACATTAATAGTATGACCCATAGGTGAAGCAGCACCATCATCATCTCTTAGATTAATTAAATGACCATTTGTTGATGGACGGCGACCTATACTAAATGTCCATGGAATTTCTGTGCCCATAAATGTATCATTCTTATAAAGAAAATAAGCTGAACGAACTCTTAGTAGATCATCATAGGCATTTTCATTGGTAACCCAGTCGAATGTTTCCATGCCTGGTATATTTGAATTCCAACCACTTCTGTGACCAAAAGCTTTATTGTAAGCAAGTTGACCAGAGAAACTTAGATTGTCAGTTGCCTTCCAATCCATGTTTATCCATAATCTATTTGTCATAAATGCATCATTACCTGCATCACTTCCATCTGCCATTTTATATTGCATGTTATCAATAGCAAATCTATAATCAGCACCAAGCTTGAGTTTGTTACCATTTGTAGCTTTATTTAGTTCAAAAATACTCTCATTAATCTCTTCTATCTCTTCTTGAGCATTAAACTCTTCTTCCTCATCATCTTCTTCTTCGCCATCATCTGAATCAGCTTCTTCTACTGTACTCTTTGTCTCGTCTTCGCTATCTTCTTCATCTGACTCTTCTTCACTTTCATCATTTGCACTTTCATCATCGGATTTTTCATCTCCTGAAGCTCTGAGAGTTGAAATCTCATCTTGCATCTTTTTTATGTTAAGTTCCATAGACTGTATACGTTCATACATGGATTGTGCATTTAAACTTGTAGCTAGGATTGTTGCTGCTGCGAGTGAAATTAATAGAGGCTTATTCATTTTTTCCCTTTTTTTTCTAAATAATAATGTTAGTACTATACATCATCTATTATAAAGATACTTTTAAATGAACTAGAATTGCTATAATTAATTATTATACCCTCACTCTATATTTTATAAACTTCTCCTATCTAAAAGCTATATTTAAATTATATTTTTGTATAATTCGCCGATTTTTCTTCTCTAATGTAGTTGAAAATATTAACAGGTATGTGTCAAAAGTTAGTGCAACTTCCTCTTTAGGGAGTCAATGTCCGACATTACCAAAGAATAACTAACAAATTTCTGGCTTGAAAATATAGCCCTTAAGGATTACCTATGGTAACTATGAAAGACCTTTTAGAATGTGGTGTACACTTTGGACACCAAACTCGTCGTTGGAACCCGAAAATGAAAAAATATATTTTTGGTGTTCGTAAAAATATCTATATTATTGATTTACAAAAGACTTTACGTTATTTCCGTAACACATACACAATCGTTATGGATGCAGCTGCTGAAGGGCAAACTGTATTATTCGTTGGTACTAAAAAACAAGCTCGTAACTCTGTAAGAGATGCAGCTATCGCTTGTAATATGCCATATGTAGATAACAGATGGTTAGGTGGTATGCTTACTAACTTCCCAACTATTCAAAAGTCTATCCGTAAACTAGATGTTATTTCTGAGATGCAAGAAAATGGTCAAATTGATCTTTTAACGAAAAAAGAAGCTTTAATGCTTACTCGTAAAAAAGTTAAACTTGAGCAGTATTTCGGTGGTATCCGTAATATGAAAAAACTTCCAGATATGCTATTTGTAGTAGATGCAGTTAAAGAGCATATTGCTGTTTTAGAAGCAAGATGTCTTGGTATCCCAGTTGTAGCTCCTCTAGATACTAACTGTGATCCAGATCTTATCACTTACCCAATTCCTGGTAATGATGATGCAATTCGTTCAATTCAGCTTTTCTGTCGTGAAATGACTGCAGCTATTAATGAAGGTAAAGCTCTTCGTGATGCACCTGCTGAAGAAGAACAAACTGAAGAAGAAGTAGCTACTGAAGCTCCTGCAACTGAAGAAGTTGCACCAACAGAGGAAGTATAATCATGGCAGCAGTTACAGCAGCAATGGTAAAAGAGTTGCGTTCAGCAACTGATGCACCTATGATGGATTGTAAAAAAGTTCTTGTTGAAGCTGATGGAGACATGGCTAAGGCAACAGAACTTTTAAAAGAACGTGGTATAGCAAAAGCTGCTAAAAAAGCTGATAGAGTAGCTGCAGAAGGTCTTGCAGGAATCGTTATAGCTGATGATTTTTCAAAAGCTTCTGTTATTGAGATTAACTCTGAGACTGACTTTGTTGCTCAAAACGAAGGCTTTCAAAAACTTGTTAAAGATTCTGCATCTGAAGTTTTCAACAACCAGCCTGCTGATGTTGCTGCTTTTATGGCAAGTCCATTTGGTGCTGAATTTACAGCTGCTGTTATCAAAATCGGTGAAAAAATCGAAGTGAGACGTTTCAGTACTTTAACAGCTGATGCAACTACTTCTTTAAATGGGTATATTCACTCTAACAATCGTATAGCAGTTATTGTTTCTGCTAAATGTGATAGTGAAAAAACTGCTGAAGGTATGAGACCATTTCTTAAGCAAGTTGCTATGCATGCATCTGCAATGAAACCAACTACTCTTTCTTATAAAGATTTCGATGCTTCTTATGTAGCTAGCGAAACTGTTGGAAGAATCGAAGTTATCAAAAAAGAGAATGAAGAGTTAGCACGTTTAGGTAAAACACTTAAAAATGTTCCAACTTACATCTCTATGAGTCAATTAACTGATGAAGTTTTAGCACAAGCTGAAGCTGATATCAAAGCTGATTTAGCTGCTCAAGGTAAACCAGAAAAAATCTGGGACAAAATTGTTCCTGGGTCTTTAGCTCGTTTTATCTCTGATAATACTACTTTAGATAAAGAGCAGTGTTTACTAGATCAAAACTTTGTTCTAGATGAGAAGTTAACAGTTGCTCAAGCTGTTGAAAAAGCTGCTAAAGAACTTGGTGGTACTGCTGAAATTACAGAATTTGTTCGCCTAGAAGTTGGTGAAGGAATTGAAAAAGCTGAAGATGATTTTGCTGCGGAAGTTGCTGCACAAATGGGTTAATCCTTAGGGATTAATTTCTTCTCTTTTTTATTCAAGGCTAGGACTTAGGTCTTAGCCTTTTTTTTTGCCAAATTTTTAGTAAGATTTGCTATAATCTTCACATGAATCTATTATCTGCACAAAATATATCACACACATTTGAATATGAACTTTTTTATGATGTAACACTCGAACTTAAAGAAAAAGAGTCTATCGCTATTATTGGAATGAGCGGCAGTGGAAAGTCTACACTTTTACATATTCTCTCTACACTCTTAAAACCCCAAAACGGAAAAGTAGAGTTACTTGGAGAAGATATAGCAGGTATGGGCAAAAAACGACTTGAGAAGATTAAACGCTATGACTTGGGACTTATATTTCAGTCACACTACCTATTTAATGGCTTTAGTGCTTACGAAAATTTAGAAGTAGCACAAATACTCTCAAATAACTCTATTGACGATGCCCTTTTACAAAGGTTAGATATACATCATTGTATCAAGCAAAAAGTAACTGAACTCTCAGGTGGACAACAACAACGTGTCTCAATAGCAAGAGTTTTAACTAAAAAACCTAAAATAATTTTTGCGGATGAGCCCACAGGGAACTTAGATAAAGAGACTGCAGATGAAGTGATGAATCTTTTTTTTGAGTATTGCGTAGAAAATGATGCTGGTATGGTTTTAGTGACACATGACAATGAACTCGCTCATAAATGTGATAGAGTCTATAAACTAGAAGATAAAAAACTTCATCAGATAAAATGAGTGAAATCTAAATATGCAATGGGCAGGAATATTTAATGAGGCTAACACAGTAGGGTTTATGCTTCTTTTTTTTAGATTTGCCGCACTGTTTCTAGCCGTACCCATCTTTTCACATCAAAATATTCCTATGAATGTCAAAGCATCCATGGCATTTTTTTTCACCATTGTCTTTTACTCTTCTATGCCACCTTTAAATATTAGTATAGATGTCCCTACTATTGCTCTAGCAATACTAAGCGAATTTATGTTTGGATTAGTTATTGGAATAGTCTTACTATTAGCTTACAATGTTATTACTTTTGCTGGTGGAATTATATCTTTCATGATGGGTTTTTCTATGGCTAGTGCTATAGATCCACAGACGGGTGTCTCGATGCCTATTATCTCACAGTTTTTATCTCTACTTGCACTAATGGTACTTCTCGCACTTGATCTTCACCATTGGGTTTTACTCTTTGTGGATAACTCTTTAAAAACTGTTCCTCTTGGTGGGTTTGTTATGAGTGAAGATATCTTTAACTATGTTATTCATGCTGCTTCAAATATGCTTGTAGTAGGATTTATGATAGCTTTTCCTATTATTGCACTTTCATTATTAGCCGATGTAATATTTGGAATGCTTATGAAAACAATGCCTCAATTTAATCTTTTAGTCATTGGTTTTCCTATAAAAATTATGGTTTCATTTGCTGTCTTAATTGCAACAATAACGGCAATAATGCTCATACTGAAAAACCAAATGAGTGAAGCATTTAATGTCTTAGAGATATTTTTTTAGTTTATTTAGATACAATAATGTTTAGATAGATTTGTAAATATAATCTGAGACCCTGCTTAAGGAATATGCGTGAAAATATTACTCTTAAATGATAATCCAGTTGTAAATAAATTAGTCACATTGAGTGCCCACAAAACATCTGATGAACTTGAAGTTGTAAGTTCACCTTCAGAGATAGAGTCTACAAAGTATGATTTGTTAGTTGTAGATGATACACTTTTTAATGATGAACTCCTAGAAACACTAAAATCTCAGATTAAATTTTCAAAATCATTATATATATGCTCTAGAGATGCTGCAGAAGTTGAAGCATTTACACATACACTAAAAAAGCCTTTTCTTCCTACTGACTTAGTAGAGATATTCGCAAAATTAGGCAATGAAATCAGTGAATCAGATCTTGATGAAGATGATTTAAGTGATGATATTGCTCTAGATACTCCAGTTGTCGATGATAGTTCGGATGAATTTGAAGAGATTGAAACTATTGAAGGCTTAGATGAACTAGAGGAACTTGAGGATTTAGATACTCTAGATGATGATTTAGATCTTGAAGACGAACTCTTGTCCTTAGATGATGAGGAACTTAGTCTAGATGATGAAATTTCATTAGATGAAGAAGATGAACTCTCTCCAGAAGATGATGATATCTCTTTTGATGATGAATCAGGAGAGAGTGTTTTAGACGATGAAGAAGCACAAAAAGTTAAAGATTTACTTGATGAAACAAGTGGCGAAGATGATTTAGACTTAGAAGACGAGTTAGATTTTGATTTAGATGATGACTTAGGTCTTGATGATGAGTTGGATTCAGAAGATGCTCCTAAAGTTGCTCAAGAGACAATAGCTGAGGATGATGAGCTTGGAGATGATTTAGATTTAGATGATGAATTAGATTTTAATTTGGATGATGATCTAGAGCTCGATACTGAGGATAATAGTGATGATATTCCTAACACTGTTGAGAGTTCTTTAGAAGATGATTTAGACTTAGAAGACGAGTTAGATTTTGATTTAGATGATGACTTAGGTCTTGATGATGAGTTGGATTCAGAAGATGCTCCTAAAGTTGCTCAAGAGACAATAGCTGAGGATGATGAGCTTGGAGATGATTTAGATGATGATCTAAAACTCGATACGGAGGATATTCCTAACACTGTTGAGAGTTCTTTAGAAGATGATTTAGAGTTAGAAGATGAATTGGATTTTGATTTAGGCGATGATTTAAACCTTGATGATGAGTTAGATGCTGATGAAACCACTGAAGTAAGTGTAAGTGAAAATTCTGATGAGGATGAAGATGTTGAAGCAATTGATGACTTTGATTTAGAAGATGAGTTAAAGCTAGAAAATGATTTAGACTTAGATGAAGAGATGGATCTTGATAGTGACCTTGAAGATATCTCAAAAGAGCCTTCTGAAGAGTTAGATTTTGATGATGAGTTAGAACTTGAGGTTGATGATGAATTAGATATGGATGATGAAGTTGATTTAAGTGAAGAAATTTCTGAAAGTGAATCTCTTGAAGATGAGCTTGATTTAGAGTCTCAGATTGAAAGTGCTGTTGAGGAACTAAGTGAAGAAGATTTAGCTAGTGAAGTTGATGAAGAGACTCTCCTAAATATTGCATCTGTAAATATAGACTCACTTGATAATCTCACAAGTAGAGATCTGAAAATTGCTATGGGTGAAGAAGTTGATGAGATTAAAGACTCAGAAGATTTAGTTGAAGATGAAGTAATCCATGATAAGCCTGATACAGAAGTTTTAGAAGATGATGTAGTGAAAAATGATGGCGTAGAGTCTTTGAAAAAATTACTTGTTGCTCTGAGTGACAAAGATGTAGCCGCTTCGCTCAAAGGTATGAAAATAAGTATAAATATTACACTAGGAGATAATTAGTGGTTGAAAAGAATGGTGTTGTATTAGTTCTCTCTGGCCCAAGTGGAGCTGGCAAAAGTTCACTGATAAACAGAATAGCAGATGACATTGGTGATTACTACTTCTCTATATCTACTACAACAAGAGAGATAAGAGATGGTGAAGTTGATGGTGTTCATTACCACTTTGTGGATAAAGAAGAGTTTGAGCAAGATATAAAAGATGACTATTTTTTAGAGTATGCTACAGTACATGGTAACCATTACGGTACATCTATAAAACCTGTAAAAGAGGCACTTAGCAAAGGTAAACTCGTTATATTTGACATCGATGTACAAGGTAATACAGCGATTAACAATAGACTAGGTGATATTACAACTTCTGTATTTATAACACCACCTAGTTTATCTGAATTAAGAAGGCGTTTAGTAAGTCGTTCTACGGACAGTGACGAAGTGATAGATAAACGCTTAAAGATGGCAAAAAGAGAGATTCAAAGAACTTCAGAGTATGATTTTTTAATCATTAATGATGATTTGGATGTAGCGGCTGAAGTTTTAAAACAAATTGCTATAACAGCAAGGTTGAAAATACCCACAGATAGGATAAATAGTTTTGTCCAAAAGTGGGAAAATATCTAGTAATGATAAGAGAATTTACAGCAAATAGCTGATATAATTCGACAATTAATTTTAAAAGGAAATATACTATGGGAATGCCTAGCGGAACAGAATTACTGATAATCTTTGGAATTATCGTTTTATTATTTGGTGCAAAAAAGATACCTGACTTAGCAAAAGGTTTTGGTAAAGGAATCAAAAACTTTAAAGCTGAAATGAAAGATGTTGAAGAAGAGATAGCAGCAGATGAGCCTAAGAAAGTTGAAAAAACTGAAGAAGTTGCATCAGCTGAAGCTCCAAAAACTACTACACAAGCATAACTTTTGAAACAACGAGTATCGGCGTTATTACGCGAAAAACTAGGTCGTGAAGTTGTTCTTGAAAAACCTCGTGACCGTTCTTTCGGTCACTTTGCTACCCCAATAGCATTCTCACTAGCTAAAGAACTTAGAAAATCACCAATGGTAATTGCTGAAGATTTAGCTTCTTCTTTCGGTGAGTATGTAGAGTTTTCTAGCGTAGAGTCAGTGAAAGGGTATCTAAACTTTAGACTAAGTGAAAACTTCTTAGCAGAGTATGCTTCTTGGGCATTAGATAATCCTTCTGAATTTGCTACACAAGAGAAAAATCAAAAAATACTTTTAGAATTCGTAAGTGCTAACCCGACAGGTCCTCTTCATATAGGTCATGCTCGTGGAGCTGTTTATGGTGATACTCTTTATCGTCTAGCTAAACATTTAGGTTACGACATAACAGCAGAGTACTATGTAAATGACGCAGGTAATCAGATAGATCTATTGGGTCTTTCGATTCAGCTTTACGCACGTGAAAATATTTTAAAAGAAAAAAATGTTGAGTATCCTGAGTCTTACTATAGAGGTGAATACCTTGAATCTCTATCTATTGGAGCAAAAGAGCACTTCGGCATAGAAATCCTTTCTGATGAGTCTCGTCAAAAAGAACTTGCAATGTGGGCTAAAGACAAAGTAATGGAAATTGTTGTTGACACTTTAGCGGATACTAACATTCACTTTGATACTTTTGTAAATGAGTCTGGTCTTTATGAGGACTGGGACAGAGTTATGAAGAAGATGGGCGATAATGTTTATGAAAAAGAGTCTAAACTCTGGATAAAATCTGAGTCAAAGGGCGATGATCACGATAGAGTGGTGGTTCGTGATGATAGCCGTCCAACCTACTTAGCTGGTGACATTGTTTACCATAACCAGAAATTTGAACGCCAGTACGACCATTATATTAACATTTGGGGAGCTGACCATCATGGTTACATCCCAAGAGTAAACGCAGCCATTGAATTTCTTGGGTATGACTCAAAGAAACTTGAAGTTCTTCTTGCTCAAATGGTTTCACTTCTTAAAGATGGCGAGCCTTACAAGATGAGTAAACGCGCTGGTAACGTAATACTGATGAGTGACATAGTTGATGAGATAGGAAGCGACGCTTTGCGTTTTATCTTCGCTTCAAAGAAGTCTGATACTGCGTTAGAGTTTGATTTGGCTGAGTTTAAAAAACAAGATAGTTCAAACCCTATCTTTTATATCCAGTATGCTCATGCTCGTATTCAGACGCTACTCTCTAAAGCTACAGTTTCAAGAGAAGATATAAACGCAGCTTCACTTAAAAATCTTGGTGAAAATGCAGACATACTTCTTTTTGACGCGCTGCTTTTACCTGAGATAGTTGAAGACGCGTTTAACTCTCGTCAAGTGCAGAAGTTACCTGAATATCTAAAATCGCTCGCAGCATCATTACATAAGTTCTACTATGATGTGCGAATGATAGGTACGGAGGATGAAGCAAAACTACTAAAACTTCTTTTAGTAGTGGCGTTGAGTATTAAAACTGGACTCTCTTTGATGGGCATAGAAGCTAAAGATAGAATGGAAAAAGAAGAGGAGGCATAAGATGTTTGTTATACCAGATGATAGAACAGGTTTTTCTATGAAAATAGATGGCGTTCGTCTTACTCGTCCCGACTTACATATACTTGCAGCTGACTTAGGCATTAAAACTAAGGATGTACTTGTAGAAAATGGTGTGCTTACTATTTTTAATACATCAGATGAGTGTCAAGAGATTATAGATGATAATGCTCTTGTATCTTTTGTTGCGATGACTCTTAGTATTTCACCTGATGATATTAGTGAATTAACAGCAGTTAAAGCGATACCAAAGGTTATAGAGAAAGCTTCGTACGAACTCGAAGATGACGATGATGAGGACTAGAGTTCTCTTTTAAGTAGTTCTGAATTTTTTAGTTGAGGATATACTTGGAGTATCTCCTCTCTAGAACTTTTTGGAATTTGAATTAAAATAGGATTTTTCTCTTTTTTAAGCCAGTGTGTTATTTTTTTAAGATCTTTTAGCTTCATTGATGTACATCCAGCTGTGCCTTCATTATCTCCTTTTTGAACATGTAAAAATATACAAGAACCGTGTTTAGGTATTGCCTGATTGTTATGTGCTACCACTACACCCAACTCATACTGGGCATCACTGCGTTTCATATACTCAAAACTTTTTTCATCTCCTTGCATCTCTACTATTTGGTTATAAAAAGGAGAGTCACTGTCGTCAACACATATAAGATTTTTCGATGTAAAAAGATAAGGAAGAGAATAGTTAGAGCCATGGCTATATCCAAAAATATCTGTCAATTTAAAAATACCGGCAGGTGCCTTTTTATCACCTTCCATTTTGATAGGTTCATTGTTTACCTTATGTAATGATTCCTTACCTATCCCCCATCCTAAGCCATTTTTTCCGATATTAACATCTATAATTGGAAACATTGTTTTATTATTTTCAAAGCATTCAAGCTTTGCTTTTGAGCTATTAAAATCATTTGAAACTACAAGTACTATTTGTTGTGATGAATATAGTGAAATTGTTAAACTTACTGTAATTAATATACTTTTTATCATAAAGTATGGTACTATTACTCTTATATGATATAAATTAATTTATGGATAAATATGATGAGTATTAAAATTAGAAAAGCAATAGCTGAAGATAGTCCTTTTTTAGCTCAAATGATATTGCAAAGTACACGTGCTGGGAAAAAAGATGGCTTATTTGATCTTCTTTTTCAAACTAACGATAATAAAATTGTTTTGAGTAAATTAGAAGAGTTAACTAAGGCTCAAGCTAAAAGTCATTGTAGTTTCTCTAATTTTTTAATCGCAGAACTCGATGGAAAAAGCGTTGGAACTCTTTGTAGCTTTGAACCTAGAATAGCGACGAAAGAGACATTTGAAGAGGCACTCATCGAGATTGGATGCAGAGATTTTGAAGATCAACTTGAAGTTATCTATAATTGTAAATTTGATTTAAACAAGAGAACGTTAATGTTTGATTTTCTTGAAGAAGTTGAAGGTCTTATAGATGTTGGAATTTTAAAAGAGCTTATGCAAAAAAGTCTTTTAACAGCAAGACTTAAAGGCTATAGAATAGCTCAAACAATCATAGAAATTGGCTCACTTGAGACAGAACTTTTTTATAAAAAATTAGGGTTTAAAGAAGTAGCACAAAGTCAATGTGAACTTTATAAAGAGAGATTTGGCCGTTCTGGTCTTATGCTTCTAGCTATAGAATTTTAGGGGTAAACTTATAGAACTCTCTGCCCTCTCTTTAGTCCCTTCACTTCTAGCTATAGTCTTAGCCCTTTATACAAAAAATGTAATATTATCTCTTTTTACTGGAACCATATTAGGCCTGCTGATACTAAATGAGTTCTCATTTATGAGCACTCTTGAAGCAGCATATGAGCTCTATTTAACAATTTTAACTACCGGATGGATTCTTAATACATTAGCATTTGTTGTCCTCCTTGGAAGTATTATGGCTGTTATTGAAAAGAGTGGTGGAGTAGGTGGCTTTGTTGACTTTGCTCTTCATAAAAAACCTTTTGTAAAATCTAAACGCTCAGCACTACTCCTAAGTTATATAATTGGAGTTGTCGTATTTATTGAAACGTCTATAACGGCATTAGTATCTGGAGCTGTAGGTAAGCCATTTTGTGATAAGTATAAAATTCCATATGCAAAGCTTGCTTATGTGTGTGACTCTACAGCAGCGCCGATAGGCTCTTTAATAGTTATTAATGGATATGGTGCTTTACTGCTGGGGCTTATCTCAACTCAGATTGATAACGGCGTATTAACTGGCAACGCTTTAGATATTCTCCTTGATTCAATCGTATTTAATTTTTACGCGATATCTGCATTAATAGTAACTTTTTTAGTGATATGGTTTAGTATAGATATAGGACCAATGAAGTATGCAAAGTACTCTAAAGGTCACTCAATTAAGAATAATAAAATTAATAGTATGTACTTAATGCTATTACCAATTTTTATAATGTTAATATTTATATTTGTATTTTTATATATCACAGGTGATGGAAATATATTAAATGGAAGTGGCTCTAATTCTATACTCTACACCGTTTTAACAACCCTCTTTTTTACGCTTTTTTACTATGTTGCAACTAAAAATATGACTCCTAGTGTTTGGCTTAAAATATCATTGCATGGTGCGAAAAGATTTTTTGCAATTGCTATGATATTAATTTTTGCTTTTTCAATTGGTAACGTAACGGTTGAGCTTAAAACGGGTGAGTATCTAGCGTCTTTAGCAAACGAAAACTTAAATGTTATATTTTTAGCGGGAACTATTTTTCTTTTAGGGAGTATTATTTCATTTTCTACGGGTACGTCTTGGGGTACGTTTAGCATTATGATTCCTATTGCTATTCCGATGGCAGTAGGCATGGATGCAAATATAGCTTTGTGCATAGGTGCGGTTATCTCAGGTGGTATTTTTGGAGACCACTGCTCACCAATCTCTGATACTACGATTATCTCGTCTATGGCAGCTGATTGTGATGTTGTAGAGCATGTAAAAACACAATTGCCTTATGCCTTAGTAAGTGGGGCTATCGCATTTAGTCTGTTTATTGGGTTGAGTATAATTTAATTGAAGAGAAATTGAGGGAATATAGTGGCTTTTTATAAAGAGTATAAAAAGCCAAAACTATTAATAGAGTCCGAATTTACCATCGCTGCGTTTATATAAAACACGAGTTTTATCTTCATGGTCTATAAAGATTTCAAATGTTTTGTCACCCTCTTTGAGGTCGTTTAATACATCTTCAACTTCACGGGGCTTGTAAAGCGTAAGTTCCATAGGAACTATTTCATCTTCCATAGCTTCTGTCACTTCTTTTACATCTACACTCTCAGCTTTTACTTCGTTAAGTCCAACTTTACCATGCCCAACTTCTTTGTCATGCATACGGCGAAGCGCTTTTTGTGCACGAGAGATTGCTATGTCTATAGCTGCATATAAGTCATCATCGTTTTGTTTAATGATTACAGAGTTTTTATGAGCAAGATTAATAACAAACTCAACAACTGAGTGTTCTTTACCTTTTTTTGTCTGAGCAGACGCAACTACATTTACTGAGATAATGTCCATATTAAATTTATTAAGTGTGTCTATAGATGTATTGATATGTGCTTTGATAGCATCTGTGAGTTCTAAATGTCTTCCTGTTAAAGAGATATTCATAATAAAATCCTTTTGTTGTAATGTTAATGATTATAACATTAAAAGGTTTACAAAAAATTATTTACCTATAATTTTTGAATACTTCTTCTAAAAAATGTGATAGGTTCATTTGTTATATTGGTATCATTTATACTTACGGTGACATCAAGTAGAACAGACCCATCTTGTTCTGGTGTTTGTATATTTGAGATATAGTCACTGCATGCTGTTGGAGCAGTGCCAATATATTTTATATCTATAGTTATATCATAGATAGAGTCAATGGTAAATGGAGCTATTGTATTTAAACATCCATTATTTTGAGAGATTCTAAGTAGTGCATACTCTGTTGCACTTTTTGACATAAGTACAGACTGCTCATAGAGGTATAAGTCTGTTGTACGCTTAGTTGTTTGTGCTGTCATAGATAAAGAAAGAGCCATAATGGTAGCCACAATAACTATGACGGTAATGGCCATAATCATAGCGATACCGCTACGTGAGTTTTTATACTTAGAGGTTTTTAGAAAATAGTTTTTTCTTTGCATATTGAATACTCCTCCGTTGTAATTAAGTCACTCTTGACACAAACTTGAACTTTCATAATTGAACCTATTGACATAAACTGAAAAGCACTTACATTTTCCATTAGAACTGAAGCTGTTCCATCAGTTAAAAAATTGTCCCCATTCCATGGCTGATAATCATAATAAAGAGTTAAAGTACCTTTACCATTAGTTCCAGCAGTATAAACTAAGGCATAAGCAGTCCATACAAGTTTATAATATTCGTAAATATCAACTCCTGCAAAGGTAATTCCTGGAGAAAATTCATCACTATTTGCTCCAAAATCTATAGGATGTAGTGTCTGGTTTTGATCTGTGATAGCTCCACTCCAGCCATATCCATTAATGTTACTGTTTGAACCTATAAAGTAAAGTGCAGCATCTGCTATAGTTTTATCGCCATAAGAGAGAGTATTTATTAGCGAACTAACTTTTGCTGTATCAGTTCCAGGGGAGACTAAACCTGCAGCATTTCCTGGGACTAAGTCGATGACACCACTCCAGTTTGGAAAATTATCTGTCGCTACATTATCTGAGTTACCGCGAAAGCCATCAATATCTGAAGAGATCCATTCTAATACACTATAAGTATTACCTACAGCATTAAAAAGAGCTATGGGAGGTGCCCCCGCTCCCGTTCTGGCTATAACGGAATCTTTTATTCTATCTCTTAGTCTTGCAGATATAAACTCAACTGTACTGGCACTGTCGGACTGAAGTTGATTATTTATATTTGAGAAGATAAAACTTTTTGAAGCCTGTGCTAGAAATTCTGTACCAAACTTTCCAATTATTCCCATGATAACAATTACAAATATTAGCTCCAACATGGTAAAGGCACTACGATATTTCATTAGTAGCTCCTCTTATAGTAATCAACTTCACCAATGTTAGCACTATATGCACTTAATCGTGTCACTAAGCCACCTGCATCAGATATAGAGATGGTTATTTTTTTCATATTCTGACTGGCGGCTGTAGTAGTGCCAAAGTCCGCATAAGCGACAGATATACTACTATTATAATCTTGTTTATATCCCTCGGCTGTTCCAGGGGTCGTACCTGTTAAAATACTTGAGGGAGAGTGAATCGTGTCATCTATGTCATCAGAATCTCCAGCATCTGGACCAAGGTTAGCAGTAGCTGTTACTGTTACAGTTGTATCTTCTAAGCATCTTCTATGAAGAGGTTGGTTGATATGTCCAGGTCTTAGTTTTGTTGTTGCATTACAGTCACCTGTATTTATAACCCTAGAAAGAGAGTTAGGGTCAGTTAGCTCTAGAGAGTTTTCATCCCATCTATATGTGATAGTCTCTGTAAGTTCAGTAGTTGCTGCAAAAATAGCTTCTTGAACAATATTTTCATCTATACCTTTTGCAGTAACCTGAGTCATCATTGGTAATGATACAACGGTAATCCCGATTACAACAATAGCAAAGATAAGTTCAATAAGCGTAAACGCAAATCTTACCACATACTTCTCCTGTTAGTTTTACTCGCGGCACTATTTTTTGTTTTCGTATTACTCTCTTCATGTTGACCTGCCCATGAGCTTGTACCACCAACAAACTCTACTTCAAATTCATTTGCTGTTGCAGTGTTGTCATATCTATTATATATGAGCCATGAAGAAGAATTGTGTTCCATAGTAGCCTTATATGGTAAGTTTGCACCGGTGTAAGTCAATGGAACTTCCGTTGGCGTTACATTATTTATAATTCCTACTCCGACATTAGCGGCAGAGCCTTTTTGTGAAACTACTCCAACTGTGCCCGATGTAGTTGATGCATTGTGAAGAGTGTTTCTAAACCAACGCGGATCATTTGTACTTTGAGATGCTACTCCATCTGGTAGAAGTGCTTTATCACAGACTACACCATTTGCATCTGTACCATCACAAAATGACTCATAGTATATCAGTGTAGTTCCAGTTGTTCCTTCAAAAATATGTCTTGGAGCATTTGTTCTTCCATAAATAAATGTTGCATTTGAAGTTGCAGGATCCGCGAAACTTGTAACAGGGACGACTGTTCCTGAGTCTGAATATATAGAAGTTGCATTAAGTGTTACATCAGCAGCATTAACAACAAAAGGATTAAGTGTATTATTTACAGTTCTATCAAAGTTAAAGAAGATATTTTTACTATTATTTGTGTCAGCTGTAGTAATTAAAATTTGACCATTCGTAAAACCTAAGTTAAGGTTCTGATTAATATCATTTATATTAACTGTCGGTGTATTTACTGTTGTCACAGCTAAAATCACATCAACAGGGTTTTCCCATGAACCTGAGTTGAAGTTTTGAGTAGTCGCTCCAAGGGAATTTTTAGCGGATACTATAGTTGCAATATGTGCTGACATGTTTATATCATTAGGAGTACTAGAAATATAGGTAAAAGTAGCAGCACTTTGGTTAGATAGTACAGTATTATTTAAATCAAAATGGTCAGGTATAAATGTAGCATTGATCTCTCCACAGATATATCTTCCAGCTAAAGAACAATCGCCAGGTGTATCATCGCTATCCACACTGGACCAATTGATATCTTGAAGTTGGATAGTTACTTTTCCGACATCGCTAAAGTTCATATTCAGTGCATTTACTGCATTACCATTTAACATATTAAAGGTTGTGCCAAAATTTGCTATACCAGTTAGAGTATTATCAAGAGTGACCGTATCTGGTGCATACATTGCTGTTTTTTGTATATCTAAGATAGTTTCTGCAGCGGTAATATTGTAACGAAATGTAGGTGTTGTTATATTATATTGACTGGCAACAAGAGGAAAGTCATAGTTAGTACCTGATGTTAGAAGGTTTATATTTTGTCCCGTAGGTACTGAAATATCAAACTTTTCAGGACGGATGGCAAAGTTGTCTGTACTATCAGCTTCTTTATAAATATATCCACTCGCACCACTTGCACAAAGACCCAACTGAGCTAGTTCATCATTAAGTTGATTTTCACAATATCTAAACCTGACACGAACATCTTTGTATGCACCCGAAGTTATAGTAAAGTTCTCAACTACAGAACCCGAAGTGAGATTAAAGTCAGCGTAGTTTGTTACATCAGATGAAGTGTCATTATCGTAGAGTTTATATTCTATCACCATATTTGGCACTGCTTGAAGAGAAGTGCTATCTGCACTCAGACTAGCAAGTGTAAGAGAAAATGGTTTGTTAACTATTTTAGTAGTAATATTTCTATCGCTTATGCTAGTTTCCCATGCGTCTAAACTACTTAAAATAGAAGGGTTTGCATTGTATACTCTACAAACTCCATCAAGTTTTAAGTTGTCTATTTCGTGAACTGCATTAAGTCCACCAGTACTACCAGTGATAGCAAGTCTTACATAGGCAGGAGGAGTTCCTTGCTGTGAAATTGCATCAAACTGACTAATTATGGTGCTCTCATATGTGCCATCGATAGCTGCATCTCGTTCAAGTGATATATATAAATGTGCTGGATCACGTGAATCCACAGTCATTTTAAAACGACCACTTGTATAGTTTGAAGATGAACTCCATAAAACAGGGTTAAGCGAGTTTGTACCAGCTAAGTATTCATAGCCGCTTTGTCCACTTCCTTTACCTCTAAGACTTACGGCATGTTTTCTAAAACCTGGTCCACCTATTCGACCTTCACTTGGGTTAGAATAGTTTCCATACTCATCTAAACCAAGTCCCAGCCATCCACCTTCAAAACCAGGTGTTTCACCAGCATCACTGGCCGCATTTTTTTGAGCATAACCAAGGGAACCACCAAAAGCACCTGGATTTGGTGAATCACCGACATTAGTGTCATATAGAACGACTGTAAACCCATCTGCTCCATTGCCACTATGAGCATAAGCATCAAACTCAAGTATTATGAGGTTATGTGCAGCTTGAAACTCATAATCTTTTGTAACAGCAGTTGCAATTTGCCCCTGTGCAGGCGTCATTCGTAGTCTTCCATTTACTATAGTAGGGATAAAGCTTCCATTACTATAAAGTGTTCTCCAGGTATCATCTAAGGTACCTGTGAATTCATCTTCATAACAGTTTTGAACTGTTGTTTGAGTATTTATTATAACCTCAGTTGGATTGACACCAAATATTATAGATCCATCATTTGGAGAGATATTGCTTAAGTCTATAAAAAAGTTCTCTTCAAGCTCAACATCAACATCATGGCGGATGAAAATTTCTATAGTTACTGAAGTGTCGCCAGCAGGGATAATGACTGTTTTAGTTGCTGATACATAGTCAACATCGGCAACGGCAGTTCCATTACGTGTTGCATACACCACTGAAGTGTCAGTCGGAGAAGGACTAGATAGGACTATATTCACTGGCATTGCCTCTAACAAATCATCAGCTAAGTTGATATTTTCTGAAACAGTATAAGTAGCTTGCTCAAATCCGATAGTAATCTCACACTCACCAAATCCAAGAGCATTTGCACCAGCTTCATCGTATGTGAAATTTACATTATTTCCAGGAATATTTATATTACCTTCTGCAGCAAATCCTCCATATAAATCAGATTGGCTATTCCAATTTATTAGCAGATTGCCTTCAGTGTATACAAACATGTTTAATAAGCTATTTCCTCCACCATTTCCAGTAAAGTCGGTGTCACCTAATACATATATGAAAATTGAGCCAGTTCCATATGAAACGGCACTATTTCCTCCAAATATAAAGTTCTCTTTAATATATATACGTACATCCCCATTTACCACAATATTAGCTGTATTTCCAGCCATATTCCAAGAGTTAAAGTAGTAGTCCCCTTCTTCAAAGGTGATAGTTTGACCATTTTTTGAATTAGTTATATCTCCTAAAAGCATCACTCTTCTTGTTGAATTATTATATGTTTCTTGAGGTTCAAAATATATTTTTTGATTATTGCCATTAAATTCATAGCTTCCATATTCTAAGTCAGTAAATGTTATGTCACTACCTGTTACAGTGACAGGAGTAAGGGGAAAACTTGTTGAAATATGAGTATGGTCGTAGCTGTTTTCAGGTTCTGGAATAAGTTCACAGCTTCCATTATCGCTACAGTAAGCACCAGTACAGACACATTCAGGAGTATGAATATTTGGTCCTTCATAACATGTTAGTGCTGTGTTTCCTGAAGTGGCTTCATTAAAGCTACCAATAGGAGTAGAAACTGTACATTGATTAAATATATCATTTTGTGAGGTCGTTAAAGATGTATAAGAAGCAAGCACACTTGGAAAAATACCACATACTGATGTGTCAGCAATAGGTTCATCAGGAGCAGGTTGTGTTGTTGACGAGCTACATATTGATTCTCCACTTATTGTAGCATCTCCTGTGTTAATAGTTGTAGCAGTTATAGCACCGGAAAAATTTGTAGTGGCATTAAATGTTAAATCACCATCAGAGTACAATGCTGCCGTAAAGTCATTATCACTATCTGTGGTGAGTTTAGTTTTTGCTAGCATTGCAAATTCATGAGCAGCATGCGATGACGTGGTCTTAAAGCCAGAGCCAGTTTGAATTACATCTGCATATATTGTAAGTGAAGCCCCCGGATTTATATTTATTTGATTATCAGATCCAAAGAGAACCTTATTTGCATATATGACGACATCACCAGTGATATTTATCACATCATCACTACCAAGGAGAAATTCGCTCACAACTTTTATAGTAGTGCTTTCAAATGTTAGAGTTCTATTTCCTCTTAACTCTAATTTACTGTACTCTTTTGGTGTTGATATAGTTGTAGAATTTAATTTGACCTCTCCATCACTACCGCTACCTGTATCAAGTGTAAAACTATAAGGGGATACTTCTGTACCTGTTAGCATACATGGACTTATACCATCACATGTCTCTCCATTGCCGTTATTTATATTAGTACTTATTACTTGACCTATGGGGGAAGTTCCAGTTACTGTAGCGGCACCAAAGGTTATGCTACCGCCAGGCAGAGAGTTTAAAGGCCCTTCAAATGTATTTGTACACGGATCAAATACGGCTGCATTAAGCGACAAAGGCAAGAAAAAAATATTAAAAAGTAAAAAAAGTGTGTAAAAAGACTTCATGGTGGACTCCTATAAAAGAGTAAAAATTACAGCACAAAACAACGGGGCTCAGTAGTAATTATTACTTATAATATTACATTATCTTCCCGATTAGCTTTGAAAAAGCTTAAAATAAGCTATTTTATCTATAAAGTATCTAATTATAAAAGTAGTATTAAATTATTATTCTTTATTTAAAAAATCAGAAATCTTTTCAGCAACGCCATACTCTTTTGAGTCGGCTAGAATGATTTGTGCGGCTTTGTTATTATCCGTATTATAAATTACAGGGCCTATGAAATTGACTATAGAATCTTCTATTGGCGTTTGTATAAGTACAATGTTTAAGATAAGAAGGTTTGATTTTTCTGAGATATCTAGTAGTGTTTTGATATTTTGGGGAACTTCAAAGTCATACTCTCTTAAAACAAAAGGATTTATCATAGTAAAAGATATATTTTCATCTTTACAAGATACCATTTTCATAAAGATATCATCAATCTTTTGTAGTTCAACTTCTTTTACATCTTCGAAACCTAAAAGAGGTACTGATATATCAAATTTCATTTAAAACCCTTGTGCATAATGTTTGTATTAAACTTAATAAAGCATAATTTGTACCTACTTTAAAGAGATATATAACTCTTTTAGATAAAATAACAACTTATATAAAATACAGGAATACTTTTTTATGATAATACAAAAAAAATTAATACTTACTTTTTTTACAATACTAATTTTGTTTAGTGGCTGTGCAAAAGAAGTAGATGAGTATAATAAGCCAGCTCTATTTTGGTATGCAAAGATAATTGAAGCTATATCAGATGGAACTATTGACAAAGCAGATAACTATTATTCCTCACTTCAAGGAGAGCATATAGGCTCACCTCTTTTACCAGAGGCAACTATGATACTTGCTATCGCACATATGCAGTATGAAGAGTATCTCTTAAGTGAGCATTTTTTAAATGAGTATATTAAACGCTATGCAAATCCTAATGAGAAAGAGTTTGCGGAGTTTTTAAAGATAAAAGCAAAATATTTGGCTCTGCCAAATCCAAGACGTGATCAAGTTCTGATAAACGATGCAATTCTTGAAGCAAAGCAGTTTAGATATAACTACTCTAACTCTATGTACTTGAGCTCTATCGACAGCATGATTACGAACCTTTATATGGCTGATGCAGCACTCAATGAGAGTATTGCATCTCTATATGGTAGACTTGATAAACCTAAAAGTGAACAGTACTATCGTGATATAAAGCCTCAACCATGGATAGAATGGAATAATATTGATAGAGCAGATACACCATGGTATAGAGAGTGGTTTGAAGGTGATGGCACATCTAGTTGGTATGAGTATCTAATACCTGAGACACAGAGTGTAGTTTCACGCAACTCTGTAAAAGAAACAAATACAACAAAATAAATATAAGGTGATAATGTATGCAACTAAGTAATTATGGAGAGTTTCCAGCAGATATACCAGTAATAGCTGAGGATGAACTTTTTTTATACCCCTTTATGATTTCACCACTTTTCTTAAGTGATGAAGAGAATATTAGTGCAGCAACTAAGGCTATAGAAGAGAACTCTTTAGTTATAGTTTGTACGACTAAGCCATCGCATTCTGGTAAACGTGACTTTGAGTCTCTGTATGATGCTGGTGTTATTGGCTCTATAATGAGAAAAGTAGCCCTTCCTGATGGTAGAGTAAAAGTTCTTTTTCAAGGTCTGGCTCGTGCAAAATCTATGTATGAAGTTTCAGCAAACCCGCTTATAGCTCATGTTTCGGTAATGGAACCAACTGAAGTACATTCACTTAAAGTTGATGCAATTCTTGAAGTACTTAGAGAAAAGGTGAGAACTCTCTCCGGCGTTAGTAATTACTTCCCACCCGATTTACTTAAAACTATAGAAGAAAATCATGACCATAATCGCATTATAGATTTAATATGCTCAACTGTAAAATTGAAAAAAGAACAAGCATACAACCTTTTTGTAGAACTTGATACTGAAAAAAGATTTTTAGATCTTATAGATTACCTAATAGATGAAATAGAAGCAAATAAACTTCAAAAAGAGATACGTTCAAAGGTACATACTCATATAGAAAAAGTGAATAAAGAGTACTTTTTAAAAGAGCAACTAAAACAGATTCAAAAAGAGCTTGGAACAGACAACTCTAGAGATGAAGAGATAGAAGAGTATAGAAAAAAACTTGAAGCTAAAAAAGAGAAGATGACTAAAGATGCTTATAAAGAGATAAATAAGCAACTCGAGCGTTACTCACGAATGCATCCAGATTCATCAGACTCTTCAATGACTCAGACTTATCTTGAGTGGGTTTTAGATATCCCTTTTGGTGAGATTTCTAAAAAATCACTCCATATAGATAATGTAGAAGCTCAACTTGATAAAGATCACTTTTCACTTGAAAAACCTAAAAAACGTATAGTTGAGTATTTTGCGGTTAAAGAGTTACTTGAACTTCGTGGGATCAATAATAAAAAGAGTGCAGGGGCTATCCTCTGTTTTTCAGGACCTCCAGGTGTAGGTAAAACTTCACTTGCTAACTCTATAGCTACTGCGTTAAAGCGCCCACTTATTCGTATAGCTCTTGGTGGACTTGAAGATGTAAATGAGCTTCGTGGACATCGTCGTACTTATGTTGGAGCAATGCCTGGACGCATAACGCAAGGTTTAATAGACGCTAAGAAAATGAATCCGGTTATCGTTCTTGATGAGATAGATAAGGTTTCTCGTTCACAACGTGGTGATCCAACTGCGGCACTTTTAGAGATTTTAGACCCAGAACAAAACAATGAATTTCGAGATTATTATTTAAATTTTGATTTGGACTTAAGCAACGTAATATTTATAGCTACGGCAAACGATGTTGGCCGTATACCAGCTCCACTTCGTGATAGAATGGAGTTT
Source organism: Sulfurimonas aquatica (assembly GCF_017357825.1). Lineage (NCBI taxonomy): Bacteria > Pseudomonadati > Campylobacterota > Epsilonproteobacteria > Campylobacterales > Sulfurimonadaceae > Sulfurimonas > Sulfurimonas aquatica. Next base: position 518,386 of record NZ_CP046072.1, read on the forward strand.
ATATCTGTAAGCTCATATACTCCTCAGGAGAAGTTTGAAATAGCTTCGCGTTATCTACTTCCTCAAGAGATAAAAAAACATGGTCTTAAAAAGTCAGAGCTTAATATTTCAAAACCAGCTTTAAAAGAGTTGATACATAGCTACACGAGAGAAGCGGGCGTTCGTAACCTTCGTCGCCGTTTAGCCGACTTAAGTAGAAAAGTTGCAAAAGAGATACTGCAACATAGCGATGTTAAAAAAGTTTCGGTGACACTAAAGAATTTAAAAGAGTTCTTTGATAAAAGTGTTTTTGAAATTGAAAAAACTGACAAAGTTGCAGTTGTTGGTGTTGTTAATGGTCTTGCATGGACTGCAGTTGGTGGAGATGTCTTAAAAATTGAAAGCATACGTATCAAAGGCAAAGGTGGCATGCAACTTACAGGTAGTCTTGGCGAAGTTATGAAAGAGTCAGCTCGTATTGCTATGAGTGTTGTTAAAACATTAATAGACACGAAAAAGCTTAAAATTTCTACTGATAATCTACCTATGACATTTAAAGAAAAAGAAGATGGTATTGTTATTGACCCTAGTGAAGTGTATAAACGCTACGATCTTCATATTCATGTTCCAGATGGTGCAACACCAAAAGATGGTCCAAGTGCAGGTATAGCAATGGTGAGTGTTATATCGTCAATCCTGAGCTCTAAAAAGATACGTTCAGAAGTTGCTATGACTGGTGAAGTGTCTTTAAGCGGAGATGTACTTCCGATCGGTGGATTAAAAGAGAAGCTTATTGCTGCTCATAAAGCCGGGATGACAAAAGTTTTAATTCCTGCAAAAAATTATGAGAGAGATCTAGAAGATATTCCTAAAGAAGTTCAAGATAGTATTGAGATTATTGGTGTAACTAGAGTAGAAGAAGTTTTAAAACAAGTCCTTATATAGGCTTGTTTTAAAGATAATATTTAAACGATTACCGTCGATATTTTTTTCAGAAGATCATCATTTCTTATAGGTTTCATTAAAAAGCCATTTGCTCCACACTCCAAAGCTTCCACTTTTTTTGTCTCATCAGTTGTTAGTACTATGATTGGCAGTTGACGAAGATTATCATCAGCTCGTACTACTTTAAGCATATCTATCCCACCCATTATAGGCATGATGATATCGAGTAAAATAAGGTCAATATCATCACGACTCTTTAGCTGGCCAATAGCATCAGAACCATTCTTTGCCTCTATTACTTCTTTTACATTTCCACTTTTCATAAGCATTGATTTTAGTAGTTTTAAGTTGATCATATCATCATCAACTGCTAAAACTACCATATTCTCTTTAATCATCTACAGGGTCCTTAAATAAATTTTTCTATTAGTAGTCGTAATAAATCTTTGTTAACAACATTTTTTATATTTTCATCTACATAAAGTGCATCATCTGGATCTTCAGGCATTGCTGGATCTGTAAGAAGTAAAATATTTGATTTTAACTTTATGAGCTCATTAGAAGCTTTAACAAGCTGTGAAAAGTCTTTGAGATCTAATCCACTACACTCTTTATCTATCAAAATAAGCTTATAAGCATTTTCTTGAATCATGATATTTAATTCATCAGTTGATTTTGCTATCTCATAGCTATAACCTAGTAGATCTAAAATTTTTGTAAATAGTTTTGTTTCGAATGAACTCTTTTTAGAGAGTAAAATATCAGCTTTATACTCTGGGATTGACTCTTCTACAATCTCTTCTATCTCTTCAATCTCAACTGGAGCTTCTTTAACAGGAACAGGAATCTCCTCGATAATAACTTCTTGTTCTATATCTTCATTATCAATTACAATCTCATCTAAAACTGCTAACTCTTCAATAGCTGGAGGTGTCTCCTTCACTACAACTTCAGGAACCTCTTCTACGATTAGAGGAATCTCTTCTGGAGTCTTCTCTTGTATAGTTTCAACAACTTCTTCAGGTTCTTTAGCAGCCATTACCTCTTTTTTAACAGGTTCGGCTTTAACTGCTGGTGTAGTCTCTGCAGTAGGTTTTCTCTGTGGAGGAGTAGAAGTGTCTACAATATAATCAGCTAGAAAGTGATTTAAAAGTGAAACAATCTCTGAACGCACAAGAGGTTTTGTTGTATACTCGTCTAATCCAGCTTCTAAGAATCTCTCTCTATCACCTTTGAGTGCATTAGCTGTTAATGCTAAGATAGGTACGTGAGGCTGATTATAAACCTCTTCATACTCTAGTATCTCTTTTGTAGACTCCATTCCATCTAAGAAAGGCATCTGTATATCCATGAAGATAAGATCAAAGTTTCCATCTTTTCTCTTTTGGAAAGCTTCAAGACCATTAGATGCGATGGTAATTGTAAGACCAATATCCTCTAGGGTTCTTTTAATCAACTTTTGATTAATTATATTATCTTCAGCTACTAAAACATTTGCATTAAATTTTGACGTTTCAGCATTAAACTTTGTTCTATTTATCTTCTTTGCTTTTTTAGCATTAAAGTTTTCACTATGGTAATTCTCTAGTGCTTGCTTTATTTTAGAGTTATTAAGAGGTTCATAAACAGTTTTAAATATCTCTAAATTCATAGTGTCGATTTTCTTCATGAAGTACGATTTAGTAAGTAAAATTAACTCTTGAGATACGTCGCTATATGCTTTAAGTGAAGATTCGTCGGCATAATCATAATCTACAAAAAGTAGGTCATAACTTACTTGTCTCTCTAATGTTTTAAGCTCGTTTAGATCTTTAAACGATGTATAGCTTACTCCGTAAAAGTCAAGATATTCACGAAGGTAAGTCTCTTGGCGTTTAGTTTTATGAGATGACTCTAGAACTAGTGCATTTATACTTGAGAATGATCCTTTAATACTTTCATTAAGTGTTTCTATCTCTTCAAAATCAATAGTAAAGAAGAATGTAGTTCCCTCTCCTGGTTCACTGTGAAGATCAAGTTGTCCACCCATAAGCTCAATAAATCTACTAGAAATTGTAAGACCAAGTCCAGTACCACCATATTTACGAGTAATTGATGTATCTGCTTGGGAAAATGCATCAAATATTCTTGCTTTTTGCTCACTAGTTACACCGATTCCACTATCTTGTACTTCAAATCTAACTCTTGTTATACCTTCTGTATCGCATGCTACTTTTCTAATGTCAACATTTATAGCACCAGAGCTACTTGTAAACTTAACAGCATTAGATAAAAGATTAATGATAACCTCTTTAATCTTAGTTGGATCACCTTTAATAGGATGCTCAAGCTGAGGATCAATAAAACAACCGAGGTCAATATGTTTTTCACTTGCTCGAACTGCATAAACATCAACAGCACTTTCAAACTCTTCACTCGGGTTAAAGGCGATATCTTCGATTTCAAGCTTATTACTTTCAATTTTTGAAAGGTCAAGAATATTATTGATAATCTCAAGAAGATTTTCAGAACTTTTTTCAATGATTTCAACAAACTCAGATTGCTCTTCTTCGAGTCCTGTATCTTTTAGAAGTTCAGTAAAACCAACAATACCATTAAGTGGAGTACGAATCTCATGAGACATATTTGCGAGGAACATAGATTTTGCTTCACTTGCTTCTTGAGCAGACTCTTTATCAAGTCTAGTTTGCTCAATAATTCGCTCGAGGAGCTCATAGGCTTCAAGTGTTCCTTTTGCAGTATGGAGGTTAATATCTACGCTTCCTCCACTTTCATTTGTATCTTTTGCAACCCTTTTTAAGACATCTTCAAGGTTTTTAATATTTGTTGCAATCTCATTAGATAGTAAGTAACCAAGTATTGCAAGAAGTGTAGATACAATCCAAACAGTTAATGTAATTGTAAGGAACTGGAGAGCTTCTTCTTGTACTGTAATAGCTCTATTATCCATTGCTGTTAGAACAATCTCTTCAGCACTAGAGATACTATTCATTTTTTCAGATAGCATAGTAAACCAGATACCAGAAGTTGTCTCAAAGTCACCACTAACGGCAGCAGATAAAATAGCCGTTCTTTCAGTGTTGATGTCTTCAAATAACTCTAAAGTATCTTCATTTTTAAAGATAGCGTTTAGTTGAGTGACAAGCTCTCTATTTTTTAAAGTATCATAGGTAAATGCATCCGCTTTAGCAATTAGTGAGATCCAACTGTTTACTTCTCCCTCTTCAAACTCAGAACCACGCGCAATAGCAAATGAGATAAAGTCACGCTCTGCAGAAGTAAACTCAGCAGCACGTACTAGAGAAATATACTCAGTTGCATACGCATTAATCTCTGAGTCTAGCTGGTTTGATGTAATCTCTTCAAGTCTTGATATAGCCTTATGTTGGGCTGCACCATATACAGTTTTGTAAACATCTTCAAAGTTTGTAGCATGTTCATCAACTAGAAGTCGTGTCTCTTTTATCTGGCTGAGAGACTCACTAAGTGCTTCTATACTTTGACAAGTCGAGCAGTTGACCATGCCTTCTGAATGATCATGAAGTGCTTCATTGTTTTTGATATTACTCATATAGAGTGCTTCTTTTTCATTAACAACTTTTCTTTGTTTGATAAGTGACTTGAGTGTGTTTTTAGATGAATTACCTAAATACATAACGGTCATACCACGTTCTCTTGAAATGTTATTTACTAAAATATTAAGTTCTCTATTCTCAGAAAGTTTATCCTGGAGTATTTGTGCAGCTCTATAATTTTCATAAGAGTTATAAACAAAGTAACTTGTGATGACAAATAAAATAATAATTGGAAGTAAACTTATAAGTCTTAGTCTATTTTTAAGTCCTAATTGCATCCTTTAAGCTCCTTTTTTCATGTATGCAATGGTTGCATCAATTTTGCTAATAGCATTGGATATCTCTTTTTCATCTGATGAGTGGATAAGAGTCTCAAGCTCTGTTGTAAAAGAAGTCATTCTCATATTGTCGCTCATCCCTTTTAATTTTAGTGCTTGTTGTTTTATTGCTTTTATCTCTGAGTTTTCTAGATCTCTTTGCATTGCTTGCAACATCTCTTTAGCTTCATTAAAATAATCTTCTAATAGTTCATTAAAACTATCTAAATCTAAGCCTATTTCATTTGCGATACTCTCTTTTTTATAATCAACAGCTATTGCTTCTTCTGGAGACTCTTCTTCTATTTCTATTAGATCTTCATCAGTATGAAGTTCTGAGTCGTCAGTTAAAATTATCTCTACTCCATTATCATCTTCTTCAACCAATAACTCATTCTCTTCTACAGATACTATTTCATCTGTGAATAGATTGTCTTCAGCTTCAATCTCTACTGGAGTATCATCACTGTATACATCATCTGCTAGTTCAGCAACATCTATTTTTTGGGGTACTTCTGAATCAACAATATCAATAGTCTCATTTTCTAATAGATCTTCTTCATCTTTAAAATCAATAGTGAGTTCATCTGTATCTATTTTAATCTCTTCTTGGGATTCTTTAGAGTCTACTATATCAATAGTCTCTTTTTCAAATAGATCCTCTTCATCTTTAAAGTCAATAGTGAGTTCATCTGCATCTATTTTAATCTCTTCTTCGGGTTCTTTAGAATCTACTATATCAATAGTCTCTTCTTCATCCTTGAAATCAATCGTAAGTTCATCGGTATCTATATTGATTTCTTCTTCTGGCTCATCAATATGGGGCTCATCATCGGTTTCTATTACATGCTGTACTTCGATACTTTCACCGGCCAATTTTGCAATAATTTTATATAGGGTGTCTAGGTTTTCTTTTATAACAGTAACATTTGCGTTGGTATTGATGATTGCAAGAACTTCAAAAGCATCTTCAATTCTCAAGTTCGCAGCAACACCTTTTAATTTGTGTGAGAGTATTTTTACATTATCTAAATCAGATTCTCTGAGTGAGTTATATAGAGCCTCTTTAAACTCTTTAGCCTGTGCTATAAAGTCTTCTATAAACTCTTCAATAAGGTCAATAGGAAGACCAAGTTCATTTGATGCTACATGTGGATCATAAATGTAGCCATTATCATAAGTTTCAGAAGAGACTTCAACTCTTGTTTTTGGTTGTTTTGGTGCAACTACCTCTGGCTTTTCTTCTTCAAGTTCAGGAAAATCATCCATAGCAACATCTAGACTAAGGTCATTTATATCCATCATTTGTGCTTCATCTGAACTCTTAGCACTTTGCGGAGCCTCTTGGATACGAGTAGGTTTCACTTCTTCTGGTACTAATGAAATATCATCCTGTATGTCCATATCAGAACCCATGTCAACATCAAGTGGTATTTCATATGGGTCTGATGTTAGGGATGAAGATTTTACTTGTGGCTGTGCATAGTCTTCAAATTCAGGTGTGTTGAAAATCTCTTTTGGGCTTTCGTTGTGGATCTGCGGTCGCTCAACTATATCGCCTGATATTCTTTTACTATCATCTAGGCTCAACTCATGAATATTATTTAGGTTTATTAAAAATGCTTTTTGTGATGGACTATCAACTAGGTAAGCAGTTGTAATTGTAATAGTAGATCTGTAGTTTTTTGAGTTAACATTAATGATAACTTTTGATTCTTCGTTTGATTCAGCACATGTAATAAAGTCTATCCAATGTACATGTTTAAAATTATGTATATATCCTGGTGTTTTTACAAACAGGTCTGCAAAATCTGAAACTTCAGTTTTTAGTTGTGCAAGATTATTAAAACCGAGTAGTCTTAAATCTCTTTCATCAATTCCTAAAAACTCTTTTTGGTAATTATAAATTAACATATATCTTTACCCCTTTACTCTTGAGTATCGAGCATTTTACTGTATGCTTCTTTATTCTCATTAATATCTTTTCTTGAGGCAATTTTTCTTGCAGCTATATAACCTGTAATCTCTTCATCAGAATTTTTTATAGGAAGTATTTCTGTGTCAACCCAATAGTAAAGCCCATCTTTTCGAAGGTTTTTGATAAGGCCATTCCAAACTTGACCACCTTTGATTGTTTCCCACATTCTTGAAAACAGAACTTTTGGCATATCTGGGTGTCTGACAATATTATGAGAAGTTCCCACTAATTCATCTACCTTATATCCTGATACTTCACAAAATGCCTTGTTTGCATATGTAATAATACCTTTAGCATCTGTTTGACTAATGATGACATTAGCTTCAAAAATATGCTCTTTATTAACCGGTGTTACTTTATTCATTAAAAATACCTTGTGTTAAGTAAAAACTAGAATCCTCATAAATATAACATAATCAAGTGAAAAAAAAACTTATTTATAATATTCTTTTATAGTTTTTGCATCTTTTACATTTAAAACAGTACTTATTTCCTCAATACTTAGGTTTTTAAGCTCGTTGAATGTTCCAAAGTGTTGCAGGAGCTTTTTGACTTTTGCCTCTGATATGCCATACATATTAAGAAGCTTGCTCTCTTGGTCAAGTTTTAATTTTGTTTTTTTATGAAAGGTTATAGCCGACCTATGTGCTTCATCTCGTAAATTTTGAACCCATTGTAGTCTTTTATCGCTATTTTTTAATCTAAAAAGGTCATCTTTTGTATAAATGATGTCGTTTGCTTTGCCTTTTGCTCGATGAGCTTTTGCATCAACTTTTTCTTTTGAAATGGCTATAACATCTATAAAGACAGAAGATGAGTTTAGTATTTCAATAGCTAGCTTTAAAAGGGTAGCCCCACCATCGAGAATCCATAAATCTGGAGGAGAACTCTTAGTAAAACTATTGACTCGCTTTGTGAGTGTTTCTCTCATCTGTGCATACTCATCTTTGGCTTCTAAGTGATAAGTCCTATAAGACTTTTTGTCAAACTTGGAGTTTTCATACACTATCATAGCCCCTACAGTTGCAACTCCTGACATATGTGAGTTGTCAAAGACTTCAACACGACTTGGAAGTTTCTCTAGACTACATAACTCTTGAATCTCATGGAGGATTTTTGTGTTGTTTACATTTTTATCTCTGTTTAAAAGTTCATCGGCATTTAGTATAGCCAGCTCTATAAGATCTTTTCTTTTTCCTCTTAAGGGCCTCGATATAGATGCTTTACGTTCAAAAATCCTACTTAGATGCTCTTGCAGTAGGTTAAGTTCTTCTAAATCTTTAGAGATGAGTATGGGAGCTATGATTGGGGGTTTTATATCCTTGTAGAAATCTAGTAGAGCTCTAAATAGAAGCTCATTTTCATCAAAACCTTCATTAATATTAATATAATCATGAGAGGAGGATATGATTTTACCTGAACGCATAAATATTCTCACAACCACTGCTTTAGAAGAGGTGTTTCTTACCGCAAAAATATCATAATCTTCATTAGTGGCAAAGTCAATATCGCTAGTAATTTCTGACCTACTTATCTTTTGTACTCTATCACGCAGCTCTGCTGCCTCTTCAAAACGCATCTCATCTGCATAAAACTCCATCTTTTCTTGGAGTTTATGTATTAATGTCTTTTTATTTTTTATATATGAGGTGGCTTTATCTATCTCTTCTTGGTACCTCTCTTTTGTAACTGGAAGCTCGCAGGGACCAAGGCACTTATCTATTTGATGGTATAAACATAGTTTTTTTGATTTCAGGCACCCTTTTTTTTGTACAAGTTTTGTGAGTTCATATACAGAGTCTAAAATATCTCTAGCTCCAATAGAGTAGGGGCCATAATAGAGTATGTCTTTTGAATTAATGATTTTTCGTGTTATATCGAAACGCGGGTACTTTTGAGATTTATCTAAATATATGTATGGATAGGTTTTATCATCACGGAGTAAAATATTGTATTTTGGATTTAACTGCTTAATGAGTGAGTTTTCTAGTATGAGCGCATCATGTTCAGAGTTAACAACTATATAGTTCATAGAAACAGTCTGTTCTATCATCTTTTTTATTCTCAGAGATAGATTCGAATTAGCACAAAGGGTAGGCGTAAATTGCCAATAACTCTTCACGCGATTTGAAAGATTCTTTGCCTTACCAATATAGAGTAGACGACTGTTTTTGTCAAAATATTGATAAATACCAGGGGATGATGGAAGTTGTTTTATAGTTTGTTCAAGAATTGTGATGCCTTTTGATTATCTCTTGTATACTTTTTGCTAGAGCTCTTAGTTTTTCATCTTTTATGTTTACTTCAATATCACCACTTGCTCTTTCACTATATAATTGTAACTCTTTTGGCTCAATATCTAATTTTATATCTGGAGTGTGTGTTACAAATGCTTTAATCTCTTTTATAGGAGTTTCTTTACATTCGTCTGGTGTGTGAAAATTTAAAGCACTTTTAATATTTTGTATATTATTATCGAACTCTTGCTTAGCACCCGGGTGATTTAAAACAAAAAATAGTGTATCATTCTTTATATATGCGAATTTTATCATTTTTTGAAGAGCGGGTACAAAGATTGATTGGATTTTTTTAATGCATTTGAATTTAGCGAGTTTTGTAAATTGAGGTTTATCTTGAATGGAATTAATAATTTGAGCAGCATTTTTCATCTGCTTATTATAACAATCTTTTTATTAAGTATTAGTGCTTGTGGCTATAAAGCTTCTCCCTATTATGAAGATAAAATATATGAAAATAATGAAAATATAAGTTTTACAATAAAAAAAAGTGACGAAAATTTAACTAGTGAGAAGTGTGATTAATGTTTAGATACGACGTAATTATAATTGGAGCGGGCATTGCGGGTTTATACGCTGCTATGAAGCTACCAAAGAATAAAAAAGTTTTAATAATAAATAAACGCGAAACGTTTAAGTGTAATACCTTTTACGCGCAAGGCGGCGTAGCTTTGGCTAGAGATGAAGCGGATATCCCATCACATATAAAAGATACATTAGAGGCTGGTTCAGGACTATGCGATAGTGAAGCTGTTGATATTTTGAGTAAAAATTCTCTTTTGGAGATAGAAAATCTCATCCACCTTGGTTTTGAGTTTGATAAAAGTGAAGATGGGGAGTTGCTTTATACCAAAGAAGCGGCACACTCATGTGAGAGAATACTTCATGCTGGAGGTGATGCGACAGGAAGATATATTCACTATTTTTTACTTGAGAGAAATCCTCACGCTATGCTTGGTGACGCTAGAGTAGTTGATCTACTCATAAAAGATGGCGTTTGTCATGGCGTTACAGTCTTAGATCACAGAGAGAGTAGAAATATCTATGCCAAGGATATTATCATTGCGAGTGGAGGACTAGGGTCACTTTATGAGTATCACACAAACGCACCATGTATTAGTGCTGACATTCAAGGACTTTGCGTTGTAAAAGGCATAGAGCTTGATAGAATGGAGATGTTACAGTTTCATCCAACTGTATTTGTAAAAAGTGACAATGCTCAAAAAATGCTTTTAACAGAAGCACTGCGTGGAGAAGGCGCGACTATAGAAGATGAAAATGGTAGAAGATTTTTGTTTGATTATGATGAACGTGGGGAGTTGGCGTCTCGAGATATTGTAAGTAAAGCTATCTACCTTTATAAGAAGAAGACTGGCATGCAGGTTTATTTGGCGTTTGATAAGTTTAGTGATGAGTATTTTGCTCATAGATTTCCAAATATATGTGAAAATTTAAGAGGCTTAGGTTTTAAAGTGCCTTCCCAAAGAGTTCCAATATCTCCGGCATTTCATTATGCAATTGGGGGTATCCGAAGCGATTTAAATGCGAGAGTTCCAAGTGTAAAAAACCTTTATGCAATAGGTGAAGTTGCTTCTACCAGAGTGCATGGAGCAAATAGACTTGCATCAAACTCTTTACTTGAAGGCTTGGTATTTGCTAAAAGAGCCGTTGAAGATATATTGAGCAGGGATGAAGACAAAGAACTAGTAGAGTTTGACGTAACGGATGAAGTTATGAGTCTAAAAGATGATAAGGCTAAGAAAAATCAACTACGAAAAATTATGTGGGAGAATGTTTCCATAATAAGAACAAAATCAGGATTAAATGATGCATTGGAACAAATTAATGCACTTTTAAATGAAAATATTGGTACACTACTTAAATTTCGTTTATTGACAGCGAGAGAGATAGTTTTAGGGGCACTCTCACGTGATAAATCAATTGGCGTTCATACAATACAAGAGGAGATATAATGGAACATGGTTCAGTAGTTGAAGGTGTAGCTCAAGCAGTTACACATGTAAGTCTAGCAACAGAATGGGTGGGTTGGTTAAGTTTAGCTGTTTTTATAATAGCTTATTATTTTATTGCGACAGAGGATAAATACGAGGTAAACAAAGCAAAACCTGCTCTTTTTGCTGGTACATTTATGTTTATGCTTATTGGTATTTATCATGCCATAAATGGTATGAATCCTGATGCTCTTCATGATGAGTTAGAGCTTCTTATCTTAGAAATTGCGGAGATATTTTTCTTCTTACTTGTTGCAATGACTTTCATTGAAACACTGATAGAACGTGGTGTATTTGACTTGATGAAGTATAAGCTTGTTTCAAAAGGGTACACATATAAAAAGCTTTTCTGGCTTACAGGTCTTTTAGCATTTTTTATCTCACCAGTTGCAGATAACTTAACTACGGCACTTATCCTCTCTACTGTACTTTTTACGATTGATAAGAAAAATCTTGCATTCTTAGTTCCTGGTGCTATAAACATTGTTGTTGCTGCAAATGCTGGTGGTGCATGGTCTCCATTTGGTGACATTACAACACTAATGGCATGGACTGCTGGAAAGGGTGAGTTTGTTGACTTCTTATACCTTTTTCCTGCTTCTGTAGTTGGATGGGTTATTACTGCATTTTTACTTAGTATGTCTATTCCAAGTGGACAGCCACCTTTTGATGCTTCAACTGAAGAGAAACCAGTAGTTTGTGATGGTGGAATGGTGGTTGCATATCTTGGTGTGGCTACAATAGCAATGGCTGTTTTAGGTCACCAGTTTTTCCATTTCCCTGCAATGTGGGGTATGATGTTTGGTATGGCTATACTTAAGCTCTACTCAGTTCAGCTTACGAAAACAGGAAGAAATAGCTTTAATATTTATGTAAATATGCAAAAAGTTGAAAATGATACACTCCTTTTCTTCTTTGGTATATTATCAGCTGTTGGGGCACTACACTTTTTAGGATTCTTACACTATATTCACAATTTATATGAATCATTTGGTCCAACTGTATCAAATATAGGTGTAGGTTTTCTTTCTGCTATAGTTGATAATGTTCCAGTTATGAGTGCAATTTTAAAATCGTCTCCTAGTATGGGACTTGACCAATGGCTACTTGTAACACTAACAGCAGGTATTGGTGGTAGTTTAATCTCTTTTGGTTCAGCTGCAGGTGTAGGTGTAATGGGTAGACTTCACGGTATCTATACATTTGGTGCACATATGAAACATTCATGGACAATTTTAGTTGGCTATATTGCTTCTATTGCTGTATGGTATGTTCAATTTGAAGTTTTAGGTCTTTACTAAAAAACTCTTTAATGTCGCGTTTAATTATATAAATGCGACACCCTTCTCGTAAATCAAAAATTAATCTTGTTTTTGGTATCCTTTCATAATTAATTACCTCATTACTATTAAAGGCATCAACATGACAAATGTAAGCATTATTGTTCTAGATTTCGGTTCTCAATACACACAACTTATAGCTCGTCGTCTTCGTGAAGATAAAATTTATTGTGAAATTCTTCCATATCATACTTCAGTAGAAGATATTAAGGTTAAAAATCCTAAAGGTATTATTTTAAGTGGTGGCCCCTCTTCTGTTTATAACGCAGATGCTTATGAGGTTGATCAAGGTGTATACTCTATGGGTATACCCGTTCTTGGTATTTGTTACGGTATGCAAAGAATTGCCGTAGATTTTGGTGGTTCTGTGATTCGCTCTTCTCATCATGAGTATGGAAAAGCAGAATTAAAATTAGAAACTGCTTCTCCACTTTTAGCTGATTGTGATGATGGGAGAATCGTTTGGATGAGTCACTCTGATAAAGTAGATGTTCTTCCAGAGGGTTTCGCACCAATAGCAACTTCAGATAATTCTCCATATGCAGCAATCGCTAATGAAGAAAAACGTGTTTATGCTATGCAGTTTCATCCGGAAGTTCAGCACTCAGAAGAGGGTTACCTCATGCTTCGCAACTTTGCAAAAAATATTTGTGGCGTTACAGAAAAATGGAAAATGGAACACTTCTTAAAAGAGCAAATCAAAATAATTCGTGAAAAAGTGGGAACTGGTAAAGTACTTTGTGGACTAAGTGGTGGGGTTGATAGTTCAGTTGTTGCGGCTATGCTTTATGAAGCTATTGGCGATCAACTTATTCCAGTGTTCGTAGATAACGGATTGCTCAGAAAAGGTGAACGTGAACAAGTTGAAGAAGTATTCAAGATAAATTTAAAAACACCACTGATTACTGTTGATGCAGTAGATAACTTTCTTGGTAAACTAGAAGGTATATCTGATCCTGAACAAAAACGTAAGATAATAGGGCACACATTCATAGAAGAATTTGAAAAAGAGGCTAAAAAACATGATGGTATTAAGTTTTTAGCACAAGGTACTCTGTATCCTGATGTCATTGAGTCTATCTCTGTAAATGGCCCATCTGAAGTAATCAAGTCTCACCACAATGTTGGGGGATTACCTGACTGGATGGATTTCGAACTTATAGAACCACTTCGCGAATTATTTAAAGATGAGGTACGTAAAATTGGATTAGAACTTGGGTTACCAGAGTCTATGATTAATCGTCATCCATTTCCTGGTCCTGGCCTTGCCATTAGAATAATGGGTGATGTTAATGTTCCTGATTTGACTATTTTACGTGAGGCTGACGTAATTTTACTCGATGAGTTAAAAGCTAGTGGGTACTATGCTAAAACATGGCAAGCATTTGCAGTTTTACTGAATGTAAAATCAGTTGGCGTTATGGGTGATAATCGTACGTATGATAACACAGTATGTGTAAGAGTTGTTGAAGCGGTTGATGGAATGACTGCTACATTCGCACACCTTCCACATGATCTACTTGAGAGAATCTCTCGTCGTATTATTAATGAAGTAGATGGAATAAATAGAGTTGTTTATGACATCTCCTCTAAGCCACCTGCAACAATAGAGTGGGAATAGGACGTAAAACTCCTATCTATTCATGCAAAAAAAAGTTTACCTTTTTTCTACCTCTTCACATGCAGATGCCATTAGCATAAACTCTCTTGATATAAAACTTCTAAAACCAGAGATCGACTTTTCAAAATATGATTATTTAATTATCACGTCCAAGCAAGTCTCTAATGCACTCTCTCAATATGAAAGAGCAGAATATATAGAAAAAAAAGCACTCTGTATTTCAACCCAAAGTGCAAAAAGCTTTGAAGAACTAGGTGGAAAAGTTTTAAGCTTAGGTAGTGGCTATGGGGATAACCTTTCATCTATAATAAAGAGTCACCCTAAAGATATAAAATGGCTCTACTTAAGAGCCAAGGTGGTAGCATCTGACTTTACTAAAGAGTGCTTGAGTGATGGATATAATATTGATGAAGTTATAGTTTATGAGAGTGAGTGTTCTCAAGATATAAAAAATGTTTGTGTATCACAAAATGATACTTTAATATTTACATCACCATCAAGCATAAAATGCTTTTTAAAATATCATAAGATTTCTAAAACAAACGATGTGATAGTGATTGGAAGAAGCAGTGCTAAAGCTATACCAAAGCATATAGAATATAAAATATCCCAAGAAACAACTATAAAGAGTTGCATGGAACTACTGCATTGATATAGTAATACCAATTTTTTTAAGGTTATTGATGAAATATATATCATTATTTATACTATTTACCCTCTTTTCAACTATTTTAAATGCTTCGTATATACGTAGTATTAGAATAGGTTCATTTCCAACTCAAAAACATGCCGAAGACTCTTTAGCAAAAATCAATGAATTTGTTTTGAATAATAATACATTAGTTGATTTGCAAGCTGAGAACTATTTTGAATTTAAAACGAGAAGATCAGGTAAGTATTATATTACCCTTGTTGAGCCCTTTACTCAGAGACCTGTTCTACAAAAAGTACTTGATATCTTACGTACCGAGTATGAAGGTATATATGTTAGTAAATTAAAATCTTTACCTGAGGATATGCAAGAGTTAGAAGAGTTTAGCGAACCTGTCACTCCTGTTGTTCCCAACTATAAAACACAAAAGATAGAAAAAAAACCTATAGAAATTAAAGAAAATGTAGATGATAGCGAAGATGAAGAGTATATTCATACAGATGAAAAAGAAGATGAAGTTCTTAGTCAAAATAGTACATCTACCACAGTAGATAAAGTTGAAAAATATAATGAAATTGATAAGCCTCAAGGAGATAACTCCCTTCTATTTCAAATTCTCTCTTTTGCATTGTTTATAATACTTTTACTGATTGTAAGGGTGTTGGTAAAACAAAAAAAAGATCTTGAATCATATGTAAATCAAGATATGATAAATGTTGAGAAATTTAATCAAGTTAATCAAGAGATAAGTAAAAAAGATAAAATAATGGCACATGTAAGTCATGAACTGAGAAGTCCTGTGACTGCAATTATGGGCTTAACTCACTTGGTTTTGGAGACAGGGTTAACAAAGGTACAAAAAGATTATATTACAAAGATTGAAAGCTCATCAGAACATCTTTTAAACCTACTTAATGATATTTTAGATGTCTCAAAAATAGAAGCAGGCGAATTAAAAATTGAGAAATCCGAGTTTAATATTAATGATATACTTAATTATGTAATCAGTGTAAACACAATAGGTGCACAGAAAAATAATACAAATATTTCATTAGATATCGCACATGATGTTCCATCGAGAGTCATTGGGGACTCTTTACGTTTAGGTCAAGTTCTGATAAATCTTCTTGGTAACTCAGTCAAGTTCACACATGATGGTGAGATAGCATTAGAGGTGAAGAAGATATCTGAGTATTCTGAGAATTTGCGATTAGAATTTTCTATCTCCGACACAGGAATAGGGATGAGCGATGAGGAGTTAAATAAAGTTTTTACATCTTACTTTCAAGCAGATGACTCAACATCAAGAGAGTTTGGGGGAACTGGATTAGGACTTTCTATATCAAAACAACTTATAGAGATGATGCATGGAGAGATAAAAGTTCAAAGTAAAAAAGGTATAGGGACAACTTTTACATTTAATATACAGTTTAAACTCAAAGACTCTCAGAATCAACGCCAATATCGATTGCCATCATCAAAAATGCTTAACAAAAAAGTATTAATAGTTGATCCATCCAATAAAAATGTTATTCCTATAATAAAATCATTAGGCTATTTTAACTATAGAACTACTTCAATATCTTCTTTTGAGGAGGCTGTATTAGAAAAAGATGTACATTTTGACATTGTTATCATTAATCAAGAGAGATTGACTAAAGTAGCAATAGAGAAAATACAGACAATGCAAAATATAGATAAAGGTATGAAAGTAGTAACTCTTAATGGATTAAGTGGGATAAACAATAATATTAACAACCTAGTACAAGACTTAAAAGTAGATGCATATTTAAATATGCCATGTACACAAAACAGTATCTTAAATCTTATGATTGACCTCTATGTCGTAAAGAAACTTGACCAAAGATCTCGTAAAATTGAATCAAATGATAAATTTAAAAAGCTAGTGGGAAAAAAGATGCTTGTTGCTGAAGACAATGAGCTAAACCATAAGGTTATCTCTGGACTATTAGCTAAAACAGGGATAGAGATTATTTTTGTAAGAAATGGGCAAGAAGCTGTAGACTTAATAAGAAAAGATATTGATTTTGACATAGTTCTTATGGATATTAATATGCCACTTCTCAATGGATATGAAGCAACTAGAGAGATACGTAAAAGTATCAAATATAACTCTCTTCCAATCTTAGCATTAACAGCAGATGTAATGGATGAATCTATCACAAAAGCATATGAGTCGGGAATGCAAGGGCACATTGCAAAACCAATCATTGTAGATATTTTTTACAAAAAAATAATAGATACCCTAAGTCATCCTGCTGTAGTCCGTAAAGAGATAAATCAAAGTACTAATGCTCTAAAAAAAGAGTTAGGTGAGTTAGAAGAACTCTCAGTTATGATAGGCCTTGGTAGGTGTAATAATGATGTTGACTTTTATAAATCCATACTGAATGATTTTAAAAGTATGTATGCAAACTCTAGTGATAAACTTAAGAGCCTATGTGAAGATGATAACTTTAAACAAGCAAGGCGAATGGCTATGGATATTAAAGACGTAGCTCTTAATATCGGGGCGTATAACTTATGCGAAAGTGCTGCTACGATGGAGTATGAGTTTGAAAAAGGTTCACGTAGCAACTGGAAAGATTTTATAGAGTTTTATAGTGGGGTTTTAGAAAAATTACTTAAAGATATAGATACTTATTTAACTAAATCTTAAAGCTTATTTAATCAAAATATTTATGTTGAATTCTCTTAACAGCTCTTTTAAATGAGTCTATATTTAAAGAGTGTTTTTTTACGAGTACTAGAGCACTGTTTATGGACTCTTCACTTAACTGCTCTTCCATATTTATAGCTAAACGTACAACTTGAAGTGCTGTGACCATCTCTTTCATATGCGATGGTATTTCTACCTCATTATCTAAGTATTTCATACATTCATAGAAGGTGTCATTAAGATTTAAATGTTCAAAAATTAAAGCATTTATCTGAGCAGTTGTCATCATAGTATGAATAGTCTCAACATAAGATATATTTTTATACTTTAAGATATCTGATAAAAACTCTTCTACTTTATTCGTCTCAATAATCTCTTTAGATATTAATATTTTTCCAGTTTCCATCAAAAATGCTATAGGTGTTAGATTTCTCGCTAAATCTATATCTATACTCATATACCACTGAAAAATCAATTCACTCTGCATTGCACTTATTTTTGCAAACTCAGCCGTTGAAATATTATAAGGAGACAAATCTACATCAAATGTTCGTTTTATACTTGAAGCAAGTACAATAGAACGTATCTTGCTTGATCCAAAAAGTGTAACGGCCTGCAAGATAGAAATAATACTCTTTGAAAAACCATAATAGGGAGCATTAACCTGTGAGAGTATATTTGCAGTAAGTGAGGGGTCCTTCTCAATAACCTTTACAATATCTTCAATATCTGGATCCCCCTTAGCAAAAAGAGTTTCAATTTTAACAACAGACTCTGGCAGGGGCGGGAGAGAGTCTATTCTAGCTATTAATGGGATATATGACATATAAAGAAACCTTGGATAATTTGATTTTGTATTATATACGAATAAAGCTAAAATTAAATCAAGTAAGATTCTTGTATAATTTTAATAGATGATCTGGGTAGTTCGACACATCGCACATATGAGGGTTCTACATATACATTTTGAGAACTAGTAGGTTTTTTGTGTGTTGGTGTTTTCGTTTGAGCTCAGTTAATTCTAGCGAGAAAATGTCACCGTTAGAGAATCCTCTCTTCTCCCAAATACGGCTTTTAGAACCGAGCCAATTGCGAGACGGCTATTTGGGTCATCTTATTCATCTATCCAGAGTCTTTATCTAAGAGATTGTTAATGTTTTAGTTAAATATTTTAAAAATAATATGGAGTGTAAATGAAAATTTTAATCTTAGGTAGTGGTGGTAGAGAGTACTCAATCGCTCGTGCAATTTTGAATGAAGATGAAGAGCATGAACTCTTTTTTCAACCAGGAAATGGTGCTACAAGTGATTTAGGGACAAACTTAAGTATTAAAGATTATTACGAATTAGCTTCATTTGCAAAAGAGAATGAAATCGAGTTAACAATAGTTGGGCCAGAAGCACCACTAGTTGATGGTGTAGTCGATATTTTCAAAAAAGAAAACTTAACGATATTTGGTCCGAGTAAAGAGGCTGCTCAGCTTGAGGGATCAAAAGTTTATATGAAAAACTTTTTAGCAAAATACAGTATTCCAACAGCTCGTTATATCGAAACGGCTTCCATTGAAGATGCTTTTAAATTTGCAGATACATTAACTGCTCCAATAGTTGTAAAAGCAGATGGTCTTTGTGGTGGCAAGGGTGTGATAATCGCACAAAATCATGATGAAGCAAAAGTTGCAATTTCAGAGATGTTAAGCGGAAAGAGTTTTGGAGATGCTGGACTTAAGGTAATTGTCGAAGAGTTTCTAGATGGGTATGAGCTTTCAATGTTTGCAGTGTGTGATGGTAAGGATTATATACTTCTTCCAGCTGCACAGGATCATAAACGCCTTTTAAATAATGATGAGGGACCAAACACTGGAGGGATGGGTGCTTATGCTCCAACACCGCTAGTTGATGAGGAGCTTTATCAAAAAGTAAAAGATAGAATCATTCGCCCAACATTAGATGGTATGCAAAAAGAGGGTAGTCCTTTTGAGGGCGTACTGTTTATCGGTATTATGGTTGTTAATGGTGAACCTATTACTCTGGAGTTTAACGTTCGTTTTGGAGATCCAGAGTGTGAAATTCTTATGCCGCTGATGACATCAAGTGTAAGTAGTATGTTTTATAAAGCTGCAACAAATCGCTTAGCTGAGATTAAAGTTGAGTTTTCTTCTCAGTATGCTGTCGGAGTTGTTATGGCAAGCGAAAATTACCCATATTCAAGTTCTACTCCTGCTGAAATTATTGTTGATAAAGTGCATCACGAAGAGATAAATAAATTTACACACATCTCATATGCTGGTGTTAGCAAAGAGGATGGTGTTCTCTATGCTGATGGAGGAAGAGTACTTGTTTGTGTAGGCCTAGGTGATAGTATAAAAGAAGCTAGGGATAGAGCATATCTTAGATGTGGTCAAGTACACTTTGTTGGTAAAAAGATACGTACTGATATAGCATATCAAGCACTGTAGAGAAGTACATATTGAATGATGAGATAGAGACTATACTTCACAGAGAAGATATTACGTTAGCTCCAATAAGAAAACGATCACTTGCATTTTTTATTGATGAGATACTTCTTTCATTTTTATTAATATTTGCACTTTGGGATTCATTTACCAGTGCACAGACCATGGAAGAGGTGATCTCTTTAACAAATAGTTTTGTTTTAGAGTATATGGCTATAAAAATAATCTATCAAGCTTTTTTTATTATGCAATATGGTGCATCGCTTGGTAAGCTTGCTATGAAGATTAGGGTTATTGAAGTGAAAACTCTACAAAACCCTAATGTCCTCTCTTCACTTAATCGTGCAATATTTAGAGTGATTAGTGAGATGTTTTTCTACTTAGGTTTTTTGTGGGGAATGATGGATCCATCACGCCAAACTTGGCACGACAAAACAGCAAAAACTTTGGTTGTAAATGCTTAAAATCCTCGTCATTTTTATTCTTGTCGCGTTAAGAATAAATGCAAGCGATAAAGTAGAAATATATGCGGCTACTATAGAGTCGTATGATAATTATATTGAAGCAACTGGTGGTGTGACTGTTGTATATAAAGATTATTTTTTAGTTGCAAATAGAGCAAAGTATAATAGAGAAAGTGGTGACTTAGAACTTTTTGATAAGATAAGACTTAATCAAGGTGGAGAGTATAAACTACTAGGGAAGTATGCAAAGTTAAATATTGAAAAAAAAGAAAAATTCTTTGAGCCATTTTATATGTCTGAAATTAAATCAAAAGTTTGGATTAGTGCAGGAGAAGGTAAAAGTACAGCCGATAATATAGAAATAAACTCTGGCTCAATTAGTGGCTGTGATCCAGTCAATCCTCTCTGGAAACTAGAATTTTCTTCTTCAGATTATGATTCTGAGTCAAAGTGGATGAATATATATAATGCGAGACTCTATATATATGATATTCCTGTTCTTTATACACCCTATTTTGGTTACTCTTTAGATACTAAACGCAGAAGTGGCTTGCTGATGCCATCACTTGGTTACTCAGGTGAGGAGGGTTTTTTTTATGAACAACCTCTCTATATTGCTGAACAAAGCTGGTGGGACTTAGAGATAAAACCACAGTTAAGATCACAACGTGGGCAGGGTATATATCAAACTTTTAGATTTGTAGATTCTAAGTACTCACATGGAGAGTTTGAAGCAGGTTACTTTAAAGAGTCAGGTGAATACTTTGAGAGTAGTAATCTTAAAAATAATTCTCATTATGGGTTTAAATTTAATTATGATAATAATGATTTTATTAATCAGTGGTTTGGGTTGAGTTTAGAAGGTCAAACAGGTTTATATGTTGATGCTCATAGCATGAATGATGTTGATTATATCAATCTTGCATCTAATGACACTTTTAATAACTCAACTGCTACACAACTACTCTCTAGAGCAAATATGTTTTATAATAGTGATAAGAACTACATAGGTTCTTATTTTAAATACTACCAGGATCTTACCCTTACTAGTAATGATGCTACATTGCAGAAATTACCTACAATTCAGTATCACCGCTATTTAGATACATTTTTAAAAGATCATCTATTATATTCACTTGATGTGCAAACAAACAATATTGAGAGGCTAGTAAATAAAAAGGTTATACAAACTGATATAAGTCTTCCAATTGTGTTAAGAACTACTCTGTTTGATGAGTATTTAGATCTCTCATATAAAGCAAACGCTTATATGCAATACTCAAGGTTTTCAGGGACAGAAGATAGTGCCGTAACAAATTTTCTATATAGAGATGGTTACTTACTTAGAAATTATCACACACTTTCAGCCTCTTCACAACTAACGCGAAAGTATGAGGAGTATTCTCATGTAGTAGGTTTTGGGCTCTCTTATAATAAATCTGGCACTGAATCTAAAAATGGTTACTACTCTGATACTTCAGTTTTTTGTGCAGACCAGTTAAATAAAGAGGCTCCTGAGTGTGAATTTTATAATATTTCCGATGTTCAGGATGAAACGCTTATTGATTTTACACAATATGTTTACAATCAATCTGCTGAGCAAGTTTTGTATCATAGAATGGCCCAAAAAATCTCTTTTTTAAATAATAAAGATCAGTTTGGAGAGCTAGAGAATGAACTCGACTATAAGTTTTCAAGCTCTTTTTCATACTATAATAATATGTTTTTTAATTATGAAAAAGGACTTTTCTCAAAAGTATTTAATCAAATAGCATTTAAAAAATATGGTCTTGATACGGCATTTTCTCATCTTTACAAAGATACATTCAATGATACATCTTTGATTAATAATAGGCATACAAGTTATTTAACATCTTCGCTGAGCTATACTTATAACAATCATTACTCATTTAGTGGTCGGTATAATTATGATCTTCAAACGCGAGATACAAAAAGTATTGAAGCAGGGTTTATGTATAAAAAAAGATGTTGGGACTTTGGAATAAAATATAGTGAAAACAACAGACCTATTCTAATAGCGAGTGGGGAATCATCTATTTATGATAAATATATCTACCTCACAATAGTACTTAAACCATTGATGCAGTCAGATGGATCTTCATTTTTGACATATCAACTTCCAAATAAAGATTAGGTAGAGATAGTAATATGAAAAGATATAAAAATATACTTATAGACAGAGAAGACGCAGGTAAGAAACTACTTGATGTTGTTCCTCTTGCAAAATTAAAAGAAGAGTCTTGGAAGATAGTAGCAGTCTCTAAGGGTGGATTGGCGTTAGGGGCCGCTATACGAAAAAAATTGAATAACTCTTTAGAAATTCTCTTTAGCGCGCCGATAATGGCACCTAATAATAGTGAATGTGAAGTAGCACGAGTAAGTGAAACGGAAGAGATAGTCATTAATGAAGCACTTGTAAAAGCTTTTGAAATACAGTATGACTACATATATGGCGAGGCGCACCGTAAACATGAAGAGAATATTTTAGGTAATATCTATAAGTATAGAAAAGGTCACCCATTCCCATCTATGTATAATGAAGTTGTTCTTTTAATTGATGAGGGGAGCGAAACGGGGAGTAAGTTTATGACAGCGCTAAAGACTATACTTAATCAAAAACCTAAAGCAGTTTATATAGCCGTTCCTATACTGCCAAGTGATGTTTTAGAAGTGTTAGAGCCGTTCGTAGATGATATATACTTTCTTTATAATGTAGATGATTATGTTGAAACAGATTTATATTATGAAAATTTAGAGATGATAGACGATAGTGAAATATTAAAATTATTAGAGGAAAACAAATGAAATATGATGTCAATTTAGAATTAAAAAATAAAGAAGAGTCTTACTCTTTTGGAGATGTAGCAAAACAAGCAAATGGTTCGGCTTGGGTTAAATCAGGTGATAGTGTAATTTTAGCTACGGTAGTAATAGATGAGACAGAAGTAGTTAAAGATGATTTTCTCCCTTTGACTGTACAGTATATAGAAAAAACATATGCAGCGGGTAAGATTCCAGGTGGATTTTTTAAACGCGAAACTAAGCCTAGTGATTTTGAAACTCTTACATCCCGTATAGTTGACCGTTCTCTTCGCCCACTTTTCCCTAAAGGGTTTGGACATCCTACGCAGATAACAATTATGGTATTTAGTGCAGATAGCGAGTCAGACTTACAGCTTTTAGCACTCAATGCGGCTTCAGCAGCACTTTATACGTCAGATATAGAGATAAACACATCGGTAAGTGCAGTACGCGCAGCTAAAATTGATGGAGAATTAGTGTTAAATCCTACTCTCAGCGAGCTAAAATTATCAACGCTTGATTTATACTTATCTGGAACAAAAGACGATCTTTTGATGATAGAGATGAGAACTATAGGCGGAGAGAAGATAGATGTTCAAGATATGGTAATTGATCCTATGATTGATCCAACAATGAGCCCTGTTATGATGAGTTCACACATCTCAAATGCTATGAATGAGAGTGAGCTTATAGAAGTACTTGAGAAGACTCAAGATGTCCTTTTTGAGTCCAATACAAAATATGAAGAAGCTTTTAAACCATTTCAAAAAGCTACACAAGCACTTGACTTAAAAGCACATGCAATAAATGAAGAGATGGTTTCTTATGTTAAAGAGAATCATCATTCAGATATTACAAATGCTATGCAACAAATGGCAAAATCTGAACGCTCAACCGCACTTAGATCATTAAGAAAAAGTATTATTAATCTAAAGCAAGAGTGGAACACTATTGAAAAAGA
Organism: Sulfurimonas aquatica; assembly: GCF_017357825.1. Lineage (NCBI taxonomy): Bacteria > Pseudomonadati > Campylobacterota > Epsilonproteobacteria > Campylobacterales > Sulfurimonadaceae > Sulfurimonas > Sulfurimonas aquatica. Next base: position 542,486 of record NZ_CP046072.1, read on the forward strand.
GTTAGAACTAAAAGATGCAATTGAAAAAGTAAAAAAAGAGCAAGTGCGTTCACAAATACTTAATGATAAAGTTCGTGCGGATGGTCGCGCTCTTACAGAGGTAAGACCAATTAGCATTGATACAAATGTTTTACCAAAAGCACACTCTTCATGTCTTTTTACTCGTGGGCAAACACAGGCTTTAGTAGTCCTAACTATGGGTGGACCTAAGGATGCACAGATGTTCGAGAGTTTAACGGATGATGGGACTCAAAATGAGAATTTTATGGTTCACTATAACTTTCCAGGTTTCTCTGTTGGTGAAGCGTCTCCAGTCATGGGAACAAAGAGACGTGAACTTGGGCATGGCAATTTAGCTAAACGTGCACTTGAACCTGTAACAAATCTTGATGGTCAAACCGTGCGTTTAGTGTCTGAAATATTAGAGTCAAATGGTTCTTCATCTATGGCTACCGTATGTGGTGGATATATGGCACTTAAAGCTGCTGATATTGAAACAAGTGACGTAGTGGCGGGTATTGCGATGGGTATGGTGAGTGAAGGTGACAACTATGCCATCCTCTCAGACATTATGGGATTAGAAGATCATGATGGCGATATGGACTTCAAAGTAACTGGATCAAAAGATGGCATAACTGCAATGCAGATGGATATCAAACTCGGTGGAATATCATTAAATGTTTTAAAAGAGGCACTCTACCAAGCAAAAGAGGGAAGAAGTCATATTATAGATATTATGATTGAAGCTGAGGAAAATATAGAATTTAATGACGGTGTTTTACCAAGTGTCGATCTCTTTCATATAGACCCTAGTTTTATTGGTGAAATAATTGGTCAGGCTGGAAAAACAATTCGTGAAATGATTGAGAAGTTTGAAGTTGCCATTGATATTGATAAAAAAGATGGAAAAGTTAAAATCACTGGTAAAAATAAATCTGGCGTTGCAGGCGCACGCGGACATATTGAAAACATAGTAAACACTCCTAAGGTATCAAAAATAAAATATGAAGTAGGCGATAAGTACGAAGGGACGGTTAAACGCATAGTTGACTTTGGTGCGTTTATTGAACTGCCAGATGGAACGGATGGTTTGCTCCATATTTCTAAAATTTCTGATCAAAGAGTTGAAAAAGTCTCTGACGTAGTGAGTGAAGGCGATAAAATTTCTGTTGAAATATTAGAGTTTAAAGGGAATAAAATTTCCCTTGGACGCGCATAAGTAGCTCCTTTTTTAATTTAAACTTATATTTAGTAGTGAAGCGGTATAATCCCACATCAATTTTTAGTAGGGAAATCCTTGCATTTATGTATGGGTTGCTTCATTTAACGATGAGGTTACGCTATCCGAACGACTTTGTAATAATATTATATGGAGAAACTTATGAAAAAAGTTCTATTTTTAATGCTAGCTCTTGCAACTGCTGCAATGGCATCTGACGGAGAGGTTGCTAACCAAACTCTTAAAGCTTACTCAATGATCGCTGCTGGTCTTGGTCTTGGTCTTGCTGCTCTTGGTGGTGCTATCGGTATGGGTCATACTGCTGCTGCGACTATCGCTGGTACTGCACGTAACCCAGGTTTAGGCGCTAAGCTTATGACTACAATGTTCATCGCTCTTGCAATGATTGAAGCACAAGTTATTTATGCACTAGTAATTGCTCTTATAGCACTTTACGCTAATCCATATTTAGGATAGTCTTTAGACTAATCTAGATACCCTCTTAAAAGCTTTAACTCTTTGTAGTTAAAGCTTTTTTCTTTTTAAAAAAATGCGATCGTGGTGGAACGGTAGACACGCGGGCTTGAGGGGCTCGTGCCTAACGGTGTGAGGGTTCAAATCCCTCCGATCGCACCATCTTTATGCCCAACTTAAGGGTTTTCAAAACAAAATCAAATATAATCAAAAATAGTTTAACTTAAGAATATTACTAAGGATAAAGTATGCAAACAATGACAGAAGAGTTAAAAGAGAATACATACAAAGATGAAAATGAAAATTTAATAGAATATTTTGTGGATACAGTAGCGTTTCAAAAGAGTGATAAAGAGTTTTATACATACTTACCTGATCCAGATTTTCTAAATAGTGGACGATATACACCGCCAAAAGGCCATGAAGGTTTTGATATTAATAAGTTTATTGCAAGTGGTGATGTTGATAAAATAGAAGAGTACCTAACTGCAGTGATGAAAGATAGTAGTATGAAAGAGCAACTAGAAAGAATATATAAGGCTCAAGCGGATATTACAACTATAGTGCTTGTAAGAGATTCCAACAATAATAAAATAGTTGTAAGTATCGACTCTCATGAGTTTTGTACAGTTCCTGATGCAATTCAAAAGCTTCAAACTTTAAAAGAGTGTACGAATTGTATTAACTCAACTGACTCTATAGACGCACATAATTGCATTAGCTGTCATAAAGTGTATAAAGCAAGTAATTGCATAGGTGTAAACGACAGTATAAATATAGAAAATATAAGTTTTATAGATACAGTAGTAGATAATGAAATAGACCTAAGTGTAAATTATGAAGAAGATGACATAGAAGATTTAGCAAAGGATATGTTTCCTCGTTATTTCTCTTAGGATTATTATTTTATCTATCTAATTTAAAAGAGTAAAAAAGATATAGGTTAATTATGCTATTATCCCAAAAAATTAGTGATACAACAAAGGACAATAAATGACAAGTGGAAAAGTATTAACATTATATATGACAATGCCTGATATGATGCGTGCTGGTCACCGTATGCGAGTCGAAGACTTTGACTGTGATGAAAATGGTATTGTAGGTAGTAGAGATTATGATAATGGTGACGATAAGCCATTGGTTTTGATTTCAAAAAAGAGTTATGACATCATAGAAGAGGCTGAACTTGTTCTTGAAAAAGGTGTTCTAATGGAAGATATATATGTTGATATTGACCTTTATCATTTAAAAACTGGATCAATCATTGAGATAGGAGAAGTACTGTTTAAAGTAACGGGGCCATGTTTAGATTATCGCTATCTATATGCATTCGCACCTGAATTACCTGAACTCCTTCATGGAAACCGTGGTCTGTTTATTACTCCTATTGATTATGGCGGTATCCAAGTCGGTGACGAAGTAAAGATAATAGAAGAAGCATCTTAAGTTTAAGTATAAAAATAACAATTTAAATAAACTACTATTGCATGTCTTAAAATAATGTTTTAAAGAAGGCATGCTCTTTAAAAGAGAGTACTAAACATGAAAAAAATAGGTATTGGAATAGATTATAGTAATATCTGTAAAGACTATAATACATCATATTTAGACAGGGATAATACAGACCCTGCAACAAAAAAGTGCATGAAACAAATACTAACTTGGAGTAATGAATTTTTGTCTGATTTCATGAAAAGCTTTGAGTATAAAATATATCACTTACATTCATCTACTACAGTTAAGATAGATGAAGTCGCTTCTAAAAGATTTCTTTTTTATTCTCTAGAAAAAGAGATAACCTTACAAAGTTATGTACTACAAAAAGAGTATGTAGAGTATGATTCTTTAGTATCTTGGCAAGAGAATAATAATGAGGGAATACTTATTAGCAATGATGAAGATGGAGAAGGCATTTTTTTATATCTTGCAGAAAACTCCAAAGAGTATCAATGGATAGTCAGTAAACTTAATGATTTATCTTTAGAAGAAGTTCCCTTTCCTACAAAGTAAGAGTTGATAGGATTAAGTGTTAGAGTGATGAGTTGTCATCGGAAACTAACACTATAAAAGCACTTTTATTAATCTTGGATTTTTACATCCGAAGCGACTATGTATAATGGCGCGTTAAGTACGTAAAGCATAGTAGTTGCGTTTCCTACAGCAAAACCATAAAGATCATGTTCTTTTATTATGCTGATACCACTCATCATATCAAGAAATGAAAGTACGCCATTTTCAAGAATTCTTGAATCATTTATATTATTAAATTCTATCTTTACACTTTCAAGGTCTTCTCCGTCATCATCTTGTATTACTATAGTCAGAAGTTTTGAAGTGTCAGAAAGTGGTTGAATTGAGCGAAGTTGAGCACCTATAAAGTTATCATACTTTTGCAGTAGAGCGTTTATTTGTTCCATTGTTTTCCTTTGAAAATTATTGTGACATATTAGCGATAAAAGACTTTCTTAACCCTTTGCTAGTTAGAGTAAGATTCTCTTTAATCTAATTGAAATTTAACTAACTCTGCTTAAGCCTTCATCAACAATTATCTTCACTAGATTTTCATAGCTTAGTTTATGCTCATCTGTAAAAACTTGAAGAAAACTACTAGTTGTATTGGTTATTTCAGGGCTTAGGTTTACTTGCATGAAAAAACACTGACCATTCGTATTCATTTTTATATTTATCTCTCCATAGTCTCTAATGTCAAGGTCTATATATGCATCTATGGCAAGATTTTCAACCTTGTTTTTAATGAATTTGTCTTCTATGGGAATAGTTTTACTTTTAATATCTGTTTTTATCTCTTTATTAATATTCATCATGTTTTTTTCTGATTTAAGCGTTATTATCTCAATTGATGAAACTAGCATATTCTCATCTTCTGCTTTAATGATAGAAACTTTAAAATCGCGTCCATCCAAATACTCTTCAACCAAAGTAGGAGTTTTAGATAGGGCATAAAGATCACAAACTCTAGTCTCAAATTCATTGAAATTATTTACAAAAGGCAAGATCTCTTTATGAGGTATAGTTGCAGAAGATAGAGGCTGTAAAAAAAGAGGATAGTTGATTGGTATGTCATAATCGCGTTTATATTCACCAGGAACTGCTGTAAAGTATCTAGGTGTACGAATACCTTTATCTTCCAAGTAGGACTTTGCAAGAGCCTTATTGGAGCCAAATAGTAATGCTTCTTTAGAAGAACCAGAAAAATTAATATTATTATCTGTAAAAAAATCTGATAGTAAAACAGTTGAACCGTCTTCTGTTATTAAACTTTGGATATCTAGGATTAGTAAGTCTGGTTTTCTTTTTACTATATCGGTTAGGTCTGTTTGTGTATTACATATGCTTAACGCTACATCATAACCTGCTTTTTTAACTGCTTCTAATACATTAGTGTAAGATTTTTCTTTTGCTAAAGCACTCTCATTTGAGCAGGTGTTTTGCATTGTAATTATTTCTATATTCAATAGTAGATATCCTTCAATAAATGTACTGTTAGTAAGTAAAAGTACATGAAAAAGCCCGAAAAAAATATGTTTACATTAAATTTTGCTAGATCTAGGCTTTTAGTGTGGCTATGGTGTTTTTAAATAATTATAAAAACGAAGTCATATACAGATCAAGTATAATGAAATTGCCTACAGTATAGCATAATTATGGGGAGTTGTTAGGAGGTATTTTATAATTGGTTGCGGAAACAGGATTTGAACCTGTGACCTTCGGGTTATGAGCCCGACGAGCTACCGAACTGCTCTATTCCGCGACATTTGGGTAGTAAAAAATCTAAATTAAAAAGTTCAAGCAGCCTAAGCTACTTGAGACGATACTATAAACCAGTAACGTTTTCTGCTTGTGGGCCTTTTTCGCCTTCACCAACTTCGTATGTTACTCTTTGACCTTCGTCAAGAGATACACGACTTTGTCCATTACTATTTACTTGACGAAAATGTACAAATACATCTTTCCCGCCATCTTCTTGTTCGATAAAACCGAAACCTTTTTCAGAGTTGAACCATTTAACTGTTCCATTTAATAATGTTGCCATTTTAAATCCTTGTTTGTTTGAGTACACCATATCTCTAAGGTGATAAAAATCTAATATAAAGTTTTCTTTTAGGGTGAATGTACTGTAAACAAGAAGTTAGCAATATAAAGCAGACTAAAGATGTAACTTGAATCATCTTTTCTTGGTCACAGTATATCTGAATAAAATACAAAGTACAAGGGGTACTTAAAAGCTTGTAATAAGTAAGGTGAATCTTTTATGGAGTTTTCATCTTTGAGCTAATCTGATATAATCAGTTTATCATTATACGAAATGGAGTTCCTATCAGCTTATCAAGTAACTATTTTTTACTTTATCATGGTCTTAGTTTTGAAGTAGATGAAATAAAAGAATTGGATGAAAAAATAGATGATGAGACTTTTTTTGAAGTCTCAGCTCTTCTCCTCTCTTTAAACAGAAAAACTTTGGAGACTTTTTTAAATCTGAAGAGTTTTTCTCCACTTATGAGTACTCTTACTGATGAAAAAGTAAAAAACATAGACTCCCTCTACAGCCTACAAAATTCCATAATAAAACATTTTGATAAGCATAGCAGTAAAAATAATATTCATCATTTACACTCTGCATTTAACTATTTAAAAGAGGAGTCACTGCTTGATAGTCTCTCTTACGAAAAGCTTATCTCGCTCTTTGATCCATCACTTTTAAACAAAAAAAATAGAAGTGAAAAAGAGTCACATGTGTATGAAAATTTTCATACGGATAAAAAGGATATTTTAGTCACTATCGAGGAGTTGAAAAAACTTTTTAGTGTTTCAAAAAAACTAGACTCTATAGAAGAGTACTTGAACTCTCAAACATTTTCTATAGGAATTACGGGCGTTATGAACGCAGGTAAATCTACTATGTTAAATGCCCTTATGGGCAAAGAGATACTTGGAACAAGCGTAGTTCCTGAAACTGCCAATCTTACTGTCGTGAAGTACTCACAAACGCCATCTGCAAAAGTACTCTATTGGAATGAGCAGGAGTGGGGCTCTATTGTAAAGAGCGCTCGGAGTATAAAGGCGATGAGTAGATATGTGAGTGAGACAGAGAACTATTTTAAAGATATGTTGGACGAATACATACTAAAAGAGACTCGAGTTGATGATATATCAATAGAGAGTCTTAGTGAGTATACTTCTGCAAATGACAAAAAATCAAACCTTGTTAAGTCTGTGCAACTAGAAACGTCTTTAGAGTTTTTGCAAGAGGGCATTGAAATCGTAGATACTCCTGGTTTGGATGACACGGTAATTCAAAGAGAGCAGATCACCAAGGAGTATCTATCAAAGTGTGACGTAATGCTTCATCTTATGAACGTAAGTCAGAGCGCAACTCTTAAAGACATAGAGTTTATCATTGATGCTGTTTTATACCAAAACGTCTCCAAGGTCCTTATAGTTATAACTCGCGTTGACATGGTCTCTAAAGAGGATGTGTCTGAGGTTATTGAGTATACTAAAAGTTCTATCGCAAGAAGACTTTATGAGCAAAATGAAGACGCCAAACTTGATTATATTTTACAAACGCTGCACTTTATTGCACTCTCTGGAAAAATGGCCCTTCTTCATAAGACGCAAAAAAGTCAAGAGGCAATAAACGCAGGCTATAGCTTAGAACAAACGGGTATACTGGAGATAGAAGATTATATCAAAGAGACTCTTTTTGGAAAAAAGAACTCTCGTAGTTCACTTATAATCCACTCTGCAAAAAGTCGTTTAAAAGAGAGTATAAATAAAGAGCTAGAAGCACTCAAATATGAGAACTCGCTACTATTTAAAAGCGAAGATGAGATAGATGAAGAGTTAAATGAACTACAAACAAAAAAAGTCAAACAGCAAGAGAGTTTTGAGTTGCTTAAGCAGCAGATTAGTGGTTATGAAGTAGAACTTTCAAATTATCTTACAAGACTACAAATCTTCTTAGAAAATGAGTTGAAATCACTCCAGAACGTTCTTAGACAACGTTTAATTGATGAGACAAAGTACACACTGCAAAAACAAAAGGCGACACCAGAGCTAAAAGATATTCAAAGAATTATTCAGAGTGCACTTAAGCATGGTTTGATGGATATCATTAGAGAATACCGTTATAAGTTTGTTAAAAAATCAACAGAAATTTCGGAGATAATTAGACTACAGTATGATGAGATAGATGAAATGAAAGAGGGTAGTTTTAGTGCATTTGAACATCAAGAAATATTTGCTGAATCTTACGAGAATGGCTTCTTAACTTCTAACTATGAAGTTTTACTACAAAGAGTCTCAAAACTTTTAGGCATTGCCTCTATGAAAAAACTACTAAACGTGGATGAAGAGTTAGCTCTTATAATTAAAGATGAGTTTATCTCTATTGAGAGTGAGATAAAAGTAAAGGCGAAAACATTAAGCAAAGAGTTACTCAATGAGTTGATATTAACTATTAATAGACCAATAACTGAACTTCAAGAGGGCCTATTAGAAAGTGAAAATATGCTAAATAATCATATAAAACTACTTAAAGAAAATGTAAATTCAAAAGAGCTCAAGTCTTTAGAAATTTATGAAAAAATAAAAAATATAGAGCTTATTTTGCAGAGGTACTCTTAATGAAGCATCTTCAAAATATAGTTAGAGAGTACAAAGAGACTTATCTTAATGAGGAACTTTTTGATGATACCATAAGCGGGGAGATTAAACACAAGCAGAAACTATTGCTTGATGAAAAATTTCTTCCATCAGTTGGACTAAAGTCTCTTTTTAACAAACTTCTTCGTCGTAGCACATACCCTATGGAAGTCGCGATTGTTGGACAGTTCTCATCTGGAAAGTCAACATTTTTAAATGCGCTTCTCTCTAAAGACATTCTTCCAACGGGGATAACTCCGGTAACCTCAAAAGTAAACTACATCAACTACTCAGATGAGTATAAACTCAAAGTGACCTACAATAACGGAGCAGATGAGTATCATCCCCTAGAGAGTATTTCAAACTTTACTGATCAGCGATACTCTATGGAAGACGTAAAGTACATTACGCTTTACGCACCGATGGAAATTTTAAAAGATATATCTTTTGTTGATACTCCAGGGCTAAATTCTCAATCACTCAGTGATACTCAGGTAACAAAAAAGATACTTAGAGACGTAGATGGTATTATTTGGCTTACGCTTCTAGATAACGCAGGTAAGGAGAGTGAATCGCAGGTACTCAGTGAGTATCTAGAAAACTTCAAAGATAAATCACTCTGCGTTTTAAACCAAAAAGATAAGTTTGATTCTAAGCAAGTAGAGACTACGGTTGGGTATATGCAGATGAATTTTAAAGATTTTTTTGTGCAAGTTATTCCTATATCCGCAAAGCAAGCACTTGACTCGCGCGTAAATCAAAAAGATGTACTTATAAACAGCGCTCTCATTAGTATGCAAAAATCTTTTAACGAAACCAGTAAACTTTATAAAAACGAGGATGATTTATCCTTTTTTCAAAAAGAGTTTGAAATATACTCTGAAAATATTAAAGCTATACAAAACAAAGATAACTCCAAAGACAAAGAGCTTATGAAAGAGTCAAATATCTCTGAAGTACTTGATTTTATAGAAAATACGATTAGGCCACAGGCCAAGGCTTCTAAAGAGTACTCTATAAAAAAAGAGTTACAAGATATATGTGATATTCTCATTAAAGAGTATGAGAGCATACTTGGCGTTTATGAGAGTTTGGTAGAAATTTTAAAGAGTAAAGAGAGTGAAGTCTTAGTTGCTTTTGACTCTGTTACGCATAAACACTCCAAGGCGCTTAGTCTCACATATAGGCAGATGGAGTCTATCGTTGAATCTGTAAGAGATGCTATATATGAAAATATAAAACAGAAGCAATCGAGCTATTATAAAGTAGAGAAGGGTATATTTGCACAAAGTAGCATTAAACGCTATGACTATGAGAGCACTTATGTTGATGGAGAAGCGATTATGAGCGCTCTTTTTTACAATAATCAATCTCTAGATAAGCAGATAAATAGTGCGCTTGCTTACTCTAAAAGTATAGAAAAACAGAGTAGTGAAGATCTTAAAGGCGTCTTTAGAATTCTAAAATATGCTATACAGTTATGGCAAGAGCCTTATGAACTAATAAAAAAACATAGAGAGATAGCCTCTGACTTAGAGTTTGCAAATACAAGGCAGTTCGTCTCGAAGGCTTATGAGAATATTATACTCCCTTACCATAGGCTTATTCTTACTAACATAACTTATTTGCAAAAAAACTTTGCATATTTCCATGGGGCGTTTGCTTTTTCATACAAGCAGGTAACGCAGGAGGCTATCTTTTTGATACAACAGAAGATAGATATACAAACTACCTCTTTTGAGAAGGACCCTCTAAAGTACTCACTAAGTACTCCAACTTCAGATGAGATAATGGAGATTGTAAAAGAGAGTTTTTCATTTGATAAGGTAGAGGCTTTTTTGACATCAAAAAGAAACTATCTTTTTAAAACCATAGAGAGATCAAAAGAAGAATTCCTAGAGGTAAATACTCAGCAAATAGAGTATGTTACATCCAAAAAAGAGATATATGAACAGAAGATAAAAGAGCTTAAAGATATAAAACTTAACAAGGAAAGTAATGAGTAAGAGTGCTGTGGTGATAGTAGATGGTTTGGACTGTTTTGCAGAAGATTTTGAAAAAATTGAGATCAGTGGTGAGAGCGTAAAAAGTGCAGAGTTTGAAGAGTGTAGTTTTATCTCATGCGATTTTAGTGAGACTCTATGGCGTTCATGTCGCTTTATTGATTGTCATTTTAAAAATTGTAACATGAGCGTAATGAGGCTTACTGACTCTAAGCTTAGTGGGTGTACTTTTGAGTCGTCTAAGATGTTGGGCATTGACTGGACTATGTGTGATTGGAAAAGTCTTTTAACTAATGATCTGATGAAGTTTTACAAGTGTATACTCAACGATAGCAACTTTTATGGAATCTCGATGGATGGCGTTGAGATGAAAGAGTGTAGTGCTAAAGAGCTTGACCTTCGTCTAGGATCGTTTAAAAACGCGGACTTTAGTGGGAGTGATTTTAAAGGCTCTCTTTTTGAAAACACTCATTTAGAGTACGCTAACTTTAGTGACGCTAGCAACACGCATATCGACCTTAAAAATAATTATCTTCAAGGCACTCGATTTAGTAGATATGAAGCTCTCTATTTACTAGAGAGTATGGGGATTGTTTTAGTTGACTAGTGTTCTTAGTTTAGTAGCTTAAGTGGTTTTATTCTAACTTACTCAATTATATGTGCGACATATTTACCCTTGTGGGATTGGGCAATGACATTTTGTTTTATCTTTGTAGATGAGGTTTGTGGATTATAACTAACTTGCATAATCTTTTTACCCTGTGCTTTTAGGTATTTTTCTACTGCGATATTATGAGGTTTATCTCCCCAGTCTTCTCCAATTACAAATATATCAATATTTTGCTCTTTACAGTTAGTCACATACTCAAGCTTGTCATAAGATACGACAGAGTCCACGCAGCTTAAAGCTTTTAGCATTTCCATTCTTTGGTTAAGTGGGATTACCGGTACGTTTCTTTTGTATGAGCCTACTACTTCATTAGACGCAACGCCAACTATCAACTTATCACCTAAAGTTTTACAGTACTCTAGTAAAGCTAAATGACCAACATGTAACAAATCGAAAGTGCCTACGGTATATACAATCATTAATTTCCTTTAACGATAAGCCATCTTAATAATAAGTTATCTTAGTTATAATAGCTTTTTATAATTAAGTCTTCGGTCGATTAAATTAATAATTTAAATACAACGCTTTCGCCACTTACAAGGACTTATAATGTCAACAAGAAATTCTACATTGCCACAACCTAGTATTCTCTCTTACATAAAGGATATACCAAACCTTTTATCACTCGCAGGATTAGCCTGTACGCTACTTGCCATATATTATGCAATTTTAGAAAATTACTCCATCTCAATGATTGCAATGGTGTGGGCCGTCGCTTTTGATTGGGCTGATGGTCTAGTTGCTAGAAAACTCAAAGGAAGAACCTCTACCGATGCAAAATTTGGAGGACAACTTGACGTTTTAATAGACATAGTAAGTTATGGCGTTACTCCCGCAATTATACTTTTGAGTTATGGAAAGTTTGAGCCACTCTATTTAGTTGGAGCTTTTATTATGATAGCGGCTGCGGCAGTAAGATTAAGTTATTTTAGTACATACGGTCTAGCAGGCGGAACAAAATATACTGGACTCGCTCTTGACAATAATAGTCTGATTTTAGTATTTGTATTTTTACTAGAGAGTTTTGTAAGTCATGATATGTTTACAATCATCTTATATCTTAGTGGAGTTGGACTTGCAGTTTTAAACGTATCAGAGATTAAAACGCCAAAACTCTCAGGCAACCCTAGAAACGTTTGGCTACTTGGCACTTACATTCTTACTATCACATTGATTTATGGGTCTAAACTTATTTTTTAACAGGCTCTTTGACTTCTCTATTGTAGTCGCTCTGCGTTGCAACATCATAAACCGTATATCCATTTTGATATAAGAGTTGTGCCGCTGCGCCACTCCTGCTTCCTGTTCTACAGTAGAGTACTAAAGCTTTGTTTTTAGGCACTCTGCTTAGAGTTTTAAAAAGCTCCTCCACAGGGATGTTTATAGCGTTGGGTATATGTGAGCGTCTATACTCCTGATAGGTACGCACGTCGATAATTACTGCTCCATTTTCTACCGCTTTGCGAGCTGCTATTATGGTAGCATCATCAACGCTGCTACAGCCTGTAAAATTACTAATGATGAAGAGTGAAAAGAGTATGTTTGTTAAAAGATATTTCAAAATTATGCCTTGAATTTGTATGGAAGCGTTTGTTCTTGTAATTATACTAAAATAGGAAAGTTATACCATTCAAGATACGCTTAATTTTTACTCTTTACTCTTTTCTTATAAGCTGAAGCGTTCAAATATTTGCCACTTGTATCATTGGTTCCCGAGTTTTCTTCTCTTATGATAGTATTGGCCTTTGGTTGGTACTGAGTAGCTTTAGCCTTTGGTTTGCCATTGGTCTCAATTTCTAAAATCAAGCCCTCTTTTAAATTATTTAAAATCATAAGTATCGTTTCTAAGTTTTCATCATTTACTGATAGTTTTATCTGATTCATTGTATTCCAATATTTTGAGTGAAGTATATCTAGCTAATATTTAAGTTACGGATAAAGTTACTTGCAATTTGTCTAGCTCGAGAGAGAAAACGCTGAGCGATTTCAGGTTCATAAATCGTATTTAGCGTTTGGAAAAAAAGTTCCAACCATCGCTCAAAAGCTTTTACACTCAATCTATCTTCAAACTGCATGTGAGGAGCGAAAGGACTACCCGTATATGCAAAGTCGCCTAGACCTATAGAAGCCCAGAAATCAGTTAATAACTCAATATGCACTTTCCACTTTTCACTTTTTAAATCTTTACCTAGCACATCTATAAATATTGGCCCGATTAAATCATCTTTAACTACTTTTGCATAAAACTTCACGACTAATGTATTTAAATTTTCTTTTGTTATTTCATTGCTTAGCATTCGTATCTTGAACCTTTAGTGACTAGTTATATAATTGTGAAAGTATATCTTTTATTTAATTTAGCACCTCTTTAATAGATGAGAATCTATTTTATCATCAGATTAATTAACAAACGTTAATTATTAAAAGCGTTATACTAAGCTAATAAAAAGGAGTTAATTATGAGACAATATGAGACATATAGATGTAATAAATGTGGAAATATAGTAGAAGTGCAGAGTGTTGGTGGAGGCGAGCTTCACTGTTGTGGAGAAGCTATGGAGATGATAACGGAGAACTTAACGTCAGTAAACTTGATGAAAGCCTTTGCTGGTGAATCCCAAGCTAGAAACAAATATGAATACTTTGCTAAAGTAGCGCAAAAAGAGGGTTATAGAGATATTGCCGAGCATTTCCAAAGAGCTGCAAATAACGAAAAAAAGCATGCAAAAATGGAGTTAGCGCTTAACAACAGAATGACAAGTGGCAGTGAAGATGAATTTGGAGATACAAAAGAGAACCTTCAGTTGGCAATAGATGGCGAGTCGTATGAAAATACTACTATGTATCCTGATTTTGCAAAGATTGCAGAGGATGAAGGGCATAAAGAAGCGGCAAGACTCTTTAGCGGGATAGGAAAAATTGAAATAGAGCATGAGAAAATGTTTCAAATGCTTTTAGAGAGACTTGAGAGTGGTTCTGAGTTTGTCAGTGAAGATGAAGAAGAAGCTTGGATATGCGAAGTGTGTGGACACGTTCACTACGGAAAAAAAGCTTTAAAAACTTGTCCGGTATGTAAACATCCCCAGGAGTATCAGTCGCGTTTAAATAGTAAAAAATAAATATTAGCGTTATAGTTTTGTATATAAAAGGGTCTCTATGAAAGATTATGAAAGTTTAATTGGGCAAGTACTCGATGAGAGTCAAAAGATAATTATAGGTAAAGAGAAGCAGATTAAACTCTCTCTCGCCACTTTTTTATCTGGCTCGCACCTCTTAATAGAGGATATTCCCGGCGTTGGAAAGACCACTCTAGCCAAGACTATCTCTCACGTTATGGGTTTAGAGTACTCCCGTATTCAGTTTACAAATGATCTCTTGCCCTCAGATATCATAGGCGTAAACTTTTATAATACAAAAGAGTCAACGTTTAGTTTTAAAAAAGGTCCTGTATTTTCTCAGTTTTTATTGGCGGATGAAATTAACCGCGCTTCATCAAAAACTCAAAGCGCACTTTTAGAAGCGATGGAAGAGCAGCAGGTTAGTATAGATGGGGAGAGTTTTGATCTGCCTCGACCTTTTTTTGTTATAGCTACGAAAAACCCTTATGAAGAGATCGGTACATATATGCTTCCCTCATCTCAGCTAGATAGATTTGCAATATCATTCTCCTTGGGTTATCCCTCTTTTGACGCCGAGAGAGAGATTTTGTCTTCAAAAAATAGATATCGCATAGATGATTTAAAATCATTAAATATGCAAGAGATAGAGTTGCTTCAAAATAAGTTTGAAGAGATGTATGCAAATGAGGAGATCTTAGATATCATCCAAGAAATCTTAAAGTTTACTCGAGAGAGCTCGCTTTACGTAAAAGGACTCTCAACAAGAGCGGCAATAACGCTTTTAAAGATATCAAAGGCATGGGCTATGATATCTCTTAGAGACTATGTTTTGCCTTCTGACGTTTTAGAAGTCTTGCCATATATTACTCATCATCGTCTAGAGTCAAAAGGTGATAAGAAGAGTCCAGTTGAGATTGTAGATGAAATCATTAAAAACTTACATATCGATATTTAGAAGCGTAAACAACAAACCTACTAAGTACTTTCTTTTTCTTGTTGTCGCTATAGTAGGTCTGTTTTTACAAGCTTATATGCATAATTACAATATTGTATTTTTAGTTCTTTTCTTTCTAGTTGGCATAGCTGGAGCATCATCTATGTATGGCGTTTATAATATTTATCATATTAAAGGGAGACTCTTATCTTACGATAGATTTTTTGCGGGGAGTGCCTCGACTTATAAACTCTCAATCGTAAATGAGTATGAATATCCATCCTATGATATAACTCTTACAAGTAAGCAAAAAGAGATACATATAGAGTCCATAAAACCACACCATTTTCAGACCATATCATTAGAAGAAAAATTTGACACTAGAGGTAAGCACTCTCTATCAAACATAAAAATGCACTCTTTTTTTCCACTCCCTCACGAGATTAAGTTCAAAGAGATTGAGATAAACAAAGAGGTAATCGTATATGCTAAGCCAGAAGGCATATCACTTTTTAAGTTTTATAATAAGAACAACTCCATGAGTGGCGAAATAGATGAGTTTGATGGCGTTAAGAAGTTTAATCAAGGCGATAGCACATCCTATATTCATTGGGCATCTTTAGCAAAAAATGACACCTTAATGGTAAAAAACTTTTTATATGAAGATGAGACTAAAAAGCTATATTTTGATTTTAAGACAATGACTGGAACTAATGAAGAGAGGCTTTCACAACTAACTCTTTGGGTATTAGAGTGTGAAAAAAATAGATTTGATTTTACGATAAACTTAAATGGCGACATCTTAGAATCTAAAAAAATGAGTACAGATGAAATCCTTCAAGCAATTGCTCAGTTCTAGAGTGCCCTCATCATCTAAGCTTTTAGATATAGCTATAATCTTATCTATAGTTCCACATCTTTTTGTTATGAAATTTTTCATGATTTTGTATATATTTATAGCTCTTGTTGTTATTATGAAGAAACATAACTCTAGTAAAGATAAGTATATCTTGATGCTGACTGGTGCTATTCTCATAGCACTCTCTTTTTTCAATGATTATAATTTCTCAAACTTCTCTAGAATGCAATTTTTTGTATCTTTAGTGAGTGCCTTACTCATTTATGCAGTAACGCTTCAAAAAACTACAGGAGAAATTAATGTCTATTTAAAACTCTCTCCCGCGTTTTTAATGTTACTCAGTTTCTTCTTTTTTGAATCAATCACTATGTTACTCTATACAGTTTTCACGCTTTTTGTTTTTACTCTTTTAAACATTTGGAGTAGAATGAACACGACACTGCTTGACGTTATCAAACTTACTTCCCAACTCTTTGTCTTAGCACTTCCCATAGTTGTGATTTTGTTTTTAGTTTTTCCTCGTATCTCATTTCAAAAATCTGACTTTGGATTTCAAGCAGATAGCTATTTATCGAGTGGATATAACGATGAGATGCATCTGTCCTCGGATGAAGTGCGACCATCAAACAGAGTAGTGATGGAAGTCTATTTTCAAGATGAAAATATATCTGATGATAGTTTATACTTTAGAGGTGCGACACTTTACAAACAAAATGGAATCGATTGGCTTAAAGAGTCAAAAAACAGAGAAACCGATAGATTGATTAAAGCAAAAAATATCATTAACTACGACATTACACTCTATCCACATGCAAAAGAGTGGATATACCCACTAGATATGCCAACTAAAGCAGTTGAAAAAACAGTTCTAAAAAGCGACTATACACTCTCTTCCATAAAACCTATCTATAATAAAAAAAGATACAAACTAGATGCAGCCTTGTCTTATAAGTTAGTTTCAAAAGATTTATCTAACACGCTTGACGTAGACGTAAGGAATAGCCCTCAAACATATAAAGCCTTAGAAGAGTTAAAAAACTCAAACTTAAGTGACATACAAAAGGCAGTAGGATTAATGAACTTTTTTAAAAGGCAAAAAATACTCTATTCTCTAAAGCCAAAAAACATTGATTTAGACAACTTTATGGACTCATTTCTTTTTGATGCAAAAAATGGATACTGCATTCACTTTGCTTCTTCGTTTGCTATGAGTGCAAGATTGGTTGGGATTCCCTCTCGAATCGTTACAGGATTTAGACCTAGTAAGGAAAACATGATAAAAAACTACCTCTTAGTCAAGAGCTCTGATGCACATGCTTGGGTTGAACTTTATGTAGATGATAGGGGCTGGATGAGGTTTGATCCTACTACTACAGCTATGCAGAGTGCAAGGCAAGAAAGCCAATCTCAAGTAGTATCAAAAAACACTCTCTTTGAAACCATAAACCTGAACTTTATGTATGCAAAGTATGTAATAGATAGTTGGATATTAGACTACAACAGAGCCAAGCAGCTGAGTATACTCAATAAACTTATGAACGACACCCTTTATGTTGCAAAATTTGTCGCATCGATTGGTGGGTTTTTTATCCTAGTGTTTATACTATATATAACTATAAAAACTCCTAGAGCTAAAGATGAGCTTATGAGTGAGGTAGCTAAACTGCTCAAAGCTCTTAAGCGCCATGAGCTGATAAAAAAAGAGAGTGAACCTATGCGAGAGTTTCTTTTAAAAGTACAAGAGAGTAGAGGCTTAGACACTAAAAGTTTAAGTAATGCCTATCATGAACTGAAATACTCTAAGAAGGATAAAGAGTTAAATTTAGAATCATTAAAGTATGAAATAAAAATATTAATAAGCTCTTTAAAAAAGAAAAATAACTAACCCCGAATAAAGAGTGTTTTAGTATAGTCACACTTACAAAAAGAGTAAAAGGAGAGAAGCATTGGTAGTATATGATAATGTAGTATTGATAGGTTTTATGGGAAGTGGCAAAACTAGCGTTGGTAAAGTTCTAGCACGTCACCTATGTAAAACCTTTGTTGATGTTGACACGGTTATTGAAAAAGAGCAAAATTGTAGCGTTTCTGAGATTTTTGCTGACAAGGGAGAGGAGTATTTTCGCTCTTTGGAGCAAAAATGCATAAATGAGTTAACTCAAAATAAGGGTCAAGTGATAGCTACTGGCGGTGGATTGCCTATTTACAGTGAGATATCAAAGAAGTCTCTTATCATTTACATAGATGCGGACTTTGACGTGATACTTGGGCGTTTACCAGCAAAAGAACGTGCTAAACGCCCTCTGCTTCATGATGAATCTAGAGCAAAGGGTCTCTTTAAAGAACGCATAGGAAGATATGAAGAGCTTGCAAACTTTAGAGTAGACGCAAATCAAAGCATACCGACCTTTATACATGTCGCGCTAGATTATGTTTTAGACCAAAGAGTTTTATAACTTCTAGCTCTTTCTAGGATATAATTAATTATGAAAAAGAAACTTTTGCTACTAGAAGACGATCTGGCGTTAAATGAGACTATTGTCGATTATCTTGAGAGTATTGGCTTTAGCGTTACTTCCGTATATGATGGCAATAGTGCTATAGACGCTATTTATGAGAATAGTTTTGATTTGTTGCTATTAGACGTTAACGTCCCCGATATAAATGGCTTTGAGATACTCAAGAAAACAAGAGAGCAGGGATCAAGTGTGCCTGCCATTTTTATAACATCTTTAAACTCAATGAGTGACGTAGAAAATGGGTATGATAGCGGTTGTGATGATTATATAAGAAAACCATTCGCGTTAAAAGAGTTGAAACTAAGAATAGATACGATTTTAAAAAGAGATTTTTTTCATAACGCTAGTGATAAAGTACAAATTGACACGGATATCTACTATGACACTCAGAGCGACCTACTAACTATAGGCAGTGATGAGGTACAACTCAACAACAAAGATGCGAAGCTACTAAAACTCTTTTTAAAAAATAGAGAGACTCTTCTTACCCATGAGACGATTTACGAAAATCTTTGGGAGTATGGAGAAGAGATAAGTGAGAGCGCTTTGCGCACTTATATAAAAAATTTACGAAAGTATTTAGGAAAAGAAAAAATTGTCAGTATTAAAAAACTTGGATATAGATTTACCACAAAGTGAAAAAAAGACGTTATATAGACTTCTCTCTTTATATGTTTTTTTTACAATAGTAATTTTAGGCTTAACGGTATCTCTATACTATACTATGCAAAAAGAGTTGGCCATTAGCCAAAGAACAATACTCCTAGATGAGTATACAAATAATTTTTTATCACTACTCCAAGAGTTACAAAATGACAAAACAAATACTCTCGTTTATCCAAGAGATGAAAAGTTTAAGACCTCTTTATATGGAGAGGACTATAAACTTATCTATTCAACCCTACCTGACCCGCAAAAGCTATTAACAGAGGTGACGTATACTAATAGCAAAAAGATTAGATATGTCGCCCAGCCTCAAAAGTTTTATCTAAACACTCAATATATTGTCGTAGAGGTTATTGATGATAAAGAGTGGCTGAATAAGACTGTAGAGAATATAGTTCTTTATAGTTCTTTGTTTTTTATCTTTATGTTAGTTCTTGGATACTTCTTAGTAAATCTTTTTTTAAAACCAATGAAAGAGACTCTTTTACTTCTAGACACTTTCATAAAAGATACTACGCATGAGTTAAATACTCCAGTAAGTACGATTATGACAAATATTGAGCTGATAGACAAAGACTCTATTGAGGATAAGTATCTTTTAAAAATCATCAATAGAATCGATATAGGGGCGAAGACAATATCAAATATATATAATGATTTAACCTACTTAGTATTAAACAATAAAATCATATCAGATAACCAAGATATAGAGTTAAAAGAACTAATAGAGCAGAGAGTGGAGTATTTTTCAATTTTAGCAAACATGAAAAAAATAGAAGTTATAGCTACTCTAGAGTCAGGAGTGGTATTAAACATCGATAGTAAAAAACTCTCAAAACTCATAGACAATATTCTTTCAAACGCCATCAAGTACAATAAGGTAAGTGGTTCAATCTATATTCATTTAGATTCAAAACGTCTTAGCGTAAAAGACACGGGTCGAGGTATTAAGCAAGAGCATCTTGATTCTATGTTTGATAGATATGCACGATTTGATACAACGGTTGGTGGCTTTGGCATTGGCTTGAATATAGTGAAGATGATATGCAGTGAGTACCATTTGAGTATAAACATAAAATCAGAACTAGATAAGTGGACAGAAGTCACAATCACTTTTTAACTCCCTCTTTTTTAATTCCACAATCATTCCACAATTATTTTATATACTACCCTTATAAGAAAATTAAGGAGAAGAAAATGAAAACAATTAATAAAGTCTTATTAGGTTTAGCGGTAGTTGGTTCACTAACGGCGTTATCGGCAAATGGAGCTAACTTATATAAAAAATGTTCCGTATGTCATGGTGCATTAGGTGAAAAAAAAGCTTTAGGTAAATCTGCAGCTATTAAAGGTTGGGACGCGACTAAGACTATCGCGGCGCTAAAAGGTTACAAGAAAGGAACATATGGTGGAGCGATGAAGGCTCTTATGAAAGGTCAAGTTGCAGCTTTAAATGATAAGCAGATTGAAGATTTGGCAAAACATATACAAACACTAAAATAGATAAAGGAAATAGTATGAATAATTTATTAAAAACGGTATTAGCAAGCGCATTGATACTTGCGGTAGGTTCAACAGTTGCATCAGCAGATGCTAAAAAAGGTCAGAAATATTACCTTAAAAAACTAAAAGTATGTAAAAAAGACGGTCTTAAAAATGGTGCGGTTTTCGCAACTAAACATGATCGTAAATCGTGGGAAGGGCTAAAGTCTTCTGGTAAGTTAATGGATGAATTCAAATCTATTTGTCCAAGTGGCGTTAAGAAAATGAAAAAGATGAAAGAAAAAGACATTACTAACCTGTATGATTTCGTTTGGAAGTATGCATCAGATGGTGAAGTTCCATCTTGTGGTTAATAAAGTAATTATAAAAAAATAAAGGAAATATTATGCAAAGAAGACAATTTTTAAGTATGACTCTAGGCGCGTTAGCTTTAGCTACTGTTCCTGCAAGCGTAAGAGCAGAAGATTTTAGAAAAACTAAACCAACTGTATGGTCTGCGCACACTGTTGACGACGCTATCAAAGCAATGTATGGCTCAACTAACTTAGTTATGGAAGGTGTTACTTTAACGGCTCCGGACGTTGCAAGTAATGGTGGAGCAATACCTGTTGATTTTGGTACGTCTAAAGACGCTAAAACTATCGCAGTGTTTCAAGATGCAAATCCTGAAGCTGCCGTATGCGTTTATACATTAAACAAGTATAGTAAAAATGATTACTCTATAAAAATCAAAATGGCAAAATCAGGAACTATCACTATCGTTGCTGAAGGTAAAGATGGAAAGCTATACGCAGCTAAGAAAACTCTAGACGTTGCTCTTGGTGGATGTGAAGGTTAAAACTTTCACATCTAAAAAATAGAAAAAAATAGTTAAAGGATATATAATGAAAGTAAAAGCAAAATTAAAAAATGGCGTTGTTAAAGTTAAGTGTATGGCTAAACATGACATGACTACTTACAACCAGATGGAAAAGAAAACAGGTAACAAAGATGATGCAAACTTTATTACGTATATGAGTGCTAAAATCGGTAATGAAACTGTATTTGAAGCTTCAACTTCTCAGTTTTTATCTAAAAACCCAATCTTCAAGTTTCAATTTCAAGGCATTGGCGCTAAAGGCGACAAACTTGTAATGGAATGGATAGACCGTAAAGGTAATAAAGGTAAAGGTAAGAGTAAAATTAAATAATTTTAACTGTATGCAAGGTAGTACTTAAAACAATAACTCATTGCTTTAAGATTCAAGGCAATATAAGTAGCTATAATATTTAAGAAGAACATAACTTAAGGTAAAAAGTAATGGAATTAAATATATTAGAGCTACGTGCAAAAGCCTTTGATTACCTGTTTGACGCTGTTGTTGTAACAGATGGTCAGGGGATTATTACGGACTGGAATAGTGGTTCTGAATTACTCTATGGTTATACCAAAGAAGAAGCTATTGGACAGCCTGCAAGCATACTCCATGTTCTTGAAGATAGTGATTCTATCACCTCGCTTGTCCTCTCTTCAGTTGAAAAATATGGAAAATGGAATGGTGAAATCAGGTACTTACATAAAGATGGTCATATAGGTTGGCTAGAATCAATATGTATTCCCGTTTTTGATGATAAGCAACAGATGATAGGCGCGCTTGGTATAAACCGAGATATAACTACTCGGATTGAAGAGACAAAAAAACTTGAGTACCAAGCACATTATGACCCTCTAACTAAACTCCCAAATCGTGCTCTCTTTTTTGAGAGATTAGAAAAAACCTTAGCAATTTCAAAGCGAAAGAAACACTCTTTTGCAATACTGTTTATAGATCTGGATGACTTCAAAAGTATAAATGATAAGTATGGACATAATATTGGAGATGAACTTTTACACGAAGTCTCTAGAAAACTGGAGAGTTGTATACGAGAATCCGATACAGTTGGGAGAATTAGTGGTGACGAGTTTGTTATTTTACTAACTGAGATAGCCTCCCATGATGAGCCTGGTATTATGGCAGAACGTATTATTAAAACAGTTTCAAGCCCCATTAAAATAAAAGATTCTGTATGTAATATAGGTGTTTCAATAGGAATTAGCCTCTATCCTGAACATAGTAGTGACTTGGATGAACTACTAATACTCGCAGATAAAGCTATGTATCATGTTAAGCATTTTGGTAAAAATAGCTCTGAATATGCAAAGTAATTTTATTTATTTGTAAGCTATTCCTTACTTAATTAATAACTTTTTACACCAAAGTAAAAAAACTTTTACAAACAACAACTACTTTTTAAGAAGCATCTTTATTTTGTTTATAATAACTATAATTACATAATTTAATTTTCTAAAGGAAATAGCTTATGTATACAGTACAAATGCAAAAAGAGTGTGAGTGTTTTCAAAAAAGTGAGTACACAAACAATAGTACGTTTCAAACACAACAAGAAGCTTATAAATACGCTAATATTCTAGTTGAACTTATGAATGAAGAGTTTTGTGGCCGACATACTTTTTACCCTGAAGTAGGCGAAAATGACACCTTTATAATTAAAGTCGATTTAAACGCTACTTTTGTCTCTGGTTGTAGTACAGGTGTAACTTGTGACGTTGGCTGTGGTTCTACTGATGACTGGACTCTTGAAGCTACTGATAAGAGTGATGATGAGAGTTGTGGCACAGGTTGTGGCTGCGCTTAAAGTCTATACTTTGAGAGTCACAATATTTCTAAGATGCGACAAAACATTAATGTAAGGATGTGAAAATCATATTTTTTTTCAATAAACAAAGAGTAATTAGCCGTTATATGTTAAGTTTACTTCTTCTAACTCTATCCACTCCATTACTGCTTCAAGCAGAAGATAACTCACAAAGTAAAAGTATGCTTGAGAGACCTTTAATGGAACGCTATATTTTGGATGAGCTAAAATCCATTAGAATTGATAATCAACAAACCCGAATAGATGTAGAAGAGAGAATCGCTAGGTCAAAAGTAGAACAAACAGATAGAGCCGCGAGGTATCTTACCGATACGATAGGAAATATATTTTATATAATAGCAGCTGCAACATCAATCCTATTTTTTGGTGGATGGAACTCCTTGAGAGATATTAGAAGAAAAACTGAAAGGATGATAGAAGAGAGAGTTGAGGCTATTACTCTAAAATATCATACAGAATTAGAAGAACTACAAGTGCGTTTAAGTGAGCAATCGCAAAAAATTATTAACAATCAAAATATGATTTCTAATACTCATATCGCTCATTCACTTTGGATGCGAGCAAATCTTGAGTCAAACCCACAATCTAAAATAGATATATATGATGAGATTTTGAAAATACATGATGAAGATGCCGAGGTTTATGCTTATAAGGCGGATGCCGTTTTAGATTTGGATGAATGCGAATGGGCATTAAACCTAAGTAATAAAGCGATAAACATCGATCCAGAATATGGTTATGCCTATTGGCAAAGGTCTTGTGCAAATGCGATATTGGGTAATAGCTCTGAAGCAATAGAAGATTTAAAAATAGCTCTAGAAAAGGCACCAAACCTTAGAGAAGAAATTCAAAAAGAGCCATCCTTCTCAAAAATCAAAAATCTAAAAGATTTTAAAGAAGTCACTATTTAAAATCATTAAAACTTTATTCTGAAGGGGATTCTTGCTCGGATATGAGACACTTTTCAAAAGTCTCATCACATTTTGAAAAATAATCTACACAACCCTCCTGAGACTCTTCACATGTAGCTATATTTATCATCACAACTATTGGCATCTATCACATCTTCATAAAAACCTTACTATCAAAACAAGAATTTATGCTACTTAAGGGGCAGAACTTTGAAAAAATATCATTTATAATTTGAGTAAATAAAACAAAGGAGTTCGTTATGTTTATTACACATTATAACCCACAAAGAAGTATAAGAGAGTTTAGGAGAGGCTTTGACCTTCTTAACAGTATGCTAGATGACTATGCGCCAAGAAGTGAAGGTAGTAATCTTAATGCCGACTTCAGCCCTGCTATAAATACAAGGGAGGGTGAATTTGCATACCATGTAGAAGTTGATTTACCTGGAATAAAAAAAGAGGATATTGATATTTCAGTCGAAGACAATAGACTGATTATTTCTGGCGAAAGAAAAATTAAAGAGGAGATAAAAGAGGAAAACTACTACAAAGTCGAAAGTAGTTTTGGCTCATTTTCTCGTTCTTTTTCACTTCCAGAAGGAGTCGATATTGAAAATATTCATGCAGAGAATGAAGATGGTGTTCTAGAAGTGATAGTGCCTAAACTAGAAAAATCTTCAGTAGATAAAGTGAAAAAAATCACTATAAAATAAAAGGAGAATATTATGGAAATAACAAATAAAGTTAAAGACATTGGTTCTGAAATAGAAAAAGGCGTAGAGGTTGTTGGTAAAAAAGTTTCTGAAGCTTTTGACAATTTGGCAAGTCATTTGCCTTTTGCAAACCTAGCAAAAAAGGAGGATGCCGCTTTTCATATTGAGGTTGATCTACCTGGTGTTAAAAAAGAGGATATCGACCTGAGAGTTGAAGAAGATCTCTTAATAGTGAGCGCTGTGCGTCATTACAAAAATGAGCTTAGTAGTGATAGTTATTATGTTTGTGAGAGCTCATTTGGAAAAATTGAGAGGCGTTTTGCACTTCCGGAAAATATTGATACTGAACAGGTAAGCGCTAGTTTTGATGATGGCCGACTGGAGATAGAACTGCAGAAAACTGAAAAAGCAAAACCAAAGAGCATATCCATTAAATAAAAAGAGAAAAGCCATACTCAAGATAATTATTCAAAATAAGATAGGAGTTGAAAATTTTCACACTCCTAGATTTAAAGTATAAAGATTGTTTATACTAAGATAACTTCATTTTTTATATTTGTAAACTCATGTATTAGTTGAAGTGTTTCTGATGAGATGTATCCACCATTACATACTTGCGCAATAGCGATTAAATTATCCGTATTTTTTATATCAATACTTTTTTTCTGCAAGATGCGATTAGAAAGTACTTCAATAAATCTTTGCTCATTAACATTAAATTGACTGCTAAGGAGCATTACTGCTTGATTTATCTCTTCGTCACTATTATGTATTTGAATAGGCAAATTCGTAGCAGTCAAGCCTTTAGAAACTAAATGCTCTTTAATTTTATTCTCAAAGGTTAATTTACTCTCTGATTGCAATGTATTTGTGCTAGATTGAACTTTCGTAACGATAATAAGAGCAAGTGAAATATTACCAACTAGAACTAATCCATAGAGTACTGAAATATGTTTTTTCATGAGTTACCTTTATCTATAAAGTCTGTTTAGCAAGAAGATTAAAGATAGATTTTTATTGTAAATACTTTTTAATTTTAAATTGATTGATTAAATTTTTCCAAAATTCATAAACTATATAACGTATTTCATAGTAGTATGTTCTAACGAAAACTACTATAGTATAAATGGTAAGCAACATTAAAATTGTTAGCATAGATAAATAATTTTCCATTAGATCCTCCTAATATTAAAGTTAATATATTCAACTCACTAAACTTGAGTCTAATTCTATAAGGCTTTGGTAAATAGTAACATAACAAATATTTTAAAATGAGATTGTATAAGAGAGAGTGAGTTCAAAAGAGAGTGGACAGTTAATAAGAAATATATAACTGCCTATGAATATTATTGTTTATCTATTTAGTCGTCATCTTCATTCTGGGCTAGCTCTTCACGTATCTCATCCATGTCAAGGTTTTTTACATGTGCTATCATATCGCCAAACTTATCTTCAGGCAACATTCCTCCAGTATTAAGTAAAGTAACGCCGTCTCTAACAACCATTAAGGTTGGGACTGCACGTACATTGTACTTTAACGCTAGTGCTTGTTGCTCTTCAGTATTTACTTTAGCGAAGAGTACATCGGGGTAAGCCTCAGCTACTTTTTCAAAAATTGGTGCAAATTTTTTACATGGACCACACCACTCTGCCCAAAAGTCGATAATTACAATGTCGTTATTTTCAAGAGTTTCATCAAAAGTCTCTTGTGTTAAATCTATAGATGCCATATTTCATATTCCTAAGTAAGATCTCACTATGCTGCGGTTGAGCTGAGTAGCTGTGAGCTTGTGATATATTATTGATTTTTTATATAAGTGCTAGTATACAATTATTTAACAAGGATGTAAAATTATCCTCTCTTGACATTACAGAATCATTGTTCTATAATTTTGAACATGGAGATTTAAAATGGCTAGACCAATAGAATATAATTTAAATGAAGTTCTTGATAGTGCGATGCAATTGTTTTGGCAAAAAGGATACGAAGGTGTTTCTATGGGTGAACTTGTTTTACATACAGGATTAAACCGTGCCACGATGTACTCTTTATTTAAAGATAAAGAAGGGCTATTTAAAGATGCTCTTGAGAATTATTATTCAAAAATGTCTATACGAAAGCTAGCTGTTTTGAAAAACAATCCTGGGAAAAAAGGGATTGAACTATTCTTTGAAACTTTTAGTTTTAATGATAACTTTAAAGGGTGTTTGTTCTCGAACACCATGAGAGAAAAAGAGTTTATGCATGAAGAAACTTACAATATTCCAAAAGATTATTTTGAGAATGTTCGTTTACAAATGCAAATAAATTTAGAACAAGCCTCTATAAATGGGGATTTTAATGGAGATGCTAAATCAATGGCCTTGACTCTTGTGACCCTAATCCATGGTTTTCATGTTTATGGAAAGTACAATCAATCAAAAGAAGATAGTAATGCTATTATCACCAATATATTGAGCATGATAAGGTAGTTTATCCCTTGAAACATATAAACAAGTAATAGAAGAATTTTTAAATAAAAAGAATATATAAAAGGCAACCTATGAATGATATTAAAAAATCATCAATATTTATATCGCAAGAATCGCATGTAAAGACTTTTGTTCTGCTGTTGTGTCCTGTTTTTCTTTACTCATACAATTTAGAAGAACTCGTAGAAATTTCTCAAAAAAACAGACTAGTTGAATCGGCAACTCTTAGTGTAACCGCTAGAGAAAAAGCATATCAAAGTACAAAAAGTACTTACCTTCCCACTCTAAACCTTGGAGCTTCTTACTTAAACACACTAAATGAAACTCCAGCTTCTGCAGAAAACACCTTAAGAGCTACAGTAAGTCTGCAATACACTCTTTATGATGGTGGGAAAAAGGATGCACTTTATGAGAAGCTTCTTTACAATGTAGATGCAAGTAAAGAGAGTCTAGAATCTGTTAAAAATACCATCTCCCTTGATGTCACTCGACTCTATTTTGACTATCTATCATTTATGTCATATAAAGAGGCAACAAACCAGCAGATAAAACAGCTCGAAGCAGAACTACAAAGACTTCAGATGTACTATAAAATAGGCTCTGTTACACGTGATGAAGTAGATAAAATCGACTCGCGAGTAAAACTAGAAAAAGTAGTTTTAAATGAGATTGATCTTGATATTGCTAGAATACTACATACATTAGAGTACTACACTATGAAAAATATAACTCAAGTCGATGCAGGCTCATCTATCGATATGGGCGAGACACAAAAAGTTCAGATGCGCCCAGATATTAAGATTTTAGAACTTGAAACTAAATCACTTATGTATGATGCACAAACTGCAAAAAGTGAAAACCTTCCAACACTTTACTTAGACAACACATATACATATTCGGATTATTACTTTGCTGATAATGCTAACAAAAGCCCCTTTGTCGTTAGTAATCAAAATGTAGCATCACTTAATCTAAAATGGAATGTTTTTGATTTTGGAGCAAGAACTGAGGCTTATGAGGCTAAACAGTCTGAGTATTTAAGTCAAAAAGCATCTCTTGAACACCAGATAAATAAGGCGGACGTAGATTATCGTCTCTCTCAAAAAGAGCTTGAGATTATAAAACTAAAAATAGCAGCTACTAAAGCGACACTCGATGCAGCCTCTGCTACATATAAACTTATCAAACTTAAGTACCAAAATGGGGCCATAGATAATGTGGCTTACCTACAGTCTCTAAGTGAAAAGTTCAATGCACAACGTGTTTATGAAAAAGCCAAAAATGATCTAGAAATTAAAAAAGCAGAAGTGCTTTTTTATAGTGGACATATAATTAAGGAGTATTTTAGATGAGAAATTTAGCATTATATTTAGCAGTTTTAGGATTGTTTTTAGTAGGTTGTTCACAAGAAGAAAAACCACAAGTAAAAGAGGCAAAAACAGAGATGCCACCTATGCCGGTAAAGGCTTACGAAGTAAAGCTTGAAGATACTACTTTTTCAAAAACTTACTCAGCACTTCTCAAACCTTTCAAGGAGGTAGAAGTTGTTGCGAGGATTAATGGTGTTTTAGAAAAAGAGAATTTTGTAGAGGGTAGTTTTGTCAAAAAAGGCACTGTTTTGTATGAGATTCAAAAAAATGAATTTAAAGCAGCACTAGACTCAGCAAAAGCAACACAACAAAAAGCTCAAGCAAACTCTGAAAAAGTCACTAAAGACTTTATAAGAGGGGAGTACCTATTTAAAAACAAGGCGATAAGTCAGCAACAGTATGATGCCCTTATATATCAAAATGATGATGCAAAAGCACAGCTTCAAGGTGCAAAAGCGACACTTGATAAAGCACAGATAGAGTATGACTATACAACGATAAAAGCACCTATTAGCGGATTGATTGGCATTAGTAAGAGTGATGAGGGAACTTATATTTCAACACCTAACTCAACACTAACTACTATTACAGCACTTGACCCTGTATATGCTGAGTTTTCTCTTCCAAACAGTGATGTACTCAAGTATCGTTCACAGATTAAAGTAGGCAGTGAGGTCTCTTTAATGCAAGCTGGCACATTATATAGAGGAGTAGTTGACTTTATCGCTGCTAAGTTAGATGCTAAAACAGATACCCTTTTAGTGAGAGCCACATTTAAAAATAAAAGTCAGAATCTAGTGATAGGCTCTTTTACAGAGATAAAACTTGATGGTTTTAGCTATAAAAATGTAGCAATTATTCCACAGTACGCACTTATAAAAACACCTGAAGCGGTTGTTGTGTATGTTATAGGCGAAGAGGGTGCACTTAGTATGAGGCCAGTTGAAATCGCTCTTGTAAAAGATGGTAATGCAATCGTTGTAGAGGGACTAAACGCAGGTGAGAAAATAGTAGTAAGCAACATGGCAAAACTAAGACCAAACTCAAAAGTTAGCATTATAGGAAGTAACTAGTATGTTTTCTGCATTTTTTATAAAGAGGCCAATTTTTGCATCGGTTATCTCTATTATCATTCTGCTCGCAGGAGGAATTTCGATTTTTTCGCTTCCTATTTCTGAATATCCTAGGGTATCTCCACCACAGATTGTAGTCACTACAATGTATCCTGGTGCAAGTGCTCAAACTATATCTCAAACAGTAGCCGCACCACTTGAACAAGAGATAAACGGCGCAAAAAATATGCTCTATATGAATTCAGTCTCATCAGATAGTGGAATGCTCAGTATTAGTGTTTATTTTGAAATAGGAACTGATCCAGATAGTGCAAAAATTGATGTGAACAACAGAGTACAATCTGCTCTTTCAAAGTTACCAGAACAGGTAAGTCGCCAAGGTGTAAGCGTAAATGAGCGCTCACCTGATATGTTACAGGTTGTAATTTTAAACTCACCAGATGACAGTAGAGATATAACGTACATATCTAACTATGCACTTATGAATGTAGTGGATGATTTAAAAAGAGTAAAGGGTGTGGGTGATGTTCAGATTTTTGGTGCTAAAGATTATGCCATTCGTGTATGGATTGACCCTTTAAAACTTAAGAAGTACTCACTTAGCGTTACAGACCTTATAGATAGTATTCGAGAGCAAAATGAGCAGTATGCAGCGGGTAAAATAGCTGCTGAGCCAGTTTCTAATCATGAGATGTTTACCTACACTATAGAGACACCTTCGCGTTTGAGTGACCCTTTAGAATTTGCAAACATAATCATAAGAGCAAATGAAGATGGAAGTGCTCTTAAACTCAAAGATGTGGCGACTATAGAGTTAGGTTCACAAAGCTATGACATGAAAACTAAACTTAATAATTCTCCAGCGATTCCAATAGGTATATTTTTACAAAGTGAGGCAAATGCCATTGAAACGGCTAAGGAAGTTCGTAAAGCCATGCAAGATGTTAGTGCAAACTTCGTGAGTGGTCTTGAGTATAAAATACCTTATGATATTACGGATTTTATCCAAGTCTCTATAAATGAAGTTATTAAGACTTTCATCGAAGCGCTTATCTTAGTAATTCTGATTATATTTTTATTTTTACAAAACTGGAGGGCGACGCTTATTCCTATTTTAGCAGTTCCGGTTTCCATAGTCGGTGCATTCGCAGGGATGTATATTTTAGGGTTTAGTATTAACCTTCTCACTCTTTTTGGACTTGTTTTAGCCATTGGAATAGTGGTGGACGATGCTATTATAGTTATTGAAAATGTTGAGCGGCACATCGATGAGGGCATGAGCCCATTTGATGCTTCTATGCAAGCAATGAAAGAGGTTTCAGGGGCACTTGTCGCTATCGTACTTGTTCTCTCTGCTGTTTTTATTCCAGTAGCATTTTTAGGAGGTCTAAGTGGTGAGATGTATAGACAGTTTGCTGTTACTATCGTAATATCTCTAGCTATTTCAGGATTTGTTGCACTTACACTTACTCCCGCTCTGTGTGCTGTTTTACTTAAACCTACTCATAAAAAGCCTAACTTCTTTTTTAGAGGTTTCAATCGCTTTTTTGAATGGGCAACAAATGGGTACACAAAAGCAGTCCAGCTTACTATTCGCTATGCATTTTTAAGTCTTTTACTCTTTGGTGGACTTATATATATTACTTTTGATTTATTTACAGGTTTACGTACAGGACTTGTTCCAGCTGAAGATAAAGGAACAATATTTGTGTTTAGTTACAATCCTCCCGCTTCTTCTTTAAGTAGAACAGATGAACTTACAAAAGAGATTTATAATATCGTAGGAAGTGATACACAAAATGTTAAAAATGTCGTGCAGTTTGCAGGACGTGACTTTATGACTTCATCACTAAGAACGCATGCTGCGGCAACTATTGTAAAGTTAACTCATTGGGACCAACGAACGAGACCAGAACAACATGCAGTGAGAATAGCGGCAGATTTAAACAAAAAACTTTTTGCAACAAGTGATGGCTTCTCTTTTGGAGTTGTACCTCCTCCTATTCGAGGGATGGGAATCGTTGGTGGTTTTGAATTTTATGTACAAGATAGAACAGGCGGTGATATAAGCACATTGCAAAAGTATGCAAATGAAATCATCAAAAAGTCTAAAGAGCGCCAAGAGCTCAGTGGCGTTAGAACAACTCTAAACGCCAACATACCAAAGTATGAAGTGAGTGTAGATATAGAAAAAGCAAAGTCGAAGGGCGTCGCGATAAATGAGATTTATCAAACACTAAACGCTACTTTTGGTTCGTTTTACGTCAATGACTTTAATCTCTTTGGTAGAACATACACTGTGAGTATGCAAGCTAAAAATGAGTTTAGAAATGAGCCGAGTGATTTAGAAAAAATTTATGTGCGAGGAAAAGCAAATGAGATGTTTCCTCTAAGCTCTTTTGTAACGCTAACCCAAAAAGTAGGGGCAGACTTGATAGAGCGTTTTAACCTTTTTAATGCAGCGAAAATCTCAGGACAGCCTAGTCTCGGTTATAGCTCTGGGGATGCACTAAAAGCTATAGAAGAGGTTGCAAATGAAGTGCTTCCTACTGGTTATACCATTAGTTGGACGGGAAGTGCTTACCAAGAGAAGCAGATCTCAAGTGCAGGAAGCATGGCGTTTATATTTGGGATTGTCTTTTTGTACCTTATCTTAGCTGCACAGTATGAAAGATGGCTGATGCCGGTATCTGTTGTCATGGCTGTCCCCTTTGCAATATTTGGTGCTGTTGTCGCAACACACCTAAGAGGAACACAAAATGACATATATTTTCAGATAGGCTTGTTAGTTTTAGCTGGGCTTGCTGCTAAAAATGCAATTTTGATTGTGGAGTTCGCGATGCAAAGACAAGCACAAGGAGTAAAACTTATAGATGCGGCACTTGAAGCGGCGAAGATTCGTTTACGTCCTATTCTTATGACTTCATTAGCGTTTACTTTAGGGGTTGTTCCTCTGGTTATAAGTAGTGGAGCAGGGGCGGCAAGTCGTCACTCAATCGGTACGGGAGTTATGGGAGGGATGATAGCTGCAACTTTCTTGGCTATTGTCTTTATTCCACTTTTTTATATTCTTGTCTCTAAGCTCAAAGGTGAAAAGAAAGAGTAACTTTATAGAGCGGGCTGAATTTGTATTAAGTTTTATTTATTGAAACTCTGCACCTTCAAGAGTAGCGACATCACTTCCCCACTCTATCAACTGCTCAAATATTGGTATTAGCTTTAATCCTCTATCGGTAATGGTATATTCAACTTTTGGTGGTACCACAGGGTATACTTTTCGGGTTATAAGTTGGTCTTCTTCAAGAGTTCTCAGTGTTTGGGTTAACATCTTTTGCGTGATGTTTCCAAGTACTTTTTTTATCTCTCCATAGCGAAGTGTTTTATCTTGCAAATGCCATAAAACCAAACCTTTCCATTTCCCACTGATTAGCTCTAAAGTATATTCAAACGCGCAGTTATACTCTTTGCCTTTACAAGTAATTTTCGACACATAGTATCCTTTTAGTATGTATATATCTTTTTAGATAGTTATTGACATTATAGCATATATAGTATAAACTAGCATCAATAATAAAAACAAAGGCGATATAATGGAAAATAAATTTTTAGATGCAATGACATTTAGACATGCTTGTAAAGAGTTTGACTCTACGAAAAAAATTAGTGATGATGATTTTAATGCTATTTTGGAGATTGGAAGAATAAGTCCAAGTTCGTTTGGATTTGAACCTTGGAAATTTGTCATAGTTCAAAATGAAGTCTTAAGAGAGAAACTCAAAGAGTTTTCATGGGGAGCACAAGGGCAGTTGCCAACGGCGAGTCATTTTATGATTATTCTTTCAAGAAAGAAAAACAGTATGATGTATGATAGTGAATACATTGAACATATCTTAAAAGACGTAAAACAACTGCCTCAAGACGTTGTAGAAATGTATGGTCAATTTTATGAAAAGTTCATTAAAGAGGATTTTAAACTATTAGAGAGTGAGAGAACACTATTTGACTGGGCTACAAAGCAAACTTACATCCCACTTGCTAACATGATGACAGGTGCAGCTTATATGGGTATAGACTCTTGTCCTATTGAAGGATTTGATGCACAAAAAACAGAGGATTTTTTACGAGATGAACTGAAAATTGATACTGAAGAATTTGGTGCTGCAGTTATGCTTGCGTTTGGTTATAGAAAAGATGAACCAAGCAGAGAAAAAGCAAGACAAGAGATGGACTCTATCACTCAGTGGTATAATTAATAAAGAATTTATGATAAAAGGGAGACTAATATGTTACTAGATACGCCTATATGTGATTTTGGATGGAAAGCACCTGATTTCATGCTAAAAGACGCTAATGATAAAAGTTATTCTCTACATGATAATTTAGGTGAAAAAGGTTTACTAATCGCCTTTATCTGTAACCATTGTCCCTATGTTCAACAAGTTGCCAAACGATTAGCTGAGGATACGAAACAGCTTATGGATGAAGGTGTTAACGTTCTTGCAATCATGTCAAACGATTATGAGTATGTAGAAGAAGATTCTCCTCAAAACATGAAAAAGTTTGCAAAATTACATGATTTCGCTTTTCCTTATTTAGTAGATGAAAATCAGTCAGTTGGTAAAGAGTATGGTGCTGTATGTACTCCAGATTTTTTTGGTTTCAGCGCCAAAGGAGAGCTTCAGTATCGTGGAAGACTTGACGATGCAGGTATGGGTGACGCTTCATCTCGAACTCCAGAATTACTAAACGCCATGCGTCTTATTGCAAAAACGGGAAATGGCCCAAAAGAGCAATACCCTAGTATGGGCTGTTCTATCAAATGGAGAGAGTAAACTAGTATGTCCATAGATAAATTATCCCCAGAGGGCTTTTCCATTGGAGTGGAGTTACCACTTGACAATGACTGGTCTTCTAAGGGAATACTCAAAAGAGAGGAAAGTGACAGGCCTGCAGGTGTGCCAGATATGCAAGAGCATATAAGACTTATAAAACTTGTCGATGAGTTGGGTTACCGGGCTGCATGGCTTAGGGATGTGCCTCTTTATGATCCAAAGTTTGGGGATGCCGCTCAGGTTTATGAAATCTTTACTTATTTAGGTTTTTTAGCCGCTCATACAAAAAATATTTTACTTGGGAGTGCGGCTATCGTACTTCCACTAAGGGAACCTTGGCTTGTCAGGAAAGCGTATAATACTTTGCAAGTTCTAAGCGAAAATAGATTTTTACTTGGAGTAGCAAGTGGAGATAGACCTGTTGAGTACCCTCTGTTTGAAAAAGATTTTGAGAGTAGAGGTGCAGCATTTAGAAAATCACTTGAGATTATCACGGGTAAAAAAGATTTATCTATGCTTCGAGCAAATAATCTACAACTCTTACCACATGCTCCAGCTCCTAAGGTTCTTGTTGCTGGACTTGCTCAACAAAGTCCAGCATATATCGGCGAGCATTGTAACGGCTGGCTTGCTTATCCAAGAACGCCACAAGAACATGATAAACAAGTCAAACTTTGGAGAGAAGTCGCAAGCGATGACAAACCATATGTAAGTTTTATTCATCTCGATTTTAAAATTGATGAAGATGATGCGCCTATTAAGAGGCATTGGTTTGGGATTAGCACTGGAAAAAATGGTTTGATTGAAGAGTTAAACGCCATGAAAGCAGCAGGTGTTAATCATATAGGATTACAGTTTAGAAAAAACGAAGATGATTTGGAAGATAGTATAAGAAAGATTGCCCAAGAGGTACTTATTTTATTTTAAAAGAGCAAAACTTTCTGTGGTAATTATACTATTAATTGCCATTACTCTGTAATTTCAACACCTTTGCTTTTAGCAATCTCATTTAATAAAGCACCCATCTTTTTAGCTGCTGAAATCATTTCGTCATCTGAATGTTCTTCTAAAATCATTCTCGAAATATCAGGTAAAACTTTTGTGTATAGTTCTCTGGCGTCTTCGTAAGACATTTTTTGATTTTCTATATTTCCCGCTGTTGAGTGCAGTACCATCGCTAAACCAAGAAATAGTTCTTTCGCGTTAAGTTCCACGTCATTATTATTCATGTAAATCCTTTGTATTGTTTTTAAGCAACTGCTGTTTGCATTTTTTTTAAGTATGTTACCATATCTTCAAAATCATTACCCAGTTCAGTCCGGATAACGTCTATATGATTATCGATAAACACAGACGTAAACTCAACTTGAGATAAAGGTACCAGAGTATTAAACGATAATCCTAACTGATCAAAACAGTAATCAAAATCTGTTATCTCATCTTCTTGAGAAATATCAATGGCATGGGTCATTGCCTGCATATTGACTCTCATTATAAAAAGCTGTACGTCTTCTTCTGATAGTGAACTAAGCGAATCACTTAGTCCATTGATTATATAATCGTAAATTATTCTAGAGAGTACGATCTGCTTTTTTGTTTTTAAAGATAGTATTTCCATAACATCACCTTATTATTAGTATTTTGATTATAGCATACTATGATAATCCTCTTAAATAAAGTAGTGAACATTGTGGAATTATTACTAACTAGTAGTATTGTGTGTATCAAGGAATAGAAAATAAAAAGAGGTAAAGATGGAGTTTGAAACAAGTTCTATGCTTATTAAAGACTCTTATTGACTGTAGTGATAAAATTAAGATTTCTATTAAGTTGAAAGAAATTTTAGTTAAATAATTAGGAAGTTATTATGACAAGAAAAGTTTTTTTAAAGTTATTAGCATTAATCTTAGGAGATTTTACAATGCCACTCTTGGCAAAAAAGACCAAAAAAGCTCCTGCTTTTTTCATAGGACATGGAAGTCCAATGAATGCTATCGAAGAAAATACTTATACAAAATTCCTTCATTTAATGTGCTATCCATGAAAGAGTTTAATATATTATCATTAAATTACACCCCTGTGCATGAATCTGCACTTTTCTGATAACCTGGCATGCCTATCACCACTTATTTTAGGTCTCCAACCCAATATAAGTCTCAAAATTTACCCTTGGGGATATAATAAAACGTATCCCAATTATTTTACTGACTCTACAGCGTTTTACACTATTTAAATTTTATTTTGAAAGTAAATTTGTAACTATAGATTAGGCCGGGAGACATGCTAATATTTCTGAAAATTGAAGGAAAGAATATGAGTGGATTAATAATAGGTAAGGTATTAAATATAAAATTTTTATTAGTATTTTTGTCAGTGATAACTTTGCTTGATATCTATTTTATTATTGGAATCTAGGGGGTCAGGCGATAAAATATACTTTAGGGGTCTGACCCCATAGTTCATTTTTCAGAAGTATATCTAAGATTTTTTCTAAGGATATTAAAGGAACTATACTAAGTTCAAAGAAGAGTTTATTATTAATATACTAAAAATATACACATAGTAATTTTTTTTGCTACAATGTTCTCATGATAAGATTTAATAATATTTGGAAAGTATTTTGGATACTAAGCCTGGGGGCAGTATTTTTATTTATTTTACTTCTGTACTTAAACTATAAAAATATTGAAAATAAATATCATCTAGAAATAGAACACTATGCTGATATTATCTCAAAATCAGTTCAAGCTAACTTTTTACAAAAAGAAACAGTTTTAAGTGTTCTTGGTGATAAGCTTATGGCTAATGACACCTACAAGAATGAAAAACTTAGTGCAAAAATATTAAACACTCTAATACAAGAAAATCCTTCCATAGTCGATTTTAATTTAGCAGATACTAAGGGTAATATCCTTCTTAAAACCTCAAGTATTAATCTTAAAAATCGATTTAATATATTAAAAAACGAACTTACATCGGTAAACTTTCAAGAGGCACTTAAGTCTAAACAAATGATTGTTTCAAGAGGCTACTTATCTTCAGAACTAAAACAATGGGTGATTCCTTTACGAAAGGCTATAAGGGATTCTTCTGGAAAGACTTTAGCAGTTGCAACAGCCATTGTATTAAATTCTAAAAACGGTGGTTATTTTGACTACTTAAGACTCTCTAGTGCTAAAGCACTTCTTATTGTAAAAGACTACGATTCTCAACATAAAATATATGTCTCGTATCATAGTGAAACAAGCGACAACTCAAGTCAAAGTATTTATGCTAATCCTCTTCCTGCTGAGATGCTAGCTAACATCAAAAATAAGTTAATCAGAAAAAATAGTAAAAAATTTAATACTATCGAAGAAACAGAAGAAGTTATTAGCATAGAACATGCCGATGCTTTTGGTATTGATAAGATTGCAGGTATAACATACAATAAAAGATATCATCTTTGGATATCTTTGGAGATTGAGAAAGAAAACGTATGGAATGAATTTACTAATATATTTTTTATAAACTTGGCTATATTTATCATTGGTTATAGTATCCTTATTTTTTTATTTAGAAATATAAATACATCTGAAGAAAGAAAAAACAGAGAACTTACTCATCAAGCACAACATGATATATTAACAAGTTTACCAAATCGAACTTATATGTATGCAGAAATAGAAGAATGGAAAAAGAAGCATCCCCATAAGTACTATGTAATGTATCTAGACTTGGATAACTTTAAAAACATTAATGATAAATTTGGACATACTATAGGAGATGAGATTTTAGTTGAAGTTTCTCAAAGGTTAAAATCGTTTTTTACTAGTGAAGATATGCTTGTTAGACAAGGTGGAGATGAGTTTATAGTTTTTAAAGAGGGCATTGATGAAAAGGAACTTGAACAACAAGTTGCAGAATTAATTGTTTTAATATCTAAAATATACCATATAGACAATAAAGAGTTTAGAATAGGAATGAGTGTAGGAATAGCACAGTATCCTGTAGATGCTAGAAGTGTTGAGGAGCTTTTAAGTCTTTCAGATACAGCTATGTATGAAGCCAAAAAACGTAAAAATTCATACTGTCTTTTTTCAGAAAAAATGAGATACACAAATATGATAAATGCTGATATTGAAAGTGAGTTACGTGGAGCTATAGAAAATGATGAACTCTGGATGGTTTACCAGCCCCAAATTAACTCAGATGAAACACTCTATGGGGTTGAAGCTTTAATCAGATGGGAAAACAAGAAGCTCGGGTTTGTAGGACCAGATAAGTTTATAATCATTGCTGAAGAAACTGGTCTTATACGTGAACTGGGTAATTTTATTATGTTGCACTCCTTGAGAGAAATTAAAAGTATTCAAGAAGAGTTAGGTGTTTATTTTGAACTATCTATAAATATTTCTGTTATTCAACTAATGGAAGATGACTTTTTATCAAATTTATTAAAATACATAGAGCAGACTGGTTTTGAGAAGGGCTTGTTGACACTAGAAATAACAGAAAGCTTATCTATCAAAAATCTAGATTATGTACTACCTCTTTTAAGTGAAATCCGTGATAGCGGTATACAGATATCTTTAGATGATTTTGGTACAGGTTACTCTTCATTAAGCATTTTAAGAGACTTGCCTATTACTGAGTTGAAGATAGATAAGAGTTTTGTAGATAAGATACTCTATGATGAAAGTGAAAAAATATTAGTTGAAAGTATAATAAATATTGGCAAAAACTTTAACATGAAAATAGTTGCTGAAGGTGTTGAGAGTCAAGATCAAATTAAAGTTTTAAAGAATGCAAACTGTGATATATTTCAAGGCTATTATTATTCTAAACCACTCACTAAGCATAATTTAATAGAATATTTAACAAAAATAGGTGGGTAGTGTTCAATAATCTGTGTCAGTATCGAGTAATTCCTAAAATTGTATCATAAATTAAGAGCTTTATCTAATCTCCCCTCAAAGTGAATTGAGAGTTGAGAGATAGTTAAGCTCCAGTTTCTAACTGGCATAGTCCATTTTTTTGAGGCATTCTGGATGCCCATATAGAGTAATTTTAATAAGCTATTATCATTAGGGAAAGCACCTTTAGTCTTAGTCAGTGTTCTGAACTGTCGATGCACAGACTCAATGATATTGGTGGTATAGATTACTTTTCTAATATCAGCTGGATATTTAAAATATACAGACAGATTATCCCATTTATTTCTCCAAGAAGTAAAAACGATTGGATATTTTTTACCCCATTTTTCTTCAAGCTTATCGAGTTCAATTTCAGCTTCTTCTTTCGTAAAGGCTTGATAGACTTTCTTCAACTCTTTTGCGAACTGCTTTTGATTAGCGGAACCTACATATTTAAGTGAATTTCGGATTTGATGAACAATACAGAGTTGTACTTCTGTGTCAGGATAGACTGAGTTTATGGCTTCAGGAAAGCCTTTTAAACCATCAACGGAAGCGATGAGTATATCTTTAACACCACGATGAGATAAATCAGTAAGTACCTGTAGCCAGAACTTAGCACCTTCACTCTCATTGAGATAGAGACCAAGTATCTCTTTCTTCCCATCAATGCCGACACCGAGAACGGTATAAAATGCTTTTGAGATATATCTTCCATCCTCTTTTACTTTATAGTGAATCGCATCTAAAAATATAAAAGGATATACTTCTTCAAGAGGACGAACTTTCCACTCTTGAAGCATAGGTATTATTTTATCTGTTACTGTACTGATTGCACCCTTAGAAAAGCCTACACCGTAAATATCTTCGATAAGCTTTGCTATTTGAGAGTAGCTGTTACCATGAGAGTAAAGAGCAAGTATTTTATCTTCTATCTCACCTGACATAGTTCGTTGATTTTTCTTTACAATCTCAGGCTCAAAACTACCACTACGGTCTCTTGGAACATCAAGTTCAAATTCACCATGTTCACTTTTCATAGTTTTAGTGGCATAGCCATTTTTACGGTTCTTTGAGATATCTTGTGTTAAATGGGAATCTATTTCTGCGGAGAGAGCAGCTTCTGTAAGTTGCTTTATTAAAGAGCTTAATGCTCCATCTTTACCACTGATACTCTTACCAGCCTTTATATCACGAGCAAATTGCTCTGCATCTATTTCTATCTTCATCTGTGTGTCCTTGAGTAATTGTTATTTTACCCGATTGACACAGATTTTTAAACGGTCCCAATAGGTGTCAGTTAATCACTATTACTTTTTAACTTTAGGGGTCTGACCCCATTTGGTTACGTTTCTTACAAGGTGATAACAAAACATCTCTTTCTTACTATCTAAGTTACTAGAAATACACTCCAGGAAATAAAGGGATGGGTGTTTGTGTATCGGCGGTCCCCTTTTCTTCGAAATAGTATTTACACAGAAAACTTAATAACATGCATGTGCTGTTTTGAGTATTTACTTACATCAAACAATAATCTGCCTTTTTCCTCAATAAGCCAAATTACCTGTACTTTATTTGGGATTTTAACATGTTCAAAACTTTTTTCTATATCTCCATCTGTAGCACATATTATCATATCAGGTATATCACGACTTGATTGTTCTAATAAGGCCATAAAGCCTGGTTTCATTATGGTTCCACCACTACCTTGTCTCTTTATGAACTTGTCTCGATATCCAAACTTTTCTAAATTTATTTCTCTCACTCTTCATTGTTATCTAAATCTTCGCGAACCTTATCCATATCAAGGCACCTGACATGCGTAATAAGTTCATAAATCGCGGCCTCTGTCAAAGTTCCTTCATGATTAATAACAATAATACCATCTCTCATAATCATTACAGTAGGAACTGAGATAACCCCATAATGTTGGGCGATAACAGACTGATCCTCTGTGTCAATTTTAGCAAAAACTACGTCCGAGTGATGCTCCGATGACTCTTCAAATATCGGGGCAAACTTTTGACAAGGTCCACACCACTCTGCCCAAAAGTCAATTATCACGATTTCGTTATTATCCAGAACTTCATTAAAATTTTTAGTTGTTAAATCTATATAAGCCATAGTCTATCCTTTATTCTTAATTAGCGTATGATTTGACGCATTGTTTTTGTCTTACACAGAAAACATAATAACATGCATCTGCTGTTTTGAGTATTTACTTACATCAAACAATAATCTGCCTTTTTCCTCAATAAGCCAAATTACCTGTACTTTATTTGGGATTTTAACATGTTCAAAACTTTTTTCTATATCTCCATCTGTAGCACATATTATCATATCAGGTATATCACGACTTGATTGTTCTAATAAGGCCTTAAAACCTGGTTCCATTATGGTTCCACCACTACCTTGTCTCTTTATGAACTTGTCTCGAAATCCAAACTTTTCTATGTTTTTTACCTCGGTGTCAACTTGCACCAGGGTAACACTCTTAATAGAATATCTTCTCTGGATGGCTTGGACTTCAGACATCAAAGAAGCAAGAAGTTTGTCATCAACAGAACCTGACACATCAAGTACAACGGCTAGTTTAGGTTGCTTTGTGTAGCTATATCCATATAAGTCTAAATCATCTTGGAAAATGGGATGTTGTCTCGACTTATTTGGTTCTCTGTAGCGTGTAGAATTATTTAAGGAGTTTCGCATCTTTTTGTTAAGTATCTTTTTCCAATCTTTGTGTGAGTTCTTTTTTTTAATGTTACTTAACGCCCCAGTTGCAACACCAGGTGTAAAACCTCTTGCAAAGTCTGTTGAATCATGTATCATCTCATTTAATGTGCTATCCATAAAAGAGTTTAATACATTATCATTAAGTTCAACAGCTTCTTGAAGCTGTTGACCATACTCATGGTTATCCATCTTACACTCACCATTTTTCAAGGCTTCTAAGGTTTTATGAGATAAAGATTTTGACTCTGTACTTATCTCATCTTTTTTTTGGGATGATTCACTCTTTTCATCTGTGTCTTGTGCATCATCTTCTTGGCCATTGCTTAAGGGGTTACTGTTGTCATCTTTGTCTGAGGAAGTATCTGATGGTATATCTATCTCATCATGAGAGCTATTATCTAAGTCATTGTTAGATGATTCATTATTGTCTTGCGCTTCTTTAGAAGAACCTTCTTTTATAGCTTCTTGTATCAGCTCTACATAATATTCAAACTCTCTACCAACCTCATAAGTTTCGATTTGGTACTTTTGAAAAAGAGACTGATAAAAAAGTGTTGCAATAGGCGAATCTTTATAGCTACCAGTACGAGGTAGGTCTTTAATATAAGGAACCTCTCTACATCCATTAATTACTATATCTTTTGCTGTTTCAATCGCTTCTTTATTTATGCTGTTGTCGTAGTTTCCT
Source organism: Sulfurimonas aquatica (assembly GCF_017357825.1). Taxonomy (NCBI): domain Bacteria; kingdom Pseudomonadati; phylum Campylobacterota; class Epsilonproteobacteria; order Campylobacterales; family Sulfurimonadaceae; genus Sulfurimonas; species Sulfurimonas aquatica. Next base: position 585,502 of record NZ_CP046072.1, read on the forward strand.
CGAGCAAAGTGATGGTTAATTATATGTCCCGCACTATGTTTAAGTATGGCAATGATTTGGTCTTTATGAATGACTCCAAGTATCACTGGATTTACGACAATAACAAAATTTTTCCCATTAAAATAAACAGATGAAACAAATGATTCATCAAAGTGAAATTCATATTCACACCTGCTTAGAAAATTTGCATACCAAAGCAACTCATTTGTATTAGAAGCTATCATAGAAATAATCATCTCTTTAAATAGTGTTTTCCAACTACTATCAGGATTAGCAATGATAGACTCAATGGTTTTCATAGAGTAGAGGTAGTCTTGATTACTGTTCAAGTGATGCAGCCTCAGACATTTTTATAACATAAGGCAGTGTTGAAAACTCTGCAATTTTTTCTAGGACATCTTCTTTTTTTTTGCCTTCTCGCCTTGGGTAAACTTCTGTTACTAAATAAATAGTGTAATTAAAGATATTTCGAATTTTTTTTTCCCACATATCAGAAAAGGAGGGGTATTTTACCCTGTACTCTAGTGATAAGTTTCTTATACTGGTTATATCAAGACCTAATTCTATGAGGTAGCTTATGCTTTCATAGGCATGGTGAGCATTCATTGCCTTATTTAGGTGCTCATTATACGACCCGTTAAACTCTATACCTGAGGCATGAAGATATTTTAGTATTTCTACATGATTTTCATTTATGATTTCGACAATAACATCAGTGCCCAATAGGTCTAGATTTGCACCATTATTAACGGCCTGTCGTAAGTCTTTAAGATTTCCTTTAGTGGCAGAAACTTTCATCTTAGCAAAGTGTTGTGCTTGTTTAGAAACACCTTTGTCAATAAAATACTTTTGCAAGGAGTCATTTTCATAGCTATAGGCTATTTCATAGGCATATTCTAAATCATCCATATGGCTGAGAACACTCAAAATTTTAGTATAGTTAAAACATACTGCGTTTGCAATGATTATCTTATTAAATATGATATTTGAGTTTAAAATATATTCGATTATCTCGTCGTTAACGTTTACATCTTTATTGTCTTGTGTTTTTGAGTAGTATTGACTAAGTACAGAATTAAGCGATTCATTTTTGTTTACCCCTATTAAAACCGAAAACTTCATCATGTTCAAATTATTAGTGTCTAATCCCATTCTAAACAAACGTGATTTGTCTGATTCATTCCAAGATTTAAACCCTTCTATAAAGTTAGGTCTTTCTAGATAATACTCAATGATAAATTGTAATAGATCATGCCTTTTATTCTTTGTCTCTCCATGCCAGTTTATTGGAGAGGAACCCATCCATTTGGTTAAAATTTTGTTTGTATCGGCATGTATATTAAAACCATTTTCAATTAACAATTGTAATATTTCTACACTAGCAATCGTTAAAATAGAATATAAAAACAATGAAGCTGGTTTTACACCTTGCTCAATTGCTTGCTTTGCGAGGTCTAAATCACCTATGTTAATGGCGGCGAGAAGCATTCCCCTAAGAAGTTTCTCATCCTTACACGCTTCCACGTTTGGAATTAAAAGATGCAAATATTTTTTGTCTTTTTCTATTGATTTTTGAAGCACATACTCTTTTACTGTAGCGCCAGACTCTAAGAGTAGATTAATAATTTGGTCATTGCCTGTTTGTACAGCTGTATCTAAGGCATTCTTCGGAAGGTGTATATTTAAGTTTACATCAGCACCAAGAGCTAGCCACCGTTTGACCTCGTCTATATTGGCATTTTCACACGCTTGCATGAGATTTTCATGAAGGTAAGATGGTGTCATATTATTGTCCTCGAAGGAGTTCTGCTACATAGGGATTGGTTTTATATATATGTTTCACCAAACCATTAGATACTCTCTCATTAACCCCTAAGTTATATTTTTCATCTACCTTATCTATATAAGTTTGAGCCTCATCGATACCAACTTTTATTGACATAATGTGTTCCTCAGAACTTATATTAAGCATAATTGCAAATATATCATCGCTTACACTCTTAGCTTCTAGGGCGAAGAAGCAAGAGCTAAGAATATTCATCTGAGTTACGGGTTGAGCACGATTCAATTGGGATTGTATTGACTCTATAAGTTCATCATAATGAGAAGTATCATTCTTTTCATTTACTAAATATGCATTGAAGTCTTTTTCTTTATGTAAGTGTAAAAATTCTGTAAGTTGCTCTTGAATTTTGCTAAATACCAAAACTTTAGAGCTCTTAAGATAGTTAACAAGTTTAGGTGTAACATCTTTACTAGATACGGTAGATAAAAGGCTTAGTAAGTTATTATCACTTGTACTGTTTTTCTCATAAGAGTATAGTAGTCTAGAAATCATATCCCATCTTCTTGGATCCATTCCTGGATCACTCATATCATCCTCATTGCTTTGAAGTAAAAAGTCAGAACGATTATTATCAAGGTAGCTAATGATTAAGGGGTGAACCCTTTGTCTATTGTTTTTCTTATCATACAAAAGAGCATAACTCTTTTTCCATGCCTCAAGCGTAGCTTTAACCTTTACGATGGCCATTCGACTTAGCATAGCCTTGTCAAGTGACTCAACAAGGTAATTACCGTCATCTACGGGATTACCAGCACAGACAATAAACAAAGACTCTGGTAATTTAATGCTATCAGATCCAAACTCTCTTTTAAGTATTAGGTTCATTAAACTTTGAAGATTTTGTGGCTCCGCACGGTTGAGCTCATCTATAAAAAGAAGTGTTTCTTTATTGTTTTTATCATTGTGAAGTATTGTTGATACCCAGTTAGGTATAGACTTCTTAAATACAGTAAATTTTTGATCATTAAAGCCTGCTACAATATCTGTTGAAACTGTCCTACCGTAAAACTCTATATGATCTAAAGAAGCCACTCCCATAATGATACAATCCATCTCTTTTGACGCAGCATACTGCTCTATAATCGATGTCTTACCTATCCCAGACTCACCCTCTAAATAGGGGACAATTTGGGATTCTTTGTATATATCTAAATGTGAAAAACTAATGTTCATCTATGTTCCTCTATCTTTTATGCTATTTTATTAAAGTGCACCTTTAAAAGCCCTATACTAGCTCAGCGATAAATATTAGTGGAAATTAAATGAAGAATGAAGTAAATAAAAATCTATGTATTTTGAAGATTTAAAGTAGTAATATAAGTGGCAGTAAATAGGCAGTTTAATCTGCCTGTTTACTAGAAAAAGAGAAGATTACATCCCTAAATAAGGTTTTAAAACTTCAGGAATATCTATACTTCCATCTTCGTTTTGATTGTTTTCCATGATAGCTACAAGCGTACGACCGACAGCAAGAGAACTACCGTTTAGCGTATTTACAAAGCTGTTTTTCTTTCCATCTTTGTATCTTATTTTTGCGCGACGAGCTTGGAAATCTCTTGTGTTAGAGATTGAGGAGATTTCTCTGTATGTTGCTTGTCCTGGTAGCCAAACTTCGATGTCTGTAGTATATGCAGCACCAAATCCTAGATCACCAGTACAAAGGTTTACAAGGCGATGAGGTAACTCTAACGCAGTTAAGATGTCTGACGCACATGTTACCATCTCCTCAAATATTTTCTCACTCTCTTCTGGTTTAACTATAGCCACAAGCTCAACTTTGTGAAACTGGTGTTGTCTTATCATGCCACGGGTGTCACGTCCTGCCGCGCCTGCTTCTTTTCTAAAACATGACGTATAAGCAGTCATTTTTTTAGGAAGTTCATCTTCTGCTAAAATCTCATCTTGGTAAAGATTTGTTACTGGAACTTCAGCAGTTGGGATGAGAAAAAGCTCTTGCCCGTCCATCTTATATAAGTCGTCTTCAAACTTTGGAAGTTGACCAGTACCTTCTAGTGCAGTGCGATTAACAAGTGCTGGAACACTTACTTCATCAAAACCACGACTACGATTAAAGTCAAGCATGAAGTTTATGAGCGCACGTTCAAGTCTCGCCCCCATACCAAATGAAACGCTAAAACGCGAAGTAGCTAACTTAACGCCACGTTCAAAATCTATCCATCCATTTTGCTCTGCTAACTCCCAGTGCTCTTTTGGAGGGAAGCTAAACTCTTTTGGCGTTAAAACTTTCTTTAACTCTATATTATCCTCTTCATCTTTGCCATCTGGAACAGAATCATCTGGCATATTTGGTACTGCCATAGCAAGACTCTCTAGTGCTTCAGTAGCAGTTCGTTGCACTTCTATAGCTTCTGCAACTTTTACTTTGTTCTCATCTACTCGAGCCTTAAGTTCTGCTATGTCTTTACCCTCGCGTTTATAAACGCCAAACTCTTTACTCATAGCATTTTGTGCAGCTTGAAGAGTCTCGTAAGCTACTTTAGCTACTTTTAGCTCTTCATTTTTTGCTTTAAGCTCTTCAAGAAGCTCTGTGCTCACACCTTTTCTTATAAGTTTCGCACTAACGCTTTGAAAATCTTTTTGGAGTAGTTTTAAATCAATCATTTTTTCCCTTACTTATTATCTAGTTATTTTAGTATATCTTTTGCTACTTGAAACTGGTTCGCTGTCATGAGGTGTATCTTTGGATGAAGAACTTTTAACTCATCAAAAAGAGTTTTACTAAGATCAAATCCAACTTTGTACTCTTCCTCAGGTCCCTTAGTATTTGCTACGCGAAGTTTTTCTAGCCATATATCTGGAACATTTATACCCGGCACATGAGCGGATAGAAACTGAGCAGTACGGAGTTTTGTGATAGGAAAGACACCGAAGATCAGCTCTCCTTTTTTCTTGTCAGGACAACACTCTCTGTTTGCGTTTTCTTTAAGCTCTAAAAGAAGTTTTGCACTCTCTATGTCGTAAACAGGTTGCGTTATGATTCCCTGTGCACCATGTTTTATCTTTTTTTGTATCTTCTTCTGTAATGTTTTTGGGTTTTTTGCATAAGCATTTACAACCGCAAACGGAATTATTTTTTGTGGCTCAGGCGATAACGGCTTACCTGCATGGTCCATTCCTGCGTTAAACGCAGAGATGATGTCAAGGAGTAAAGAACTGTCACCCTCAAAAACGCCTTTTGTATGAGGTTGGTCACTCATAGTGGCAGGATCGCCAGTAAGCGCTAGTATGGCTCTGATATCTACTTCATTAGCGCCAAGCAAGTCTGATTGCAGAGCGATTTTATTTCTATCTCTCATCGCCATTGTTGCAATAACTGGTTTGTCAAATCTTTCTTGAAGCATCTTAGCGGCAAAAAGAGCGTTGTACTTTAGTTTTGCTAGTGGATTGTCCGTTGTTGAAAAAGCGTCTACGTATTTGTCAAGTTCTAAAGCCGCTATTTTTTCTATGGTTGGTTTAAAAACAGGTGAGTGACCGGGAGTCGTCTCTAGAGTGATATACGTACCACTATTTAGTTTTTCTATAAGAGTGTCAAACAAATATAAAGTCCTCTTTGGATATAATTGCGACATTATAACAAAGAGAGAAAAAATATATGTTGAAATTAGCAGTTTTTGATTTTGATTCTACGTTGATGGATGGCGAGACTATCGACTTTTTCGCTGAGGAACTTGGAATAGGTGAAGAAGTAGCTCGTATTACTGAAGAAGCGATGAGTGGAAGACTAGACTTTTTTGAGTCGCTTCAGCAAAGAGTAGGGCTTTTAAAAGGTCTAGACTTTTCAGTTGTGCAGAAGATAAGTCAAAACCTCCCTTATATGCCAGGCGCCATAGAGACTATTGCCGCACTTAAAGCTAAGGGCGTAAAAGTAGTATGTTTTAGCGGTGGTTTTAGAACTGCGACTGGATATGCAAAAGATATACTCGGATACGATGCGGATTTTTCAAATGTTTTACATGAAAAAGATGGAAAACTTACTGGTCTTGTTGGTGGAGATATGATGTTCTCTCACTCTAAGGGCGACATGTTACAGCGTTTACAGAAGATCCTTGGCGTTAGTGAAGAAGAGACGTTAGTATGTGGTGATGGCGCAAATGATTTAAGTATGTTTGCGCATGCCGGAACAAGAGTGGCGTTTTGCGCTAGAGAGATTTTAGAAAAAGAGGCAAACATAGTTATAAAAACTAAAGATTTGACTCAAATACTGGAGAAAATATAATATGTTAGATAGTACAGTTTGGAGACAACACCACAAAGACAATAGTTTTAGAAGATATATATCTGAATTTTGTATTATTGATGAGATTGATTTACTAGTTGAAGATAAAGAGTTATATAGCGTTTTAAAAGCTAAGCTTACAAAAAAAGAACTCAAACTTTTCGCTATGGACTGTGCAAACGTTGGTGATGACACTTTGAAAAAAGAGTTTTCTTACGATGATGCAGCCTTAGAAAAAGCGAAGTTTAAACTTTATAAAAAACTAAAACAAGACAAAACAAGACTAGACTTTAAAGAATCGTCTAGAACAAGAGAGGGGTAATTTAGAAACTTTAAACTAAAGTTTCTAAATCATGCATTACGATTAATCAATTATTTATATAATAGATTGTAGGATATCAATAGTATATTATTAAAAGGAAATCTAAATGAAAAAAACAACTTCGTTATTACTAGCTGCAATGGTAGCAGGATCAGTTTTCACTACAAGTGCAATGGCTGACGCTAAAAAAGGTCAAAAATACTACCTTAAAAAGTTAAAAGTTTGTAAAAAAGATGGTCTTAAAAACGGTGCTGTTTTCGCAACTAAGCATGATCGTAAGTCTTGGGAAGATTTAAAAGCTTCTGGAAAACTTATGGATGAGTGGAAGACAATCTGTCCAAGCGGTGCTAAAAAGTTCAAAAAAATGAAAGAAAAAGATATTACAAATGTATATGACTTCGTTTGGAAATATGCTTCTGATGGTGAAGTTCCATCTTGTGGTTAATCTAAAACAACTTTTTTAAGAGCTTTATGCTCTTAAAAGATCTACTCTACTTACTTCCTTAGATATCTAAAAATCAAAACAAAATCTTTTAAATTAAAAAGCAATTTAGTGTTAGTATAACTTTTACACCATAAAGCTTTAGTTACCTAAAACTTTATAGTAAATATTTATTGTGCCCCGTAAAAAGTAGAATCAATCTCTTCTGTAAACTGAGCAATTGAAAATGTGATTAAATTTGCTAAATCTTGAGGTTCTTTTTCAAGATTTGGTCCTTTTAGTGGCATGTATTGTACTTGTGGTCGTTGTCCATTTGCTTCATATGTAAACTGAATATATGGGTCATCAGATACATTACGATTTTCTACTGTCATTAAAACTTCAGGAATATAATAATCAATTTGTACATCAGGATTTACGCCAACATTATCTATAATTCCAACAACCGCCTCTAGTGTTTCTTTATGTGCATCTAACATAGTATTTCTCCGATATGAGTGTTTATTTATAAATAAACATAGAGGAGTGAAACTCCCCATATCTGCAGAGTCTATCTTTTCTAAACTATTGGATAGAAGGTGCAACTAACTTTCCTATAACTTTTGATTTATTTGTTGAGTTCTTTTTCCATAGTTCTCCAAAATCACCTTGAGCATAGTCTTAAAAGTTTTATGCTCTAAATAGTACTAAATTAAGCTTTTATCTAAAAGATTAAGCTCAATCTCCGCTTGCTATTTAATTGTAACTCAATATGTTAAAGTAATAATATAAAATTTGATATCAATGTAAATAATTAAGAAGAAAAAAATGTTTGAAGAAAGATAGTTAAGAGATATGATGACTTTTTTAAATTCCTAAGTCATCCATAAAACGATTTGCAAAGATAACACCCTCTTCTTTAAAGCGGGTAGAAATTTCTGGAGTGTAGATTTCATCAGCAGTAGCAGAAAAGAGTTCTATCCAACGCATAAAACTCTCTCTTGTTAAATGGGCTATGCCAAAGTGAGCACCAGATGGATTACCCCAATAAGGGCCTTCATCTAACAAAGAAGCCATCCAAAAATCTACTAGCAATCCTATATGGTATTCCCAGTCTTCATTTGTAATATCTGGACCAAGTTCATGAATAAAAAAAGGGCCTATCATATCATCTGCAATAGTTTTTTTATAAAACAGAGTCATTAGAACTCTTAAGTTTTCTCGGTTAATACTCTTTTGAAGTTCTATATTTTATCCTTTAGTCACAAATCATCTATAAATACATTAGTATAAAAAAGGTAGAGATAATTTTTTGAAATTATAGCAAAAATTAAATAGGGATTGGAGTGAGTCTATTTCTTGGTTGTAAATTCAAGCTGACCGCTACTGTATGTCATTCCAAAACTATCTGCTAGATTATATACCTGTTTTAAAGCACTTTTAAAATCTTCTGTAGTAAGGGTTGAAAGAGGATGAATAAAAGCAGCATAAAGGACATTTTCAGAAACTGCATAACGAGCATCTAGAGCTAAGTGAAAGTTTGAATTCATCAGAGAGTCTTTAATCTTTGGAGCTAAAGGAGAGTAGGCTGTAATAGGAGAAATGATTCTCATTCTATTGTGCTCCTCATCTGAGAGAAGTACCATCTTTGTGCCTCGGTATTTGAAAAATAGATAACCTATATCTTCTTCTAATATTTCTGTATCAGCTGAGCTCTTTGCGATGTGGTGAAGAATCTCTTGAGTCATCGGAGATTCGATTTTTATAATAGGGTGTTCTTGAGTTAAACTTTTTAATGTATGCTTTTTCATTGTTTTTTTATGATTATACCCTATAAATAGGAAAGAGGATGATTATTATCGAAGTTTATTTGTGGTGGAGACGTGCGGGATCGAACCGCAGTCCTAAAACTAATTTTCTATGACGTCTACATGCTTAGAGAAGTTGTTAAAGTTTAATTCTGCTTCACACACCTTGCAAAGCTACACAGAACGAGTCTCGGAATTCGTATAAAGCTGAGACAGACTTTATATATATCTACATAAGGGTTATACTTCGAGTCCTATTTATCTAGAGTCCATAGGTGAAGCAGCCCGTCCTCTAAGAGGGGGTAAAACTTAAGCTACTGCTAAAGCTGGGCGGTAATTTGTATTGTTTGCGTTTAAGCAATTTTGAGCCGTGTAACGGAAGTGCTCAGTCCGACATGCAATCATAGACTACTAGCTCCAGTCGAAGCCATGTCGTCCCCAAAATATCTCAATACAAAGATATATAAAAGTATATCAAATATTTAGTTATTAAAAAAATTAAAAGGAATTTGATATTTAAAAGGTGGTGGCCAATCTCGGAATCGAACCAAGGACACACTGATTTTCAGTCAGTTGCTCTACCGACTGAGCTAATTGGCCACGGTAAATGTTTTGTAATAAAAAGTCTTTAAAAGGTGGTGGCCAATCTCGGAATCGAACCAAGGACACACTGATTTTCAGTCAGTTGCTCTACCGACTGAGCTAATTGGCCATCTTTTAAAGAGCGACATTATATCCCGTTGGTACTGAAAGTAAGCTTATGAGGAAGTGAGTAGCTTAAGCCCTTTTACAACGACTTTTTTTTCAAGTTCTTTTATTTTTATTTCAAGGCCTTCTGCTGTTTCACCTTCTTGTATGATTAACTCTTCTTGAAGGATTATTTTTCCCTCATCATACTCTTCATTTACTTCATGAAGTGTCACGCCACTTTTTGGCTCTGCGTTTTTTATCACCGCTTGATGAACTAGACTGCCATACATACCTTTACCACCGTACTGAGGAAGAAGGGAAGGGTGCGAGTTAAGAACTGTGAAGTTCTGAGTTATGGAGGGATTTATCTTTTTCATGTAGCCCGCTAAGAACACATATTTACAATTGTACTTTTTTAAAAGCTGGGATATCTCTTTATCAACATCCTCAACATTTTTGCTGTTTATGACAAAAGCGTCTACATTTCGCTCTCTTGCTTTATTTAGTACATTCGCATTTGTATTATTCGTGATTATTAGAGGGATGTTTAAATCTAGTTGTTTAGCTTGAACTGCATCATAGATAGAATCAAATGAACTTCCATTATAGGAAGCTAAAATAGCAATATTTTCCATTATCTGATTTTTAAACTTATTAGAGCTAAGAGATTTGAGAGTACTGCGATAATCCAAAATCTTACTATTATTTTATTTTCAGCCCAGTTTTTCATCTCAAAATGGTGATGGATAGGGGCCATTAAAAAAACTCTTTTTTTACGTAGCTTGTAGCTTCCCACTTGTAAAATTACAGAGAGTGTTTCAATCACAAAAATTGAACCAATAAGAAGTAAAAGAATTTCACTCTTTGTAATGATGGAAAGGTAACCTAAAAAAGCACCAATTGTTAAGGATCCACTATCTCCCATAAAAACTTCAGCAGGGTGACAGTTGTACCATAAAAAGCCACTAAGAGCTCCCATTAAGGCACTTGCGATGATAGCAACTTCACCTACATTAAAGTTTGGCATAAGTAGGTAAGCACTTATTTTTGCATGACCAGTTATATATATAATGATGCTAAATGTTGTCAAAGCGACTATTGAGGGAACAGTGGCAAGTCCATCTAGTCCATCTGTTAAGTTTACAGCGTTTGATGTTGAAACAATGACTAAAACCCATAAAATTAATGCGAACATTCCCATCTCTAAAACAGGTGATTTAAGAAATGGCACATAAAGTTCAGTGTTAAAGTTTGCATAAAAGAGGATAAATGAAGCAACGATTAGTGATGAAATTATTTGTAGTAGTAGTTTTGTTCTAGCTTTAAGACCTGCTAGGTTTTCACTCTTTTTGATTTTTGCATAATCATCTTGGAAGCCTATAAGAGAAAATAGCACTATGGTCATTAAGCCAGCAATTGCATAGGGATTATCTAGCTTTACCGTGAATAAAGATGCGATAAGCGTAGAGCCTATAAAGACTATGCCTCCCATAGTAGGTGTTGAGACTTTTTCTTTGTGTCTATCTGGTGCCCACTCGTTTATGGGTTGAACTCGAGACGTTCTTTGTGCCCATTTTATAAAAAGTGGCATAAGAAAGAGTGTTAAAAAAAGAGCTATGAAAAATGAAAATCCAGCTCGGATAGTGATGTAACCTAAAATATTTATGTCTAAAAAATCATGTAACCAGTAAAGCAATAGTTGTCCTGTTAGGAAGGGATTATAGTAAATTAAAAGTGACATTATAGTATAATCCTCAAATAAATTTATATGATAGGAATAAAATTGAGTAAAAAAGCAATACTGATTATTACAGATGGCATAGGCTATTGTGAAAAAATAGAGCATAATGCATTTTATAATGCTCAAAAACCAACATATGATAAGTTATTTAAAGAGACTCCGCATTCATTAGTAGATACTTTTGGCCTTAGTGTAGGACTTCCTGAAGGTCAGATGGGAAACTCAGAAGTAGGTCATATGAGCATAGGTAGTGGTAGAGTTTTGTACCAAGACCTTGTAAAAATTTCTCTTGCATTGAGTGAAAACAGACTGGAAAAAAATGAGGTGCTTCAATCACTTTTTAAATCATCAGATAGACTTCATCTTATTGGTTTGATGAGTGATGGAGGTGTTCATTCTCATATAGATCACTTTATGGGCATAGCGGACATAGCTGCTAAAAATGGAAAGAAAGTTTTTCTTCATCTTATCACAGATGGGAGAGACGTCTCTCCAACTTCTGCTCAGAAATACATTAAAAAAGTACAAGAACATCTGTCTGAAAATGTCACTATCGCTACGGTTTCTGGCCGTTTTTACTCTATGGATAGGGATAATAGATGGGAAAGAATAGAACGCGGTTACGATGCAATAGTAAACGCGACACCAAAGAGTGATTTTGATGCTCCGGGATATATTGGACACTCGTACGCTTTAGGTGAAACAGATGAGTTTGTAGAACCTGCCGCATTTGATGGCTATGATGGAATGAAAGATGGGGACAGCGTTCTTGCTATCAACTTTAGAAGTGATAGAATGAGAGAAATGGTTACAGCATTGGGAGATAGAAATTTCAAAAACTTTGAAAAAGCGGATTTAAAAATAAACCTAGCGACTATTACAGAGTATGATAAAAGTTTCACATATCCAGTAATGTTTAAAAAAGACGTTCCAAAAAATACGCTTGCGGAAGTTATATCAAACGCAGGACTTCGTCAACTCCATACCGCAGAAACAGAAAAGTATGCTCATGTGACATTTTTTTTAAATGGGGGAATAGACGAACCTTATAAGAATGAGACAAGAGTTTTAATACCCTCCCCAGATGTTAAAACATACGACATGCAACCAGAGATGAACGCAGCAAGCGTTGGCAAAGCTGTTTTAAACGCCATTGATGAACAATATGATTTTATAGTGGTAAATTTTGCTAATGGCGATATGGTCGGACATACTGGAAATTTTGAAGCAGCTAAGCTGGCTGTGAGTGCGGTGGATGAGCAGTTAGGGTTGATACTTGAGTCTGCTAAAGTAAATGATTATTCAGTTGTACTTACGTCAGATCATGGAAACTGTGAAGAGATGAAAGATGAAGATGGAAATACGCTCACTAACCACACGGTAGGAAAAGTTTGGTGCTTTGTGCAAGCAGATGGTGTATCAAAAGTAGAATCAGGTAGCTTGAATAATATCGCGCCAACAGTCTTAAAGTTGATGGAGATAGAGATTCCACAAGAGATGGATCATAGTCTTATATAAACTAATTAAAATTTAAAATGGAGATAAATTAAATATGAAATTTAGCGGTAAAAATGTATTGGTAACTGGATCAAGTCGTGGGATAGGCGCAGAAATAGCGAAAACTTTAGCAGGATTTGGTTTAAAAGTGTGGATAAACTATAGAAGTGGTGCAAAAGAAGCTGATGCAATTAAAGAAGAGATTGAAGCTGCTGGTGGCAATGCGGCAATAATTGGTTTTGATGTAAGTGATGAAGCTGCATTTATCGACGCTATTAAAACTATAGTAGATAGTGATGGAGAGTTCTCATACCTTGTAAATAACGCTGGAATTACAAATGATAAACTAGCTCTTCGTATGAAAACTGATGATTTTATGTCCGTTATAAATGCAAACTTAACTTCTTGTTTTATAGGTTGCCGTGAGTCAATGAAAACAATGAGAAAGAAAAAGTTTGGCGCTGTAGTAAATATCGCTTCTATAGTTGGAGAAACTGGAAACGCAGGTCAGACTAATTACTCAGCAAGTAAAGGTGGAGTAATTGCGATGACAAAAAGTTTTGCAATTGAGGCGGCGACAAGTGGAATCCGTTACAATACTGTTACTCCTGGTTTTATAGCAACTGAAATGACAGATGTTTTAAGTGATGAAGTCAAAGAAAGCTTTACTTCAAAAATTCCAATGAGTCGCTTTGGAAACCCTAGCGAAGTTGCTGAAGCGACAGCATTTTTACTTTCAGATCACTCTAGTTATATCACTGGTGAGACACTAAAAGTAAACGGCGGACTGAATATGGCATAGATTTCTTAGTTTTTAAATTAATTAAGATACTTATGCTATAATTACACGATTTTAACTTAAATGACAGGAGCTATAATGGCACTTTTAGAAGATATTAAAGAAGTAGTAGTAGAACAATTAAGCGTTAGCGCTGATGAAGTAAAAGAAGATGCGAAATTCGTAGAAGATTTAGGTGCAGATAGCTTAGATGTTGTAGAATTAGTTATGGCTCTTGAAGAGAAATTTGATATAGAAATTCCTGATGATGAAGCTGAGAAGATCCAAACTGTTAAAGATGTAGTGGATTACATAGAAAGTAAATAATTTACTTTTTTGCTAAAGAGTTTTACTCTTTAGTTGAAATATTTTTAGTAGTTAATCATCTCTGATGGATTAATTTTTAAAAGTATTTTATTTTTTTATGGAGAATATTAAATGAGAAGAGTAGTAATAACTGGACTAGGAATGATAAATTCTGTTGGGCATGATAAAGAGAGTTCTTTCAAGGCTATTTGCGATGGTGAATGTGGAATTGATAGAATTACTATTTTTGATCCAGAAGGTTATGGCGCTCAAATTGCAGGTGAAGTGAAAGATTTTGATCCAGCAACGGTAATGGCTCCTAAAGAGGTTAAAAAAGCTGATAGATTTATTCACCTTGGTTTAAAAGCTGCTCAAGAAGCTATGCTGGATGCAGCACTACCAGAAGATACAGATATGAGTAGATTTGGTGTTAGTGCTGGTTCTGGAATAGGTGGTCTTCCATCTATTGAGAAAAACTCTGTTATTTTAGAGACTCGTGGTCCAAGAAGAATTTCCCCATTTTTTATTCCAGGTACTCTTGTGAATATGCTTGGTGGTTTTGTTTCAATTGAACATGGAACTCAAGGTCCAAACCTCTCAAGTGTAACTGCTTGTGCAGCAGGAACACATGCAATAAGTGAAGCAGCTAAAACAATCATCTGTAATGGTGCTGAGAAGATGCTTGTTGTATCTGCAGAATCTGCTATAACAGGTGTAGGTATCGGTGGATTTGCTGCTATGAAGGCACTCTCTACTAGAAATGACTCTCCAAAAACAGCATCACGTCCTTTTGATGCAGACCGTGATGGTTTTGTAATGGGCGAAGGTGCAGCGGCTTTAGTACTTGAAGAGTATGAGTCAGCAGTGGCACGTGGAGCAAATATATATGGTGAACTTATTGGTTTTGGTGAAAGTGGTGATGCAAATCATATTACTACTCCATCACTTGATGGTCCTGCACGTGCGATGAGAGCTGCATATAAAATGGCTGGTGAGCCTAAAATTGACTATGTAAACGCTCATGGTACTTCTACTCCTATCAACGATAAAAATGAGACAGCTGCTGTTAAAGACCTCTTAGGTGGAAAAGAGAATTGTCCTCCAATGAGTTCAATTAAAGGTCAAATAGGTCACTGTCTTGGTGCTGCTGGTGGCATAGAAGCTGTAACATGTTTAATGGCTATGAGAGATGGGATTATTCCTCCAACTATCAACAATATAACACCTGATGAAAATTGTGACTTAGACTATGTTACATCAGGTGCAAGAAAAGCAGAACTAAATGTTACTATGAGTAATTCATTTGGTTTTGGTGGAACAAATGGCGTTCTTATTTTTAAAAAAATCTAATTGAATAAGGATTTAATTTGGCTACATACTTAGACTTTGAACATAAAATTAAATTTATTCAAGAAGATATCATTTCTGCACAGGTACGTCATAACTATGCAGAAGTAGAAGAGTTAACAAAAACTCTTGATAAAGAAGTTGAAAAAATATACAAAAATCTTTCTGACTTTCAAAAGCTTCAACTTGCACGTCATTTAGATCGTCCTTATGCTCTTGATTATATTAATATTATAATGAGAGATAAGTATGAAATTCATGGAGATAGACACTTCCGTGATGATGCTGCAATAATCTGTTACATGGGTTATATAGGCGATGAGAAAGTAATGGTTATAGGTGAGCAAAAAGGTCGTGGAACCAAAAATAAACTCAAACGCAACTTTGGTATGCCTCATCCTGAGGGTTATAGAAAAGCTCTTCGTGCGGCTAAACTAGCTGAAAAATTTGGTATACCAATATTAATGTTAGTTGACACACCGGGTGCATATCCAGGACTTGGAGCTGAAGAGAGAAATCAGAGTGAAGCGATTGCTAGAAACCTTTTAGAACTAGCAGAGATTAAAACGCCAACAGTATCTATTGTTATAGGTGAGGGTGGATCTGGTGGAGCACTTGCTATTGGTGTTGCCGATAGATTTGCTATGATGCGTTATTCTGTATTTAGCGTTATATCACCAGAGGGATGTTCGGCGATTCTCTGGAATGATCCAAAAAAAGCTGAAGCTGCTACAAACGCTATGAAAATAACAAGTGCAGACCTCAAAGAGCTTGATCTGATAGATGATATTATTAATGAGCCATTAATTGGTGCACATCGTGAAAAAGATGCAGCCGCACAAGCAATATCTGAGTACTTCTTAGAGCAACTTAAAGAGTTACGTTCTATGAGTGAAGATGAGCGAATGGAAGCTAGATATCTTAAGCTAACTAAACCAGGGGCTTTTGCAGAATAACTATAACTCTTGAGTCTCTATTTCTTCCTCTTTGAGAAGAAATGGATCAAACTTAGGCCTTTTAAGTCTAGGTGCTTCTTTTGAAAACTTTATCAAGTCCTCTACATTATTTAAACTTTCAGTACAATTTTCTAAAGATAATAAAAATAGGCCATATGTTGTCATAACATCACTCATAGCTCTGTGGTGTGTAGCATTTGTATTTAAATCAAATGTATCATTGAGATAAGAGAGTCCATATCTATAGGATACTATTGTTCTCTCAGCAAGCGCTAGAGAACATAGTGCTCTATTAAAGATGTCTTCAAGTCCAATCTTACGAAGAGTTTTCGATACAAATGTAAAATCAAATTTCACATCATGAGCAATAAAAATTGCGTCACCCAAAAAAAGTTTGAATTCAAGCATAACGGTTTTTAAATCAGGCGCGTCAACTGTGTCTCCTGCGGAAATACCAGTTATTTCCGTAATGTGAGGATTAATCTCTTTAGTATAGACTAAAGATTCAAACCTATCGACGATGACTCCATTTTTTACTTTAACTGCGGCAATCTCAATGATTTGATGTTTTTCAATTTTAGAGCCATTTGTCTCAATATCTACTATGCAAAACTCAGCATCTTCTATTGAGATATATTTAGTGTCAAAGTAAAAGTAACCCTGTTTTTTGATGATATTTAAACCTTTTGCACGGCTAAGTTCCATGAAAAAATCTATACTATCATCTATTTGTGATTTTAAAACTTCTAAGGGAAGACCACGAGAAGCTAAACGCGAAACACTTTTTTTATCTAGGGGGAACTCTTTATTGTGCATTGAGGATAAATTCTTTTACTTTTTCTTCATCTTTGATACCGTGACTAAGCTCAACGCCACTACTTACGTCAAGAGCGTAAAATCCATACTCTTTAAGTGCTGAGATATTCTGAGGATTTAATCCTCCAGCTAAGATTATTTTAGAGCAATCAATGCCATCAAACCATTCAATGTTAATTCGTTTACCAGCTCCACCATATACTTCACAGTATGCATCAACTAGTCTATACTCATCAGCAAACTTGAAAATATCATCTTTTTTTTGTGCTCTTATAACTTTAAGATGTGGTATTTTAAGAGAACTGCATAATTCATCTGAAGCTTCAAAGTGAAGTTGTGCAAGTGTTGCACCAATTGATTGAGATATGGAGTTAATAGTGTCAGCTTCTTCTTCAACAAAAAGAGCAACCTTCTCCACAAATGGGGGAAGTTTCTCAATTATAGATTTTGCATTATTTGGAGTTATATAACGCGGAGACTTTTCATAAAAAACAAAGCCAAGAGCATCTGCTCCTGCATCTATTGCAATCATTGCATCCTTAAATGATGTTATCCCGCATATCTTAGTTCTCATGAATTTTTCTTCACTAAATTTGAAGGCTATTTATCGCTGTTTTACGGTTTTCGTGTTTAAATACATAGCTTCCAGCAACGACAACATCAACACCGACATCTTTGAGGGATTGGATATTTTTATCACTTACTCCACCATCAACTTCTATGAGACAATTTGGGTTAATTCTATTTCTCATTTCATTAAGACGAGCAGCTTTAGTCAGTACAGAATCAATAAAACTCTGTCCACCAAAACCTGGATTTACACTCATTAGAAGTACCATATCTAAGTCTTTAAGTAAAAATTCAACAGATTCAGGTGGAGTGTGAGGATTAAGTACTATAGCTGGCTTGATACCAAGTGAACGAATCTTTTGAATAAGTCTATGAGGGTGCTTCTCCTCTTCTATATGAAAAGAGATATATTCAGGCTTTAGTGGTGCAAAAAGTTCAACAAAAAAAGTATTGTTTTGAACCATTAAATGTATATCTAATGGCTTTGTTGCACATTTAGCAATGGCAGAAACTACGACTGGGCCAATAGTCAAGTTTGGTACAAAGTGCCCATCCATAACATCTACATGAACAAAATCACATCCAGCATCACATATCTCTTCTACATCTCTTTGTAAATTACCAAAATCTGCCGAGAGTACACTTGGAGCTACTTTCATTATTTCCCTTTGTTTTTAAACTAATTATATAATTTAGATGCTTTTTATCTAGTTAAAAAAAACAAAAATTTATCATTGTCAAAAGAGAGGTCTACTTGAACACCCTTTTTACCTTGGACAATTTCAAGAAGACTTCCAACATTTGGGTAGGTTCTTGGAAGTGTAATATCTACACTTATATTATTATCCATGAGAAGTGTTTTTAGTTTACCTCCTACTATATTTACAAGTTCTGCCAAGGTGTCTAAAATCATCTCTGTATCATCAGTAGCTTCTCCTATGAGAAGTTCACAAGCTTTCTTCGCTATTTCATGAGGGAATACTAAAATAATCATACCGTCCATATCTCCATAAAAACCGATAGAACTAGCAATTTTCCCCTCTTTATTACCAACTTGGATCTGATCAACTTGAGCAGCTTCTTTTACTGCTTTTGAGTTTGTCATCATCTCGATCGTAGCAACAGTAGCATCAATAAAGCTAGGGAGTTTTGTAACAATAGTTTTATTGATGGCACGTTTATTTTTGATATTAGCAGCACTACTAGCTCCTAGTTCTTCAAGAAGTTTTTTATCCTGCAGTATGTCATCCATCTGATTAAAAAACATTATTCCAGAGTCTTCAAGAGTGTCTTTAAAGTTCTTTGGTGTTTTATCAAAGGTCATTCCTACAAAACATATCGTTGCATTGTATTCAGCGGCAGAACTTGATAGTTTAGAGAAAAAATTTAATGCATGAATATTCATACTTATAACTTTATATGTGTCAAAAATAAAGAGTCTAAAGCCTACATTTAAAGAGTTGTTATGATAAACAATATTAAAAGTGCTGCCTATCTCTGCATCTAAAAATGATGAAAGGGTATAGATAATTGCATTTCCAGTTACTCTAGTTGCAACCTTTTGGCCCATTTGACCTAAATATGTATCTGTAATAATAATATCATAGGCTTTATCTGTTCTAGATTTTTCTTCAAACTCCTCTTCAGTTTGTGCGATAATTGGGTTATGTCCATTATCGTGAAGTTCTATTGCCATAGCAGCACGTTGAGATTTATCATCACTAAAGAGAAGTACACTTTTAGAGTCTTTTTTGAAACTTGAAGAGAAAAGCATTGCTACCTCTTGTGTTTTAAAAAGAGAAAACATCAAGTCATCTTTATAAAAACGTGATATTGCATCAAATTTTTTAGTGTCATAATCACAAAAACCTACTGTTGCTTGATTCTCTAAACGTACTTTTTTAAACATTTTAACAAAAGCATCTAAGCCATTTCGGTTAAAAAATATCACCTTTTTAAGTGAGACAAGAATCATTTCTGCATTAGCATTAAGTGTAGATTGGATGTCCTCCATGCTCAAAATTGATGTGCCTGCTGCACCATCAAGAAATCCTTGGGGATGAAAAACACCTATATTGTTTTTAATGACTGCTTTCATGAAATCTCCATTAGTTTTGAAAAATCTTCATATATATCCTCTACATACTCTATTTGAAAGTCTATAAAGTTATTAAGGTCTGCTTCGATATATGTTGGCTGAGATAGGGTGTAAAAAAGTAAAAGGTGCATCCACTTTCCAAGATTGTTAATCTTCTCATCAGTAGATGGTTTAACTCCCGAAGCAGATTGAATAATCTCAGCTATCTCTTTATTCATTTCCCATTTTTGAGCTATTCTTTGACATATATCAAAAAGGTCAGTATGACAAAGTCGTTTTAAAATAGTGTTTAAATCTATTGGATTTACACTCCTAAGAAGATTTACATCATCTATTTTCTCACAAAACAAAGCTTCTGCTACAATGATACTTGCAGGGAGTAAAGATATAGAGCTTTGAATATCTTTATCTACTATCTCTAGATGAGAGAGTATTTTTTGCCAGTTTACAGAGAGGTCTGCTTGCAAATTGGTAAAAGATGTTTTATTAAGCTTAAAAAATATCCATTTTGATGGCGAAAGCAGTGTCATCATATAGTTGTAGACGGCTTGTTGTGTTTTAGAAACACCAAGAATTCCAAATATTTGAGGGATTTCACTTACTTCATTTCTAAAGCCAAATATTGGTTTGTTAACCATGTCTTTGAGGTAAGCACTCAGTGCTCTATCCTCTTTAGCTGCTAAGGCTGCTTTTGTTATATCACCTAGGTTTAGATGAGCAAGCGTAAGTTTTAAAGCTTCGGGTGCAGGAGGTATTCTGTTTATGTAACTATCTATTTTATCTATTGTAATCAATTTATGCTCTTTTTTAAATGTAATATATTCTAACTTTATATATATAAGAGTAATATAAAAGAGTTTATCTACTAAGAGATATAATTGGCTTAAGTTGAAGTTTTGCTTTAGTTTGATACAATTCGCAACTTTAAAATATCAGTCAAGGATACAAACATGGCAAGAAGATGTGCTATTAGTGGCAAAGGCCCTATGAGTGGGAACAATGTTTCTCATGCAAAAAACAGAACAAAGCGTCGTTTTTTATTAAACCTAAGAACAGTGCGTATCACTTTAGAAGATGGTACAACGAAAAAAATTAAGATCTCTGCAAGAGAATTACGCACACTTAAGAAAAACTCTTAAGCAAGGCATAAACATATGAATCTTTTGCAAAGGATTCGTAAGTTCTTAAATTGGGAGATAGCTCCCAAACCTGATCCAAAACTTCTTCCTGAAGTTTACTCACACCTAAAACACTTTCGCTTACCTCTTATTTTAACTGTAATTGTAATGCTCATTGGAACTATTGGCTACGTTCTTATTGATGATTTTCCAATATTTGACGCGATTTATCAAACAGCTATAACATTTACAACAGTTGGTTTTGGCGAGATTAGACCTATCTCTGATGTAGGTAGAATATTCACAATAAATTTGATTATTGCAGGGTTTGCAGTCTTTTCAAGTGCAATAGGTATTTTAGTTTCTGAGTTAAATAAAGGGCATATTATTGCCATATTAAAGGAGAGAAAAATGTTATATAAGATTGTACGACTTAAGCAACATTTCGTAGTTTGTTATCATAATGACTATACTATCGAAGTTACAAAGCAGCTCCGAAAAAATCATATTCCTTTTGTTGTTATTGATCCAAGACCTGACATACATAAGTGGGCGGAAGAAAATAAATATCCACACTATCTTCAAGCTGAGCCTCATGCAGAGCTCTCTATGCTTAAAGCTCACCTTTCATCAGCGAAAGGCCTGATTTCTCTCTCTAGTTCAATAGCAGATAATATTGCCCTTATAGCTTCTGTGAGACTTTTTGAAAAAGAGCATGATCTACCTCGTCCATATTATATTATCTCTTCAGCAGAGACTATTAGTGATGTAGAGAAACTTAAAAAACTAGGTGCTAATACAGTTGTTTCACCAACAGAGTTAACCGCACAAAGAGTAAGTGCTATGGCTGCTCGTCCAGATATGGAAAACTTACTTGAACAGTTTCTATACAAAAGTGATAACCCGATAGATATGCAAGAGATAGTTGTTCCAAAGTATAGCTGGTCAGTGTTAAAAAAACTAAAAGAGACTCACCTTCGTCAAATGACAAATACATCTGTTATAGGTATAACAAAAAAAGATGGAAAATTTACAAGTATGCCAAAGGGTGATGAACTAGTAACTAGTGAGTGTAAACTCTTAGTAATTGGGACACAAGAGGGTATTAGAGCAGCTAAAGGGCTTATTAGAAAAAGAGAAAAACCAAAGGAATTGAAGTTTGTATAAGTTAACACAGATAGATGGCGGTGTTTGTGCAAGTAGTGGGTTCTATGCAGATGGTATTAGTGCAGGATTAAAATCAAATAATGCAAAAGATATGGCATTTATATACTCTAATGAGTTATGTGACATCGCTTCTGTTTTTACAACAAATAAAATGGTAGCAGCACCAATAAAACATTTTTTGGCTAAAGGTGAATTTAAAACAAACTTTATCCTTATAAACTCTAAAAATGCCAACGCCATGACTGGAGATGCTGGAGTAGAAGATATAGATGAGATACTCTCTCATTTGCCAAGTGAAGTGAAAAATCCTCTTATGAGTTCAACTGGCGTTATCGGTGCTAGACTCCCTAAGGAGAAGATAATAGCTGGAACAAAGCTCTTTAATCTAACTTCTAGAGATGCAGATGCAGCGGCAAGAGCAATTATGACAACAGACAGCTTTTCAAAACAGATAGCGTTTAACGTAGAACTTGAAGATGGAAGTAGTTTTAAGATAGGTGCAATGGCTAAGGGTGCTGGGATGATTAACCCTGCAATGGCTACTATGCTCTGCTTTATAACTACAGATGCAAAAGTAAATAAGTCTGAGATGCAAACTATTTTAGATGAAGTGACAGTGACAACCTTTAATGCAGCAAGTGTTGATGGTGATACTTCTACAAACGACACCGTGATGCTTCTCTCAAACGCGACTTCAAATAGCTATGATAAAGATGCATTTAAAGAAGCTCTTCATAAAATTATGCTTTTTTTAGCACAAGAGATGGTAAGAGATGGAGAGGGTGCTACTAAGCTCGTGACATATAAAGTTACAGGTGCTAAAGATGATGAAGAAGCGCAGAGAGTTGCTAAAGCACTTTCGGATTCTCTACTTGTTAAAACCGCCTTGTATGGTGAAGATCCAAACTGGGGAAGAATCGCTTCAACGGTTGGCGCTGCTGGAGTTGAAGCTAATGAAGAGAGTCTTACTATAAGCTTCAATGAACTCTGTGTTTATGAAAAGGGCGTCATACACTTTGATGCTGCGATGGAAGAGAAAGCTTCTGCAGTTATGAAGCTCGATAGATTTAGTATATCTTGTGACCTAGGAATAGCTAGCGGGAGTTTTACTGCTTATGGCTGTGATCTTGGTTATGAGTATGTTAAGATTAACGCAGACTATAGAACATAACTCTATAGCTAGCGCTAAACTTCTCCTCGGAGTGTTTTGCTCCAGTACTCTGGTTTGGTGACATAGAGGTCGCTTAACCAGTCTTTCTTTTTAGAATTTTTGAATCCTTGATCTTTTTTAACAACGCCATTATAATCAAAGGCGGCTAAGACAAGTTCCCCATAAGCAGTTTTAATAGGGCAGACTGAGTAGCCATCAAAACTACTAGCTAGCTCTTTTTTAGTGATAAGTGCGATAAGGTTATTTTTTACTACTTTAGCTTGACGCTCTATAGTTGGGACTGTTTTACCTAGTGGCGTTCCACAGATATCTCCTAGTCCAAATACATTTTTGTATTTTGTGTGCCCTAGAGAGTTCATATCTACATCTAACCACCCTTTAAAGTGGCCACTATCTTTTGCTAGTTTAGATTTTGCTACGCTTGAAGTCGCAACCATAGGCGGAACGATATGTATGAAGTCATAATTGATTTTTACAATTTCACTTTTTTTCTCTATACTCTCCCATTCTTGGAACTCCTCATCCCAGCCTTTTTTTAGCTCATACTCATGCTTATATATCGCAATTTTTGTCTTTATATCTATCTCTATAAGTTCATGATGAAACCTGTTTGTGATAGAGTCATATCTTTTTTGAGACTCATGAAGTTTCTCATCTATGGCTTTTAGACCAAAGAGTCTTGCTCCGCTTGGTGTGTATATAAATTCTGCATTTATATTTTCTTTTTTGAGATAATCAGCACTTAAATACATTATCATCTGTGCCACTCCTCCACACTTAACCGAAGTATGAGGCATAGTGTAGAGTAGTTTTAATTTTTTCTTTTTTGCTGCTTCTTTTATATCTTGAAACCACTGCCAAGTAAGTAAACCACCAGTCGCTTCTCCCGTATCGGTGTTGTTTAGATAAACGCTAGATATACCACGTGTACCGATATCCTCTTTTTTTAAGCCCTTTATATCTTCATATCGATACTCTAAGCCAGTGGCAACTATGAGATAGTCGTAAGAGACTTTTTTACCAGTGGATGTTAGTAGAGAGTTTTCATCTGGAAGAAAACTCTCAACCTTCTCTTTGATCCACTCTACGCCATCAGGTATATACTCTTTAGTCTCTTTTAAAATATCTTGCGTTTGGTAAAGGCCAGCTGCTACATATACTTGACCTGGTTGGTATATGTGTATTTCATTAGGAGCTATGATGGTGATGTTATGATTTTTAATAGACTTAGTTAAATGAGAGAGTATAGTTATGCCAGCAGTTCCTCCACCAACTATTACTATCTTCGCATTTGAATCTATTTGGGCTATTTTATTAGATGAACTATCTGCTAAAAGCTTAGCACTCAAAGTTGAGAGTGCGATAGTTTTTATCGCTTCTCTTCGTGGGAGCATTTTTTTAGTCTTGGTAATCATTTTTAAAGTTCACATAGCGCAAAGCACCTGCATAAAGTTCTGCTACTTCGGTGTCAGTCAACTCTCTTACAACTTTTGCAGGACTTCCCATTATAAGTGAACGTGGAGGGAAAACTTTCCCTTTTGTAACAAGTGAACCTGCTCCAACTATGCTCTCTTTACCTATAACAGCATTATCCAAGATAGTAGCACTCATACCTATAAGGCAAGCGTCTTCTATGGTACAGCCATGTAACATAACGCGATGACCAATAGTAACATCACTACCAATTATAGTAGGGCTTCCATCGCTTCTATCCGCTTTTTTATGGTGTGTGATGTGTACCATACTCAAATCTTGAATACTGGTTCTGTCACCAATAGTAATGTAGTGTACGTCACCACGAATTACAGTTCCAAACCATATAGATGAATCTTCACCAATCTTTACATCGCCAATAACGTCGGCAGAAGATGCGATCCAAGTGTTTTTTCCTATGATTGGGAGCGTTCCTTTAAATTTATGTAACATTAAATATCCTTAATTTAGGGGGTATATAGAGTCAATAATCTCTGCAGTATGAGATGCGGACTCTTTTTTACTTGATTTTGCAACGCGGTTTACATAATCCTCTAAATGCTTATGATTGTTTATAGTTTTTGTATCATCATCTTTGACCTTGAAATATGAACCATCGCTTTTAAGTTCGTGAGAGAGTACGTTGTCATTACACTGTAACTTGAGTATCTGGATAATTTTTTCTTTTGAAACTTTATCTTTTATGGCAGTAAGAAGCTCTATTCGACGAACAAGGTTTCTTGGCATCCAATCAGCACTAGAGATATAAACTTGGGAAGCGTCATTTTTAAAATAGAATGAACGAGGGTGTTCTAGGTATTTTCCAAGTATGGAAATAACGCGAATGTTATCACTTACGTCTTCTAAGCCTGGTTTTAAACAGCAAATACCACGCACAATAAGACTAATCTTAACACCCGCTTGACTAGCCTTATAAAGAGCCCTGATGATATCATCATCAACAAGTGAGTTTACCTTTGCAATAATCTCTCCATTTTCTCCCTGTCGTGTTTCATTATGAATTAGGGAGAGTATCTTAGGTTTAATCTGTGATGGAGCCATATAGAGTTCGTTTAGTTTACCTTTTTTACTAAAGCCTGTAAGAAAGTGAAAAAATCTAGTAAGGTCGTTTGTTATCTCATCCTTACTTGTCATATAACTCATATCAGTATATATTTTTGCCGTAGCGGGGTTATAGTTTCCAGTTGCTAAATGCGCATACTGTTTTAGCTTTCCATTTTTTCGTCGCGTTATAAGTGTAGCTTTTGCATGTACTTTGAAGCCTCTAATCCCATAGATAACGTGTGCTCCAGATTTTTCTAGCGCTTTTGCCCAGATAAGGTTGTTTTCTTCATCAAACCTAGCTTTTAGCTCAACCATTACGGTTACTTGTTTGCCTGACTCACTCGCATTTATAAGCGCTTGAACAATTGGAGAGTTAGTACCTGAGCGGTAGAGCGTCATTTTTATTGAAACTACATCAGGATCTTTACTAGCACTCTGTATAAACTTTACAACGGGCTCAAAACTCTCGTATGGATGATACATAAGAATATCTTGTTTTTCTAATGTTGTAAATATATCTTCAGTGTTATCCAATGGTGGAAGATTTTTGGGTTTAAATGGTGGTGCTAAGAGATGAGCAAAATCTTTATTGCCCACTATCTGCCATAGACTAGCAAGATTTAAGAGCGTATTGAATTTATAGATATCGTCTTTATAAACATTGGTGTGACGATTAAAAAAGTTGATGATTTCATCATCGGCGTTTGTACCAACTTCAAGTCTAACCATTTCGCCTTTACGACGAAGCTTAAGGCCCTCTTCAAGAATCTCCATAAAGTCGTCAGCCTCTTCTTCTTCTATGGCGATATCCGCATTTCTCGTTACTCTAAACACCGCATACTTTAGAAGTGTATAACCCGGAAAGAGCTCTTCAACGTGACGAGCTACTAAACTCTCTACGGGTATGTAAACGCCACTGCTAAGCTCTACAAATCTACTTAAAACGCGAGGAACGCGAATAAGACCAAAGCGCTCTATGTTTTCATTGTCGGAGTCTCGTAGTTTTACGATAAGGCCAAAACTAAGGTTGTTTAGATGAGGAAATGGATGTGTAGCATCAATAGCTATGGGAATAATGACGGGGTATACATTTTCACTAAAGTATCTATTGAGATAGTTTTTATCAGCCTGATTTACTTCATCGTAAGTCTTAACAAAGATACCCTCTGTAGTTAATTTTTTGAGTATCTCACTTCTACAAAATTCTACAACTTGTTGCTCTTGGTGAAGATAGGTGCGAATCTCCCGTAATTGCTCTAGTGGCGTGAGTTTATCAGCTCCTGAGACTATAATTCCCGCAGCAAAAAGTTTTTTAAGACCTGCAACACGAATCATATAAAATTCATCAAGGTTAGTACCATAAATCGCTAAAAATTTTAGACGTTCAAGTAGTGGAAGGGACTCATCTTGAGCCTGTTTTAGAACTCTTGTATTAAACTGTAACCATGAAAGTTCACGGTTTAGATAAAGGTTTGGATTTTTTAAATTTAACATAACGGATATAACCTAGTTTATAGTTTTTATTATTATATCAAATTGTTCTTATTATTTGATTATACCACTTCCTTTGTAGTTTGCTGAGTGATAAATTGTAACACCATTCTTTCGAGCATAGTATCTCATAAGTAGCCTCTGCAAGGTAGGTTCAATAGATGGAGTAAACCAAGCATTATTACTTGTTGCTATAATAAAGTCTACCTCGCCCTCATAGATTTCAGAACAAGTCGCCTCGTAACAGATTGCGTTTCTAAACTTGACGCCTTTAATAAGAAAGTCCGTAGGCTCGCTTGCCGTTACAAAATCACTTGTTCCACTAAAAAATTTCTCATTTATAAAATCTTGCGCGAATTTTGGAAGGGGGATATACTCTCCAAAAGGGACTAGGACAAGTTTTTTAGCTATTGCGTACTCTCCATCTTCAAACTTATACGTAACATTGTAATGTGCCGAATTTTCAGTGATTAAGGTACCTGCTACTATAACGATATTTTTTGAAGCATTTTTGAGAATATCTAAAACTTGTGGATTATGATTCATATAAATCGGAAAGACGGACTCAGGTAAAACTACTACATGATACTTCTCATCTATTGCTTTTTGAATCTCTGTAAATATCATCTGTATAGTTGGATTAAGGCTCTCTCTTTTCCACTTTTTCTCTTGTTTAACATCCGTCTGAATGAGTTTTATCTTTAGGGGCGCGTCTTTTTGAGATGGATAACCATAGTTAAATGCAAAGATTATAATAAGCAGAGGCAAAAATCTGTATTTTTTATTTTGTATAAGCACTGGAATCGATAAAGCAGCGAGGATAAGTGCAAGTTGGTACTTGTAAACGCCAAGATAACTCTCTACAAAAAGAAGTTCAACCTGTAACCAGTTCCAATCAAAAGGCTCTACAAAACTGAGCCCAAAGAGTATAAATGCTCTTATGTAGGGCTTGTCTGTAAAATAAAGAGGCATAAAAAAGAGCAGGTAAATAATTCCAAAAGAGAGAGTGATAACTGGGGTGAGATACCCAACCCCTTGGTACTCAAAACTATAACCAATCCAGTAAAACCAAAAAAGACCTATGAAAAAGCCAGCAACTAAAACACTGCGTTTAGGTATATATAAAAAAAGTCCTAATGCTAAAAGAGCTGTAATGGTGTTCACCAACTTGTTTGTTAAGTCATACTCTTCAAAATAGATAAAAGAGCTAAATAAAAGAGCCGTTAAAATTCCAAAAGAAATAGTTTTTATTGATTTATTCATGGTGAAATTGTACACAATTTAGTAGAGTATTAGTATATCTTTTGTATAATCGCTCCAATTTTATAAAACAAGGAAGTCGTAGACATGGAAATGATCTCTCAACTATTACCGTTCGTATTTTTAATTGCAATTATGTATTTTGTGATTATCCGCCCACAACAAAAAGAGGCAAAAGCTAAAAAAGAGATGATTGAATCTCTTAAAAAAGGTGACAAAGTAATTACAAATGGTGGTTTTATTGTAGTTATTAGCAAAGTTGAAGAGGAATTTTTAAGTGTTAAACTAAATGATGATGTAATAAGTAAAATCACAAAAGATTCAAT
Organism: Sulfurimonas aquatica; assembly: GCF_017357825.1. NCBI lineage: Bacteria > Pseudomonadati > Campylobacterota > Epsilonproteobacteria > Campylobacterales > Sulfurimonadaceae > Sulfurimonas > Sulfurimonas aquatica. The sequence goes on from NZ_CP046072.1 coordinate 614,006, forward strand.
TGCAAAGAAGTATGAGGATGAAGCTTAATTATCGCATAGTCATTTTCGCTTTAGCGATAATTTTTGGTCTTTTTTTCTCGGCTCCTTCTCTTCTTCAAACTGAGGCAGGTAAAAAAGTTACTCTAGGTCTTGATCTTCAAGGTGGGCTTCATATGCTCCTTGGCGTTAAAACTGAGGAGGCTACAAAATCTCGCATAAAGTCGATAGCGGCTAGCATTAAACATTTTTCAGAACGCAATGACATCTTAATAGACTCTCTTACTTTCACAGAAGACTCTGTTAAATTTGAAGTTTTAGATAGTGATGACAACAACGCTATTAATGAATTTTTAAAAGATATAGAGGGTTCAAGCATATCTCAAGAGGGCCAAATTGTCTCTCTTTCTCTCACAGATAAAGAGATAATAAGAACTAAAGCAGCAGCAGTAGATCAAGCTATAGAGACTATCCGTAATAGACTTGATCAGTTTGGATTGTCAGAGCCTGTTGTTGCACGCCAAGGTGAAGAGAAGATCCTTGTTCAGTTAGCAGGTATCAAAACGCAAGAGGAAGAGCAACGTGCACGTGAACTTATCTCACGTGCTGCAAAGCTTGAACTTATGGCTGTAGATGAAGATAGAAATGCTCGTGTTTATAACATGAGTAGTTCTGATGCAGCAGCTTATGGTGATGTGATTTTACCAGATGTTAAAAATGAGCAAGAGAAATATCTTGTTCGTGAGATTCCAATCCTTGATGGCGGTATGCTTACTGATGCTTCTATGGGCTTTGATGAAAATAATCGTCCACTAATTAACTTTAAGTTAAATGCAGAGGGTGCAGAGATATTCGGTGACTTTACAGGTAAAAGTGTAGGAAAGCGTTTAGCTGTTGTTCTAGATGGTAAAGTTTACTCTGCTCCAAATATTAATGAGCGTATTGGTGGTGGTGCAGGGCAGATCTCTGGTAACTATACAGTGATGGAAGCAAAAGATTTAGCCATTGCTCTGCGTTCTGGTGCACTTTTAGCTCCGATTTATTTAATGGAGAAACGCTCAGTTGGGCCAAGCTTGGGAGCTGATAGTATTAAAGCATCACTGGTTGCACTTATAGGTGGTTTTGTTTTAGTTATCTGTTTTATGGTTTTTTATTACCGCTTAGCAGGTGTTATTGCAAATATTGCTCTTGTTGCTAACCTCTTTATTCTTTTAGCGGTTATGAGTCTTTTTGGTGCAACGCTAACTCTCCCTGGTATGGCAGGTATCGTTCTTACCGTTGGTATGGCGGTTGATGCAAATGTTATCATTTCAGAGCGTATTCGCGAGCTTATATATGAGGGCAAATCTATGCATAAAGCCATAGAAGAGGGATATGCAAACGCGATGCGCGCAATCTTAGACGCAAACATTACGACGCTTATCGCTTCTGTAGTTCTTTATGCTTATGGAACAGGTGCCATTAAAGGCTTTGCCATTACTATGAGCATAGGTATTTTAGCTTCAATGCTAACGGCAATTTTAGGTACTCATGGAATTTATGAGATGCTTGAGAGTAAAATTCAAAAATCTAAAAATAACCGTTTGTGGTTTGGAATTAAAGGGTAATTATGGAATTTTTTAAATATACAAGAACCTTTAATTTTATGGGGAAATCTAAAGCAGCTATGGTTTTCTCAATTCTTATAGTTTTAGCTTCTTATGCACTTCTACTAACAAAGGGTCTTAACTATGGTGTTGATTTCGCTGGAGGAACAGTTGTTCAGGTGAAATATGACACTACTGCTCCAATTGATGAAATGCGTGATAGTTTAAAAACAAATGAAATTTTTAGTGGTGCGAGTATTAGTGAGTTTGGCTCTCCTGATGAAGTTGTTATCCGTATGAAAACAAGTACAGGAAATGTGACAACAGATATAGGTGACTTAACAAGAGAAGCACTTAAGGGAACAGGAAACTATGAGATACGTCGCGTTGACATAGTTGGTCCAACAGTTGGAGCTGAACTTAAAGAAAAAGGAATTATGTCTCTTGTCTTAGCTGTCATAGGTATTTTGATCTATGTGGCGTTTAGATTTGAGTGGCGTTTTGCTGTTGCTTCTATCGTCGCGCTTGTACATGACGTCTCCATAGCTCTTGGAGCGATAACTCTTGTTGGTCTTGATGTGAACCTTGACGTGCTTGCAGCGCTTCTTACAATACTCGGATATTCACTCAACGATACTATTATCGTATTTGACCGTATTCGTGAGGGTATTACGAAAAATAGAGGCATTGATCTTGGAGAGACTATTAACGAGTCTGTTACAAGAACACTAGCTCGTACAACACTCACTTCACTTACTACTTTCTTTGTTGTGTTTACTCTGTTTATGTTTGGTGGAGAGATTATTCATGCTTTCGCGTTTACTCTTTTAGTTGGCGTTGTAGTTGGTACGTACTCATCAGTTTTCGTAGCCTCTCCAATCCTTCTTTGGTTTGGATTTGATGTGAAAAACTATCATGTAAAACTTGCTGCAAAAGCTCAGAAAAATATAGAAAAACAGAGAATTCGTGAGCAGTTTGAATCAGGGGTTATGTAAAATTTATAAAAGTTACATATTTAAATAGTATTAAGAGGCACTTGTACCGTGAGCTTTCCGCTAAGGAAAACCAAGTGTTAATGTAGACAAGGGAATTACTTCCCTTGTCTACATTATTAAATGAAGGGTTTCCTTCATTTTATAATGTAAAATTAAGGGAGTTAGTATGGATTGGGGTAAAGTAATATACGTGTTTTTCTCATTAATGAGTTTAACATCAATAGCAGGTTTTTTATATGAGAATACAGCTGTTTCACTTTTTATCGCTGCGAGTGTAAACTTGATTTCTACACTTTTAAAAATAGGGGTTAGAAATTTGCTCTCAGCAGAGCTTTTGGCTTCATCATTAGTAGCAGATTTACACCTTATTCCAGCATTTATATTTTTAGTTATTGTTGGGGATGATTCTTGGGCTATAGCACTTGCTATTGGTGCATTAATCGCAAATGTTTTTTCTATGGGTCTTGTTTACATCGAGAGTGGAAAAACAAAAGAAGAGTATTAACACAAGATAGAGAAAGAGTTTATTCTTTCTCTACGGTGACTAAAATTTGATTCCTTTTGGAATCAGAATCTGATGTATAAAGCATTGATATAGGTTCTCCTATATGACTCTTTTATATTAAAGAATTTTGTAGCAGGAAAGTTAATTTGGAATATAGTTCATCAGTTATAGAAAAAAAATGGCAAGAGTATTGGAAGCAAAATGAAAGTTTTGAGCCAAGTGAAGACTTCTCTAAAGAGAAAAAGTACATACTCTCAATGTTCCCATTTCCAAGTGGGCGTTTACATATGGGGCATGTTAGAAACTACTCGATTTCAGATGCATTCGCTCGCTTTCATAGACAGCAAGGTAAAAACGTACTTCATCCTATAGGTTTTGACAGCTTTGGAATGCCTGCTGAGAACGCCGCTATTAAAAATGGGAGTCATCCAAAAGGTTGGACATACGATAACATCGACTATATGAAAAATGAGTTTTACTCTTTAGGCTTCTCTTTTTCTCGTAAACGTGAGATGGCAACATCTGATGAACTATATACGAAGTTTGAACAGGCCTTTATGATAGACATGTATAACAAAGGTCTACTTTATCGTGAAAAAGGAATGCTTAACTGGTGTCCACATGATGAGACAGTTCTTGCAAATGAGCAAGTAGTTGATGGATGTTGTTGGCGTTGTGATACTCCTATCGTTAAAAAAGATATGAATCAGTACTATTTTAAAATTACTGATTACTCTGATGAGTTACTTGATGATCTAAAAAAACTTGAAGAGGGATGGCCTAAACAAGTTCTTACTATGCAAGAGAACTGGATAGGAAAATCAAATGGATTGGTATTTGATCTTTTCTTTGACGATGATTCACTGTCTATCTTGAACAATGAGTTTAAATCTTTTGATGTTTTTACAACTCGTCCTGATACTATCTATGGCGTCTCATACACAGCGCTTGCGCCTGAACATAAAATTGTTGATTACATGATTGAAAATAAGCTTTTAGACGAAGCTACGATTGAGCAAATTAAAAAGATGAAAAACACTTCATCCATAGATAGACAAAAAGAGAAAGCTGGACTTCCTCTTGGTTTAAATGTGCTCCATCCTCTAAGTGGAAAAATTGTTCCCGTTTGGATAGCTAACTTTGTTCTTATGGACTATGGATCTGGTGCTGTTATGGCTGTTCCTGCTCATGATGATAGAGATTATGATTTTGCTAAAAAGTATGACCTTCCTATAAATGCCGTTATTAAACCAAAAGATGCTGAAGTTGACGTAAGTAGTGCTGCTTATACAGAAGTTGGAGAGCTATTTAACTCTGGTGAATTTGATGGAATGAACTCAAAAAAATCTCAATATAACATAATTAAAATGTTTGAAGAGAAAAATATAGGCAAAAAAACTACTAACTATAAACTTAAAGATTGGGGAGTCTCTCGTCAGCGTTACTGGGGAGCTCCTATTCCTTTCGTTCATTGTGACTCTTGTGGAATTGTAATGGAGAAAAAAGAGAATCTTCCAATCGCTCTTCCTGATGACGTTGAAATTAACGGAGAGGGAAGTCCTTTAGAAAACCATCCTACTTGGAAACATTGCGCTTGCCCTTCATGTGGTAAAGATGCAGTGCGTGAGACAGATACTATGGATACTTTTGTGCAATCGTCTTGGTATTTTTTACGTTTTTGCGCATCTCCAGCAACTTTGGAAAAAGCGGCGTTTACTCCAGAGGAAATAAAGTACTGGATGGGTGTTGACCACTACATCGGTGGGATTGAACATGCCATACTTCATCTTTTATATGCGAGATTTTTTACAAAAGTTTTTCGTGATTTAGGTTATGTTGATTTTGATGAGCCTTTTGAGAAGCTCCTAACGCAGGGTATGGTACTTAAAGATGGTGCTAAAATGTCAAAATCTAAGGGCAATACGGTTGACCCTGACGCCATTATAGAAAAGTATGGTGCAGATACGGCGAGACTTTTTATCCTCTTTGCCGCTCCTCCAACACAAGAGCTAGAGTGGAATGATAGTGCTGTTGAAGGCGCTCATAAGTTTATTAAAAGGTTTTTTGATAGAAGCTCAAATATAGTAGCTTGTAAATCAAAACCGGTAATAAATCATGCAAGTTTAAGTAAAGAAGAAAAACTTGCTCGTAAGAAAGTTTATGAAGCACTTGTGCGCGCAAATGATGTTTACAATGAGCGTTATACATTTAACACTCTTATAGCTGGTGTTATGGAAGCTATTAACGCACTTAATACTCAGAGTAATAGCGACGTATGGAGTGAAGGTTACTGGATACTTAGTTCAATAATGGAGCCGGTAATCCCACATACTTGTTGGGAGATAAGTCAAAAGTACTTCGGACTTAAAAATCTTGAAGCACAGGAGATAGTTGAAGAAGTATTTGTTGAAGATAGCATACTATTGGGTGTTTCCATAAATGGAAAGAACCGTGGAGAGATTGAAGTTGCTAAAGACGCAAGTAAAGATGAGATACTGGCTCTTGCAAAAGAAAAAGTTGCTAAATGGCTCGAGGATAAAGAGCTTGTTAAAGAGATAGTTGTTCCAAATAAGCTTGTAAACCTTGTAGTAAAGGGATAGTGTGAAATTGCTGTATTTCGTTTTAAGACTCTCTTTAGGAGTTATTTTACTTTTACAGCTTAGTTCATGTGGTTATAAACCAAGTGCAAAATATGCACGAGAGATAATTGGTACTAAAATTAGTACAAGTGTAGTTATCTCTTCACAAGATCCAGAAAATACAGTACTTATTAAAGATGCTGTAGATAGTGCGATTATCGGAATTTTTCATGCTTCTTTAAGTAGTAGAGACCGCTCTGACACTCATCTAAATTTTAGTATCTCTAAACCTACCTATACACCACTACAGTATAATGATAATGGTTTTGTTATCTCATATCGTGCTACAATAATGCTCAAGATACAAAGACAAACAAAAGATATGATTAAAAATTATAGTGAGCTAGGGACATATGACTTCGCAGTTGTTCCTAATGCAGTACTAACAGATCAAGAGAGATTTGACGCCATTAGATATAGTGCCACAAAAGCTATTTCAGCTTTTATAGCAAGAGTCTCTGCTGAAGGTTCACAACAAATAGGAAGATAAATATGACTATACAAGCGATTATAAATAATGCTGTAAAAAGATTAAGGCTAGAGGGAAAGCTCCTGACACCTGATGCCTATGCTGAAGCTTTTTGTAAAGAAGCTAAAAAAGCGAAGATGAATATAGAAGATTGTAATCATATAGATAAATTTACTTCAACTTTAAATGCAGAGTTTCAAAAAGACATAAAAAATTATCGAATATCTACTATGAATGAGTTTGTTCGCTTTATTGTCGCTAAGCTTAACCGAACAAATCCTACACAATGCTCAAACACGCTAGAATCCCAAATTTTATTAACAAAAAGAATACTGCAAGTTGTAGAAGTTCTTCATAACAAAGAAGCAAGTGAACTCGCTAAGAGTACTATAGAGATTATAGAATCGGGCGCTCAACCTGACCAACTTGATAGTTTTAGACAGCGTTGGGTTAACTTCTTAACACTCTATGATGATACTTTTTTACAGTCGCTAAAAGCTCTTGGAAAAATAGATACCAATAATCTGCAAAAGAGTATAGAAGGCTTAAATATTGTTGCCGAGACTACATCTGTAACATCCACTACAGATCTAGAAAAGATATCTCGAATGCTTATCTCCTCTTTTGTTCCGTCTATAGCATCAAGTGTTAATGAGAGCATTGCAAATATTAGTGATAAAATTAGAAATAATCCATCTCTACTTGAGAGCGACAGCATAGAAAAAGAGATAAGGTCTGCTATATCGCTTAGAATTGCACTAGATAAAGAGAGTGTTAAAGAGATGATAGAGTCTATTGACGGCGTATTAGATAAACTCTCTCTGCGTTTGATAGATATGATAGAAAAGTCAGATAGCTCAAATATTGAAATTCAAGGCATAAAAAAAGAGCTTGAATCATACTCAGTAGAGTCTACTTCAAATTTTAACATAGCACATAAAAAACTCTACACAATCGCTCTTGCATTAGAAGAAAATACCCAGCTTTTAACACAAGATTTAAAAGATCATAGTGGTGAGGTTTCAGCCCTCTCAGCTAAGGTTAGAAAATTGGAAAAAGAGCTTGAGAGTGTTAAAAAAGAGTCAAAAGAGGACTTTTTAACAAAACTTTATAACAAGCGTGCTCTTGATGAGTTTATGGAGATGAAAGAGGCAGAGTTTAAACGCTATGACCATAACTACTCTATTGTAATGTTTGATATAGATCATTTTAAAGCGGTAAATGATACTCATGGCCATGATGCAGGCGATGCCGTACTTTCCGCTTTTGCAAAAATTCTCAAAAAAGATTGTAGAGAAGTGGACATAGTAGGGCGTTTTGGTGGAGAAGAGTTTATGGCAATACTAAGTGAAACGGATGCAGAGGGTGGTTTTATTTTCGCTGAAAAAGTAAGAAATCATGTTCAAAAGGCCCGTTTTATGTATAAGGGCAAACGTATTGAAGTGACTGTAAGTGGGGGGATTAGTGATAGAAAGAAACATATATCTTTGAGTGCTACTGTTAAATCTGCTGATGAGTATCTTTATTCTGCTAAAGAGAATGGTAGAAATAGGATGGAGTACAAGAAAAAATAGTGTTAGAAGATTATTTAAATGCTAAACCACTTTATTATGATGAGATAGACTACACTCGTATGCCAAGAGTTTATGAGTCCATAAAAAACAAACTCCATATCCCTAAAATAATCCACCTTATTGGAACAAATGGAAAAGGCACAACTGGACGATTTTTAGCCTCTGCTCTTTACACGCTTGGATTTAAAGTTGGTCACTACACATCTCCTCATATATTAGAGTTTAATGAGCGCATCTGGCTAAATGGTAAAGTAGTCAGTAATGAGAGTTTAGAAGAAACACATATAAAACTACTCAATATTTTGTCAAAAGAGAGTGCAGATTCACTTAGTTATTTTGAGTATACAACACTCTTAGCTATATTGATATATGCAGATGTGGATTATATAATCCTTGAGGCTGGTTTAGGTGGAGAACATGACGCAACTTCAGTATTTCCTAATATTTTAACTCTTGTTACTCCAATAGATAGAGATCATGAGGCATTTTTAGGTGAGACTATTCAAGAGATAGCAACTACAAAATTAAATGCTATACAAAAAAGGGTTATTTTAGGAAATCAAACTCATAATGAAGTGTATGAGATTGTTGACAAAATTTCAAAGTCCAAGGGAATAACAGCAGAAAAGTTCTCGATTCTTTTAGAAGCAATAGATTATGAAAAGATAGAAAATATTGCTAAAGAAAATGATTTGCCTCAGTACCTAAGAGAGAACCTAATGCTTAGTATCTCCGCACTAAAGGCTTTAGGCATAGAGTATAAAACAGATAGTTTTACAAATAGTAGACTCTTTGGACGTTTAACGAAGCTGAGTGAAAATGTCATTATTGATGTTGGACATAATTCCCTCGCAGCAAACTCTATAGTAAAGAGTTTAAGCCCTCATAAGTACACCCTCATTTATAATAGCTATAAAGATAAAAACTATAAAGAGATACTTAGAACTTTAAAACCTATAATAAAAGATGTAGAAATTATAGAGATAGAAGATGACTCAAGAGTTGAAGAACTTCTAATTATGAAAGAAACAGTAGAGGAACTTGGGTTTAAGTATAAGCTATTTAAAGAGATAGTTCCTGAGAATAACTATCTTGTTTTTGGTTCTTTTAGTGTAGCAGAAGCATTTTTAAAGGTATACAATGGATAATCATTTTACAGTTACCATCCATGATGATAATGGAGTCAAACAGTTTAATATTCACCATATTGTTAAAAAAGCCTTACTCTATCTATTTGGATTTGTGCTTATCGCTGTTTTTATAGGTGTGGGAACAATACTTTATTTAAATGCGAGTATAAAAGAGATACAAAAAAAACGCAACGGTGTTGAGTTAGCATATAAAGAGATTAAAGAGAGTAACTTAAAGCTTCAAGAGCACATGGAGAGGACTAACTCTTCGCTTATTGAAAAAAAAGAAGAGCTTGACGAACTCTCTGATTCACTCTCAGAGATTGAGATGCTTATAGGTTTAAAACCCTCAGAAGAGACCTCCATACATGAAAGAGTAAGTGATATGAAGCTTGACTCTGAACATCGCGTTACATTACTTCAGCTTATTCCAAATGGCTCACCTGTAGAGTATAGAGGTATCACAAGTAAATATGGTTATAGAACTCATCCAACGCTAAATAAACGCGAGTTCCATCGTGGAACTGATATGAAAGCCGCTATGAATACTCCAGTTTATGCTCCTGCCGATGCTATAGTAGAGTATGCTGGAATGCATAAAAAAAGTGGATTTGGAAGATTGGTTATTTTAGAACATGCTTTAGGATTTAAAACATACTTCGGACATTTAAAGAAAGTTGTGATAAAATCAGGCGAATTTGTAAAAAAAGGCACCTTAATAGCTTATACAGGAAGTTCAGGTATGAGTAATGGACCGCATCTGCATTACGAAATTCGATTTATACATAAAGTATTAAACCCATTTTACTTTATAAAGTGGACACAACAAAATTATGACGAAATATTTCAAAAGGAGAAAAAAGTACCATGGCAATCTTTAATAACAGCGACAACACATCTGAGGGTGCTCCAGCCAACTCAAACACAACCATTATCACAGCTGGCTCAAAAATCAAAGGTGAATTAGATCTCTCTTGTAATCTCTATATAGATGGAGAACTCGATGGTATGATTAAATCTACTAAAGAGATAAATGTTGGCAAAAATGGTCGTCTTAAGGGTAATATTAAAACAGAGAAGCTTATTGTTCAAGGTTTTGTTGAAGGAACAGTGGAAGCAACTCGAGTAGAGATAAAAGCGGCAGGACATGTGAGTGGAGAGATAACTTCTACTGAATTGATTATAGAATCAAAAGGTGTTTTTGAAGGAAACTCAATAGTTAAAAGTACACAACCTGCAATAACAGTTTAATGCCACAAACAGCACTATTTAATCATTTCCAATCAAAAAGTTCAGATAAGTTAGATCTACTTATCTGCCAAGATGCCAAAGAGTCATATGAGTTAGAAGCAGTTGCTAAGTACTTTAAAAAAGACGTCATACTTTTTCCAGACTTTCGTCCAACCTTTGGGGATGACCTGCGCTCTTATAAAGAGGAGATGCATGATCTTCTTTTTGCCTTAAGAGTTTACCACCAAGCCAAAAACAAACCACTTGTTATCGCACCCCTTAAAACACTTCTTTTTCCACTTCCTAAAAAAGAACTCCTAGATTCCACTAGGTTAGAGTTCGCCCAAGTAGTAGATTTAAAGTCATTTAAAGAGAAGATGCTTTTTTGGGGATACACATTTGTGGATATGGTTCAGGTTGAGGGAGAGATCTCTCATCGTGGAGATATTTTAGATATATTTATTCCCTCAGCTAATAATCCAACCCGTATCTCTTTTTTTGACAATGAGATAGAGCAGATAAAAGAGTTTGAGCTTGAATCTCAAAGAACTCTTGGAGATGAGTTAGACTTTGTAGAGGTTAGAAGCGCTTTTTACTCATTTGATGAGATGGCGTTTAATACTTTAGATGAGAAGGTTCAATCAAGTCAGTTTGATGCTCTTGTTAAAGATGTCGCCTCTCTTGGATTTTGGTATCTTGATGAAAATGCACAGAGTTTTTTAGAAAATAAAAATGCAAAGTTTTCTAAAAACTTAACCGAACTACTTAAAGATGCTTATGGTATAAATAATCCAGTTATTCCAAGAGATAAGTTCGATCTTGAAGTGTTGGAACAAAATGAGGATGTAAAAGAGCTAGTTGTAGCAAACGTAGAACAACTGCTTAAAGTGCATAAAGATAAAAAAATTACCATCATTGCCGCAAATGCTGCAACAATAAAACAAGCTGGAATCTATGATACGTCAAATATCACTAAGGTTACAGCACCCTATATCTTAAACATAATAACTCCAGATGAGTTGGTGATTTCTCTTAACAAACCAGATAAGAAACGCCGCCGTAGAAAAAGCTCTATACTGCTTGATGATTTAAAAGCAGGGGATTATGTTGTTCATGAAGATTATGGTGTTGGTATATTTGAAAGTATTGAGCAGACAGAGATACTCGGCGGGGTTAAAGACTTTATAGTTATCAAGTATGTAGGTGATGATAAGATACTCTTGCCGGTTGAAAATTTAGATTACATAGACAGATATATAGCCGGTGGAGGTTCGACTCCCGTTCTTGATAGACTAGGCAAAGGCAACTTTGGAAAGTTAAAAGCTAAAGTAAGAAAACGCCTTCTTGAAATAGCTGGTCAGATTGTCAATACTGCAGCAGCTCGCGCGCTTATAAAAGCTCCTAAAATTACTTTAGCAAAACAAGAGCTAAAAGATTTCCAAGCTATGAGTGGGTTTATCTATACTGATGATCAGACGCAGTCAGTAGATGAGATATTGTCTCAAATGTCTACCGGGAATATTATGGATAGACTGCTAAGTGGTGACGTTGGCTTTGGTAAGACAGAAGTTGCACTCAATACCATATATGCAGCATATAAATCGGGTTATCAGTCTGCGTTTATAGTGCCCACTACGCTTCTATCGGCTCAGCATTGGCGTTCATTGGATGATCGCTTTAAAGAGTTGAACATCAGATATGCAAAGTTAGATAGATTTGTCAGTACAAAAGATAAGAGCGCGATTATAAAAGGTCTTGCATCTGGTGAGATAGATACAGTAGTAGGAACGCATGCTCTATTTGGACTTGAGTTTAAAAAACTTGGTGTGGTCATCATAGATGAAGAACATAAGTTTGGTGTAAAACAAAAAGAGAAGATAAAAGAGCTCTATCATAATGTTCACTTGCTCTCAATGTCTGCAACACCAATCCCGCGTTCACTCAACCAAGCACTGAGTTCTATTAAAACAATGTCACAACTTCTTACTGCCCCAAGTGAACGTCAAGGCGTGAGAACCTTTGTAAAAGAGTATGATGAGAAACATATAAAAGAGGTGATTCTACGTGAGCTTCGTCGTGGCGGACAGGTTTTTTACGTACATAACTCTATTGACCATATGCCTATTAAGTATGGAGAGTTGAAAGCTCTGCTTCCTGAATTACGAATCGTAATGCTCCACTCAAAAATATCAGCTGTAGAGACGGAAAAAGAGTTACTGAAATTTGAAGCAGGTAAGTATGATCTTATGATAGCGACTTCCATTATAGAGTCGGGTATTCATATGCCTAAGGTAAATACTATTTTAGTAGATGGTGCAGATAGATTTGGTATAGCGGATTTACATCAACTTCGTGGTCGTGTTGGTCGTGGTCATGTAGAAGGCTTTGCTTACTTTATAGTTCAAAATAAAGAAGTTCTGACTGATGAAGCAAAAAAACGTCTTCTCGCATTAGAGTCTAACTCATTTTTAGGTTCAGGCTCAGTACTCGCTCATCATGATTTAGAGATTCGTGGTGGAGGTAATTTAGTAGGTGACGCACAGAGTGGTCACATCAAAAATATCGGCTACTCTCTTTATCTTCGAATGCTTGAAGACGCTATAAAAGAGTTAAGCAACACTAAAGAGAGTGAAAGAGTAAAAGTAGATATAAAACTTACCATATCCGCTTTTATCTCCGATGAGGTGGTTAAAGAAGATAGACTGCGTTTAGATATATATAGACGACTCTCTCAGTGCGAAAGTGCAGTTGAGATATATGAGATAGAAGAAGAGATAATAGATAGGTTTGGTGAATTAGATATGCCTACGAAACAGTTTTTTGAACTGATGGTTATAAAGCTTTTAAGTCTTGAGAAAAAAATTAAGTCTATCACAAACTATGGACAAAGTGTAACTTTTACATATTTTAATGAATCAAAAGAGACAATTAAGTCGGATTCCAGAGATGATGACGACATCATCAAATGTACTCTCTTTTATCTTAGAAATAATAAGCCAAAGGTATTATAAAGTGAAAATAGCATTTATAGGTGATGTGGTTGGAAAACCTGGTCGCGATATGCTCAAAGAGCATCTAAAAAAGATAAGAGAAGAGCACTCTTTAGATTTTGTTATTATCAATTATGAAAATGCATCACATGGTTTTGGTCTGACTTCCAAAAATGCAAATGAACTTTTCTCTTATGGCATTGATGTAATGAGTGGGGGGAATCACTCTTGGGATAAAAAAGATATAATCCCTCTTTTTGAAACTCATGAGATTCTCCGGCCTCATAACTATCCTGATGAGGTTCCTGGAACTGGTTGCAAAGTCTATGATGTGGCAGGGGAGAAGTTAGCAGTTTTAAATCTTATGGGACACTTCTCAATGCCATATAGTGATAATGCATTTAGATGTGCTCAAAAGAGTGTTAATGAGTTACATGAAGATGGAGTCAAAAATATTTTTATAGATTTTCACGCTGAGGCTACAAGTGAAAAGCGTGCAATGATGATGCTTTTACAAGGTCAAGTAAGTGGGATTATAGGAACACACACTCATGTTGGAACAGATGACTTCCAAATAGCAGATGGAACGGCTTACTTAACTGATATTGGTTTGAGTGGTTGTAGAGATAATGTCATAGGTATGGATGCAAAAGTTCCTCTCAAACAGTTCTTAACTGGGATGAAAGGACATTTTGACATACCTAAAAAGTGTAAAAAAATTTTACAAGTAGCTGTTATGGAATTAAATAGTGGAAAGTGTAGTTCTGCATATAAATTAAAATATTTTTGCGATGGAAGAGTACTCAAGACAGATGCTTGGAGTGAAGATTAGGCAGTTATTTTATAATAATTGTCATTCTCTATATAGGTATTTACCATAGAGTTTCTAACTATACTCTCTTGTCCTTTTTTAGCTTCTTGAGGAAGTTTTGAGTCAAGTTTTGGCGTTTGATTTAGAGTAATTTTCGGTTTTTGCAAAAGTGAAAACATTTTAGAGTTTTCTGCATATGCAACTTGTGCTCCACTCATAGAGTTAAGCTTAGAAAATTGAGCTTTTGAGCTGTCTATGTTGAGACTTTGTTGCTCAAACTGCTGACGGTTATGAAGTGATTTATAGTTAGATATATAGTTAACTGGAAGTTTCTTGCTAGGAAGTACAAGGTCTGGAGTCGTGTTTTTTAAAAGTTTTGATTCAAAAGATGAAGAGAGTTTTAATGGCTCACTTTTCTCTTTTTGAGCTTTTGTTGATGAACTTGTATCGATATATGTACTATATGATGACACAAACATAATTAACCTTTTTTAAAACTATCTTTATACATTATAAAATAAATTGACTTAAAAAATATTAAATATAATGATTTAAATGTCGATAGTAGCTATGAAGAGGGTATAAAGAAAGATTGAAATTTTGGTATGGCTTATGCTTTATACTCACTAAATACTTACTTTTATGCGATATAATAAAATAATTAAATATAATAGAGTAAACAAGGTATGTCAATGATAAAAAAAATAGTAATTACAAATTTATTTATGTTACTCATAGCTACATCATTATTTGGGTTAACACTTAAAGAGAGCATTATTGAAGCGATAGATACAAATCCAGTTGTGCAAGAGAGACTTAAAAACTATAGAGCTACACAACAAGATTTAAATATAGCAGAGTCAGAGTACTATCCACAACTTGATTTGAGTGCTAGTTATAACTACAATAGAGCTGGTGAAATTAACAATGCAGTTGTAAAACAAGACTATACAAACTATGAAACAACTCTGAAGTTTACACAAAATCTCTTTGATGGTTTTTCTACAGTTCACAAGATTGATTATCAAGAAGCAAGAATTTTAGCTGCTGCTTACAACTATGTAGAAAAGTCCAATGATATAGCGTTTAAAATGACAAATGCTTATATTAGTGTAATGAGAGCACATGACCTTCTCCAAACAGCTCGTGAAAACGTTCAAATAAATAGAGATATATATACAAAAGTAAAAGATCTATTTGATTTTGGTTTAACAACAGACTCTGAAGTTAAAAAGATAGAGTCATCCCTCTCACTTGCTCGATCAAACCTTACTGTGAAAAAAAATAATGCACTTGACACTGAGTATAATTTTAGAAGAGTTTTAGGAAGAATGCCTCAAGTTCAAACGATGAGTAAACCAGAGCTAGACGTTCAACTACCAGAGAGTATTCATAAAGCAGCTCAATATGCGGTAAATAATAACCCATCTCTTCTTGTGAGCCGTTATAACATAGAGAGTGCTCACTCACTTAGAAAACAACATCAAAAAGAGTACTATCCACGTATTGACTTTGAGGTATCTCAAACATATAACGACATAGAAGAGGCGAACGCTTTTAATAATGCTGATGATAGATTTAAAGCTAGAGTGGTATTAAACTACAATATTTTCCGTGGTGGAGCAGATGATGCGATTACACAAAAAGATTTAAGCACTATCAATCAAGAAGTCGAAATAAAAAGAGATTTAAAACGCCAAGTAATAGAAGGACTAGATCTATCTTGGAATGCTTACGAGATGATAGGTCTACAACTTGTAGATTTAAGAGAGTATCGTGAGTTTTCTGAAAAAACTTTAGAGCTCTATAAAGAGGAGTATGATTTAGGTAGAAGATCTCTACTAGACCTTCTCTCAGCTCAAAATGATGTAATAAATTCACGTACACAGATTATTCAAGCTGAGTATGATCAGCTCTTTGCAAAATATAGAATTTTGGATGCTATGGGAGTTCTTCCTCTAGCGGTTATAGGCGATACAAAAGAGTTTACATCACGAGTAAACCTTTACAGTGATGGGAACTATACGGAAGTTTTAGATTCAGTTCCTGTAAGCTTAGATGTAGATAATGATAAAATAGTAGATAATCAAGATATATGTGATAACTCTTTACAAGAGAGTAGTGTAATGCCTTATGGATGTGTCCAACCTAACCCAGATAGTGATGGAGATGGTATATTTGATAGTCAAGATGAGTGTCCACTGACTCCTCGAGATATTGCTACTGCACCAAATGGTTGTGCACTTGACACAGATATGGATGGTGTTAGTGACTATCTTGATGAGTGTAAGAAAACACCTATAGGTTATGACGTAGATTTAAAAGGATGTGCTATAGCTATAACAATCACAGTGAATTTTCCAAGAGCAAGTGCTGAAATACCGGCAGATTTAGAAAAAAAGATTAGTGATTTCGCCCTTTTTATGCAAAATAATACGAAGTTCCATGCAAAAATTACAGGCTATACGAGTAGAACAAGTGTAAGTGAAGAGGCATATAACCTAAAACTTTCACTAGATAGAGCAGATAGTTTTAAACAAGAACTTATCAATCATGGTATAAGTGCTCATCGTTTGAGTACAGATGGAAAAGGCTACGAAAAGCCTATCGCTGATAATAATACAGACGAGGGTAGAATACTCAACCGAAGGGTTGAAATTGAGCTTACAACAATGGAAGAGTTTTAATGATGATTAATTCAAGAGTTTTATTTTTTAAGGTAATGTATCTCTTAATTCTATTTATGCCAACACTACTTTTTAGTAGTATCTATAGTGATGGGTATAGTTTAGAGAGTAATGAAACTGTGCAAAATGAGAAAGTGACTGACTTTAACTCTGGTAGTTTTGATGAAATTATTCGTTTTAATATGATAGAAATGAGAGAAGATGAAGATTTAATAGAAGAAGAGACAAAAGAAATTCTTAATAAAATTCATCAGCTTGAAGATAATAATGCAAGCATAAGAGTAACTATTTTAGGTCATACTGACCGAGCGACAGATGATGCAAATGAAATAGTTGTAGAGTCTGATACTTTTGTGAATTATATTTTGAACTTTTTTAGATGCTTTATAAGTAGTGATGATACTCAAAAGATAGCACAGGAGTATGCAGAGGATTTCCAAAATAGACTTGTTAAATCGGGTGTTGATAAAAACATAACATATGTAGAAAGTCGAGGTGGTATTGATGAGTCTTATACTCCATTAGATACAGACTCTAGAGAAGCTTCTAATGGGGTGAGGGTAGCTATATATGTTATATCTAAAAAAGATATTGACAGTGATGGAGATGGTGTCTTTGATAAGAGTGATAAGTGTGTAGATTCTCCTAGAGGTTTTGGTGTTGATAGTTTTGGATGTACATTAGATAGTGATTGGGATGGTGTCCTTGATGATAAGGATGAGTGTCCAAAGACTCCTACTATCACATCTGTAGATTTAAAGGGTTGTCCTCTTGATGAAGATAATGATGGAGTAGCTGATTATAAAGATCAGTGTCTAGATACATTAGTAGGTTTAGCAGTAAATCCTTATGGTTGCCCAATAAATCATACATTAAAACTGAACTTTAAGACTTCTTCAGCTAAAATCTTAAGTGATTCATATTCACAAATAAAAGTTTTTTCAGAGTTTATGAAAAATAATCCTGCTTTTAAAGCTGAAATAATCGGACACACAGACAGTGTAGGTAAGGCAGAAGAAAACATGAAACTATCAGAAGATAGAGCACTAAATGTTAAAAAAGCCCTTATACAAAATGGTGTCGAAGAGTGGCGTTTAGTCTCTCGAGGTAGAGGTGAACTTGATCCACTTGAGTCCAATAGAACTGAATCGGGGCGTTTAACAAATCGTCGAACAGAGATAGTTCTCTTTTACTAACCTAAATTAAAGGAGTAGCCAATGCATGAACACTCAATATCAGTTAATGACGATGCTCTTTTAGAAGTTTTTGTACTTTTTACAAAGCTATTTCATAAACCTTATACAAAAGAAGCACTACTTTCAGGTCTTCCTATCCATGGCTCTCAAAAACTTTTTTCTCAAGGAAGTTCCAAATCACTTTTTTCACGTGTTGCTGGGCGTGCTGGCCTTAAGTCGACACTTATAAAAAGATCGATAGAAGATATGCTTTCTCTTCATCTCCCTGCCATTCTTATCTTAAGTAATGATAATGTCTGCATACTAGAGAAGTTTAATAGTGATAAAACAGAGGCAAAGATTATCTACCCTGAGGGTGACGGATTTGAGCAGTGGCTAAGTGTAGAAGATTTAGAAAAAGAGTATTTGGGTTTTGCTTATCTGCTAAAAAAAGAGTTCCAATACGATAAGAAAAACTCAAGAACTCTCCAGCTAAAGCAAAAGCATTGGTTTTGGAGTACTTTGAAACTCTCTATTCCAATATATAGAGATGTTTTATGGGCGTCGTTACTAATAAATCTTTTTGTTTTAGCAACACCACTCTTTACAATGAATGTGTATGATAGAGTTATACCAAATAATGCTCAAGAGACACTAATGGTCTTTACTGTAGGAATTATTTTTATTTACATACTCGACTTTTTTCTAAAGTTTACTCGAGGCTACCTCTTAGAGTTAGCAGGTAAAAAGAGTGATATTATTATGTCCTCTATTATTTTTGAAAAAGTACTTGATCTGAAGATGTCAGAACATCCTGCTTCTGTAGGATCATTTGCTAGTAATCTAAAAGATTTTGAATCTGTACGCTCATTTTTTACAACTGCCACAATGACTGCTGTAATAGATTTACCATTTGCGATAATCTTCTTAGCTGTTATCTATTATATAGGTGGAGTTTTGGTTTTTGTACCCTTAATTACTATGGTTTTAATTTTTATATATGCTATGGTAATCAGAGGCCCGCTAAGAGAGAGCATAGAGTCATCACATGAGGCAAGCGCAAAAAAGAACTCTATATTGATAGAAACGCTGCAAAATATAGAAACAGTAAAATCTATGCGTATGAGTGGAAAAATGCAGTGGAATTGGGAAGAGTCAACTGGTGAAATAGCTGAGAAGAACTTAACTTCACGTCTTTTATCATCTTCTATCCCCAATGTGACAAATCTCTTTATTCAGCTAAACACAGTCTTTGTTGTTGTCTTTGGTGTTTACTTAATTCAAGAATTTGAACTTACTATGGGTGGATTGATTGGTGTAGTTATATTAACGTCAAGAACAGTCGCTCCAATGGGCCAGGCCGCAGCCCTTATAACAAACTACTCCGATGCAAAAACTTCCTATACTTCACTCAACGATATCATCTCAAAAGAGGTTGAACGCCCTGCTGGTAAAGAGTTTGTTGAACGTCCGAAATTTTATGGAAAAATAGAGTTTAAAGACGTATGTTTTAACTATCCAGGAACTGAGATACCTGCATTAACAAACGTTAACTTTGTTATCAATCCTGGTGAGAAAGTAGCTATGATTGGTCGTATAGGTTCTGGAAAAAGCACTATTGCAAAACTAATACTAAAACTTTACGACCCTACTAGCGGTAAAATTTTACTAGATGATATAGATATATCCCAGATAGATCCAGCAGATTTACGTAAGTTCATCTCATATGTTCCTCAAGATATAAATCTCTTTAGAGGAACTATAAAAGATAATATTATCTCGTCTGAGCAGTACCCAAGTGTTGAAGATATTATATATGCTTCTCAAGTGAGTGGTGTTGAAGATTTTGTCAAAACCCACCCCTTAGGCTTTGATATGCCAATAGGTGAGAGAGGAGCTGGACTCTCAGGTGGACAACGCCAAAGTGTTGGTGTGGCTCGAGCACTTATTCAGGATAGTGCCATTATGATTATGGATGAACCTAGTAATGCTATGGATCAAACCACAGAAGCTAACCTATTAAGAAAACTTTCCGAAGAGTTAAAAGATGAAACAGTGATACTTATAACACAAAAATTATCGCTTTTATCTATGACAGATAGAGTTATTGTTATGCATCAATCTAAGGTATTATTAGATGGTCCTCGTGATGAAGTAACTAAGCAGTTAGGAGGGGGATCAAATGTCAAATGATGTAAAAAAGAACCTTTCTAAGCGCGACTATGAATTTATGCACTCTCTGAGTGCTGCAGTACTTGAAGTTGCTCCGACTCGTCTACGGTTTGTTCTCTACTTTTGGATTATTGCAATATTTGGTTTTTTAGCATGGGCAAATTATGCTCTCATTGATGAAATAGCTCGTGGTGATGGAGAGATTATTCCAAGTGGTGAGAATCAACTTATACAAAACCTTGAAGGTGGAATAGTTGAAGAGATTTTAGTCTCAGAGGGTCAAGATGTTAAAAAAGGGCAAATTCTTATACGAATAGATAATCAAAAATCAAAATCATCATTTAGCTCAAACGCAATCAAAGCCGATGCCCTTCAAGCTAAAATTGCAAGGCTCCGTGCTGAGTCTATGGGTGAACCTTTTGATGTAGATAAGTCTCTTGAAGAAAAAATACCAGATATAGTAGAGAATGAAAAAAGTCTTTACAAAACAAATCAGCATCAATTAGATTCAAAGCTAAGTGGTCTTGAAGAGAAGCTTTCTCAAAGAAGGCAAGAGCTCTCAGAAGCTCAGTCAGAACTAGAGCATCTTAAGTCATCAAACCAGATGATTCAAACTGAAGTTAGAATGACAAAACCTATGGTTGCAAAAGGTGTTCGTTCTAAAATTGATTTCTTAAAGCTCCAACGTGAAGCTAATGATATAGAGTCAAAATATCAGTCTGTGAAAAAATCTATACCACGGCTTAACTCAGCTATTAAAGAGGTACAAAATAGTATTGATGAAGCTAAATATATGTTTATGGGTGATGCAAAGATTAAGCGTAATGAGGCAATTGCTGAGCTGAGATCTTTAAGAGAAAACTCAACTGCACTACAAGACCAAGTTAGTAGAACAATAGTGAAATCACCGATGAATGGTATAATTCAGAGACTATTTGTTCATACGGTTGGTGGTGTAATCAAGCCAGGTGAGGACATTATGGAGATAGTTCCAAGTGATCAAAACCTACTTGTTGAAGTAAAAATAAAACCAGCAGATATTGCGTTTATATACTTTAGTCAAAAAGCTATTGTGAAATTTTCAGCCTATGATTTTGCGATTTATGGCGGACTTGATGGAAAGGTTGTCTTTATCGGTGCAGATACTGAAAAAGATGAAAAAGATAATGTTTTTTATAAAGTAAGAATTCAAACAGATAAAAATTACCTTTCTCGTAATGGAGAAAAACTAAGAATTATCCCTGGAATGACGGTAAGTGTTGATATTATTACTGGGCAAAAAAGTGTTCTGGACTATATTTTAAAACCTATACTTAAAACAAAACAATATACATTTACGGAGCGTTGAGAAGATGAAAACAGTACTCTATAGTGATGATATAAATTTACTTTCACACTGGCAAAAATCTCTTGAAAACCTATGTGATGTATATGATGACCTTGACTCTTTGTATGAGATAAAAGAGAGTATTATTATTATCAATTTTTCAGCTTGTTTACCCGAGTGTAGTTATGTTTTAGCCGAGCTAAATAAAAATAATAATAGAGTTTTAATCCTTCACAGAACACCTGACTTTGAAGTGGCAAAAAAGATGATCCATTTAGGTGCTTTTGGTTATGGAAATGCACTTATGCGAGACCATTTTATAGTCTCTGCAGTAAATACAATTAGAGATGGAATGGTCTGGCTCTATCCAGAATATACATCGCAACTAATTATGGAAATTAGACCAAAAGAAGAGAATCAAGATGCATTACTAGTTAGTTTAACATCAAGAGAAAAAGAGGTTGCTCTTCTTTTAAAAGATGGGCTTACCTATAAAGATATTGCAATTAAACTAGATATAACACCAAGAACGGTTAAGGCTCATGCTCAAAATACATATGCAAAACTTCATGTAAAAGATAGAGTAGCATTAGCACTTTTACTAAAGTAAATACTCTCCTCTAAACCCCTATAAACAAGCAATTTTACACTTTCTTGTCCCTCTGGACAATACCCTTTTATATTTGAACTCGTTATAATAGTTCCAATATTATATTTTTAGGGGATTATTATGAAAGCATCAATAGGAAAAGTAACAGAACTAGAAGGTACATTTTTCGCTCAAGACAAATCTGGAGAGATTTTTAAGCTAAAAGTTGGTGACAGCATTACTGAAGGTATGTTAGTTTATGGAGCAAGTGATAATAGCTCATCTGCATCTTTAAAAATATCTATGCAAAATGTTGAAGAGCCAATTGTTTTGAGTGGTTTAGATAAGCAACTTTTTGATCTATCTATAATAGAAGATGCTGGATTAGAAGAGGCTGTTTCCCCTGACAGCGTTAACCTAGCACTTGATGAAAGCATATATGCTGATAGTGATAACCCAGATGCTAAAGTTGGTGAGGATACAGAAGAAGATGAAACAGCAGCGGGTGAAGACCAAGCAGCAGTAGGTCACTCTTTTTCTGATACATTTGCAGACAGAGATGCGGCAGAAGTTGATATTAATAGTGATCTGCGTGGAGCTGAATTTCCTCAAGAAGAGTTAATTACTCGGACAGATGGTGAAAGAATTCAAACTAGAAATAGTATCTCTCTGTCTGGAACTGCACTAGTAGAAGAGGGTGAAATAAGTAGTTATACTTTAGAACTACAAAAAGCTCCAACAGTAGATATGGTTGTTACTATCAATATATCTGACATTACAACAAATGGGGATATTTTAAACACTTCTATTGAGGTGATAATTCCTGCTGGAAGTTCAACTATTTCATTTGCAATAAATAATCTAGATGACATGATAAAAGAAAATTCTGAAGATTATAGAGTAACTATAGTTGGAACAACTAATGGTGGCTTTGACTCAATAAGTATCGAAAACCCTGAAGTTATTACTACTATTATAGATGAGATAACGCCATCTGAAGAAGATACAACAAGACTCACTCTTTCGGACATATCTGTTAGTGAAGGAAGCTCTAACGCTACTATTGAGGCATCTTTAAATCATGCCCCAGTAGAATCTCCATTAGTAATCGCTTTAGACAATGGAGCAACTATCACATTCGAAGTCGGTCAGAGAGTGGCAACTTCAACTCCATTTGCAATCCAAGGTGATGATGTTTACATAGACGGTGAAGTAATTACTTTAGCTGCAACAGTTACATCTGGTGGAGCTGAGTTTGAAAACCTAGTAACTACTGATACAGCGACGGTTACAGTTGTAGATACTATAGATACAACAACTCTAAGCCTAAGCGGAGCAACAACAGCAAATGAGGGAGATACTCCTATATACACGGTAAGTGTAGACAACGCACCATTAGAAGATATGACTGTAGACATTACTTACAGCTATACAAGTGCATCAACAGGGGATATAGTTACAAACACTAATCAAGTAACAATTTTAAAAGATACAAACTCAGTTGACTTCAACTTAGATATTGTAGATGACAATATTGCTGAAAACGCAGAAACATTTGATGTTACTATTTCAAATCCATCTCAAGGTAGTTTTGAGAATGTAGTTATAGGTAATAGTACAGTTACTACAACTATATTAGGTAACGACACTCCTTCTATCTCTATCAACGATGTAATCGTAAACGAAGATGATGGAACTATGACATTTACAGTTACACTAAGTAACCCAAGTAATTTACCAGTAAGTGTAGATTATGCAAGTGTAGATGGAACAGCAACGGCAGGATTAGACTATACAGCAACAAGTGGTAGCCTTACTTTTAACCCAGGTGTTCTTACTCAAACTATCACAGTAACAGTAAACGATGACTTTATTAATGAAGGAAGCGAGACCTTAGATATGGTTCTAAGTAACCCTTCAAACGCAACTATCTCAGATAATACAGGTCTAGGTATCATTACAGATGAACCAACACCATCAACTGCCGATACTATCTCTGTAACTCTTAGTGGAGATACAGCAGTAACTGAAGGTGGGACTGCATCGTATACGGTAACGCTGAGTGAAAATGCAATCACTCCAATGGATGTAGTAGTAACTACAGGGCATGTTACAACAGAAAATGGCGACCTGATTCCAGCAACTATAACAGTAACTATCCCAGCAAACTCAAACTCTGTAAACTTTACAGTGGATAACATTGATGACTCTTATGCTGAAGGTGATGAGACGTACAAGGTAGAACTCTCTGGTATAACAACAGGTGGAGGGTTTGAAGCGGTAAATGTAGATACAACACCAGTAAATACAGTTATCTCTGATAACACGACTCCAGGAACGGAAAGTGATACTGATGTAGTAAAGGTTACACTAAGTGGAGCTGAAACAGTAGCTGAAGGTGCAGATGCAACTTATACTATTACTTTAGATGAGCCTACAGCAACACCTATGCAAGTAGAAGTACAAACAGGACATGTTACAACTGATGATGGTGATTTAGTTCCAACTACTATGATGGTGGATATCCCAGCCAACACTTCAAGTGTTAACTTCACAGTATCTAATAACCAAGATGCCATTGCTGAGGGTAATGAAGATTACACAGTAGCACTCACAGGAGTAACAACAGGTGGAGGGTTTGAGACTACAAATGTAAATACTAATCCAGTAACAACTACTATTACAGACGATGACGTACTCTCAATCAGTATAAATAATGTAACAGTAAATGAAGATGCAGGAACTATGACATTTATAGTCTCTCTTAGTAAAGTTTCAGCTACAGATACTACATTTGATTATGCATCAGCAGACAGTGCAAGCGCATTAGCGGGCAGTGACTATACAGCAGTGACTGGCTCAGGAATTATCACAGCAGGAGCTACAACAACTACAATTACGGTTCCTGTAATAGATGACTATATAGCTGAGAACCCTGAGACATTCTTAATGAACTTAAGTAATGTAACGCCAGGTGTAGTTGTAGCTGATGGACAAGGTGTAGGTACAATCACGGATGAGCCAACTGCAGATGCAGCTGATACTGTTACTCTTAATATTGCGGGAACTACAGATGTAAATGAAGGAGATGGTGCAACATATACAGTCACTACTGATAAAGCGGTAATAACTGATATGAGCGTAGACGTAACGTACTCTTTTACTTCAGCGGAATCTGGAGATATTATTACAAACACAACAACGGTAACTATCCCAGCAGGATCAACTGCAGCACCAACATTTAGTGTTGCAACGGTAGATGACGTATATGCAGAGGGTGATGAAGTTTATAACGTAACTATCTCTAACCCACAAGGCGGTGGCGTTGAGAAAGTAGTGATAGGTACGGCTACAGTGGCAACAACTATCCATGATGACGCAACTCCGGGAACTGAAACAACTACCGATACGGCTTTAGTCTCTATCACAGGCGCGTCTGACGTAAATGAAGGAGACTCTTCAGTTTATACTGTAGCAGTAGACAGCCCAACTACTTCACCATTAAACGTAGATATAACTTACTCTTTCACTTCGGCGCAGAGCGGTGATATAGCAACAAACACCGTGTCCGTTACAATCCCAGCAAACAGCTCATCAGTTGATTTCAGCATAGCAACTATAGATGACGTATATGCTGAAGGGGATGAAGTTTATAACGTAACTATCTCTAACCCAGTAGGCGGCGGATTTGAGAACGTAGCAGTAGATGCAACAGCAGATACCGTAGCAACAACTATCCATGACAATACAACTCCAGGAACTGAGAGTGATGACGAAGTAGTAAACGTAGTGCTAAGTGGAGTAACTACAGTTATCGAAGGCGGATCTGCAACTTATACTATCACGTTAGATGAGCCAACGGCTACAGCTATGGATGTTGAAGTACAGACTGGACACTCTACAACAGATGACGGTGACCTAGTACCAACAACAATGACAGTGACAATTGCAGCAGGAGATAGTTCAGTAAACTTCAATGTTCTAAATACGAATGATAGTATCACAGAAGGTAATGAAGATTACACAGTAACTCTTACAGGAACAACAACTGGTGGAGGGTTTGAGACTACAAACGTAAATACAACGCCAGTAACTACGACAATCATAGATGATGAAGGTAAACCAAGTTTAACTATTAACGACGTAACTGTTGATGAAGATGCAGGCAGTATGACATTTACAGTGACTCTTAGCAATCCAACGACCGAGAATGTAACATTCGATTACGCCTCTGCAGATGATAGTGCATTAGATGGAGCTGACTATACTGCAGTGTCTGGTCTAGGTACTATCACAGCAGGAACTACAACAACAACTATAACAGTGCCAATAACGGATGATTACATCAGTGAAGCAAATGAGACTTTCACTATGAATCTTTCGAATGCAAGTTTAAACGCGGTAATAGCGGATGCACAAGGTATAGGAACAATCACAGATGAAGCAGTTCCAACTAATCCAGAGGATACTTTAACTCTAACTCTAAGTGGAGACGCAAACGTTGAAGAATCAGGAGCAGCTACATATACAGTAACAGCAGATAAAGCACCATCAACTGACTTAACGGTTAGCATCATAACGGGTCATACAACTACGGAAGATGGAGATTATGTAGCACTAAGTACTACGGTAACTATCCCAGCTAATCAAATGTCAGTTGATTTCACGGTACAAACAAATGATGACGCATATGCCGAAGGAGCGGAAGATTACACTGTAACTATGTCTAACCCAATAGGTGGCGGCGTTGAAGCAGTAGCTCTTGGAAATACGGAAGTAACAACGACGATTACTGATGAAGTTTCACCAGCGAGTGAAGATACGGCAACAGTAAGCATTTCAGGCTCAAGTACAGTGGTAGAAGGGAATACAGCTACATATACAGTTTCTGTAGATAAAACGCCAATTACAGATTTAAACGTAGACATAACAACAGGGCATATCACAACTCAAGATGGTGATTATGTAGCAGTTACTAAAACAGTAACAATCGTAGCAGGAACAACTTCAGCGACATTTACAGTAGATACAACAGATGATGCACTCGCTGAGACAACGGAAGATTTCAAAGCTTCTATCACAGGTGTAAATGGTGGAGGGTTTGAGAATACTATAATCGGAGTAGCGAGTGTTACTACGGCTATTACGGATGAGACTAATGATGCTGATAAAGATATTGGAGCTGAACTCTCTATTTCAGGAGCCACTTCGACAAATGAAGGTGAATCAGTAATCTATACAGTAACAGCTACAGCCCCAGTTGTAGAAGCTATGGATGTAGAACTTACAATTACAGAAATTACAACGAATGGAGATATTCAAGCTAAAGTTGTAACGGTAACGATTCCCGTTGGAGAAACTACAGCTACTTATACGGTAGAAAATGTAGATGATACAATTAAAGAAATTCCAGAAGATTATAAAATAGCAATTAGCAATAACTCAAATGGTGGATTTGAAGTAGTAACTTTAGGAATTTCTGAAATTATTACAACTATTAATGATAATGATATCACAGCTTCAATCACACTAGATACTGAAATCACTGCTGATGATGTTATCAACGCAGCTGAATCTGGTCAAAACATTGCAATCACTGGTGTAGTTGGTGGAGATGTTCAAGTTGGAGATACAGTTACACTTGTAATAAATAATGTTACTTCAACTGGTCTAGTGACAGATAATGGAACAAACTTAGTATTTAGTATCGATGTAGCTGGTTCAGACTTAGCAGCAGATGGAGATAGAACAATTGACGCTTCAGTAACAACTACAGATGCAGCTGGAAATACAGCAACTGCAACTGATACTGAAGATTACACAGTAGATACAGCAATCACAGCTTCAATCACACTAGATACTGAAATCACTGCTGATGATGTTATCAACGCAGCTGAATCTGGTCAAAACATTGCAATCACTGGTGTAGTTGGTGGAGATGTTCAAGTTGGAGATACAGTTACACTTGTAATAAATAATGTTACTTCAACTGGTCTAGTGACAGATAATGGAACAAACTTAGTATTTAGTATCGATGTAGCTGGTTCAGACTTAGCAGCAGATGGAGATAGAACAATTGACGCTTCAGTAACAACTACAGATGCAGCTGGAAATACAGCAACTGCAACTGATACTGAAGATTACACAGTAGATACAGCAATCACAGCTTCAATCACACTAGATACTGAAATCACTGCTGATGATGTTATCAACGCAGCTGAATCTGGTCAAAACATTGCAATCACTGGTGTAGTTGGTGGAGATGTTCAAGTTGGAGATACAGTTACACTTGTAATAAATAATGTTACTTCAACTGGTCTAGTGACAGATAATGGAACAAACTTAGTATTTAGTATCGATGTAGCTGGTTCAGACTTAGCAGCAGATGGAGATAGAACAATTGACGCTTCAGTAACAACTACAGATGCAGCTGGAAATACAGCAACTGCAACTGATACTGAAGATTACACAGTAGATACAGCAATCACAGCTTCAATCACACTAGATACTGAAATCACTGCTGATGATGTTATCAACGCAGCTGAATCTGGTCAAAACATTGCAATCACTGGTGTAGTTGGTGGAGATGTTCAAGTTGGAGATACAGTTACACTTGTAATAAATAATGTTACTTCAACTGGTCTAGTGACAGATAATGGAACAAACTTAGTATTTAGTATCGATGTAGCTGGTTCAGACTTAGCAGCAGATGGAGATAGAACAATTGACGCTTCAGTAACAACTACAGATGCAGCTGGAAATACAGCAACTGCAACTGATACTGAAGATTACACAGTAGATACAGCAATCACAGCTTCAATCACACTAGATACTGAAATCACTGCTGATGATGTTATCAACGCAGCTGAATCTGGTCAAAACATTGCAATCACTGGTGTAGTTGGTGGAGATGTTCAAGTTGGAGATACAGTTACACTTGTAATAAATAATGTTACTTCAACTGGTCTAGTGACAGATAATGGAACAAACTTAGTATTTAGTATCGATGTAGCTGGTTCAGACTTAGCAGCAGATGGAGATAGAACAATTGACGCTTCAGTAACAACTACAGATGCAGCTGGAAATACAGCAACTGCAACTGATACTGAAGATTACACAGTAGATACAGCAATCACAGCTTCAATCACACTAGATACTGAAATCACTGCTGATGATGTTATCAACGCAGCTGAATCTGGTCAAAACATTGCAATCACTGGTGTAGTTGGTGGAGATGTTCAAGTTGGAGATACAGTTACACTTGTAATAAATAATGTTACTTCAACTGGTCTAGTGACAGATAATGGAACAAACTTAGTATTTAGTATCGATGTAGCTGGTTCAGACTTAGCAGCAGATGGAGATAGAACAATTGACGCTTCAGTAACAACTACAGATGCAGCTGGAAATACAGCAACTGCAACTGATACTGAAGATTACACAGTAGATACAGCAATCACAGCTTCAATCACACTAGATACTGAAATCACTGCTGATGATGTTATCAACGCAGCTGAATCTGGTCAAAACATTGCAA
This sequence comes from Sulfurimonas aquatica, assembly GCF_017357825.1. Taxonomy (NCBI): domain Bacteria; kingdom Pseudomonadati; phylum Campylobacterota; class Epsilonproteobacteria; order Campylobacterales; family Sulfurimonadaceae; genus Sulfurimonas; species Sulfurimonas aquatica. The sequence continues at coordinate 643,398 of NZ_CP046072.1, forward strand.
TCACTGGTGTAGTTGGTGGAGATGTTCAAGTTGGAGATACAGTTACACTTGTAATAAATAATGTTACTTCAACTGGTCTAGTGACAGATAATGGAACAAACTTAGTATTTAGTATCGATGTAGCTGGTTCAGACTTAGCAGCAGATGGAGATAGAACAATTGACGCTTCAGTAACAACTACAGATGCAGCTGGAAATACAGCAACTGCAACTGATACTGAAGATTACACAGTAGATACAGCAATCACAGCTTCAATCACACTAGATACTGAAATCACTGCTGATGATGTTATCAACGCAGCTGAATCTGGTCAAAACATTGCAATCACTGGTGTAGTTGGTGGAGATGTTCAAGTTGGAGATACAGTTACACTTGTAATAAATAATGTTACTTCAACTGGTCTAGTGACAGATAATGGAACAAACTTAGTATTTAGTATCGATGTAGCTGGTTCAGACTTAGCAGCAGATGGAGATAGAACAATTGACGCTTCAGTAACAACTACAGATGCAGCTGGAAATACAGCAACTGCAACTGATACTGAAGATTACACAGTAGATACAGCAATCACAGCTTCAATCACACTAGATACTGAAATCACTGCTGATGATGTTATCAACGCAGCTGAATCTGGTCAAAACATTGCAATCACTGGTGTAGTTGGTGGAGATGTTCAAGTTGGAGATACAGTTACACTTGTAATAAATAATGTTACTTCAACTGGTCTAGTGACAGATAATGGAACAAACTTAGTATTTAGTATCGATGTAGCTGGTTCAGACTTAGCAGCAGATGGAGATAGAACAATTGACGCTTCAGTAACAACTACAGATGCAGCTGGAAATACAGCAACTGCAACTGATACTGAAGATTACACAGTAGATACAGCAATCACAGCTTCAATCACACTAGATACTGAAATCACTGCTGATGATGTTATCAACGCAGCTGAATCTGGTCAAAACATTGCAATCACTGGTGTAGTTGGTGGAGATGTTCAAGTTGGAGATACAGTTACACTTGTAATAAATAATGTTACTTCAACTGGTCTAGTGACAGATAATGGAACAAACTTAGTATTTAGTATCGATGTAGCTGGTTCAGACTTAGCAGCAGATGGAGATAGAACAATTGACGCTTCAGTAACAACTACAGATGCAGCTGGAAATACAGCAACTGCAACTGATACTGAAGATTACACAGTAGATACAGCAATCACAGCTTCAATCACACTAGATACTGAAATCACTGCTGATGATGTTATCAACGCAGCTGAATCTGGTCAAAACATTGCAATCACTGGTGTAGTTGGTGGAGATGTTCAAGTTGGAGATACAGTTACACTTGTAATAAATAATGTTACTTCAACTGGTCTAGTGACAGATAATGGAACAAACTTAGTATTTAGTATCGATGTAGCTGGTTCAGACTTAGCAGCAGATGGAGATAGAACAATTGACGCTTCAGTAACAACTACAGATGCAGCTGGAAATACAGCAACTGCAACTGATACTGAAGATTACACAGTAGATACAGCAATCACAGCTTCAATCACACTAGATACTGAAATCACTGCTGATGATGTTATCAACGCAGCTGAATCTGGTCAAAACATTGCAATCACTGGTGTAGTTGGTGGAGATGTTCAAGTTGGAGATACAGTTACACTTGTAATAAATAATGTTACTTCAACTGGTCTAGTGACAGATAATGGAACAAACTTAGTATTTAGTATCGATGTAGCTGGTTCAGACTTAGCAGCAGATGGAGATAGAACAATTGACGCTTCAGTAACAACTACAGATGCAGCTGGAAATACAGCAACTGCAACTGATACTGAAGATTACACAGTAGATACAGCAATCACAGCTTCAATCACACTAGATACTGAAATCACTGCTGATGATGTTATCAACGCAGCTGAATCTGGTCAAAACATTGCAATCACTGGTGTAGTTGGTGGAGATGTTCAAGTTGGAGATACAGTTACACTTGTAATAAATAATGTTACTTCAACTGGTCTAGTGACAGATAATGGAACAAACTTAGTATTTAGTATCGATGTAGCTGGTTCAGACTTAGCAGCAGATGGAGATAGAACAATTGACGCTTCAGTAACAACTACAGATGCAGCTGGAAATACAGCAACTGCAACTGATACTGAAGATTACACAGTAGATACAGCAATCACAGCTTCAATCACACTAGATACTGAAATCACTGCTGATGATGTTATCAACGCAGCTGAATCTGGTCAAAACATTGCAATCACTGGTGTAGTTGGTGGAGATGTTCAAGTTGGAGATACAGTTACACTTGTAATAAATAATGTTACTTCAACTGGTCTAGTGACAGATAATGGAACAAACTTAGTATTTAGTATCGATGTAGCTGGTTCAGACTTAGCAGCAGATGGAGATAGAACAATTGACGCTTCAGTAACAACTACAGATGCAGCTGGAAATACAGCAACTGCAACTGATACTGAAGATTACACAGTAGATACAGCAATCACAGCTTCAATCACACTAGATACTGAAATCACTGCTGATGATGTTATCAACGCAGCTGAATCTGGTCAAAACATTGCAATCACTGGTGTAGTTGGTGGAGATGTTCAAGTTGGAGATACAGTTACACTTGTAATAAATAATGTTACTTCAACTGGTCTAGTGACAGATAATGGAACAAACTTAGTATTTAGTATCGATGTAGCTGGTTCAGACTTAGCAGCAGATGGAGATAGAACAATTGACGCTTCAGTAACAACTACAGATGCAGCTGGAAATACAGCAACTGCAACTGATACTGAAGATTACACAGTAGATACAGCAATCACAGCTTCAATCACACTAGATACTGAAATCACTGCTGATGATGTTATCAACGCAGCTGAATCTGGTCAAAACATTGCAATCACTGGTGTAGTTGGTGGAGATGTTCAAGTTGGAGATACAGTTACACTTGTAATAAATAATGTTACTTCAACTGGTCTAGTGACAGATAATGGAACAAACTTAGTATTTAGTATCGATGTAGCTGGTTCAGACTTAGCAGCAGATGGAGATAGAACAATTGACGCTTCAGTAACAACTACAGATGCAGCTGGAAATACAGCAACTGCAACTGATACTGAAGATTACACAGTAGATACAGCAATCACAGCTTCAATCACACTAGATACTGAAATCACTGCTGATGATGTTATCAACGCAGCTGAATCTGGTCAAAACATTGCAATCACTGGTGTAGTTGGTGGAGATGTTCAAGTTGGAGATACAGTTACACTTGTAATAAATAATGTTACTTCAACTGGTCTAGTGACAGATAATGGAACAAACTTAGTATTTAGTATCGATGTAGCTGGTTCAGACTTAGCAGCAGATGGAGATAGAACAATTGACGCTTCAGTAACAACTACAGATGCAGCTGGAAATACAGCAACTGCAACTGATACTGAAGATTACACAGTAGATACAGCAATCACAGCTTCAATCACACTAGATACTGAAATCACTGCTGATGATGTTATCAACGCAGCTGAATCTGGTCAAAACATTGCAATCACTGGTGTAGTTGGTGGAGATGTTCAAGTTGGAGATACAGTTACACTTGTAATAAATAATGTTACTTCAACTGGTCTAGTGACAGATAATGGAACAAACTTAGTATTTAGTATCGATGTAGCTGGTTCAGACTTAGCAGCAGATGGAGATAGAACAATTGACGCTTCAGTAACAACTACAGATGCAGCTGGAAATACAGCAACTGCAACTGATACTGAAGATTACACAGTAGATACAGCAATCACAGCTTCAATCACACTAGATACTGAAATCACTGCTGATGATGTTATCAACGCAGCTGAATCTGGTCAAAACATTGCAATCACTGGTGTAGTTGGTGGAGATGTTCAAGTTGGAGATACAGTTACACTTGTAATAAATAATGTTACTTCAACTGGTCTAGTGACAGATAATGGAACAAACTTAGTATTTAGTATCGATGTAGCTGGTTCAGACTTAGCAGCAGATGGAGATAGAACAATTGACGCTTCAGTAACAACTACAGATGCAGCTGGAAATACAGCAACTGCAACTGATACTGAAGATTACACAGTAGATACAGCAATCACAGCTTCAATCACACTAGATACTGAAATCACTGCTGATGATGTTATCAACGCAGCTGAATCTGGTCAAAACATTGCAATCACTGGTGTAGTTGGTGGAGATGTTCAAGTTGGAGATACAGTTACACTTGTAATAAATAATGTTACTTCAACTGGTCTAGTGACAGATAATGGAACAAACTTAGTATTTAGTATCGATGTAGCTGGTTCAGACTTAGCAGCAGATGGAGATAGAACAATTGACGCTTCAGTAACAACTACAGATGCAGCTGGAAATACAGCAACTGCAACTGATACTGAAGATTACACAGTAGATACAGCAATCACAGCTTCAATCACACTAGATACTGAAATCACTGCTGATGATGTTATCAACGCAGCTGAATCTGGTCAAAACATTGCAATCACTGGTGTAGTTGGTGGAGATGTTCAAGTTGGAGATACAGTTACACTTGTAATAAATAATGTTACTTCAACTGGTCTAGTGACAGATAATGGAACAAACTTAGTATTTAGTATCGATGTAGCTGGTTCAGACTTAGCAGCAGATGGAGATAGAACAATTGACGCTTCAGTAACAACTACAGATGCAGCTGGAAATACAGCAACTGCAACTGATACTGAAGATTACACAGTAGATACAGCAATCACAGCTTCAATCACACTAGATACTGAAATCACTGCTGATGATGTTATCAACGCAGCTGAATCTGGTCAAAACATTGCAATCACTGGTGTAGTTGGTGGAGATGTTCAAGTTGGAGATACAGTTACACTTGTAATAAATAATGTTACTTCAACTGGTCTAGTGACAGATAATGGAACAAACTTAGTATTTAGTATCGATGTAGCTGGTTCAGACTTAGCAGCAGATGGAGATAGAACAATTGACGCTTCAGTAACAACTACAGATGCAGCTGGAAATACAGCAACTGCAACTGATACTGAAGATTACACAGTAGATACAGCAATCACAGCTTCAATCACACTAGATACTGAAATCACTGCTGATGATGTTATCAACGCAGCTGAATCTGGTCAAAACATTGCAATCACTGGTGTAGTTGGTGGAGATGTTCAAGTTGGAGATACAGTTACACTTGTAATAAATAATGTTACTTCAACTGGTCTAGTGACAGATAATGGAACAAACTTAGTATTTAGTATCGATGTAGCTGGTTCAGACTTAGCAGCAGATGGAGATAGAACAATTGACGCTTCAGTACAACATTGCAATGCACTGGTGTAGTTGGTGGAGATGTTTCAAGTTGGAGATACAGTTACACTTGTAATAAATAATGTTACTTCAACTGGTCTAGTGACAGATAATGGAACAAACTTAGTATTTAGTATCGATGTAGCTGGTTCAGACTTAGCAGCAGATGGAGATAGAACAATTGACGCTTCAGTAACAACTACAGATGCAGCTGGAAATACAGCAACTGCAACTGATACTGAAGATTACACAGTAGATACAGCAATCACAGCTTCAATCACACTAGATACTGAAATCACTGCTGATGATGTTATCAACGCAGCTGAATCTGGTCAAAACATTGCAATCACTGGTGTAGTTGGTGGAGATGTTCAAGTTGGAGATACAGTTACACTTGTAATAAATAATGTTACTTCAACTGGTCTAGTGACAGATAATGGAACAAACTTAGTATTTAGTATCGATGTAGCTGGTTCAGACTTAGCAGCAGATGGAGATAGAACAATTGACGCTTCAGTAACAACTACAGATGCAGCTGGAAATACAGCAACTGCAACTGATACTGAAGATTACACAGTAGATACAGCAATCACAGCTTCAATCACACTAGATACTGAAATCACTGCTGATGATGTTATCAACGCAGCTGAATCTGGTCAAAACATTGCAATCACTGGTGTAGTTGGTGGAGATGTTCAAGTTGGAGATACAGTTACACTTGTAATAAATAATGTTACTTCAACTGGTCTAGTGACAGATAATGGAACAAACTTAGTATTTAGTATCGATGTAGCTGGTTCAGACTTAGCAGCAGATGGAGATAGAACAATTGACGCTTCAGTAACAACTACAGATGCAGCTGGAAATACAGCAACTGCAACTGATACTGAAGATTACACAGTAGATACAGCAATCACAGCTTCAATCACACTAGATACTGAAAATCACTGCTGATGATGTTATCAACGCAGCTGAATCTGGTCAAAACATTGCAATCACTGGTGTAGTTGGTGGAGATGTTCAAGTTGGAGATACAGTTACACTTGTAATAAATAATGTTACTTCAACTGGTCTAGTGACAGATAATGGAACAAACTTAGTATTTAGTATCGATGTAGCTGGTTCAGACTTAGCAGCAGATGGAGATAGAACAATTGACGCTTCAGTAACAACTACAGATGCAGCTGAAATACAGCAACTGCAACTGATACTGAAATACACAGTAGATACAGCAATCACAGCTCAATACAAGATACTAAATCACTGCTGATGATTATCAACGCAGCTGAATCTGTCAAAACATTGCAATCACTGGTGTAGTTGGTGGAGATGTTCAAGTTGGAGATACAGTTACACTTGTAATAAATAATGTTACTTCAACTGGTCTAGTGACAGATAATGGAACAAACTTAGTATTTAGTATCGATGTAGCTGGTTCAGACTTAGCAGCAGATGGAGATAGAACAATTGACGCTTCAGTAACAACTACAGATGCAGCTGGAAATACAGCAACTGCAACTGATACTGAAGATTACACAGTAGATACAGCAATCACAGCTTCAATCACACTAGATACTGAAATCACTGCTGATGATGTTATCAACGCAGCTGAATCTGGTCAAAACATTGCAATCACTGGTGTAGTTGGTGGAGATGTTCAAGTTGGAGATACAGTTACACTTGTAATAAATAATGTTACTTCAACTGGTCTAGTGACAGATAATGGAACAAACTTAGTATTTAGTATCGATGTAGCTGGTTCAGACTTAGCAGCAGATGGAGATAGAACAATTGACGCTTCAGTAACAACTACAGATGCAGCTGGAAATACAGCAACTGCAACTGATACTGAAGATTACACAGTAGATACAGCAATCACAGCTTCAATCACACTAGATACTGAAATCACTGCTGATGATGTTATCAACGCAGCTGAATCTGGTCAAAACATTGCAATCACTGGTGTAGTTGGTGGAGATGTTCAAGTTGGAGATACAGTTACACTTGTAATAAATAATGTTACTTCAACTGGTCTAGTGACAGATAATGGAACAAACTTAGTATTTAGTATCGATGTAGCTGGTTCAGACTTAGCAGCAGATGGAGATAGAACAATTGACGCTTCAGTAACAACTACAGATGCAGCTGGAAATACAGCAACTGCAACTGATACTGAAGATTACACAGTAGATACAGCAATCACAGCTTCAATCACACTAGATACTGAAATCACTGCTGATGATGTTATCAACGCAGCTGAATCTGGTCAAAACATTGCAATCACTGGTGTAGTTGGTGGAGATGTTCAAGTTGGAGATACAGTTACACTTGTAATAAATAATGTTACTTCAACTGGTCTAGTGACAGATAATGGAACAAACTTAGTATTTAGTATCGATGTAGCTGGTTCAGACTTAGCAGCAGATGGAGATAGAACAATTGACGCTTCAGTAACAACTACAGATGCAGCTGGAAATACAGCAACTGCAACTGATACTGAAGATTACACAGTAGATACAGCAATCACAGCTTCAATCACACTAGATACTGAAATCACTGCTGATGATGTTATCAACGCAGCTGAATCTGGTCAAAACATTGCAATCACTGGTGTAGTTGGTGGAGATGTTCAAGTTGGAGATACAGTTACACTTGTAATAAATAATGTTACTTCAACTGGTCTAGTGACAGATAATGGAACAAACTTAGTATTTAGTATCGATGTAGCTGGTTCAGACTTAGCAGCAGATGGAGATAGAACAATTGACGCTTCAGTAACAACTACAGATGCAGCTGGAAATACAGCAACTGCAACTGATACTGAAGATTACACAGTAGATACAGCAATCACAGCTTCAATCACACTAGATACTGAAATCACTGCTGATGATGTTATCAACGCAGCTGAATCTGGTCAAAACATTGCAATCACTGGTGTAGTTGGTGGAGATGTTCAAGTTGGAGATACAGTTACACTTGTAATAAATAATGTTACTTCAACTGGTCTAGTGACAGATAATGGAACAAACTTAGTATTTAGTATCGATGTAGCTGGTTCAGACTTAGCAGCAGATGGAGATAGAACAATTGACGCTTCAGTAACAACTACAGATGCAGCTGGAAATACAGCAACTGCAACTGATACTGAAGATTACACAGTAGATACAGCAATCACAGCTTCAATCACACTAGATACTGAAATCACTGCTGATGATGTTATCAACGCAGCTGAATCTGGTCAAAACATTGCAATCACTGGTGTAGTTGGTGGAGATGTTCAAGTTGGAGATACAGTTACACTTGTAATAAATAATGTTACTTCAACTGGTCTAGTGACAGATAATGGAACAAACTTAGTATTTAGTATCGATGTAGCTGGTTCAGACTTAGCAGCAGATGGAGATAGAACAATTGACGCTTCAGTAACAACTACAGATGCAGCTGGAAATACAGCAACTGCAACTGATACTGAAGATTACACAGTAGATACAGCAATCACAGCTTCAATCACACTAGATACTGAAATCACTGCTGATGATGTTATCAACGCAGCTGAATCTGGTCAAAACATTGCAATCACTGGTGTAGTTGGTGGAGATGTTCAAGTTGGAGATACAGTTACACTTGTAATAAATAATGTTACTTCAACTGGTCTAGTGACAGATAATGGAACAAACTTAGTATTTAGTATCGATGTAGCTGGTTCAGACTTAGCAGCAGATGGAGATAGAACAATTGACGCTTCAGTAACAACTACAGATGCAGCTGGAAATACAGCAACTGCAACTGATACTGAAGATTACACAGTAGATACAGCAATCACAGCTTCAATCACACTAGATACTGAAATCACTGCTGATGATGTTATCAACGCAGCTGAATCTGGTCAAAACATTGCAATCACTGGTGTAGTTGGTGGAGATGTTCAAGTTGGAGATACAGTTACACTTGTAATAAATAATGTTACTTCAACTGGTCTAGTGACAGATAATGGAACAAACTTAGTATTTAGTATCGATGTAGCTGGTTCAGACTTAGCAGCAGATGGAGATAGAACAATTGACGCTTCAGTAACAACTACAGATGCAGCTGGAAATACAGCAACTGCAACTGATACTGAAGATTACACAGTAGATACAGCAATCACAGCTTCAATCACACTAGATACTGAAATCACTGCTGATGATGTTATCAACGCAGCTGAATCTGGTCAAAACATTGCAATCACTGGTGTAGTTGGTGGAGATGTTCAAGTTGGAGATACAGTTACACTTGTAATAAATAATGTTACTTCAACTGGTCTAGTGACAGATAATGGAACAAACTTAGTATTTAGTATCGATGTAGCTGGTTCAGACTTAGCAGCAGATGGAGATAGAACAATTGACGCTTCAGTAACAACTACAGATGCAGCTGGAAATACAGCAACTGCAACTGATACTGAAGATTACACAGTAGATACAGCAATCACAGCTTCAATCACACTAGATACTGAAATCACTGCTGATGATGTTATCAACGCAGCTGAATCTGGTCAAAACATTGCAATCACTGGTGTAGTTGGTGGAGATGTTCAAGTTGGAGATACAGTTACACTTGTAATAAATAATGTTACTTCAACTGGTCTAGTGACAGATAATGGAACAAACTTAGTATTTAGTATCGATGTAGCTGGTTCAGACTTAGCAGCAGATGGAGATAGAACAATTGACGCTTCAGTAACAACTACAGATGCAGCTGGAAATACAGCAACTGCAACTGATACTGAAGATTACACAGTAGATACAGCAATCACAGCTTCAATCACACTAGATACTGAAATCACTGCTGATGATGTTATCAACGCAGCTGAATCTGGTCAAAACATTGCAATCACTGGTGTAGTTGGTGGAGATGTTCAAGTTGGAGATACAGTTACACTTGTAATAAATAATGTTACTTCAACTGGTCTAGTGACAGATAATGGAACAAACTTAGTATTTAGTATCGATGTAGCTGGTTCAGACTTAGCAGCAGATGGAGATAGAACAATTGACGCTTCAGTAACAACTACAGATGCAGCTGGAAATACAGCAACTGCAACTGATACTGAAGATTACACAGTAGATACAGCAATCACAGCTTCAATCACACTAGATACTGAAATCACTGCTGATGATGTTATCAACGCAGCTGAATCTGGTCAAAACATTGCAATCACTGGTGTAGTTGGTGGAGATGTTCAAGTTGGAGATACAGTTACACTTGTAATAAATAATGTTACTTCAACTGGTCTAGTGACAGATAATGGAACAAACTTAGTATTTAGTATCGATGTAGCTGGTTCAGACTTAGCAGCAGATGGAGATAGAACAATTGACGCTTCAGTAACAACTACAGATGCAGCTGGAAATACAGCAACTGCAACTGATACTGAAGATTACACAGTAGATACAGCAATCACAGCTTCAATCACACTAGATACTGAAATCACTGCTGATGATGTTATCAACGCAGCTGAATCTGGTCAAAACATTGCAATCACTGGTGTAGTTGGTGGAGATGTTCAAGTTGGAGATACAGTTACACTTGTAATAAATAATGTTACTTCAACTGGTCTAGTGACAGATAATGGAACAAACTTAGTATTTAGTATCGATGTAGCTGGTTCAGACTTAGCAGCAGATGGAGATAGAACAATTGACGCTTCAGTAACAACTACAGATGCAGCTGGAAATACAGCAACTGCAACTGATACTGAAGATTACACAGTAGATACAGCAATCACAGCTTCAATCACACTAGATACTGAAATCACTGCTGATGATGTTATCAACGCAGCTGAATCTGGTCAAAACATTGCAATCACTGGTGTAGTTGGTGGAGATGTTCAAGTTGGAGATACAGTTACACTTGTAATAAATAATGTTACTTCAACTGGTCTAGTGACAGATAATGGAACAAACTTAGTATTTAGTATCGATGTAGCTGGTTCAGACTTAGCAGCAGATGGAGATAGAACAATTGACGCTTCAGTAACAACTACAGATGCAGCTGGAAATACAGCAACTGCAACTGATACTGAAGATTACACAGTAGATACAGCAATCACAGCTTCAATCACACTAGATACTGAAATCACTGCTGATGATGTTATCAACGCAGCTGAATCTGGTCAAAACATTGCAATCACTGGTGTAGTTGGTGGAGATGTTCAAGTTGGAGATACAGTTACACTTGTAATAAATAATGTTACTTCAACTGGTCTAGTGACAGATAATGGAACAAACTTAGTATTTAGTATCGATGTAGCTGGTTCAGACTTAGCAGCAGATGGAGATAGAACAATTGACGCTTCAGTAACAACTACAGATGCAGCTGGAAATACAGCAACTGCAACTGATACTGAAGATTACACAGTAGATACAGCAATCACAGCTTCAATCACACTAGATACTGAAATCACTGCTGATGATGTTATCAACGCAGCTGAATCTGGTCAAAACATTGCAATCACTGGTGTAGTTGGTGGAGATGTTCAAGTTGGAGATACAGTTACACTTGTAATAAATAATGTTACTTCAACTGGTCTAGTGACAGATAATGGAACAAACTTAGTATTTAGTATCGATGTAGCTGGTTCAGACTTAGCAGCAGATGGAGATAGAACAATTGACGCTTCAGTAACAACTACAGATGCAGCTGGAAATACAGCAACTGCAACTGATACTGAAGATTACACAGTAGATACAGCAATCACAGCTTCAATCACACTAGATACTGAAATCACTGCTGATGATGTTATCAACGCAGCTGAATCTGGTCAAAACATTGCAATCACTGGTGTAGTTGGTGGAGATGTTCAAGTTGGAGATACAGTTACACTTGTAATAAATAATGTTACTTCAACTGGTCTAGTGACAGATAATGGAACAAACTTAGTATTTAGTATCGATGTAGCTGGTTCAGACTTAGCAGCAGATGGAGATAGAACAATTGACGCTTCAGTAACAACTACAGATGCAGCTGGAAATACAGCAACTGCAACTGATACTGAAGATTACACAGTAGATACAGCAATCACAGCTTCAATCACACTAGATACTGAAATCACTGCTGATGATGTTATCAACGCAGCTGAATCTGGTCAAAACATTGCAATCACTGGTGTAGTTGGTGGAGATGTTCAAGTTGGAGATACAGTTACACTTGTAATAAATAATGTTACTTCAACTGGTCTAGTGACAGATAATGGAACAAACTTAGTATTTAGTATCGATGTAGCTGGTTCAGACTTAGCAGCAGATGGAGATAGAACAATTGACGCTTCAGTAACAACTACAGATGCAGCTGGAAATACAGCAACTGCAACTGATACTGAAGATTACACAGGTAATTTGGCACCAGTAGCAGTAGATGATTCAATCACAGTCGATGAAGATACACCATTTACTTCTACAATTGATTTAGATGCAAACGATACAAATTTAGATGGAGATGCATTAAGTGTAACGCCAGGTACTTTTACAACAGCTCAAGGCGGAACTTTAGTTCTAGCAGCTGATGGATCTTACACTTATACACCAGCAGCTAACTTCAATGGAATTGATACAGTTGATTACACAGTAACTGATGGTTCACTAACAGATGTAGGTACTTTAACAATTAATGTAACACCAGTAAATGATGCACCTGTAGCAGTAGATGATTCAATCACAATTGGTGAAGATACACCATTTACTTCAACTGTAGATTTAGATTTCAATGATACAGACTTAGATGGAGATGCATTAAGTGTAACGCCAGGTACTTTTACAACAGCTCAAGGCGGAACTTTAGTTCTAGCAGCTGATGGATCTTACACTTATACACCAGCAGCTAACTTCAATGGAATTGATACAGTTGATTACACAGTAACTGATGGTTCACTAACAGATGTAGGTACTTTAACAATTAATGTAACACCAGTAAATGATGCACCTGTAGCAGTAGATGATTCAATCACAATTGATGAAGATACACCATTTACTTCAACTGTAGATTTAGATTTCAATGATACAGACTTAGATGGAGATGCGTTAAGTGTAACGCCAGGTACTTTTACAACAGCTCAAGGCGGAACTTTAGTTCTAGCAGCTGATGGATCTTACACTTATACACCAGCAGCTAACTTCAATGGAGTTGATACAGTTGATTACACAGTAACTGATGGTTCACTAACAGATGTAGGTACTTTAACAATTAATGTAACACCAGTAAATGATGCCCCTGAAGCAGTAGATGGATTTGCAAGAGTTTCTGAAGAGGGACTTTTCAATGGTATAGTCGATACTACTGGTGAAAATCCTGGAGATGACACTACTGATTCAGCTGTTATGACAGGAACGATGTCTTTTAGTGATGTTGAAGGTGATGTATTGAGTGTTTCACTCTCTAATCCAACTCAAACTCTTACTTCTGGTGGAGCAACTGTAACATGGAGTGGAGCTGGCAGTGACACTTTAACAGGTTCAGCAAACGGTACTGATGTTATTACTATAAATGTGACAAACACAGGTGCATATACAGTAACTCTTTTGGATGCAGTTGATCATCCTACTAACTCAGTTGAAGATATTTTAGCATTAGATTTTAATGTAGCAGTTACGGATAGTGTAGACACTACGAATGTAAACTTAAATGTAATCATAGAAGATGATATGGCCATAAGTGGAAATATCGTTCAGGATATTGAAATTCCTGAACAAAATACAAACTTGATGTTTATAGTAGATACTTCTGGAAGTATGGGTTGGGATGCCGATACTGGTTCAACTACGATTACTACAGTGGAGAGAATGGAACTACTTCTTACATCTATGAAAGATGTAATTAACTCATATGATGATATGGGTAATGTAAAAATACAAATTACTACTTTTAATAGCGGTGAGTCTACACACCAAAATCACTGGTTTACAGTTACTGAAGCCTTAGAATTTATAGGAGATGGAACTGCTGCTACTCGTGATATTAGTTTAACACCAGGTGGTGGAACTAACTATGATGAAGCAGTTGCAGAAGCTGAAATTGGTTATCTAGTAGATGGTAAAATAGAAGCGACAGCAGAGATAGAAGTGGCAAACATAACTTACTTCTTCTCTGATGGTCAACCTCAAACTGCTGGTGGTACTGAAGGTACAGATGGAATTACTGGTGTTGAGATAACTGAATGGACTGACTTTTTAGAAGCAAATGATATTAGTGCCTATGGCGTTGGATTTGGATCTGGCTTGACTGCGGCTGATCAAGCTTTTCTTGATCCATTAGCTTATGATGGATTAAATGAAGTTGAACGTGATGGTGTTATCGTTACGGATTCAACAACATTAGCAGAAACTTTACTTGGAACAATCCAGCCTCCACTTGTTGGAAATGTTCTTGGCCAGTTAGGTAGTGATGGATTTGGTGCAGATGGTGGATATTTCCAAGATATCACAATAGATGGAGTACTTTATACATACAATGTAGCATCTGATACTATTACAAATGATGCAGATGCAAATGTAATAGCTGGAAGCCAACTCGAACTAGATACTTTACAGCTAGGACATATCTCACTTAACTTTGCTACAGGAGCATATGTTTACTCCCCAGATGTACGCTTAGCACAAGGTGATACAAAACAAGAAGTTTTTGATTTTACAGCAGTTGATAATGATGGAGATACATCTACAGGTGTGGTTACGTTAAATATTAATCGTGCTGCAGAAGAGATTCCAGTTCTTAATTCGAATGTAGATGAAGTTTATGAGTCAGCATTAGATACTGGAACAGATAGTACAAGTACGGCAGAAATCACGACTGGTAATATTCTCGCAAATGACACACTACCACTTGGATCAGCTCTTACTAATGCTACTATAGCAGGTGGTACAACAGATACTTCAGTAGCCGGAGAAATTACAGTTACAACAAAAGAGGGTAATGTTCTAGTAATAGATACAACAACAGGTGATTACACATATACACTTGTTAATGCAGTTGATCATTATACTTACAATGAGCTATTAGCAGCTATTAATGTTAATCAAACATTCAGTGCTGGATTAGAAGGGTGGTCAGGAACTAATGTAATCAATAATGCAGGTAAAATGCTTATTGATGGTGGTGGAAACACTGCTAGTCAAACTTTTGATTTTGGAGCTGCATATGCAGGTAAAACTGTTACAGTATCATTTGACTTTGAAGCAGTTGGAGTTTGGGATGGTGGTAATGATAACTTTGTTGTTACAGCTAATACAGATACAATTAGTGATATAGCATATTTTGATGGAGAAGCTCACTATGATTTTGATGTTGTTTTAGATACAAATGGACGAGTATCAATAGATCTTTTAAATAGTAGTGGTTGGAATCAAGAAGATGCACTAATAGACAATTTTTCTATTCAAGCACCAGCAGAAACAGAAATCTCAGGACTTGCAGATAATGTAATGGATAGTTTTGTATACACTGTGACAGATTTAGCGGGTTATAATTATACAGGTGGTTTAGATGTGACAATTCATGATGATGCACCAACGGCAACACCACAAGACGTTACTTTAACAATTGAACCAGTAACAACAAACATCTCAGTTATAGTAGATGTCTCTTCAAGTATGAGTGATTCAGATTTAGCATTAACAGAACAAGCAATAGAGACAATGATTAATAAGTACGAATCTATGGGAAGTGTAAACGTTAATATAGTTCAGTTTTATGGAAATGGAAAGATTCAAAGTGGTTGGCTAGATGCTGATGCAGGTAGAGCACTTACTTTAGATACTACACGAAGTGGTACAGACATTGAGCAAGGTCTTCGTGAAGTAGTAGAGAACTCGTACGGAACTCTATATACTCCAACACTTGCAGCTGCAGATCAAGATGTAATGTACTTCTTTGGAGATGGTAATACATACGACGCTTATAAAACAGATTTTGATGCATATTTACCAACTTGGAATAGTTTTGTAGACTCTGGGGCTATTGATAAGCTATTTAGTTATAGTGTAAATACAACAAGTGTTTTAAGTGATATAGTAAAAGTCGCAGATAATGGTGAAAACGTTGTTTCTCAGGATGCTGAAAATATCTCTAATATAGCTCAGCTTAGTACTGCAGTTAGTTCAACTGCTGCACTTTATACTGAAGGTAGCTTTACATCAGATGCAAGCGGTAACACTATAATCGACTTTGGTGCAGATGGTGGACATATTGAGTCAGTTACTATCGGAGCGAATACAGTTACATATGATGCTGTTAATGTAGTTCAAACTATTTCTGGAACACATGGAGATTTTGAAATTAACTTTGAAACTGGTAGTTATAGATATATACCAACAGATAGAGTAGCAACTACAGAAACTATTGAAGCTTCAATTGTTGATAACGATGGGGACTCTTTAAATACGATTTTACTTGATATAAACATAGAATACTCTGCAGTGTTTAACGATACTCTAACATATGATGGAGTTGCTCAATTAGATGGAGAAGCTGGCTTTGATACTGTTGTGATGGATGCTGGAATAACTCTTGATGCTGGAACTACTTTAGACTATACTAAACTAGATAATATTGAAAAAATTGACTTGAGTGCTAGTGGAGATCATCAGATTACGAATTTATCACTTGATGATGTCTTAAGCATTACAGACTCAAACAATACTCTGCAAATCATAGGCGATGGTGATGGAAACCCTATAATTGGACTTGATGAAGATAATGTGGCTACAGTAGACACAACTGGTTGGGATAGAGTAAATGGGACAGGAGTTTCAGATGGAACATCTACAACATATGAGTATGTAAAATCGGATGGTTCAGGTGATAGTATTAAATTGATTGTAGAAGATCAAATAGATAATACAGGCTTATAAAATAACTAGTCCCAAATCTTCTTGGGACTAGTTTTTGCTACAATTCTGCAAACATTTTAAATTTGTAGGACTCTGCTTATATGTATAAAATCCATCAACTGTTTATAGTGAAGTTTTTGTTGCTTTTCATAGGTGCTTTTGTGATATTTTCCATCATTGGATATAGCTCTATTAAATCTATCATTATTGAAGAGAACAAAAACTACTTACAAAAAATCATTTTACTCTCCGCTTTAGATATAGATAGGGTGAAAAACTTAGAACTCTATGCTAAAAACATATCTAACGCAGCCGTATTAAGAGTGACTATGATAAAGAGTGATGGAGAAGTCTTAGCTGAGTCAAACTTCGACATCCATGCAATGCAAAATCATAAAGACAGAGAAGAAATTCTCCAAGCGCAAAAGCAAGAATTTTCAAGCAGTATTCGTTTTTCTCAGACTTTAGGAATTGATTTTTTATATGTCGCTAAAAAGATAAACTATAAAGATGCAAAGATATACCTGCGTTTAGCAACACCGCTCTCAGGCATTATGGACTCTTTTTATAGCCTCTTTTTTAAACTTGCTCTAGCTTTTTTACTCATACTTTCTATCGCATTTTATATAGCGAAATTGATGAGTGATAGGGTTTTATATGATCTAAATCAGTTAAAAAATTATCTAGAAGAGATATCTACGAAAAATTATAAAGCGATTATGCATGTAAAATATTTTCATGAGTTTTTAGAACTCTCTTTAATTTTAAAGAATATTATAAAAAGACTCAATAAAAAAGAGAAAAAGAAAAAATAGCAAACTGCCATACTTTCACTCTTATTTTATCCCTTTAGATATATTTACACAAATAAATTTAAAGAGTACTTATGAGAGACTTTCATGCCATTATTAAAGTATTAAAACTTCATTTAAGCGGAGCAAAAGAGGTAAAAGTGTTAGACAAAGACGTCGCTTCTTTACTAGATATATCTCAGTCTAAATTTGCCACAATAAAAAAACGAAACGTGACACCCTATGAAAATATTTTAGAGTTTTGTAAACGCGAGGAGCTCTGCTGTAGTGAGATTTTTTTTGATTAGATTTTTGACTGGACCGTTATCTTTTTAGCTTCAAACATCTCTATAGCTTTTTGAATAAGAGGCTCTTGCGTTATATCTGTGCCGTTTAACTCTTCTAGCGGTGCCGCGTCATTACAGTTTGTAACGCAGCTCGCGTTTCCACCCATCTCCGCATCTTCTATCATTGTAGTACTTTGAGGACCTTGCATCTCTGGCTGCGTTATAGCAGTTGGCTGAGGAGCGGGTTGTTCTATGTTTGTTTGAGTAAATTCAGGAGTGCTTACAAAAGTCTCTTCTGGTATATACGTCTCTTGAGGTTCATTCTCTGGAAGATTTTGTGGCTCTTTAGTGCAAGCAATTCCTTTGATTTTTGTCTCAAAACTAAATATCTCTCGTACAAGTTGCTTAATAACAGAGTATCCATGCTTGAGAAGTTTTTTACAATCTTCATCCGCACAACTCTCCCATGTTAAAACACTCTCTTCATAAGAGATAAAAGTAATATTTTTAGTAAAACACTCACCAAGTTCATAGTTTCTATCGCTAATTTTTGCTATAAGCTCATGAAATAGTTTTAGAGCGGGGTCTTCTTGAATTATAGGAGCTACGACAGGTTCCACTATAGGCTCGGGAGCAGGAGGCACTTCTTCAACTGCTTGAGTGGTAACTTCTTTCTCTTCTTCTGTTTTAGTCTCTATTGGAGAATCCGCCTGAACTGCTGACGCTATTTCGGGAGTAGCCGTTTGGATTTTTATTTTGGCTGGAGTTGGAGTCGTTATTTCTGGTCTTTGAACGTCTTTTTGAAAAGACTCTATCATCTGGTCTATTTCACGAATACGAAGAGCTTCGATCATCTTAAAGAAAATCATAGAGAGCACAAAAGAGCCATCGGCGTTTATACTAAAGAGATATTTTGAATCACTTAAAATTCTAAAAAATCTATCTAAAACTAAAGTTGAGAAGAGTGCGTCGTGGTTATACATCTTATCTTTTAGGTAAGCTATAAGCTCATCTACTACCATCTCACTCTCATAATCTTCAAGTACTTTTGTATACTCAACTAACGCAGCGTAATCTTTGGCAAATACTGCGTTAAAAAGTTCGCCAATGAACTTAGGGTCAACTAATCCTAGCATATCTGTAACGGTGCGAACGTCTACGTGATTTTTAGAGTAAATGATGGCTTGATCTAAAAGAGTAAGCGTATCGCGAAGACTCCCTCCACCACTACGAGCCAAAATCTCTAAGGCGTCATTTTCATAAGCTATACCTTCAAGATTTAATATATGCGCTAAATGATCGATGACTTTATTTGTAGCGATGCTTTTAAATCTAAAGTGCTGCGTTCTACTTAAAATAGTGGCTGGAAGTTTTAGTGGGTCAGTCGTTGCAAGTATAAACTTTACATACTCTGGTGGCTCTTCTAGCGTTTTTAAAAGGGCGTTAAAAGCCTCTTTTGTAAGCATATGCACTTCATCGATAATAAATATTTTATATCTTGCAACGGCAGGTTTATACTTTGTCTGCTCAACTAAATCACGGATGTCGTCTATCTTACGACTACTCGCACCATCCATCTCAATGATGTCCATATGACGGCCTTCTAACGCCATAACACAGTTGGAACAAACGCCACAAGGGTGATGACTCATTCCTTCTTCGCAGATAAGAGCTTTAGCGAAAATACGAGCGGTAGAAGTTTTACCACTCCCTCTTAAACCTGAAAAAAGGTAAGCGTGTGAGAGTCTATTTGAATCAAGCGCAAGTGATAGCGTTTGAGCTATAGTCTCTTGACCTATAAGCTCATCGAAATTTGAGGGGCGATATTTTCTAGCTAAAACTTCTGATGACTCTTTCAAATAGATACTCCATTATTTAATTGAAATGATTTTAGCATTTATAGAGTTAAAAGATAATATAATCCAATAAACAATTATGAAAATGGCTAAAATGAAAAAATTTAATGAGTTACGAGAACAAAATAATAAGTTTGTATACAAGAGCTACGGCACATTAGAAAATGAGCAAACTATTTCTCTTCATTTTCACTATCAACTTATTGAATCAGACAAAATAAACGATTTTCATCACAAACTCTCACTCAATAAAAATGACAAAATATCTACTGATTTAGATTTCTCAAATATTATATTTCATATAGGAATGGCGGAAGCAATTAGCTACTATAAAATAGCTACTCCTAAAGAGTTTATTATAGAGTGTGGAACTTTAAATGATGAGCAGCAAGCATGGTTTAAAAAGCTCTACTACAACGGTCTTGGCGAGTTTATTTACTTAAATAACATAGCGGTTACTCAAGATGAACTTCTGAAGTTTGTCATCGCGTTTAATGGAGATGATTTTAAAGAGATAAAAGTTGCTACGCAAGAGAATAACATCATTCCTATTGGTGGTGGAAAAGATTCTCTTGTCTCTTATGAGCTTTTAAAAGATGAGTTTCCAGAGTCACTAATGTTCTCTATGAATCCAATAGTGGCAAGTAAAGCCATACTCGATAAGCATCCAGATAACTCTATAGAACTTAAACGCGAACTTGATTTAGAGAAGATTCTTGATTTTAATAAACGCGGATATTTAAATGGTCACATACCATTCTCTTCTATCGTTGGTTTTATCTCCATTTGGTTAGGTCTTATTTATAAGACAAAGTATATAGTACTCTCAAATGAGTCAAGTGCAAATGAAGAAAATATCATTTTTAATGGACTAAAAGTAAATCATCAGTACTCAAAATCTGTGGAGTTTGAGAATGATTTTAGATTTTACGTATCTTCATTTATAACTAAAGACGTAGAGTATTTTAGCTTTTTACGCCCACTCGATGAGATTCATATAGCAAAGCTTTTCTCACAGACTAAAGAGCATTTCTTTACTTTTAGAAGTTGTAACGTTGGAAGTAAACGAAATGAGTGGTGTGGCAAATGCCCGAAGTGTCTTTTTACCTACATCATGCTTTGCAATTTTATAGAAGATGAAACACTACATAAGATATTTGACAAGGATATGCTTGATGATAGTGAGCTTCAAGAGCTTTTTGACGGGCTTAGCAAAAGTGATGAAGTAAAACCTTTTGAGTGTGTAGGAACATATGATGAAGTAAACTATGCTTTGAGTAAAAAAAGAGCGACATACACTCAAGATAAACTTCCTTTTTTACTTAAAAATTATAAGCCGGTAGATATTCACTATGGTCTAGAAGTGGCATTTAATGGTGAAAATAATCTTCCTAAAAAATTTAAAGAGATACTAAAAGCAAATGTTGAAAAACTTAGTTTCTGATTTAGCGGCTTTTAGTCGTATAGCGATATTTGGCTTTGGAAAAGAGGGGAGGTCGTTTTATGATTTCGCTCTTAAATATTTGCCAAACGCCACCCTATGTATAGTCGATAAAAACACGCCTCAGGATATAGAAGAGAGTGAGAAGGTAGTTTTTTTTAGTGGAGATGATTATCTAAAAGGCTTAGAAAAAGTTGACTTAGTTATAAAATCACCAGGTGTTTCACTTTATAATCTTGGCATAAAGTATGACGCATATAACTTTAGTTCGACTACTGAACTCTTTATAAAACACTTTAAAAAGCAGATTATTGGTGTAACTGGAACAAAGGGCAAGAGTACTCTTGTAACGATTATAGACCAACTTCTTAAAAATGCAAAACAAGAGACTGTTTTATGCGGAAACATTGGGACGCCAGCGTTTGATATAGTCCAAGAGATTACTCCTACAACTAGAGTTGTGATGGAACTCTCTTCGCACCAACTCTTAAATATAAAACACTCTCCTCACATAGCAATTTTGACAAATCTATTTGAAGAACATCTGGATTACTATAAAGACCTACAAGAGTATTATGACGCAAAGTTTAATATCTTGCATTTTCAAAATGAGAATGACATTTTGATAGTGAATTTACAAGAACCATATAAAGAGTTAAACGCAAGTTTATTTCAAACAAAGAGCGTCTACAACGTTTTTGAACATACTCTAAAATATGATGTAACTTTTGACGTAAAGCAGGGCTTTATTCACAAAAGTTCTTTACAGATTCTAGAAAAACTAGTAGAGTTGTTAAAGATAGATAAAGAGACATACTTAAAGACAATTAAAGAGTTTAAAACGCTTCCTCATAGGCTGGAGTATGTAGATACCATAGAGGGCGTTATATATATTAATGACTCGATATCAACAATTCCAGAAGCTACCATGGAAGCAGTTAAAATATTAAAAAACGTTGAGAGCTTAATATTAGGTGGATTTGATAGAGGGATACACTATGATTCTTTGGTAGAATACTTGCTTGAATCAGATATTCAAAATATTGTACTTTTCTCAGATACTGGAAAAAAAATATTTGAAAGTCTAAGTAAAAGTGATAAAAATTTAAATATATTTTATGTAACTTCATTAAGCCAAGCTGTTGAAAAAGTTCATCAGATAACAGAGTCCGGCATAGCTCTTTTTTCTCCAGCCGCGTCAAGTTTTAACGAGTACAAAAACTTTATGCAACGCGGCGATGAGTTTAAAAGCCTTGTAATAGACTATAAACAACAAGAGGAAAAATAGATGGATAAAAAACAAGATTTGTTTGGAAGTAAAGAAGACATATTTGAGACTATGACATATAGACTCAAGAGCTCAAAAAAGATAGAAGACCTTGTAGAGAGTATACAAAAAGCATGTGATTCAAACAAGTTTTCATTACTTCATAGTTATGACTACAATGCCTTACTAAAGTCTAAGGGCTTCCCTATAGAGAGAAAGGCCTATGTATATGAGGTATGTCAGGCAAAAGTTGCTTCGGATGTTTTAAGACTAGAGCCAATGTTCACGCCATTTATGCCGTGTAGAATCGCTTTGTATGAAGAGGGTGAAAATGTGGAAGTGTCAACTCAAAATTTAGATTTATTGATAAGTAGTTTAAAAGAAGGTAGCGAGCTTCATAAGACTATGTCTACAATGTTCTCAACTCTTAAGTTAATTATGGCGGAGATAATAGAGTAGAGTTACTCTATTTATCTGTGTTCATACTCTCTAGGAACTCTTCGTTCGTAGGTTTTTTACGCATAGTGTTATAAACAAATTTAAGCGCTTCGACTTCATTGTCTTGTTTATGAATCATCTGACGAAGTATAAATACTTTTTGTAAATCAAGCTTACCAATAAGTAACTCATCTTTACGAGTACCAGATTTAAGAATGTCAATAGCGGGAAATATTCTTCTATCTGCAATTTTTCTATCAAGAACAACTTCCATATTACCAGTACCTTTGAACTCTTCAAAGATAACTTCATCCATACGGCTACCAGTATCAACAAGCGCAGTTGCTATAATAGTTAAACTTCCGCCATTTTCGATGTTACGAGCAGCTCCAAAGAAGCGTTTTGGTTTGTGAAGAGCATTCGCGTCAACGCCACCTGAGAGTACTTTACCACTTGATGGCGTTACCGTGTTATAAGCACGCGCAAGACGAGTGATAGAGTCAAGAAGTATAACTACGTCACGACCCATTTCAACGCGACGTTTTGCTTTTTCTATAACCATCTCAGCAACTTTAACATGGTTTTTCGCTGGCATATCAAAAGTAGAAGAGTAAACTTCACCCTTAACGCTACGTTCCATATCTGTAACCTCTTCTGGTCTCTCATCAACAAGTAAAACTAGTAGGTCAATTTCAGCATGGTTTGCAGAAATACCATGTGCTATCTCTTTAAGAAGCTCAGTTTTACCTGAACGAGGAGGTGCAACAATAAGACCACGTTGTCCTTTACCAATAGGAGAGAAAAGATCAAGCATACGGCCAGTTAAACCTTTTTCTCTATACTCTAGTTTAATTCTCTCTTCTGGATAAAGAGGAGTAAGGTTTTCAAAAAGTGGACGTTTTTTAGACTCTTCTGGAGGAAGACCATTAACCGCTTCTATCTTTATAAGTGCATAGTAGCGTTCTTGATCTTTTGGAGGGCGTACCTGACCAGTTACAACGTCACCATTTCTAAGTGCAAAGCGTTTGATTTGAGTATTTGAAACATAAGCGTCATTGATAGACTCGTTAAAACTTTTGTCAATCGAGCGGATAAAACCATAACCATCTTGCATAATCTCAAGGATTCCACTAAAGAGGATAAAACCACCTTGCTCAGTTTGAGCCTTAAGAATTTCAAAGATAACGTCTTGGCGTTTAAGCTCTTGTGGATGCTCTACATTTAACTCTTCAGCTATGTTAATAAGCTCTTCAATACTTTTAGTACGTAAGTCTTCTACACTTGATCCTTTAACCGGAGTATGTGTTCTAGATTTTGAGTTGTTTTTATTGTTTGATTTTGGATTTGTAGGTTTAGAGTTGTTACGAGGTTGTTGTGAATTGTTATCACTCATATAATGACTGCCTTAAGTTTTTGGGATTTTTGTTTGAACGAAGTAAAATTTTGGTTCAATACTTTGTATTTAGCCTGTAGTATAAGTTGTCTGACTTTTATTTGAAGTTCTGTGAGTTCACTTCTTCTTAATTGTTGTAATTTTACACTAACTCTAGCACATAAGTCAAGTTTTTAGGCTTTGAGGTTTGTTATGTTGTCTACAATCGCTGATATATCGACCTTTGCTTCACTCAAAGTCTTTTGCGTAGTCTCTGCTAGTTTTCTAACTTCATCGGCTACAACGGCAAAACCACGACCATGCTCGCCTGCACGAGCGGCTTCTATAGCTGCATTTAACGCCAGGAGGTTTGTCTGTTCCGCAATATCTGAAATAGTATCTAAGACATTAAATATATCTCTTGATTGCGCTTGTAACGCCAAGAGATTCTCTTTAAAATGGCTTCCACTCTCATCATCAAGTTCTTTTGTATTTTTAAGATGATCTAGCTCTCTTATGAGTTGCTCTTTTTGTGCATTCACTGACTTTAGTTTACCTTCAATAGTATCAATCTGTTTCATATAGTTGATATTTAAATCACTTAACTCATTTTGTAGTGATTCGTTGTGGTCTTGAAGTTGAGTGTATTGTGTATGTAGAGTATTATTACTCTCTTTTGTTTTTGATGATGTTATATCTGTTTGAGACTGGAGTCTTTTTATCTCTTTAGAGAGTTTTTTATTCTCTTCTTCTATATCTTTTAGATTGACTATGCCTTTTGCTGGAAACTCATTCTCTTTACTTCTAAAAAGTAAATAACCAACTCCTAGTCCTATAAGTGCTGTAACTATCGCTAATATAACAGTAAATATATAGGATTTTTTGTCCGTCTTAATCTCTTTTTTATCTCTGTATATGATTTTATCTTTATAGACAATTTTATCTTTGTATATAACTTTTTGAGTTTTTTGTTTTGGACTGTTTTTTATTAACTCTTTTGCTTGGCTATTCATATCAGTATAGAGCTTTCTCAACTTTTCTATATCTGCAGTAGTTAATTTAGTGTTAGATTCATGAAGATTGGAGAGTGTTTTTAGTGTTTCATTTTTTATATTTTTCAACTCTTCTACTTTTGTTTTATCAAGGGAAAGAGCGGTCGCTATTTTTTCATGAGTAGAGAGTACAAGGTAATATAGAGAGACTTTCTCTTCCGGAGTTAGTTTATGAGATATCTTGTCTATTTCATTATTAAGTGAAGTATAGTTTTTTTCTATATCGTTTGCAAGGCTTAGTGTTGTGAGTAGTAAAATAATAAATAATGTTTTCATGTTTGTTTTAAGCAAGGATAGTACCATAAATAGATTTAGGAGTTTTAGTTAATTTTAATTACATTTCATATAGAATTTGGCCAAAACAAAGGAACCCCATGTTAAAAATTATATTTTTACTTCTTGCATTTTTCATTTTCTCTAGTGCATCTGACTATACACGCTCAAATTCTGCATCGGCATCTGCTTTAAAAGGCTTAGATTGTGAGTTTGAAGATTGCAGTGAACCAGAGCCCAAAGTTATAGTAAAAGAAAAAGTTATTCTCAAAGAGAAGGTTGTTTACAGAGATAGACCAGTAGAGGTTATAAAAGAAAAGGTAGTTTATAAAGATAGACCTGTAGAAACCGTACAAAAAGTTGTAGAAGTTTCAGATAATGTAGTAGCGGGGAGAACTTATAACAAAGCTTTTTTTGATGTACATACTAATACACAGGCACCTATGCTAGATTATATTACTTATGGCAGCCGCACATCTTTTAATATTCAACAGTATGTAGATACTATTAGTAAAATTAAAGAGAATGGGACACATATATATATCCATGGAAAAATTGAAGTTCCAAGTTCAATTACCACATCACAAGTTTATATTGACTCAGGAAAAAAATATTTTAATTCTTATTCTAGTACTTGGATAAAAGAGATCTTTTATAACGATGCTAAAACAAGACAAAATTCTGACTACTTTTTAGTAGATGTTAAAAAAGATAATAATGGAAATAAATATGTAGATTACAAAATACATATATTATTACGTGTTCCAACTAGTGTCGGTGAAGGAAATAAAGATTGGACTCCAAACTATTACTTCTTTAAAATGGCTCCAAAAGTAAGAGGCTTTAAAAATAAGTTCGTAAAAGCAACACCATATATTATAGAAGAATAGTAATATAAATATTTATACCCTTAAGCATAAATATTTTTGTTAAACTCATCAAACTCTTTTAAAGTTTTCTCTAAAAGTTTTTGAGTCTCCTCTAAAATCTTCTTCATAGTGTCTTCAACACTCATCTCTTTTGGAGGTTGAAGCTCTGCTAATGATTTATCAAACATCTTCACTATATTTGTCTTAATAGCATTTACTCCATCTTCGTTGCGTTCTCTATTTGGGTCAAAAATAGCCGCTATTTGATGGGCAAGTTTTGTAACTGGAGTTCCGGGTGCATCCTCGGAAAACTCTTTTAAAAAGTTATCTATAAAAGGCTGAGCAGTTTTCATAAACTCATCTATCTCTTTTTGATCTTGTGCATCTATACCATTTCCCTTAATAGAAAACTGAAATGATTGCATTGATGAGAAACTCATAGAAGTACTTGAACCATTCTCATTTTGTGAGTGTCTAATTGAAGAAGATTGCTCGTTTGAGAAGTCCATTTTTATTGTATCACCACTTGATGTTCTCATAGCAATATTGAGGTCGTGTGCTCTGTAAGCATCTACTCCATAAGAGGTATTCATAATTTATCCTTTAGTTGTTAAGAAGTAAATCGGATAAAAAGTAAAATTATAAAGAGTAATGGAGAATTATTATGGGTGTAGTTATTTTATTAAATATCATCTTTATTTATCTCAACGCCACCATCTTCTAGCGTATATATGAGGTCTGTTGTATCTAGTTTGTCAAAATTTGCCAGCATTATTTTTCTCAGGTATGCTTTTTCAGCCTGTTCAGCCTTTAGTAAGCTTCCAGCAAAAATGCCTTTTTTCTCTAAAACTAAAGATGTGATATCTCTATCCATTTTGACATGAGCCATTAACTCTTTGATATTGATATCAAAAATTGAGCCCAGCAGAGAGAACATACCTGCGATGTACGCTTTGTCTTTGAGCCCTTCACTTGCGTCTGCCTCCATACTCTCGGCACGCTTGAGGGCAAGCTCAAGGATAGTTTGTGAAGCTGTATTTGTTGATACTTCAGAATAAAGATAGACCATTAACCATCTAAGGAGTTGATCTCTTCCCATAAGGGTGATTACCTGTGTTATTGATTGGACTTGTACATCCAACTTCTTAGATTTGTTGAAAAATTGGATAAGTTTAAAAGAGAGGTCAGGCTGTCTTTTTATAAAAGACTCTATCTCTTCAGTCGTTTTACTCTCTTTTAGATGTTGGATAAGTTGTAATATAACTACTTGAGCAGGTTCTTTAGAACTTTTAATCTCTATAATTTCTGGCTGATTTAGAATATAGCCTTGGAAATAATCAAAGCCCATCTCTAGAGATTTTTTAAAATCTTCTCGCGTTTCTATATTGTGTGCGAGTAGTTTTATTCGAGTACCCTTAAACTTCTGCATCACTTTTTTCAAGTTTTCAGGTTCAGAACTAAGTATATCCATACGGATAATATCTATGTATGCAAAAAGTCTTTGATACTTTACAATCATTGCAGCACTTGAGTCAAAATGTCCTATAGACAACTTAAAGCCTCTTTTTTTGTACTGAACTATTTTTTTAACAATAGCTTCTGTAAGATTAATAGTCTCGCAAAGGCTAAGCACAAATCTATCTTTATTTAAAATATCCAAAATACCTTTTGTAAGAGTTGCTTCATCAACATTGATAAATGCTAATGTATTTCTTCCTAGTAAAAGGTCTAGCTCATTACTTGTGATGGAGCTGATGATAAGCTTTGCAGTCCCTTTTACATTATTGGCGATAGTTGTTGGATTGTTATCAGCATCTTTAAAAACAAGCTCGTAAGCAAATATTCCATTTTTGTGGTTAAATATTTTTTGTTTGGAGATGTAGACTGAATTCATTAACTTATCCTTATATTTTGATTATTATACTATAAAATGACTTTATTGATAAAAGTTGAGTTATTCCACTAAAGAGTGTAAAATACACTTATGAATAAAAAGTATAAAATTTTAGTAACAAATGATGACGGTTATGAAGCAAAAGGGCTTTTGTCTTTAGTAGAAGCTCTTAAAGAGTTGGATGACGTTGAGGTAATGGTTGTAGCTCCCGCAAATGAAAAGTCTGCATGTGGACACTCTTTGACCCTTGTGAGACCTCTTCGTTTTGTTAGTGTGGATGATGATTTTTATAAACTTGATGATGGAACGCCAAGCGACTGTGTTTATCTCTCATTGAGCACTATTTATGAAAACACGAAGCCCGACCTACTTGTAAGTGGTATAAACCGTGGCTCAAACATGGGTGAAGACATTACGTACTCGGGAACTGCTGCTGGAGCGATGGAAGGTGTTTTACACGATATTCCCTCTATCGCGATAAGCCAAGTGATGGATTTTACAAATCCAGATGGCGATTTTTCTCTTGCTGGGGAGACCATTAAAAAATTAGTTACTAAGATAAGAGAAGGCTCGTTTCCTCTTCCTGAACGCGAATTTTTAAATGTAAATATTCCTCCTGATGCCACAAGCGCCAAGATAAAAGTGACTTATGCAGGTTACAGACACTATGCAAATGACTCACATCTACATAGAAATCCAAGAGGAGAAGAGCACCACTGGCTAGGACTTCATCCTCTGAACTTTTCTAAACGCGAGGGTGTAGATGGTATGAGCGACTATGATGCTATAGAAGCGGGATACATCTCCATAACACCAATCATGCTTGATTTGAGTGCTTATAAGAGTATGCAGAGACTTAAAGAGTGGGTAGAGTAGTTTGGGAAAATATGACCGCATAAAAATAATTCTTCAAGATGATTTTAAAAAACTAGAAGACGCTAAAATAATCCTTTTAGGAGTTGGCGGCGTTGGAAGTTTTTGTCTTGATTGTCTCTATCGAAGTGGAATAAAAGATATAACAATCGTTGACTTTGACACTTATGACGACTCAAATCAGAACCGCCAAATGTGGTCGGAAATGCATGAAAACGAAGTAAAAGTAGAGGCTCTTTTAAAGCATTACCCCGAACTTAAAATTATCAACAAAAAAATTGATGAGCAGTGGGTTTGGGATTTTGACTTTGATGAGTATGACGTAGTTTTAGACGCCATAGATGATAGAAATGCAAAACTCGCGTTAGCTCAAAAGTGTTATAAAAAACTTATCTCCTCTTTTGGTGCAGCTAAACGCATGGATCCGACAAAGATAATCGTGGATGATATTTGGAAAAGTTATGGAGACAAGTTTGGCTCTCGCATACGAAGCGAACTTAAAAAACGCGGGTTTAAAAAGAAGTATAAAGTGATATTTTCATCTGAAGAGGCTCAAGTAAAAGAGAAGGGTAGTTTTATGGGTGTTACCGCCGCATTTGGACTTGTGATGTGTTCAGAGACTATAAAAAGGCTTCGTGGTTGAGACTTATTTTAGTCATTTTCTTTCTGAGGACTTTGCTTATGTCGGAAGATTTAGTCGAGTATGATTATGAACTTGACGCATACTACTCGAATGTCTCTGCGTTTATAGATCTTGATACCGCAAATGAGATAACAGACGCCTCAGAACTAAGTGAAGCTGAGTTATACACAAGATTAGTATTAAATACACTCAATCCAAATATTTTTTTACTTGAAGCTGCTGTGCACCCTATGCCAATAGTAGGTATATATAGTCGTAAAAACTATGAAGAGAGTTATAATAGCTCAACTATAAATGATTTAAATCTTGTAAGAGCCGTAACGGCAGGTTTTGCAGAGCCTTACTCATTATCTCTTTTTTTTGGAAGGATGATGGTTTTTAAAAACAAGAAGAGTGATGAGAGGGTTGGAAAAAATAGAGCTTATATAGGATATTTATTAACTATAGGAGATAACTCTATCAAAGAGAATGTTGCTCATGCCAATAGATTTATGACTTTTGAGTTTAAATTAAAAGGGACAAGAGAGCAAAAAGATAGAGATTTGGACTGGAGTTTTAGAGTTGGAGCAAAAATGAATGAAAATAGAAATTTTGTAGACACTTTTTACATTGGGGCGAGAAGAAGCAGTATTGACTATAAAAAAAGTGCTTTCTCTTTTTTATATAACAGTGCATTTACTGCCCTTGTAGAAGTAAGCTCAAATACTTTTAAGTTTACAAATTCTGAGTTTGTAATTGAGAAAAAGTTTCCACTCTCTTGGAGTGAAAAGATGTCTTTTGGTTTAGGACTAGGATATCTCTACACTAGTAATGAGAAATATAATGGGATACTTAGAGATGAGGGTGTTGAAAATCATCAACTTATCTTTCGTCCAAATTTAAAGTTTTAAAGGAAGCGATTGTTTGATTTTTTAGATAGTGATTGGTTTAACATAGGTCTAGAGATAGTTTTTGTTATCTTAATCTCGTATGATATTAAAAAGTACATAGAGACTAAGAAACGCGAGTATATTACAAACATAGTACTCACCGTAGCATTTGCCATATGGACGCTTTATCCATACTATAACTCTTATGTAGGCTGGGATGGGACTCAAAAAGAGAAGATGTTAAGTACTTGTGTCGACTCAAATGACTCAAAACTTTGTAAATGTATGGATGATAAAATATTTAAAGAGTATGTATACGATGAGTATATACAAGTAGATCATAACTCAAGTGAATATAGAGAGTTTTTAGACGAAGCTAAAGAGGATTGTTTAGATGATGGATGGTTTTGATTTAAACTCCGCTCTTGTTTGTGAAGGTATTATTGGAGATGGTTGTGGAGGTGGAAGAGTCTTTTTTGTTGAGGATGAAACACTTAAAACATTTGATCCGCTAACAAAAAGTAGTACACTTTTACTAGAGGGTATTGTGGATGCACTCTCGGTATCTAAAAAGGCATGTATTATAACAATTAGCACTAAATCTCAAGAGATTAAATATGACTTATCCCTCTTACAACAGATTTAAATAGTCTCACTACTTAAAATCATTGGATTATGAAAGGTATATATAAAGGTGCTTCCCTTGGCTAACTCGGAGTGTATATCTAAAGTGATGTCCGATTCGTCTATTATGGATTTAACTATACTCATACCAATCCCAAATCCATTCTTATGCTCATTTTCTCTATAGTGTTTTTTTAGAATCATATGAGGGTTTTTAATACCTTGTCCGTAGTCTTGAATACTCAGCTTTATATCATCAGTATCTTTTTTTAGCGTTACATTGATTTTAGAGTTTGTATTGGAAAATTTTATAGCGTTTGAGAGTGTATTATCAACTATCCTCTCAAGTTTTGTTCTATTAAAAAGAATCTCTACTTTTACACTACAGTCAAAAGAGATAACTATATCTTTAAGTTCACAAATCAATTCAAAATATGTCACTCTATCTCTTAAAAACGCATTCAAGTTGATAGGTTCATCTTGGTATTCTATACGATTTTGTTTGATTAAATAGTCCATATCATTATATATGGTTGCTAAAGATTTCGTCGCAGATTTTATACGATTGAAGTATTTATTTGCTCCATAAATACTGCTAAAGAGGTCCACATTTACATTTATAATACTCAAAGGGGTATTGATTTCATGCATAGACTCTTTGATAAAATCATCTAGTTTTTCGTTTACTCTTTTAAATGGTCTTGAGAAGCTGTTTAAAAAGTAAAAAGAGAGAAGTAAAATAAGAGCAATTATCCCAAACGCCACAATACTTGCTTCTAAGTATATTGGAGCAAAAGATATTTTTTTCTCAGTAATCAAATACTCAGCGAAGAAATATTTCTCAGAGGGTAGTTTCGTTATAAGATACCTATTAGAACCATCACTATGATAACCATTCATAAATGAGGGTAGGGGCTCTTTAATCTGTGTATATATTCGTGAAAAATCTTTTTTGTAAATTCCAGATTTATATTGTGTAAATTTTGGAAATTCAAATGTTTCATTTGGGTGGTTTCCAAAAATATCCATCGCATTAATGATATGGGACTGGATGGATTTGAGCTCAACTTCGGTTTTGATTTCATGTAGCTTTATTTTATGGTCGATGTAGATATACAGGGGTGCTAAAAGGATTATTGATATAATTAAAGTATAGATGAAACTATATTTTTTTACAAACTTTTGCTCATTAACAATCAAGACGATATCCCAAGCCATAAATATTTTTTATAATCTCTTTTGGTAATTTCCTACGAAGATTATTTATTTGAACTCTTGCATTGGCTGAAGAGACACTATTCTGCCATATTTGCTCATGTAACATTTCAGTGGTGACTACCCTGTTTCTATGAAGTAAAAAAAGGTTTAGTATATCTCCCTCTGTCTTACTTAAGGCAACTCTTTGTTCATTATGTGTTAACTCATAAGTTGTGACATTATAGTTGTATCCTTGAGGAAGTTTAATAAAAGTCTCATCGGTTTTAAAGCAGTTTGACTTAAGGGCATGTTGGACTCTTAGGAGTAGTTCTATCAAGTCAAATGGTTTTTTTATGTAATCACAACACCCATGTGCATACCCCTGAAGCATAGCATCCGCACTTGACATGGATGTTACAAAAATCGTTGGAATGTTTTTATTTTCTATTGAGAGCTCTTTTCTAAGTGAAAAGCCATCCCACTCTCCTGGGACATTCACATCAAGAAGTAAAAGGTCATAATCAATTGTGAAAATCGCATCAAAAGCATCATCGCTATTCTCGTAACTGTCTACATGATAGTTTTTACTTTTTAGAAACTCTTCTATGCTCTCTTTTAATATAGTCTCATCTTCAAGTAAAAGTATTTTCACTTTATTTTTCCTCTAGATATATTTTTTGGATTATTTACAGCTTTTTCTTTATTTAAGCATATATTTGAGTCGATTGACTCACTATTTTTAAGTACAGAGTAGTAGAGATCTTTTCTTGCATATGTGAAAAATGCATTAAGCTCTCTTTCAAATGCACTAAATAGTTCAAGCTTCTGCTTTGAGATTATTAGTATAAAGTATCCAATATTGTCTCCATTACTATTTAGAATTGCTCGAGAAAAATAGAAGTGGTTTTTCCCTTCAAGCTGCCCTTGATTTAGTAGCTTAGAGATGCCAGTTTTTTTCAGATAAGCAATATGCTCTACATTTGCTCCATTATTTGCAATAATCATATTTTCAATTACTGGATTATTATTTAAAAGAACAGCTTGGTTTTTGTATTTAGAATTTAGTAGAGCAATCATACTTATGTCATAGTTAAGAAAATACTCTTCGAGTGAATTAAATCTATGTATGACCTCTATAAAACCAACAACTTCTCCATTTCTAACTATAGGTATGGAAGCTATGAGAACTAATCTTCTTGCAGCTTCAAAAGATAGATGCGGATTTTTACTTATTTTTATCTCTTGTAAGTCTGGTCTAAATTTTTTAACATTTAAGCCAGCATCACTATTGTCCCAACTTCGTGCAAAGATAACATACTCTTTAGTAAGTATCTGCGCACGCATTTTTGAACCACTAAATATCTCTAGGGCATTCATATGCTGCTTGAGTATTTCATAGCCTTTTATCGAGTCATTAGTTTTGATTGCGGATTGGAGTGTTTCATTTTGAGATAGAGCAAAGGCAAAGTTAAATGCTTCGGCCTTTTCTCTCTCTATCTGTTTATTGAGGAGATTTATAAGAACTGTATGTACATTATTAACATACTCTTCTTTCTTTTGTAGATTAAAGTAGAGACTTAAAAGTACAAGAACTATCAACAATAGAACCAAGTACTTTTGATAAAGTTTCATAACTATTCCTAATCTTACTCTGTGATGTATTGTATCACTTTTATGACTACTATTTTATTTTAATGTAAGCATATCCATCTCTTTGCAGATCAATTGCTTTAATTATTCCAGCAGGTGTTAGCTCTACAAAGTCTAGAATTTGTTCAGGTTTTACATTTTTCTTTTCCATCGTATTTCCACAAGCATAAATAGTCAAGCTATCACCAGCAGTTTGCTTTAGGCTAGAAATTCTGCCTGCTGTTCCATTACCAGAGGGCCCACCATGATCTTGGTAAGGTTTTTTTACAAAACCAGTTCCTTTAAAGTCCTTCATTACATATTGTAAACATGGTCCAAGGGCTACTAGGTTTAAATCGTATTGAATCATATTTTTGTTGTAGTGTTTTACAACATTGTTCATAGTGTTTAACATCAAGTGAATACGCTTTGGATCAGCAAAATCACATTGGTAGACTATATTTACTACATCATCTTCATCGTTATCATTTGCAGATGATGGAACAACCATCATCATTACTACTGCAAGGGCATATATTAATTTAGTTAATTTCATTTTTATTCCTTTTTAAAATGCTGCTGTGAATTGAACTTCAACACGATCGCCAATATTGTCTACTACTGTTTGTGCATTAGCATTGTTTGGTGCTTGAATATCTCTAATTAGGTAGTTAAAGTCAAGACGAGTTGGACCTTTAAATCTATATGAACACCCAAGAGTAGTAGTTGTAAAGTCACGCTCGGCTTTTTCATCATTTGTTAAGCGGTTGAGATAATCATATCTTCCAAAAACTTCGAATTTTTTAGGAACAATCTCATACTGTAAATTCACATAACCACCATCTGCTTTATTTTCATCGCCTACAGCATATTGGAACTGCCAATCTTCTTGAAGTGCATCAGGATTTTTATCTTTAGCTCCGGTATATATCATACCCTCGGCTTTCATGTACTCAGCTTCAAATCTTAATCCGTAGTTGTAGTAAGTCATACCTAAACCATAGCGTTTACGGTTTGTATCAACTCTTGTAGTAGTGGTTCCATCATTAGATAGAAGTGATCTCTTTCCACTCTGGCCCCATAAGTAGAACTTCAATGCTTGTGTAAAGTAACCTCTACCACCATAAGTCTGCTCTAACGCTAAAAATCCATAGTTTGTCTCTTGTGAATCAGAACTACTGTTTGAAATACCAGTTCCATTACCATGCATATATGCATAAGAAACTGCCCAGTCATTAGCTATATCTACTGTGTCAAATATTTGAATACCAGTATCTCTAAAAGCACCTATTGGCTGTGTGACTTCACTACTTGTATAATGGTCAGTTTTTGCACCACCAGCTGCAAGACCTGTTTGAACTGTACCAACATTTGTAACGAGTCTCTCTAAAAGTTGTTGATTTGTCATGTTTGTAAAAGTAATATATGGAGATACGAAAACAGCTTGTAAGCCCTCTTCACTACCAGGGTATTTAAACTTACCCACACGCACTTTTGCATATGGAACATGTTTTAATGTAATGGATGCATCTGAAAAGAAAGTAGCAACATTACCATGTCCTGCTAGATTGTTAACGCCATTGTTAGCAAATTCAGTCATGAAGAAATAGTTTACTAAGTTGTCATTATCTGCCATACCTCTTAGAGCTAATCTTGCCCTAAATAGGTTTACACCTGATTGACTTTGTAAGTCGGGATTAAGTAGTGAAAATGGAGTTCTATTGATTCCATCATTTTTGTTACTTATGGGGTTGAAATCTGAAACTGTTCCAAGATCTTGTTTATAGTTCACTTGAATAAATCCCCAAAGTTTTGGAACTTTACTACGATATGGTACTTTTACACCCTTTGGTGCGACTACTGCAGGTTGTTCCCCCTGTAGTGATAGCCAGTCCGCAGCATTTACTTGAGATGAAGATGCAAGTAGTGCTAAACCTAAAAGTTTTACTTTTAAAGCTGTTTTCATATATTCCTCCTATGAATGATTTGTGTAGTGTAAAATAAAAGTGAAAAGAAAGTGTAAAGTTTTTATATTTGCATATACTAGAGATATAACAAGTTTAGATATAATCATAAAAAATAAAACTTTAAAGAGAAACAACTATGCAAAGAGTAGAACCTATGACACTTTTCGGCTATGAAAAATTACAAGCTGAAGTGAAAGATTTAAAAGAAGTGAAACGTCCTCAAGTTGTAAAAGATATAGAAGATGCACTAGAACATGGTGACCTAAAAGAAAATGCTGAGTACCATGCCGCAAAAGAGATGCAGAAAAATATAGACAATCGTTTAGCAGAGCTTCAAGATATCTTAGGAAACTCACAAATAGTAGACCCTAGTGAACTTGAACATGCAAGAATCTCTTTTGGTTCAACTGTATGTATGACAGATATGAATACAGATGAAGAGGTTACATACACTATAGTAGGTGGCTGTGAATCTAATCCAGATATGGGCCTTATCTCTTTTGGTTCTCCTTTAGCAAAACAGCTTTTAGGAAAAGAGGAGGGTGATGAAGTGAAAGTCACTCTTCCTGGTGGAGAAAAAGAGTTTGAGATAGATGAAGTGAAATACCAAGAAATAGTTTTTGAGTGTCACTAAAAATGAGTAAAAATATAAATGTAGGAATCATTGGAGTAAGTGGTTATACCGGTTTAGAGCTTGTAAAGATGCTTATAAATCATCCTACTTTTAAGCTAAATTATGTTGCTAACTCTACTGGTGACATAACTATGGATGAACTCCATCCATCTTTAAGCGGCATTTGCTCTTTAGAGGTAAAAAAAGCTGACGTAGATGAGTGCGCAGCCACTTGTTCTCTTGTTTTTTTAGCGGTACCGCATAAGACTGCGATGGCGTTTGTGAAGCCTTTTATGAAACTTGGGATTAAAGTGGTGGACTTCTCGGCTGACTATAGACTAACGCAAGACGTTTATGAAGAGTACTACTGTGCACATACTGACGCAGAAAATCTAGAAAATGTTGTGTATGGTCTGCCAGAGATGTTCCGCGAAGAGATTAAGAACGCTTCTTTAGTTGCAAACCCAGGATGCTTTCCAACTTCGGCTATTTTAGGACTTCTTCCTTTTATGGATAGAAGAGTTCCTAATACTCCTATCATTGTAGACGCAAAAACAGGTGTAAGTGGTGCTGGAAAGAAGTTAAGCGATGTGACACATTTTGTAAATGTCAACGATAACCTTTTTGCATATAACCCTTTTCATCATAGACATGCTCCTGAAATTGCTCAAAAACTTGGCGTTTCATTTGATGAGGTAAATTTTGTACCTCATTTAGTTCCATTAACTCGAGGGATGATTTCATCTATTTATATTCAAACGCAGGGCTCATTTGATGCGGAGGAACTTGTTCGTGAGTATTATAAAGATGAGCCATATGTGCGTATCAGTAAAAACCCAGTTGATATGAAAAATACAGCGGGAACAAATTTCTGTGATATCTATGTAAAACAAAAAGGTAACCTACTATTTGTCTCAAGTTCTATAGATAACCTTCTTCGTGGCTCATCTTCCCAAGCTCTAGCAAATGCTAACTTGATGATGGGACTTGATGAAAACAGTGGGATACCTAACATAGCTTATGTCCCATAATATAGAACTACTTGAGGGTGCATTTGTAATCTCAGATGCACACTACTCAGATCTTCGACCCGAATTACTTGCGCTTATTAAAGATATTCATTCGAAAAAACTACTCCCTTCTCAAATCGTTTTCATGGGTGATATATTTGACGCACTTTTTGGAGAAGTTCCCTATACTCATAGTATAAATGAGGAGATGATAACTCTTATAAATGAGATAAATCAAGAGATAGAGGTGATATACCTTGAAGGCAATCATGACTTTAATCTAGAGTCAGTTTTTCCAAACGCGAAGATATTTTCCTTGAATGAACAACCAGTGAGTTGTAACTTTAAAGGCAAAAAAGTATGCTTGGCACATGGCGATTTTGATGTCAGTCTCTCTTATAGTATATACAGTGGAGTTATTAGAAACTCTACTGTTCTCTCTACTCTTAAAATAATAGATAATTTTACAAATCACTACATACTTAAAAAGCTAGACAGTTTTTTAGCAAAAAAAGATGATTGTAAAGAGTTCATAGGCTTTAGAGATTTTATATCTAAACGCGAGTTAGAGAAGTTTGAGTGTGATTATTTTATTGAAGGGCACTTTCATCAAAATAGCGCTTTTAGCTTTGATAATTTTTACTATATTAATTTAGCCGCTTTTGCTTGTAATCAAAGATATTTTATAGTAGAATCTTCAGATAATAAAGAACTATTAAAAGAAGAAAAATTCTCTAAGGAGATTTAAAATATGGACGATCGTTCCCTAAAAGTCGGTTCTAATGAAATGGAACTTGTCGACTTTCGTATACTTAAACAAGAAGAAGATGGTGTATATGAAGGTATATATGGAATAAATGTTTCAAAGGTACGTGAAATTATTCGTGTTCCATTTTTAACTGAATTGCCAGGTACGCCTGAGTTTATAGAAGGTATTTTTGATCTACGTGAAGTTGTTATACCAGTTGTAAACTTAGCAAAGTGGATGGGAATAAAAGCACCAGAGTCTGCTGAGAAAAACTCTAGAGTTATTATTACAGAGTTTAATAATGTACTTATTGGTTTTGTGGTTCATGAAGCAAAACGTATACGAAGAATTAACTGGAATGACATAGAACCTGCCTCATTTATGAGCGGAGGTGACTCCCTTGATAGTAATAAAATAACGGGTGTAACAAAAATAGAAGACGATAACGTCCTTTTGATTTTAGACCTTGAGAGTGTTGTGCAAGACTTGGGTCTTTATGAACCGGATGTAGATAGTATACCTCAAGAGATAGAAAGATTTTCTGGATTAGCACTTGTGCTAGATGATAGTGCAACCGCTAGAAAAATAGTAAAAGAGGCACTTATAAAAATGGGCTTTAGTGTGGTAGAAGCTATGGATGGAGAAGAGGGTCTGAGTCGCCTTAATGAAATCTATAGTACTTACGGAGAAAACATAGCGAATAATTTGAAAATAATTATTTCAGATGTTGAGATGCCAAAAATGGATGGTTTTCATTTTGCATCTAATGTCAAAGCAGATGGAAGATTTAATAATATTCCTATAGTGTTCAACTCTTCGATTAGTGATCATTTTAGTGAGGGAAGAGGAATAGATGCTGGCGGTGAGGCTTATTTAGTTAAGTTTGAAGCAAGCTCATTTTATAACGAAGTAGCACGTGTTGTACGTGCACATATGAAGTAGGAGTGTAAATATGGATGAATTTCAAGAGATACTACAAGATTTTTTAGTCGAATCATTTGAACTTGTAGAAAAATTAGATGAAGATTTAGTAGAATTAGAAAATACCCCAGAAGATTTAGAACTTTTAAATGGTATTTTTCGTGTAGCACACACGGTTAAGGGAGCTTCATCATTTTTAAATTTTGATGTTTTAACGCACCTTACTCACCATATGGAAGATGTACTTAATAAGGCTCGTCATGGTGAGCTAATTTTAACACCTGATATTATGGATGTTGTACTAGAATCAATTGACCTTATGAAAGCATTGCTTGAGACTATCCGTGACACAAGTGCTGATGCTGGAATAGACGTTTCTGCTTGTGTAGCTAGACTAGATAAAGTGGCTGGCGGTACGGGAGAAGTTGAATCTCCTGTTGTAGAAGCACCTGCCGCTCAGATTATTGAGGCTGAAGCTGTTGCGGAAGTAGCGGTAGATTCAGATGAACCTGATTATGATAATATGGACCCAGATGAGATTGAAGCTGAGATTGAGAGACTATTACAAGAGCGCCAAGAGCAAGATAAGGCTAAACGCCAAGCTAAGATAGATGCAGGTGAGAGCGTATTAGCCGCTCCTCCTGAACCAACATCCGATGATGAAGCTAGCTCAGAGCCAACACCAGCAGCTCCACCGCCTCCACCACCACCTTCAGCTCCAGCTGTTGTTATAAATGATGCTCCGGATGAAGATCCAAAAGCAGCTGCTCCAGCCAAACGAACACCGGCTGCAGTTGAACAGACTATTCGTGTTGATGTAAAAAGACTTGACCACTTGATGAACCTTATAGGTGAGCTGGTTCTTGCAAAAAATAGACTCATTAAGATAAATGATGATGTAGAAGAGCGTTATGAGGGTGAAGAGTTCCTTGAAGAGTTAAACCAAGTGGTTTCTATAGTATCTATTGTTACAACTGACTTACAGATAGCAGTTATGAAAACTAGAATGCTTCCTATTGGTAAGGTATTTAATAAGTTTCCAAGAATGATTAGAGACCTTTCACGTGAACTCAACAAAAAAATAGAACTTGAAATATCTGGTGAAGATACTGAGCTTGACAAGTCTATTGTTGAAGAGATAGGCGATCCATTAGTTCACATTATTCGTAACTCATGTGATCATGGTGTAGAGACTCCTTCAGAGCGTATAGCTAAAGGAAAAGATGAGACCGGAACTATAGGCTTAAAGGCTTATAATGAAGGGAATCAAATTGTTATTCAGATAGATGATGATGGTAAAGGTTTAGACTCTAACATGCTTAAGAATAAATCACTTGAAAAAGGGATTATTACTGAAAAAGAAGCTGATAGTATGAGTGAAAAAGAGTCCTTTGGTCTTATTTTCAAACCTGGATTCTCAACTGCTGCTTCTGTAACAAGTGTTTCTGGTCGTGGTGTTGGTATGGATGTTGTAAAAACAAATATTGAAAAGCTTAACGGTATTATCGATATTGATAGCGAGCTTGGTGTTGGTACTTCAATGAAGTTGAAGATTCCTTTAACACTTGCGATTATACAGGCACTTCTTGTTGGTGTTCAAGAGGAGCATTATGCTATTCCTCTTGCATCTGTTTTAGAGACTGTTAGAATCTCTAAAGATGAGATATATACAGTAGAAGGTCGCTCAGTTATGAGACTTCGTGAAGAGGTTTTATCACTTGTTCATATTGGAGATATCTTTGAAGTTGAGCGCATTCTTGATGCGAGTGAGCATGCTTATGTAGTTGTACTTGGTTTGGGTACAAGTAAAATAGGTCTTATTGTTGATACTTTAGTTGGTCAAGAAGAGATAGTTATTAAGTCATTAGGTGATTATCTCAAAGGGATTGAAGGTATCGCTGGGGCTACTATCCGTGGTGATGGTGGCGTTACACTTATTGTGGATGTTGTTGCACTTATGTCTATGGCAAAAACTGTAAAAGCTTCTCAAATAAGTAGTAGTGATTCATCTTCAGCAGATGTCTCTCGTGAAAAAACAAAGGCTAGTGACTACACGGTAATGATAGTAGATGATTCTAAAACAGATAGAACTATTATGCGTAAATCTTTAGAGTCTACAGGAATAACTCTAGTAGAAGCTACTGATGGCCAAGAAGCACTAAATATTTTAAAAGCGGGTGATCATAATTTTGATGCAATGCTGATTGATATAGAGATGCCTAGAATGGATGGATATACTTTAGCTACAGAGATTAAGAAGTACAACAAGTATAAAGCTTTACCACTTATTGCCGTTACCTCTCGTACTGGAAAATCAGATCGTATGCGTGGTGTAGAGTCTGGAATGGTAGAGTATATTACTAAACCATACTCTGCAGATTATCTCTCTAGTGTTGTACAGAGAAATGTTAACTTTAAATCGGAGTTTTTATAATGAGTGATAAATTAAAACAGATTATTAACAATCAGAATGCACAAGAAAACGGTTCTAAAGAAAATATAGATGAAGTTGTTCAACTAGTAGGATTTG
Source organism: Sulfurimonas aquatica (assembly GCF_017357825.1). NCBI lineage: Bacteria > Pseudomonadati > Campylobacterota > Epsilonproteobacteria > Campylobacterales > Sulfurimonadaceae > Sulfurimonas > Sulfurimonas aquatica. The sequence goes on from NZ_CP046072.1 coordinate 685,771, forward strand.
TGATAGGAGATGAAGAGTACGCTGTGCCTATTCTTGCCATTCAAGAGATTATTAAACCTTTTTCATGGACAAGAGTTCCCCAAGTTCCAAAGTATGTTCTTGGCGTATTTAATCTTCGTGGAGCAGTAATTCCTCTAATTGATTTACGCTCTAAATTCAGCCTTCCTACTAAGAAGCACTCCGAAGATACGCGTTTCATCGTTATGCGTCATGGTGATGATGTGGCAGGGTTTGTTATAGATAGACTCACTATGGCGATTAGAATTAAAAAGCAAAATATTGGTCCAGCACCTGATACAGCGAGTGGTGATGACACGATTATTGATGGTGTTGGAAAACAAGAAGATAAAATTATTACTATACTTAAAGTTAATAAACTACTAGAAAGAGATTTTTAAACCTTTAAGAATGGCAAAAGAACTTATACTCCAACATAGCGATGAAAAACTCTCCATACTCTTCAGTGGAGAGTTGACTCTTTATACAATAGCAAATTACCAAAAACAACTTGAAAATAGCTCTTTAGAGATAAGAGATAATATTGTGCTTGACCTAAAAGAAGTATCATTTATAGATACGGCAGGGGCACTTTTTTTAAATAAACTCGAAAAAAAGTATAAACTTTTAGAAAAAAATGTAAAAATTGAGTCTGCAAATAAAGAGGTTTTTAGCACTCTTGAACTTATAAAAAAACAAGAGTATTCACATCAAGAAAAAAAGAAAAAAGAGGAGCTATTTAGAGATAGTGGCAGCTCTCAAAGTGGCACTACATATCTAGCAGGTATTTTCTCTTTTTTTGCTTTTTTAGGTAAGCTCTTTATGACGAAGGTTTACTATATAAAATGCGCTAAGTTCTTAAGGTTTAAAGAGATGGCGTTTGAGCTTAACGAGAGTGCCATAAAGGCATTAGGTATAGTCTCGCTTACGAGTTTTTTAATAGGTTTAGTTGTGGCATACCAATCTGCGTATCAGCTCAAAATTTATGGTGCGAATATATATATCGTAGATATGCTAGGTATTTCTATATTAAGAGAGTTAGCACCACTTATTACAGCTATTGTAATAGCTGGAAGAAGTGGATCCGCATTTACTGCACAGATTGGCGCTATGAAGATAACACAAGAGTTAGATGCGATGCAAACTATGGGCTTTGACCCTTTTAGATTTTTAGTAATTCCGAGAATTTTTGCCCTGATGATAGCTATGCCACTATTAATATTTGTAGCAGATATTATGGGTATCTTAGGTGGAATGCTAATTGCAAATATTGACCTTGGTATTAGTGTAGATCTATTTTTAAACAGATTTAATGAAGTGGTAGCTGCAAAACATTTTTTTGTCGGAATTGTAAAGGGGCCATTCTTTGCGTTTTTAATTGCAACAATCTCTATATATAGAGGGATGATAGTAAAAGACGACACACAAAGTATAGGTTTTAACACTACGAAGAGTGTGGTCGAATCTATCTTTGCTGTAATAGTTTGTGATGCACTCTTCTCTATCGCGTTTACAAATTTGGGGATATAATGGCAATCATTGAAGTAAAAGACGTACGAACGGTTTTTGGCTCTAAGGTTATACATGATGGACTGAATCTAGAGATAAATCAAGGTGAAATCTATGGTCTTTTAGGTCCAAGTGGATGTGGGAAAACAACGCTGCTTCGTGAAATGGTTATGCTTCAAGGGTTCCACTCTGGGAGTATAAAAATTCTTGGTGAGAAGATAGAAAGTATTAGCGATGAGGCTGCTCAAAAGTTAAGAAGAGAGTGGGGTGTTTTATTTCAAGCTGGAGCACTCTTTTCATCTTTGAGCATTAAAGAGAACATAGCACTGCCACTTATTGAATATAGTGACCTCTCAAACTCTATGATAGAAGAGATAGTTGACTTTAAGATAAATCTTGTTGGATTAAAGAGTAGTGATGCTCATCTTTTCCCATCTGAAATTAGTGGTGGTATGAAGAAAAAAGCTGCACTTGCCCGCTCTTTAGCGATGGATCCAAAACTACTTTTTTTAGATGAGCCAACAAGTGGACTTGACCCTATCTCTGCACGTGAGTTTGACCAACTTATTTTAAATCTTCGCTCAATGCTAGACTTAACCATCGTAATGGTCTCACATGATTTACAATCCATTTATGATACTTTAGATAGAGTTGCTATAATAGACAATAAAAAAATTGTATCTGAAGGGACTCTCAGTGAGGTTATGTCGACTTCAAGTGAATTTATTCAAACTTTTTTTAAAAACCAAGGGTGATGATATATGAACAATAAAGCAAATTATACATTAGTAGGTTTTGTAGTCTTCATCGGACTTGCATTGATGCTAGGCTTTACTTATTGGATGTTAAAGCCAACCGTAGACTCACAAGTACAAAAGTATACGATCTATTTTGATGAGTCCGTTTTAGGACTTAACATTGATGCACCTGTAAAATATAGAGGGATTAGTGTTGGAAAAGTCTCAAAGTTGATGATAAATCCAAATAATTCCGAACAAGTAGAAGTACGAGTAACGATACTAAAAAATACTCCAATTAAAGCAAATACAGTTGCAAAGCTTACTGCACAGGGGATAACTGGACTCACCTATATAAACCTAAGTATGGGGGATAAGAGTACAGAACTGCTTAAAGCTAAAGATAATGAAAAATATCCAGTAATAAAAACAGAAGCATCGTTTTTTGAAAACTTTGAGAAATCCTTTGGTTCAGTCTCCTCTAGACTCTCTTCTACGCTTGGAAGAACAGAAGAACTTTTAGGCGCGGATAATCAAGAGCAGATGGCACTGCTTTTAAAAAGAACGGCAAACGTAATGAGTAAAGTTGAGCTTCTTTTAGATGATAAGACCATAAAGCATATACAAAATAGTGCACAAAATATGGACTCATTCACTAAAAAGTTAGATTACATGATGCCAAACATTGAAAACTTTATACAAACAAGTGAAGCATGGGAAGATAAGGTTGAGAAATCTTTAGGTTCTATTAGCGAGAGTTATTTAGTTATTCGCTCTTCTATGGATGAGATAAAAAGAGCGGTTTCAAGTGGTGAGTTTAATCTTAAAGATATTACGGCAGATATTGTTCCAACGATGAACGCAACGTTTTTAGAGATGCAAGAGGCTATGATAAAACTTGAAGATATGCTCAAGCAGTATGAAAAAAATCCTTCCGACGTACTCTTTAAAACGCAAGAGATTACAAAAGCTCCAGGAGAGAGATAGTATGAAATTTTTATTTATTGTAGTAGTTTTTATTTTTCTTGGAGGTTGCAGTATTAATAACCCTGCCGTTAAAGAGTATAGGATACACTTAGAGCCTAAAACGGTTACTTATGACTCTCAATCTTGTAAAGAGAAGTCTTTGAAAGTTGGACAAGTTTTTAGCTCAAGTTCACTTCTCTCACATAGAATGAAGTACATGAAAGATGGGTATAGTGAGTTTTCATTCACGCAGTCTGAATGGGCTCAAAGTCCTAACAAAGCTTTAAGTGCAGAACTTGTAAAGAGCGTAAGAAGTAGTGGACTCTTTTCTAGTGTAAATAGCTACAAATCAAGAAGTAGAAGTGACTTGATACTTGAGACAAATTTAGAGGAGTTTATACAGTACTTTAGTAATGATAACAATAGCTCCTTTGTCAATATATCACTCTCTTTAAGTCTTGTTGAGACTGGTACAAGTAAGGTACTCCAAACAAAATATATATCTAAAAAGTTGGGTACTAAGAGCTTAGATGCACAGGGTGGAGTTAAAGCATTTAACGAAGCACTGTCTGGTGTTTTAAAAGAGAGTAATGATTGGTTAAGTGAGGCATGTAAATGATAAATGAAAAAGAGTATTCCGCACGAAGAGATAAGTTGGCTAAATCATTAAAGCCTTATTCAATTGCAGTAGTGTTTAGTGCTAAACAAAAAACACGCTCTAATGATACAGAGTTTCAATATAGACAAAACAGTAACTTCTATTATCTAAGTGGATTTAAAGAGGACAATGCAGTTTTAGTACTTATAAAAAAAGCTAAAAAAACAAAATCTTATCTTTTTGTTCAAAAAAAAGATGAAACGCTTGAGCTTTGGACTGGCAAAAGAGTTGGAGAAATAGAAGCAAAAGAGCTTTTTGACGTTGACGATGTTTTTATAGTTGATAAGTATGAGAAAAAGATAAAAGAGTTTATTCAAAAAAGTAAAAATGTCTATTTTGATTTCTCTGTTGAGACAAATGAGACGCAAGGTCTAAAAAAACTCACTCAAAAGTTTTTCTCATATGAAAATATCGCACCCTTAATTGGTACGATGCGTTTGATTAAGTCAGAAACCGAAATTAAACTAATTAGAAAGGCTATCGCTATAACAAAAGATGCCCATCATCATGTGATGAGAGAAAGCAAAACTTTAAAAAACGAGTATGAACTTCAAGCTGATATAGAACATATTTTTAAAAAGAGTGGAGCGTATAGCGATGCTTATACCTCAATAGTCGCTTGTGGTAACGCTGCAAATACACTGCACTATATAAGTAATGACAAAGAACTTGTAAATGGTGAGCTTATACTAATCGACGCAGGTTGTGAGTATAACTACTATACGAGTGATATAACGCGAACAATCCCGGTTAACGGCAAGTTTACATTAGCTCAAAAAGAGCTTTATGAGATGGTCTTAGACGTACAACTTCAAATCATTAAAATGATAAGACCTGGAATTAAACGCACAAAACTTCATAAAAAGTCGGTAGAACTTTTAAGTCAAGGAATGATAAGTTTAGGAATACTTAAAGGTCCACTAAAAAAAGTCATAAAAAAAGAACTCTATAAAAAATACTACCCTCATGGAATAGGTCACTGGATGGGAATTGATGTTCATGATGAATCTCCTTATATGGATGAAAATTCTAAGGAAATCAGACTACAAGAGGGTATGGTGATGACAATTGAGCCTGGAATCTACATAGATATAAATGATAATAAAGTACCTAAAAAGTATAGGGGCATTGGAATTCGAATAGAAGACGATA